>NZ_DASVNN010000138.1:0-28338 GCF_036383835.1 Ramlibacter sp.
CGCCGCCGTTGTAGGAGCCGGCGGCCATGAGGTCCCAGGTGCCCGAGCCGTCCCAGTACTGGCCGTCCTCGTCGTAGTTCGGGTCGTAGAAGTCCTGCCATTGGAAGGCGAGGTGCCCCAGCTCGTGCGCGCAGACACCGAGCTGGCAGTCCTGCGGCACCACGAGATAGGTGGTGGCGTGCAGGTTGGGCGCGACCTGCACGGGGTTTTGCACCGTCCACTTGTGCGACCAGATCTCGGCCTTCTGCAGCTGCACCGTCGGTTGCACTTCGGCGCCGCGGCCGGCATGCACGATGAAGAGGGCGGTGACGGAGCCGTGCCCCAGCTTGTCGAGGTCCTGCGGGAAGGCGACGCCCTGCGCCATCGCGGCCTTCACCGCGTCTTCGGCGAGGCCCTGCGCGTTGCGCGGATAGGTATTGCCGGTGCCGGAGCGGGAGTTCACGTAGTAGCCGTAGTCGTGCGGCATGCGCAGCCAGCCGTGCACCGAGCCGATCACGTCCACCTTGCGGTTGCTCGCCTCGGCGTAGAAGTCGCGCATGCTTCCCGTGGGGTATTCGCCCTGGGAGAACAGCAGGTCCTGGAAGGCCTGGCGTTCGCGCACGCCGGTGCGATCGGGGAAGTCGACCAGCAGCACGATCACGCGCAGCGGGCCGGCCACCTTCTGCCCGGGCACCGAGATCAACTCGACGCCGCCGGCTGCACCGGCGCGTCCGACCGCGCTGTCGTCCATGCCGTCGTTGTCGACGGAAGGATCGACGAAGCCGATCGAGGCGAGGTACTCCGCGAAGCTCATGCCGGGCGGCGCCTTGCGCTTGAATTCCATGAACAGCGCCGCCATCACGTCGGGCGCGGGCGGCATGCGGCACAGGCCGGCGTGGCTGCGGCGGCACTGGCACCAGGGGACATAACGGCGGGATGACATGGCGACTCCTTTCCTCGCGATCGTGCGAGGAGGCTTCATGATCGAACCGCTGCGAGGCGCCGGAATCCCTCCATTGGCGGAGGGCACAATGGCCGAGCAACAACGAATTCCAGACAAGAAAAGTGCTCGACGTCCTCGCGATCACCGTGCCGATCTACGTCGTGGCGGCGATCGGCTACCTCTGCACCCGCGGCGGCCTGTTCCAGCGCGGCGACATGCGCGTGCTCGGCAAGTACGTGGTGAACATCGCGCTGCCGGCCCTGCTGTTCAATGCGCTGTCGCAGCGCAGCGTGGCGGAGGTGTTCAATCCCGTCTTCATCGCGGCCTATGCGATCGGCTCGGTGGCCGCGAACCTCGCCGGCGTGTTCTGGGCGCGCCGTGTGGCGGGGCAGCCGCTGTCGGCGGCGGCCATGATCGGGCTGGGCATGTCCAACCCGAACAGCGGCTTCATCGGCTTCCCCTTGATGGCCCTCTTGTTCGGGCCGGTGAACGCGGGCATCGGCCTGGCGCTCGCGATGGTGGTGGAGAACTTCGTGACGATCCCGCTGTCGCTCGCGCTGGCGGAAAGCGGCCTGGCCGACGCCGGCGAAGGGCAGGGACGCGGCGCGCGGCTGCGCTTCGCCCTGGTGCAGTCGCTGCGGGGCGTGCTGCGCAATCCGATGATCTGGGGCCTCGTCGCGGGCTTCGTGTTCTCGCTCGCGGGCTGGCGGCTCGCCGAGCCGGTGGCGCGCACGGTCAACCTGTTCGCGGCGGCAACGGCCTCGCTGTCGCTGTTCGTGATCGGCGGATCGCTGGTGGGGATCCGCATCGGCCACATGGCGCGGGAGGTCGCGGTGGTGGCGGCTGGCAAGCTGGTGCTGCATCCGCTGTTCGTTCTGGCGGCGGTGCTGCTGCTGCCGCCCATGCAGCGCGAGCTGCAGATGATCGTGGTGCTGATGGCGGCGGTGCCGATGCTGGGGATCTATCCGATCCTGGCGCAGAAGTACGGGCAGGATGCGATGGCCGCGGCGGCGCAGCTGGGGACGACGGTGGCGTCGTTTTTTACGTTGACGGCGATCATCTGGGCGGTGCGGAACTGGGCCGGGTGAATCGCTGGGGTTTCGCTGCGCTCCACCGCCAGCCTACAAATGCCGCGCGACACCTGCATGCCTCACCGTAGGCTGGGGTGCAACCCCAGCAATCCGCGAAGCGTTCACGGTGCCTGCATGCCCTTGGACTGCAATATCCCCGCCGTCGCCGGCGACCTCAACGCATCGAACAACTGCCGCGCGGCGGCTGCGTTCGCGCTCTGCGCGGCCACCGCCCCCGCATACACGGTGTAGTTCTGGATCTCCGCCGGCAGCGGCCCCACGAGCACCGCCTCCGGCACCGCGAGGATCTCGCTGATCTGGTGGATCGCCACGTCGGCCTGGCCATCGACCACGCGCATGGCCACCAGGCCTCCCGGCACCAGCACCGCCTTGGCCCGCACCTGCGGCGCGATCCCCCAGCGCTCGAACAGGCGATCGAGATAGATCCCGCTCGATCCGCCCGCGGCCGGATCGATGTACGCCACCGACTTCGCCTGCACCACCACGTTGCGGAAGGCATCCACCGTGGAGATATCCGGCAGCGGCGCACCGCGCTTCACCGCGACCCCGATCGCCACCTTCGCCAGCGGCACCGGCGGCTCGTTCGCCAGCTTCGCCGCCAGCGGCTGCAGCGACGCCGGGCTCGAGAACACCACGTCGAAGGCTTCTCCGCCGGCGATGCGCTTCTGCAGTGCGCCCGCCGTGTCGTTCTCGATCACCAGCTTGTGACCGGTCTGCTGCTCGAAGGCAGGCTGCAAGGCCACCAGCACCGGCTTGAAGGCGCCGGCGCTGAGCACCTTGAGTTCCACGGCGGATGCGATCTGCGCGGCGGCGAGGCAGGCGAGGGCGGCAAGCGGCTTCTTCATGGCGTGCGGGTCTCCTTCACAGCGAATGTGCCACGACCGCGGGCGCCTTGCTTCGGATCAGGTCCAGCGTCGCCTTCTGCACCGGCGTCGCCGGCCGCTGCAGGCTGGTCGCGAGCGACAGGCGGATGCGCAGCGGCGGGTCGCCGATCTGCTGCGCGGTGTAGGCCGAGGGCCGCGCCGTATTGAGCAGGGCATTGCGCGAAAGGATCGCGCAGCCGGCGCCATCGAGCACCAGGTCGAGGATGGCCGACACGCCGTCGATCTCCAGCGCCACGTTGGGCCGCGTGCCGACGTCCGCCATCTCCGCCTCCACGTGCATGCGGATCGCGTTGGGCCGGGTGGGGATCACCAGCGGCAGCCTGGCCACCTCCTCCAGCGCGATCGGCCCGGGCGGCGGATCCTCGTGCAGTCCCGGCGGGCGGCGGCGCACCAGCAGCAGGTCTTCTTCCATCAGCGGCGTGAGGTCCAGCTCGCGCGAAGGCTGGGCGTTGTAGAGGACGACGATGTCCAGCCGCCCGCCGATCAAGCCTTCCTGCAACTGGCCGGAGAGTCCCTCGCTGATCGACAGCCGCGCCTCGGGCAGCGTCTCGCGGAAGGCGCGCGTCAGCGGCACGGTCAGCACGCGCGCGACGCTGGTCGGTAGCCCGACCGCGACGCGGCCGGCCAGGCCGCCGCGCAGGCGGCCGAGGTCGTCCTTGGCCCGTTCGACCTGGTGCAGGATGCCGCGCCCATGCTCCAGCAGCAGCTTGCCCGCTTCGGTCGGCACGGCGCCGCGGCCGTTGCGCACCAGCAGGTTCTGCCGCAGTTCCACCTCCAGCAAGCGCACCTGGCGGCTCAGCGCCGGCTGGGCCACGTCGAGCTCGATCGCGGCCCGCGTGAAGCTGCCGAGCTCGGCCACGCGGACGAAGTACTGGAGCTGCTTGAGGTCCATGGTTGGGAATAACTTGGTTTCGATTATGCCGAACTGCTATAGCTGCTAGTCGACCGCTTCGCTGGTCCTTCGTCCACCCCGCGACCACAATGCGCGCCATGAATGCGACCCTGAAGGCAATCTCCTCGATGGCCACGCGCCAGGTGCTGGGCGAGCTGGCCCGCACCTGGCAACAGCGCAGCGGCCGAGCGGTGGAGATCGAATCCGTGGGCGGCGTCGATGCGGCCAAGCGCGTTGCCGCGGGCGAGGCGTTCGACGCCGTGTTCCTCGCCGCCGACGCCATCGACAAGCTGATCGCCTCGGGCCACGCCGTCGCCGGCAGCCGCGTCGACCTGGTCGATTCCGGCGTTGCGATCGCGGTGCGCGCCGGCACGGCCGCGCCCGACATCTCCAGCGAGGAAGCGCTGAAGCGCGCGGTGCTGGCGGCAGCGAACGTCGGCTACTCCACCGGCCCCAGCGGCGTCGCCCTGGTGAAGCTGTTCGAGCGCTGGGGCATCGCGCAGGAGCTGCAGGGCCGCCTCGTGCAGGCGCCGCCCGGCATCCCGGTCGGCACGCTGGTGGCGCGCGGCGAAGTGGCGCTGGGCTTCCAGCAACTGAGCGAACTGATCCACCTGCAAGGCATCACCGTCGTCGGTCCGATGCCGGCTGCCGTGCAGATCACCACCACCTTTTCCGGTGCCGTGTGCACTACCTCGCAGCAGGCCGGCGCGGTGCGCGAGCTGCTGGCCTTCATGGCCTCGCCCGAAGCGGCCGAAGCCAAGCGTCGCAACGGCATGGACCCCGCCTGAACGAACACCAACAGAGGAAGACATGAGCCTGATCATCGACTGCCACGGCCACTACACCACGGCGCCCAAGCAACTGGAAGACTGGCGCAACCGGCAGATCGCCGGCATCAAGGACCCGTCCGCGATGCCCAAGGTGTCGGAGCTGAAGATCGGCGACGACGAACTGCGCGAGTCCATCATCAACAACCAGCTGCGCCTGATGAAGGAGCGCGGCAACGACCTGACGCTGTTCTCGCCGCGCGCCAGCTTCATGGCCCACCACATCGGCGACTTCCAGGTCTCCAGCACCTGGGCCGCGATCTGCAACGAGCTTTGCTTCCGCGTCGCGAAGCTGTTCCCCGAGAGTTTCGTGCCGGTGGCGATGCTGCCGCAGTCGCCGGGCGTGGACCCGAAGACGTGCATCCCCGAGATGGAGAAGTGCATCCGGGAATACGGGGCGGTCGGCATCAACCTGAACCCGGATCCCTCGGGCGGCCACTGGAAGGAGCCGCCGCTGACGGACAAGTGGTGGTACCCCATCTACGAGAAGATGGTGGAGCACGACGTGCCGGCGATGATCCACGTCTCGACGTCGTGCAACGCCTGCTTCCATACCACCGGCGCGCACTACATCAACGCCGACACCACGGCCTTCATGCAGCTGATCCAGGGCGACCTGTTCAAGGACTTCCCGACGCTGCGCTTCATCATCCCGCACGGCGGCGGCGCGGTGCCTTACCACTGGGGCCGCTATCGCGGCCTGGCGCAGGAGATGAAGCGGCCGCAGCTGGACACGCACGTGATGAACAACGTGTTCTTCGACACCTGCGTGTACCACCAGCCGGGCATCGACCTGCTCAACACCGTGATCCCGGTGAAGAACGTGCTGTTCGCCTCCGAGATGATCGGCGCGGTGCGCGGCATCGATCCCACCACCGGCAACTACTACGACGACACGAAGAAGTACATCGACGCGTCGACGATCCTGTCGCCCGAGGAGAAGCACGCGATCTTCGAAGCGAACACGCGGCGTGTCTTCCCGCTGCTGGATGCGCAGCTGAAGAAGCGCGGGCAGTAAACACCCAACTACCGGACGCAGAGGACGCGAAGGGTACGCAGAGGACGCAAAAGGAAATCCAAGTTCCTTTGAATGTCTTTTTTGCGTTCTCTGCGTAACCTTTGCGCCCTCTGCGTCCGGCTGTTTTTGAATTCCAGGAGAACCCAACATGTACGAACTCGGAGTCGTCTACCGCAACATCCAGCGCGCCGACCGCGCCACCGCCGACGCGCTGGCGAAATTCGGCGCGTCCACGGTGCACGAGGCCATGGGCCGCGTGGGCCTGATGAACACCTCCATGCGTCCGATCTACGCCGGCGCACAGGTCTCCGGCACCGCCGTGACGGTGCTGCTGCAGCCCGGCGACAACTGGATGCTGCACGTGGTCGCCGAGCAGATCCAGCCCGGCGACGTCGTGGTGGCGGCGCTCACCTCGCCCAACACCGACGGTTTCTTCGGCGACCTGCTGGCCACGTCCTTCAAGGCCCGCGGCGCGCGCGGCCTCATCATCGACGGCGGCGTGCGCGACGTGCGCACGCTCACCGAGATGCAGTTCCCGGTGTGGAGCAGGGCGATCAGCTCCAAGGGCACGGTGAAGGCCACCCTCGGCTCGGTGAACATCCCCGTGGTCTGCGCCGACGCGCTGGTCACGCCCGGCGACGTGATCGTGGCCGACGACGACGGCGTGGTCTGCGTGCCGGCCGCGATGGCCAAGAAGACGCTGGAAGCCGCGCAGGCGCGCGAGGCGAACGAAGGCGACAAGCGCGCGAAGCTGGCGTCGGGCGTGCTGGGGCTGGACATGTACAAGATGCGCGAGCCGCTGGCGAAGGCAGGGCTGCGCTACGTCGACTAAACCTTGTCGTCCCGGGCTTGACCCGGGACCCAGGCGGCGGTCGACGACCGCATGGATTGCGGGTCAAGCCCGCAATGACAAATTCAGTTCATTGCCTCGAAACAAATGACCACTCGTTTCCGCTCTCTCTCCCGCCGCGCCGCCCTCGGCACGCTCATCCTCGCCGCCGCCGGCATCGCCCAAGCGCAGCAAGCCTGGCCCACGCGACAGGTGCGCATCATCACGCCCTTTCCGGTGGGCGGCGGTCCCGAGGGCGTGGTGCGCCTCGTCGCCGACAAGCTGTCCAAGAAATGGGGCCAGCCCGTCGTCGTGGACAACCGCCCCGGCGGCAACGGCTTCATCGCCATCAACGCCTTCAAGACCGGCGCCACCGACGGCCACGACCTGATCCAGCTGGACAACGTCCACATCTCGGCCTATCCGCACCTGTTCAAGAAGCTGCCCTACGACGCGCAGAAAGACTTCGAGGTGCTGGCGCCGCTGTTCCGCACCTACTTCTTCATCACGACCGCGGCGAACAGCAAGTACAAGACCATGGGCGACCTGGTCGCCGACGCCAAGGCCAATCCCGGCAAGCTGAATTACGGCTCCTGGTCGGTCGGCAACCCGGTGCACCTGGGCTCGGCGCTGCTGGCGATGCAGGCCGGCGTCGACATGCAGCACGTGATCTACAAGGAGACCACGCAGCTGTACACCGGCGTGGCCAACGGCGAGCTGTCGTTCGCGATCGGCACCAACGCCACCGCCGGACCCCTGTACCGCGCCGGCAAGCTGAAGTACCTGGCCGTGGCCGCGCCCAAGCGCCTGTCCGGGCAGTTCAAGGACGTGCCCACGGTCGCAGAGTCCGGCGGGCCGAAGGACTTCGAGGTGACCGGCTGGACCGCGATCGCCGCGCCCAAGGGCCTGCCGCCCGCGCTGGCCGACAAGATCCGCAAGGACATCCAGGAAGCGCTGGCCGCGCCCGACGTGCAGGAGAAGTTCACGTCCTTCAGCTACGAGCCGTTCCCGGTGACGCCGCAGCAGTTCGTGCAGTTCCAGCAGGCCGAGTCGGCGCGCTTCGCTTCCATCATCCAGAAGACCGGCGCCAAGCTGGACTGACACCATGAGCAAACCCACTTCCGGCGGATTCGAGAAGACCCCTGGCTGGCTGGACTGGTACACCGGCCCGAGCAAGCCGCAGTTCCAGCTGCCGCCCAACGCGGTGGACTCGCACTGCCACGTGTTCGGCCCCGGCGAGCAGTTCCCCTACGCGCCGGAGCGCAAGTACACGCCCTGCGACGCGAGCGCCGCGCAGCTGTTCGCGCTGCGCGACCACCTGGGTTTCGCCAGGAACGTGATCGTGCAGGCCACCTGCCACGGCGCCGACAACCGCGCGCTGGTCGATGCGCTGAAGCGCTCCAACGGCAAGGCCAAGGGCGTGGCGACGGTCAAGCGCGGCGTCACCGACCAGGAACTGCAGGACATGCACGCCGCGGGCGTACGCGGCGTGCGCTTCAACTTCGTCAAGCGGCTGGTGGACTTCACGCCCAAGGACGAACTGCTGGAGATCGCCGGCCGCATCGCCCCGCTCGGCTGGCACGTCGTCATCTACTTCGAGGCGGTGGACCTGCCCGAGCTGTGGGACTTCTTCACCGCGCTGCCGACGACGGTGGTGGTGGACCACATGGGCCGCCCCGACGTCAGCAAGCCGGTCGACGGCCCCGAGTTCGCGCTGTTCCTGAAGTTCATGCGCGAGCACCCGAACGTATGGAGCAAGGTGACCTGCCCCGAGCGCCTGTCGGTGGCGGGCCCGCCGGCGCTGGACGGCGAGCGCAACGCCTACCGCGACGTCGTGCCCTTCGCGCGCAAGGTGGTGGAGAGCTTCCCCGACCGCGTGCTGTGGGGCACCGACTGGCCGCACCCGAACCTCAAGGGCCACATGCCCGACGATGGGCTGCTGGTGGATTTCATCCCGCACATTGCGGTCACGAAGGAACTGCAGCGGAAGCTGCTCGTGGACAATCCCAACCGTCTTTACTGGCCGGAAGAGAAATGAACCACACGGGCTTTGGACTGATAGTCGTTGCAACTGTCGCGCTGCTGGCAGGCTGCGCGTCCCCCGGCAAGATGACGGCGGGCGATCCCGCCGCCGGTTGCGCGGCGCTCGCCGGCACCACCATCGCGCCGACGGCGATCGGCTTGCCCAGCGGCGCCGCGAGGATCGACTCGGCAACCTTCATGCCGCCCGCGCCGATGGCCGTGGCCGAACGCGCGCCGACGCCCGCCGGCACGATCACGCCGGCCACGCCCGCGTATTGCAAGGTGCTGGGCAAGATCGCTCCGGTCGATCCCAACGCCCCGCCGATCCACTTCCAGGTCAACCTGCCCGCGCAGTGGAACGGCCGCTCGGTGCAGTACGGCGGCGGAGGCTTCAACGGCGTGCTGATCTCCGGCCTGGCGCTGGTGCCGGCCCAACGCTACGAAGCGGCGGCGCCGCTGGCGCAGGGCTTCGTCACCTACGGCACCGACTCCGGCCACCAGAACCAGCCCGGCCAGCCGCCGCAGGTGTTCGCGCTGAACGACGAAGCGCTGCTGAACTTCGCGCACGCCTCGTACAAGAAGGTGCGCGACGTCGCCGTGGCGGTGATGAAGACGGCCTACGGCCGCGGCCCGCAGAAGCTCTATTTCGTCGGCAGCTCCGAAGGCGGCCGCGAGGGCCTGACGATGGCGCAGCGCTATCCGGCGGACTTCGACGGCATCTTCAGCCGCGTGCCGGTGATCAACTGGACGGCCTTGCAGCACGTGGGCCTGCGCGACGGCCTCGCGCTCACCGGCGAAGGCTGGATCCCGCCGGCCAGGATCAAGCTGGTGCACGACGCCGTGCTGGCCGCCTGCGATGCCGCCGACGGCCTGGCCGACGGGCTCGTGTCCGATGCGATCGGCTGCCGTCACCGCTTCGACGTGACCAAGCTGCAGTGCGCCGGCGCCGTGAACGACAGCTGCCTGAACGCGGCGCAGGTGAAGGCGGTGCAGACTCTGCATTCCGGGTATCGCTTCGACTTCCCGCTGGCCAACGGCGTGCGCCAATACCCGGGCCGCGGCCCGAGCGGCGAGAACACGGCTGCGTCGGGCCCCACCGGCGGCTGGCAATCGTGGTGGACCGGCGCGCAGCCGCCGGCCTTTCCGCCGGTGCAGGCCAACGGCATCGGCTGGTTCTACGGCGCCGGCGCGATCCAGTACTTCTACGCGCGCGACCCCAACGCCGACCTGCGCCGCTACGACACGAAGAACCACGTGGCGCGCATCCAGCAGGTCTCGGAGCTGATGGACTCCATGAACACCGACCTGTCCGCCTTCCAGGCGCGCGGCGGCAAGCTGATCCTGCTGGAGAACCTGGGCGACTACGCGCAGAGCCCGTACACCGGCATCCTCTACTGGACCGACGTGACGCGGCGCATGGGCGAGGACCGCGTGGGCCAGTTCTTCAAGCTCTACACCGCGCCCAACGTCGACCACGTGGGCACGGGCGGCCCGGCCAACGCCGACTTCCTGGGCGCGCTGGTCGCCTGGGTGGAGCAGGGCCGGGCACCGGCGGGCCTGCAGCTGGTCGAACAGGAAGCGAAGCCGCCTTTCGCGGTGAAGCGCAGCCGCCCCTTGTGCGAGTGGCCCAATTTCCCCCGCTACCGCAGCGGCGACGTCAACGACGCAGCCAGCTTCACCTGCGTCCCCACGACCCCTGGGAGTTGACATGTCTCTCGACAAACCCTACGCCGGCGTGCCCGGCACCACGATCTTCGACGCCGAGCAGAGCCGCAAGGGCTACTGGCTCAACCAGTTCTGCATGTCCCTCATGAAGGCCGAGAACCGCGAGCGCTTCAAGAAGGACGAGCGCGCCTATCTCGACGAGTGGGCGATGAGCGAGGAGCAGAAGCAGGCCGTGCTCTCGCGCGACATGAACGCCATGATCGCGCTGGGCGGCAACATCTACTTCCTCGCCAAGATCGGCGCCACCGACGGCAAGAGCTTCCAGCAGATGGCGGGCTCGATGACCGGCATGAGCGAGGACGCCTACCGCGAAATGATGGTCAGCGGCGGCCGCCCCGCCACCTGGGGCCGGGAAGGAAAGAAATAAATGGCGCGCATCACCGCATCCGTCTACACCTCGCACGTGCCCGCCATCGGCGCGGCGATGGACCTGGGCAAGACGCAGGAGCCGTACTGGCAGAAGGTCTTCGCCGGCTACGACTTCTCGCGCCAGTGGATCCAGGAGAACAAGCCCGACGTCGTGTTCCTGGTCTACAACGACCACGCCACGGCCTTCAGCCTGGACATCATCCCCACTTTCGCGATCGGCACCGCCGCGCAGTTCAAGGTGGCCGACGAGGGCTGGGGCCCGCGTCCCGTGCCGGACGTCCAGGGCGCGCCCGAGCTCGCCTCGCATATCGCGCACTCGGTGATCCAGCAGGACTTCGACCTGACCATCGTGAACAAGATGGACGTGGACCACGGCCTCACGGTGCCGCTGTCGCTGATGTGCGGCCAGCCGAAGGCGTGGCCCTTCCAGGTCATCCCCTTCGCGGTGAACGTGGTGCAGTACCCGGTTCCTAGCGGCATGCGCTGCTTCCGCCTGGGGCAGGCGATCCGCAAGGCGGTGGAGAGCTTCGACGAGGACCTCAACGTGCAGATCTGGGGCACCGGCGGCATGAGCCACCAGCTGCAGGGCCCGCGCGCCGGCCTGATCAACAAGGAGTGGGACAACCGCTTCCTGGACCGCCTGATCGACGACCCGGAAGGCCTCGCCAAGCTGCCGCACATCGAATACGTCGAGGAAGCCGGCAGCGAGGGCATCGAACTGGTGATGTGGCTGATCGCGCGCGGCGCGATGGCCGACGTCGCCGGCGGCCGCAAGCCCACCCTGAAGCACCGCTTCTATCACGTGCCCGCCTCCAACACCGCGGTGGGCCACATGATCCTGGAGAACTGAATGACCCAAACTGTCCGCATCGCCCTGGCCGGTCCCGGCGCCTTCGGCATCAAGCACCTCGACGGCCTGAAGAACATCCCCGGCGTGGAGGTCACCTCCATCATCGGCCGCGAGATCCCGAAGGCCGAGGAAGTGGCGCACAAGTACGGCGCGAAGCACGTGACGAACAACCTGGACGAGGCGCTGGCGCGTCCGGACGTCGATGCGGTGATCCTGTGCACGCCCACGCAGATGCACGCGCAGCAGTCCATCGCCGCCATGAAGGCCGGCAAGCACGTGCAGGTGGAGATCCCGCTGTGCGACCAGGTGGAAGAGGGCCGCGCGGTGGTGGAGACGCAGAAGAGAACGGGCCTGGTCGCCATGTGCGGCCACACCCGCCGCTTCAATCCGAGCCACCAGTACGTGAACAGGAAGATCAAGGCCGGCGAGTTCAACATCCAGCAGATGGACGTGCAGACCTACTTCTTCCGCCGCACGAACATGAACGCGCTGGGCCAGCCGCGCAGCTGGACCGACCACCTGCTGTGGCACCACGCTGCCCACACGGTCGATCTGTTCCAGTACCAGACCGGCTCGCGCGTGGTGAAGGCCAACGCGGTGCAGGGCCCGATCCACAAGGACCTGGGCATCGCGATGGACATGAGCATCCAGCTCAAGACCGAGAGCGGCGCCATCTGCACGCTGTCGCTGTCCTTCAACAACGACGGCCCGCTGGGGACGTTCTTCCGCTACATCGGCGACACCGCGACCTACATCGCGCGCTACGACGACCTGTTCAACGGCAAGGAAGAGAAGATCGACGTGAGCAAGGTCGATGTGAGCATGAACGGCATCGAGCTGCAGGACCGCGAGTTCATCGCGGCGATCCGCGAGAAGCGCGAGCCGAATTCGAGCGTGCGGCAGGTGCTGGCCTGCTACGAGGTGCTGGATCAGCTGGAGAGGCAGCTGGCCTGACCGGGTCCGGCGGCGGGGTTCGCCTGCGGGCTCACCCCGCCCTACGAACTTTGTCATTGCGGGCTTGACCCGCAATCCATGCGACGCATGAACGACCGCTGCATGGATCCCGGGTCAAGCCCGGGATGACAACTTCTCCGCATGACAGGGCGATCGACGAGAATCCTCGCGTGATCTCGTCTCCCTCCCGCGCTGCCGTCATCGGCGGCGGCCCCGCCGGCCTCATGGCCGCCGAAGTGCTCGTCCGTCAAGGCATCGCCGTCGACCTCTTCGACGCCATGCCCTCCGTCGGCCGCAAGTTCCTGCTCGCGGGCCGCGGCGGCCTCAACCTCACGCATTCCGAAGGTCCCGAACCTTTCCTCTTGCGCTACGGCGAGCGCAGCGCCGACTTGCGCGAAGCGCTGGCGGCCTTCGGTGGCGAGGCCGTGCGCCGCTGGGCCGCCGACCTCGGCATCGAGACCTTCGTCGGCACGTCAGGCCGCGTGTTCCCCACCGACATGAAGGCCGCGCCGTTGCTGCGGGCGTGGCTGCAGCGCCTGCGCGCGTCCGGCGTGCGCCTGCACCCGCGCCATCGCTGGCAGGGCTGGGATGCCGAGGCCGGCGCGCTGGTCTTCGACACGCCGGCCGGGCGCGCGACGCACACCGCCGACGCCACGGTGCTGGCCCTCGGCGGCGCGAGCTGGCCGCGCCTGGGCTCCAACGGGGCGTGGGTGCCGTTGCTGGCCGCGCGCGGCGTGGATATCGCACCGCTGCAGCCGGCCAACTGCGGCTTCGACGTCGCGCCCACGCGGCCGGGCGCCGTGGGCTGGAGCGATCACCTGCGCCAGCGCTTCGCCGGCCAGCCACTGAAGCCGGTGGCCGCGCGCCTGTCCACGCAGGCGCCGCAGGAAAGCCGCCAGGGCGAGTTCGTGCTGACCGACACCGGCATCGAAGGCAGCCTGGTCTATGCCTTCTCGGCGCCGCTGCGCGACGAGATCGCGGCGAAGGGGCAGGCGACGTGGCTCGTCGACCTGCTGCCGCAGCACAACGAGGCGCAGGTGCTGGCGGAGACCTCGCGCCCGCGCGGGCCGCGCAGCCTGTCGACGCACCTCAAGAGCCGGCTGGGCATCGCCGGCATCAAGATGGCCTTGCTGCACGAGTTGCTCACGCCGCAGCAGCTGGAAGACCCGAGGCAACTGGCCGCGGCGCTGAAGGCGCTGCCGATCACGCTGGCGCGGCCGCGGCCGGTGGAGGAGGCGATCAGCACCGCCGGTGGCGTGCGGCTGGAGGCGCTCGATGCGAACGGAATGTTGCGCGAGGTGCCGGGCGTGTTTTGTGCGGGGGAGATGCTGGATTGGGAAGCGCCGACGGGGGGCTACCTGTTGACGGCGAGCTTTGCGACAGGGCGTGTGGCGGGTGAAGGCGTGGCGCGCTGGCTGAAGCGCTGAAGTTTGCGTCGGGGTTCGGGCTTCGCCGCTCACCCCGACCTACGAAAACGCCGACTGGGAAGTTCGTAGGTCGGTGGTGAGCGCGCTGCAAGCGCCGAACCCCGACGCCAACGGAGCGCTCACCCCGCCCCGTGGCACTTCTTGTACTTCTTCCCGCTGCCACACGGGCACAGGTCGTTGCGGCCCGGCTCGGGCGCCTTGCGCACGGGGTCGATGCGGGGGCCCAGGCTGCGGGCGACCTGGCGTAGCTCGTACACCGCCCAGATGGCGTTGGCGACCTGGTCGAGCCGCTCGTTGCTGACGCTGGGCGGCCCGTCCTCGCTGTACATGGAAATCGCAGGCTCCCCCGCGTCGCCCTCGGTGAGCGCGACGATGTCTTCCAGCGCGTTGTCCATCATCTCCGCGACTTCGTCATCGCGCGGCGGCTGCCATTCCTCGGGCCAGGTCTCCACGGCGTACATGAAGCCCAGGGCCCATACCTGCGCGTAGGCCGGCAGGTTCTCGAGGTCGCCCTCGACGCGCTCCTCGGCGGGCAGCGCCAGGATGGCGCCGCGCGTATCGAGCGCTTCGGGATGGTAGGTGCGCTCGTCCTCCAGCACCTCCACCGGCTGGTCCAGCGCGTGGGCGATCTCCTGCCAGCGGCGGCGCCAGCGCCACACGAACTCCATGTGCTCCATGGGACGGAAGTCTTCGCCGAGCAGCACGGGCCAGTATTCCTCGTCCGGCACCTCGCGGCGCATGCACAGCAGGGCGGCGAGGAAGCCCTCGCAGAATTCCCACTGCGGGATCTCCTCGTGCCGCTCGCGCAGGAAGTCGAGTTCGGCGTCCAGTTCGTCGAAGTCCTCGGGCGTGAGCGGGGCGGAAGGGGTGGGGGTCGGAGTCGTCAAGGCAGGTTCCAGGAGCGGGCCAGGATTATGCGCTGCGGCATCAGGAGATCCCCGGCGGCGGCAGGACGTAGCTCGCCGGCTGCTGCTTGCGGATCAGGAGGTTCTTCACCTCCCACTGCGCGGCGGGCTCCAGCGGCTGCAGATAGCGGACGTCGCCGCCGGCCTGCACGGCCACCGGCACGCCGCCTTCGAACAGCAGCCGGTTGCCCGGCAGGCGCGGCACCTTGTCGCCGGGCACGACGATGCCCGCGAGATTCAACGGATCGACCGCGGAGATCGCCACGCGCTCGCGGCCGGGCGTTTTCGCCGTGCGGCGCAGCGCCGCGGCGGCCTCGGGCAGCGCGAACTGCTCGCCGGAGAAGCCGCTGACGAAGCGGCCTCCGCGGATCTCGCCGCGCGCTTCGAGCCGGCGCAGCACGTAATACAGCTCGCGCCAGGGCGGCAGGCCTTCCTCGCGCTCCAGCAGTTTGCGGAACAGCACGCCGTAGCGGCGCAGCAGCACGCGGGCGATGTGCTCGATGTGCGGGGCGGCCAGTGCGCCCGGTGAGGCCTCCGGCGGTTGCAGGCGGCGCGTGAGCGACCAGCGTCCCGCATCGTCGATCGGATCGTGCCCCTTGCCGCGGCGGCGCAGCTTGTTGCGCTTGTCCGCGGGCATCACCAGCACGCGCAGTCCGGCGAAGGAGTCGCAGGTGGCCAGGCCGTGCGCCACCAGTTCGGACAGTGCCTGCTCCACCTGCGTGCCCAGCATGCGGGCGTCGCGCTGCAGGTCGGCGAAGAAGCTCGCGCCATGGCGGCGCAGGAGGTCGAGCACCAGGCGCGCCGGTCCGGAGAGCGCTGCTTCGTCCTCGGGCGCGGCGCCGGCTGCTTGCTGCCAGTGCGGCAGCGCGTCGCGCTCGCACAGCAGCACCGGCGTGCCGCGGATCGGCCCCGACTTGCGATTGGCGGCTTCCGCCGCTTCCGTCGGCCGCCACCACGCGATGCGGCCGACGGCGCACAGGCGGTCCAGCATGGCGGGCTGGTAGTCTCCCACGCGCGCGGGCAGCAGGTCTTCCTCCCACGCCGAGGCGGGCGCGGCATGGCCTTCGAGTTGCCGCAGCACGTCGGCCAGTCCGCCTTCTCCTTCGCGGCGCTCGTCGCCCTCGCTGCCGGCGAGCTGGTGCCACCGGAACAGGAAGCGCATGAACTGCGCCGGCGGCACCGGCTGGATCTCCGCGCGCAGGCGCTCGCGCGTCATGCGGTGGATGCGGGCGAGCAGGCGGCGGTCGCACCACTCCTGCGCGCCGGGCGCGGTGAAGGCGCCGCGCATCACGGCGCCTTCGGCTTCGAGCTGCAGCAGGGCAGGCAGTACGTCCGCGCCGCGCAGGCCCAGCGGGGCGGCGAGGGCGTCGGGCGTGACGGGGCCGAGCAGGTCGAGGCGGCTGCGCAGGATCTCGCGCAAGGCGTCTTCGCTCGCCGGGCGCTCCTTGTGCACCGGGTCGATGGCCGGCTCCAGCTTCGCCTGCGGGAACACGGCCAGCATCTCGTGCAGCCGCTCCGCCGCCACGTACAGCGTGGCGCCCACCTGCATCGTCGTGATCCGCCGCTGCTCGGTCAACGCGCGCACCAGCTCCGGCGGGTCGACTTCCTCCACCGCCAGGAAGCCATGCACCACCAGCGCGTCGTGCAATTCCTCCGCATCGGCGATCTCCGGCCACGCGTCCTCGCGCACGCGTGCGATCGCCTGCGGATCGAGGCGGCCCACGTCCTGTGCCGTCTGCAGCTCGTCGAGCGGCTGCGTGCGGACGGTCTTGGTGCGGCGCTCTTCCGCCGCGCCGCCATCCAGGAAGGCATAGGGCTTGGCATTGAGGATGGCGTACGCCAGCGGCGACGGCGTCGTGAGCTCGCGCGTGCCGATCTCCACCTCGCCCGCCTCGATGCGCCGCAGCAGCGCCAGGAAACCGTCGGCGTCCATGGTTTCCTGCAGGCAGTCGTGCAGCGTCTGCGCCACCAGCGGATGGTCCGGGATTTCGCGCTCGCCCACGAGGTTCTCGGCGCAGGCGATCTGGTCGGGGAACACCACGGTGAGCAGGTCCTCGGCGTCGGAGCGCTGGAACTGCGGCGGCACCTTGCGGCCGCCGTTCATGCGGCGAACCGCCAGCGAGGCGGTGGCGTTCCAGCGCCAGCGCGTGCCGAACATGGGCGCGTCGAGCAGCGCCTGCACCAGCACGTCGCGCGCGGTCGCGGACTTCAGGTAATGCTGCACTTCCTCCAGCGGGAAGCTGTGCGTGGGCCCGAGCGACAGCACGATGCTGTCCTCCAGCGCGCTGGCCTGCAGCTCGAAGTTGAACTTTCGGCACATGCGCTTGCGCAGCGCCAGGCCCCAGGCGCGGTTGATGCGCGAGCCGTAGGGCGAGTGGATCACCAGGTGCGTGTCGCCCACCTCGTCGAAGAAGCGCTCGAACACGATGCGGCGCTGAGTGGGCAGCACGCCCAGTGCGTTCCGGGCCGCGGAGAGGTACAGCGTGAGCTGGTGCGCCGCCGCCTGCGGCAGGCCGACGGCCTCGTGCAGCCAGCGCACGCAGGCCTCCACGCCTTCGGCGAGCAGCGTGTCCGCCGTCTCGCACAGCCGCGACACGGCCTCGCACAGTTCGTCGGTGCGGCCCAGGCTTTCGCCGAGCCAGAACGGCATCGTCGGCGGCTGGCCCTTGGCGTCCTCCACCATCACCTTGCCGGTCTCGACCTTCGCGATGCGGTAGGAGGCGTTGCCCAGCTGGAAGATGTCGCCCGGCAGGCTCTCGAAGGCGAAGTCCTCGTTGAGCGTACCGACGCGGTGGCCCTCGGGCTGCAATACGACGTCGTAGTCGAACTGGTCGGGGATGACGCCCGCATTGGTGACGGCGGCGAGCCGTGCGCCGCGACGGGCCCGCAGCATGCGGTTCACGGCGTCGTAGTGCAGATAGGCGCCGCGGCGCCCACGGCGGGTGCTGTAGCCGTCGGCAAGCATGTGCACGACGTCCTCGAACTCCTTCAGCGCGAGATCGCGATAGGGTTCGGCACGCCGCAGCGAGGCATAGAGCGCATCGAGCGGCCATTCCTGGCAGGCGGTCTCGGCCACGATGTGCTGCGCCAGCGCGTCCAGCGGTTTGTCCGGCACGCGGATGCGATCGAGTTCGCCGCGGCGCACCGCGTCGAGCAGGGCGGCGCATTCCAGCAGGTCGTCCAGCGCCAGCGGGAACAGCCGGCCCTTGGGGATGGCGCCGATCGCGTGACCCGCGCGGCCCACGCGCTGCAGGAAGGCGTTGATGCTGCGCGGCGAGCCGATCTGGCACACGAGGTCGATGTCGCCGATGTCGATGCCCAGTTCCAGCGAACTGGTGGCCACCAGCGCCTTGAGCTCGCCTTGCTTCAGTCGCTGCTCGGCTTGCAGGCGATGCTCGCGCGCGAGGCTGCCGTGGTGCGCCGTGACGTGTTCCTCGCCGAGCCGCTCGGCCAGGTGACGCGCCATGCGCTCGGCGATGCGGCGCTGGTTGACGAAGATCAGCGTGGTGCGGTGCTGGTGCACCAGGTCCGCGAGGCGGTCGTACAGCTCGTCCCACACCTCGATCGGCATCACCGCGCCGAGCGGCGAGCGCGGCATCTCGATCGCCAGGTCGCGTTCGCGGATGTGGCCGGCATCGATGATCGTGGCTTCCTCGTCGCGCTCGCCGACCAGGAAGTGCGCCATCTCCTGGAGCGGCTTCACCGTGGCCGACAGGCCGATGCGCACCGGCGGCCGCGCGCACAGCGCTTCCAGGCGCTCGAGCGACAGCATCAGGTGCGAGCCGCGCTTGCTGCCGGCCACCGCGTGCAGTTCGTCGACGATCACGCTCTTGACCGACTTGAGCATGGCGCGGCCCGATTCCGAGCCGAGCAGGATGTAGAGCGACTCCGGCGTCGTCACCAGGATGTGCGGCGGCTTGCGGCGCATGCGCTCGCGTTCGGCCGTGGGCGTGTCGCCGGTACGCACGGCGCTGCGGATGCCGGCATCGGGCAGGCCGCGCGCGGCCAGTTCCTCGCGGATGCCGGCCAGCGGCTCCTGCAGGTTTTTGCGGATGTCGTTGGACAGCGCCTTCAGCGGCGACACGTAGAGGACGTGGACCTCGTCCGTGAGGCCCGTGGCCAGCCCTTCCCGCACGAGCTCGTCGATGGCGGCGAGGAAGGCCGCCAGCGTCTTGCCCGAGCCGGTCGGCGCGGCGATCAGCGCATGGCGGCGCTGTGAAGTCACCGCCCACGCCTGAGCCTGCGCTTCCGTCGGCCAGCCGAAGCGGTGCTCCAGCCAGGAGGCGACGGCCGGGTGGAACGGGAGGAGGGACATCGGGGGGATTTTCGGACGGCGGCGCGGGGAACGTCGCAAGTGGGGGCGATCCGGTCGAGGTCAAGGCGATCACTCCTCCGTCATCCCCGCGCAGGCGGGGACCCAGAGCATGGAAAAACGCGCCGGCGGCGCGTTTCCCGGAAGCCCAGGATCCCCGCCTGCGCGGGGATGACGACGTGAACTTTTCCCTGGCCGCGCTGCAAGTGGCGCCGCGTGCACGACAATACAGCCGCCCATGGCAGAAAAACCGGACCTGTCCCTTCGCATCGCGCGCGTGAAGCGCAGGATCCTCGCCACCATGCGGCGTCCCATGTTCCGGGCGGGCATGCGCGACAGCGCCCCCATGACGCTCGGCATCAGCGCCTGGGGCCTCGTCGCGGGTGTGGCCATGGCCAAGAGCGGGATGGGCATTCCGCTGGCCATCCTGATGTCCGTCCTGGTTTTCGCCGGCTCTTCGCAGGTGGCGGCCCTGCCGCTGATCGCGAGCGGCGCACCGATGTGGGTCGTGTGGGCCACCGCCGCCTGCGTCAACCTGCGCTTCCTGGTCTTCAGCTACCAGTACCGCCCGTACTTCGCGCACCTGCCGCGCCGCCGCCGCATCGCCCTCAGCTACTTCATGGGCGACACGATCTTCGCGGCGTTCGCGCGGCGCTACCCCGATCCGCAGCGCGAGCCGGGACAGGTGGACTACTTCCTGGGCGCCGCCCTCGTGAACTACGCCGCATGGCAAGCCGCGGTCATCACCGGGATCGTCGCCGGCAGCGGCATCCCCACGGAAACGGGCATCGGTTTCGCGGGCACGATGGCGCTGCTGGCACTCGCCTGCGGACAGTTGCGCAGCCGTTCGACCTGGGTCGCGGCCTTCGTCGCCGCCTGCGCGGCCGTGGCTGCCTACGCGCTGCCGTTGCGGTTGAACATCGTCGTCGCGATCTCCGCCGCGGTCGCCGTCGGCGTGCTGCTGCAGCACGTGCGGCCCGATCCCAAACGTTGAGGCCCCGGACATCGTGAGCCCGCTCGAAATCTTCTTCACCATCCTCGGCATGGGCGCCGTCACGCTCCTGTGCCGCGCGTTCTTCCTGATCCCGGAGCAGGACCTGCCGATGCCGCGCTGGCTGCGCGAAGGCCTGCGCTACGCGCCGGTCGCCGCGCTGATCGCCGTGGTCGCGCCCGAGATCGTCATGACGCAGGGTCACCTCGTCCACACCTGGAAGGACGCGCGGATCTTCGGCGCCATCGCGGGGCTGGCGTTCTACACGCGCAAGCAGGACCTGCTCGGCACGATCCTGTGCGGGACGGGGGTGATGCTGGTGCTGAAGTTCGGACTGGGCTGGTAGCTATTCCGCCATCGCGCGGGCGGGGATCGAGGGCTTCCAGGAAAGGCGCCGCAGCGCGCCGCCTTTCCTGATTTCCCTCTACCTCCGCAGGAGAACCTCGCATTCGTACGGCATCGCCTCGAACTTCATGCAGTCGCTCGCGCTCAGCGAAGCCGGAACGTACCGCGAGGATGCGCCCATGATGCTCCGTTCCGGTGCCTGCGACGTCGTCGTGGTTTCGCTTTCGAGCATCGCGCACCCCGCAAGTCCGAGGAGCACGCACGCGAGGGGCACCGCCAGCCATTGCTTGTTCGTCCGATCCATCACATACCTCCGTTCAACCACGATGCGTGGCTCGGAAGGTTAGGCGAGGGCACTGGATGTTCCAAGGATACGCATGCTTCCAGGTGTACGCGCCTAAGCCGCATTCTTAGACGTCGATCGGTCGCAAGCCGCGGCGAAACTTCGCGACCTCGCATAAGCCTGCAAGGCCTGGCGCATCGCCTCGGCCATCGCGGGATGGCGTGGGTCGTGACCGGCGCCCGGGACCAGGCGCAACGCGGCTCGCGCACCGCAAGCGTGCGCGAGTGCGAGCGCACCTCCGGGCGGGCACATCGCATCCTCCGTGCCTTGCAGGATCAATGTCGGCACCGCCGGCAATGCATCGCAGCGCGCGAGAAGACCCGGAGGCGCGATCCAGCATCCATGGCGCAGGTAGTGACTCTGGATGCGATAGCGGTCGGCCAGCACTTCCAGTTGTGCGTCGCCGGGCGTCGGCGCGTGATCGTCGCCTGAAAGGATCTGCTCGCTTCGCCACCAGCACGCAGCCGCTTCGCGCTGCGCGGCGGGCCCGCCGGTGGCGAACAGATCCGCAAGGGACTCCACCAGCGAACAGCGCGCGGCGTCGGCCTGCCGCTGCAACGCAGCCCACCCGAGAACTTGCGTGTTCGTCGCGGCGGCAAAGAAGCCGGCTATGTCTACGGGCCGCGCCAGGAACACATTGCGCAGGAGGAGTCCCGCCACCGCGTCGGGCTGGTCGAGCGCGTGGAGCAGCGCGAGCGTCGCCCCCCAGGACCCGCCGACCACCAGCCAACGGTCCACCTGCAGGTGCGCGCGCAGCAGGCGCAGGTCCGCGAGGAGGTGTTGCAGCGTGTTGTGTTCGATGCTGCCGCGCGGCGTGCTCTGGCCGGCGCCGCGCTGGTCCGGGCAGAGGATGCGGTACACGTCCGGATCGAAGAAGGACCGCTGCAGCGGCGAACTGCCCGAGCCGGGGCCGCCGTGCAGCAAGAGCACGGGCAGGCCGGCGGGATTGCCGTGTTCTTCCACGTGCATGACGTGGCCGGCGGTGAGGGGCAGGCGGTGCAAGATCATGGCGTGTCCGTTTTCGTCATCCCCGCACCCCTTCGTCATCCCCGCGTCCCTTCGTCATCCCCGCGAAGGCGGGGATCCAGGGCACCCGGAAACGCGCCCGCGGGCGCGTCTTTCAATGCCCTGGGTCCCCGCCTGCGCGGGGATGACGTCGGGAGACATTCCTGCCGCTACCCCTTCCAGCACGGGACGGGTGAGTTCCTCGTCGCAGGTGGTGTCACGTTCCTTCATGCGCGTGCTCCACGAGCAGCAGCACCGGCTGTTCCAGCAGCGCGCGCACGGCCTGGATGAAACGCGCGGCGTCCATGCCGTCGACCACGCGGTGGTCGAACGAGGACGACAGGTTCATCAGCTTGCGCGCGGCCACCGCGCCGCCCTGGAACATCGGCCGCTCCACGATCCGGTTGACGCCCACGATCGCCACCTCGGGGTGATTGATCACCGGCGTGGTGACGAGGCCGCCCAGCGGGCCGAGGCTGGTGAGGGTGAGCGTGGAGCCGGTGAGGTCCTCGCGTTTGGCCTTGTTGCTGCGCGTGAGCTCCGCGAGGCGCGTGATCTCGCTCGCGAGTCCCCACAGGTCCTGCGCTTCCGCGTGATGCAGCACCGGTACGGCGAGGCCGGCATCGGTCTGCGTTGCGATGCCCAAGTGCACGGGGCGATAGCGCGTGACGATGCCGGCGTCGTCGTCGAAGCGCGCGTTCATCTGCGGGAAGTCGTCGAGTGCGATCACCACCGCGCGGGCGATGAAGGGCAGCAGCGTGAGCTTGCCGCGCGTCGCGCCGAATCGTGCGTTGAGCTGCGCGCGCACTTCTTCGAGGGAAGTGACGTCGATCTCCTCCACGTAGCTGAAGTGCGGGATGCGGCGCTTGGACTCCTGCATCTTCTGCGCGATGCGGCGGCGCAGGGCGGTGAGGGGAACGGCTTCCTCGCCTTCGCGCGGCTGCAAGGCGCGGGCAGGGGAGGGAGGAGGCGTTTCGAGATCCTGGTGCGTGATGCGGCCGCCGGGGCCGCTGCCGCGGATGGAGGCGAGATCGATGCCGAGTTGGCGGGCGTGATGGCGGACGGAAGGAGACGCAAGCGGTTTGTGTATTGCAATTGCTCCCTCCCCCGAAGGGGGAGGGGGGACTGCAGTCTCTTTCAAGTTCCCCGCGCCTTCCACGTCGAGACGAATCAGTTCGGAGCCGACGGCAAGCACCTGCCCCACCTTCCCCCCCAGCGACATCACCGTCCCCGACACCGGTGACGGCACTTCCACCGTCGCCTTGTCCGTCATCACGTCCGCAACCGACTGGTCTTCTTTCACCATCTCCCCCGGCTGCACGCGCCAGGCCACGAGTTCCACTTCCGCAATCCCTTCCCCGATGTCAGGCACGCGGATCGAATAGCTGCCCATCTCAAGCCTCCATCGCCCGCTTGAACGCCGCGGCCACGCGCTCCGGCCCGGGGAAATACGCCCACTCGGTCGCGTGCGGATACGGCGTGTCCCATCCCGCCACGCGCTCGATCGGCGCTTCGAGGTGATAGAAGCAGTTCTCCTGCACCAGCGCCGACAGCTCCGCGCCGAAGCCGCTGGTCTTCGTCGCCTCGTGCACGATCACGCAGCGGCCCGTCTTCTTCACCGAGGCGACCACGGTGTCCAGGTCCATGGGCCACAGCGAGCGCAGGTCGATGATCTCGGCGTCGACGCCGCTTTCCTCTGCCGCCGCCTGCGACACCCACACCATGGTGCCGTAGGCCAGCACCGTGAGCTGCGTGCCGGCGCGGAACACCGCGGACGATTCCAGCGGCACGCGGTAGTAGCCCTCGGGCACGTTGCCCAGTTCGTGCTTCGACCACGGCACCACGGGCCGATCGTGATGACCGTCGAACGGCCCGTTGTACAGCCGCTTGGGCTCCAGGAAGATCACCGGGTCGTCGCATTCGATGGCGGCGATCAGCAGCCCCTTGGCGTCGTACGGGTTGCTGGGCATCACGGTGCGCAGGCCGCACACGTGCGTGAACAGCGCCTCCGGGCTCTGGCTGTGCGTCTGGCCGCCGTAGATGCCGCCGCCGCAGGGCATGCGCAGGGTGAGCGGGCAGGTGAAGTCGCCCGCCGTGCGATAGCGCAGGCGCGCGGCCTCCGACACGATCTGGTCGCTGGCCGGATAGAAGTAGTCGGCGAACTGGATCTCCGCCACCGGCCGCAGTCCATAGGCTGCCATGCCCACGGCCGCGCCCACGATACCGCCCTCGTTGATCGGCGCGTCGAAGCAGCGCGGGGCGCCGTACTTCGCCTGCAGGCCTTCGGTGACGCGGAAGACGCCGCCGAAATAGCCGACGTCCTGCCCGAACACCACCACGTTGTCGTCGCGCTCCATCATCACGTCCAGCGCTGAGCGCAGCGCCTGGATCATCGTCATGGGCCGCACCGCGCCGGCGGCGCTGTCGTCGGGAGAGTGCTTCGTCTTCGCCAGCATGATCAGGCTCCGAGTTCCTGAAGTTGCCGGCGCAGGTGCTCGGGCATCTCGGCGTACACATCCTCGAACATGGTGGCCGCGTTCGGGATGTGGCCGTCCAGCATCGTGCCGTGGCTCTCGGCCTCCTTCTGCGCCGCCGCCACTTCGGCTTCGAGTTCGGCCTGCACCTGCTGGTGCTCCTGCTCGGACCAGGCGCCGATGGAGACCAGGTGCTGCTGCAGGCGCTGCACCGGGTCGCCGAGCGGAAAGCGCTGCCAGTCGTCGGCGGGCCGGTACTTGGACGGATCGTCCGAGGTGGAGTGCGCGCCGGCGCGGTAGGTCACCCACTCGATCAGCGTCGGCCCGAGGTTGGAGCGCGCGCGCTCCGCGGCCCAGCGCGACGCGGACAGGACCGCGAGGAAGTCGTTGCCGTCCACGCGCAGCGAGGCGATGCCGCAGCCCACGCCGCGCGCGGCGAAGGTGGTGGACTCGCCGCCGGCGATGGCCTGGAAGGTGGAGATCGCCCACTGGTTGTTGACGACGTTCAGGATCACCGGCGCGCGGTACACGTGCGCGAAGGTGAGCGCCGTGTGGAAGTCCGCCTCAGCCGTGGCGCCGTCGCCGATCCAGCCCGAGGCGATGCGCGTGTCGCCCTTGATCGCCGACGCCATCGCCCAGCCCACCGCCTGGATGAACTGCGTGGCGAGGTTGCCCGAGATCGAGAAGAAGCCGGCGCGCTTGTACGAATACATCACCGGCAGCTGCCGCCCCTTGAGCGGATCGCGCTCGTTGGACATCAGCTGGCACATCAGCTCGGACATGGCGATGTCGTCGCGCGAGAGCAGCAGCCCCTGCTGGCGGTAGGTGGGAAAGCACATGTCGCCCGGCTCCAGCGCCTGCGCGTGCGCCACCGCGATCGCCTCCTCGCCGAGGCACTGCATGTAGAAGGAGATCTTCTTCTGCCGCTGCGCGACGAGCATGCGGGCGTCGAAGATGCGGGTCTTCATCATGGCGCGCAGGCCACGGCGGAGTTGGTCTTGAGAGACGTCTGGCGCCCACGGGCCGACGGCCTTGCCCTCAGGGTCGAGGACGCGGATCAGGTCGTAGGCGAGGTCCTGGGTGTCGAAGTGGGAGGTGTCGACGGGGGGGCGTCGCACGGCACCGGCTTCGGACAGGTGCAGGTAGGAGAAGTCCGTGAGGTTGCCCGGGCGGGCCGAGGGCTCCGGGACGTGGAGGTGGAGGGGAGGGCGGGAGCTCATCCGTTGTCTCCGACGGGGTGCGGGAGATTGTGCAGGGTGGATGAGTACCTTGGGGCCGGGCCGGGCCATGCACTGCACAGCAGTCAGATCATGAGCGCGCTGAGCGGCGCGCTAGGTAGTGGCATCGTTGATTGTCGGCTGACCGACAGGATGGCAATCGCTTGAATCGCAGGGGTGCGGTTTTGCGCAAATGTCCGCTTCGGGGTCGGAAGCAGCCGTCACGCTGCTACTGCGCCGGTAGAACCTTTCAGGCCCGATGCACCGTCGGTGATGACCGCTTCAGACTGGGGGCGGTCGGTCAGGTTCGACCGCCGGATGACGGCGGTCGCCGATACCCGACATTGGCGCCAATCGAGCACTGTGAGCCGCGCCAACCTAATGATCGAGCCGGCCTACTTCCCCCTACGGCACGCGGTGGAGGATGTGGTCAGCCTTGGCCTTTGCGGTCCGATGCTCGTGGGACTCCAACTTCGGCAACACCAACCCCTCCTCGCCAGCAACATACAAGGCACCACCAAAGTCGCTGTCATAGAAGTCCCCGTCGCGCTGACCTCCATCGTGGTACGCAGCCATGGTTGAGCGCGTGAGGTCAGCTCCATTCGCAAGCGCGACGTACTGCCAAATCCACGCCTTCAGGGGAGCCCCCTTAGCCAATGCACGCTCGGCCGCGTTCCGCAGCCATTGCGCATCTCCTGATTCCGCCAGGCGCTCCTCCGCCCACTCGTCTCCCCCTTGGGCCAGTTCCTCCAGCGCCGATGTGGACCCCTGCTCCGCTGCATTGCGCAACCACAAAGCACGCGATTCTGGTGTCGGCGCAATCTCGGCCATCCATGTGGCATCCACGTCGCCAGACATGCGCTCTGCCAGCCGAAAGAACTCCTGGTTGTCGAATGCAGCGGCATATTTGAGTGCAGCGGCTCGAATGCCACCCAGCGCTGCCGCCTTGAGGTGGGTCTCGTAGCGGCGGAACTGCGGCTCCAACCGAAGGTACTCATCAACCCAGCGCCTCTCCACGGAGGTTAGAGACCGGCCGCAGAGCGACTCCTCGTACAAGTAAGGGTTCGGCGGCTCGCATTCGTACAGCGCCGCCAGAAGATGATGTGCCTTCGGGTTCGGCTCCTGCGCCGCACGCTCCAGGCTGTGCAAGAGCAATGGGGACTGCAGCAGCCTATCCCGAGTTAATCCGATGGCTGCCTTGGCGGCCACCTCCTCGTCGTCGTCCTCCCAATGGTCTTGTTCGTCCAGCCCGTCGTCCTCCACCAAACGCACGGCGGGGGTGAGTAGGTCGTCCAACGCGGACCACCGGACAGACGAGATCTGGCGCTGGGCGACGAAGTCCAGCAGCGCGCCGGCCATCTCGGATGCCACGCCTGGCGCATACTGGAGTTGAAGGGCCCGGCCGATCACCCGAGGCAATCCGCCCGATGGCGCATCGCCCACCGCGTTGTCAGCGAGCACCGCTTCGGACAGGAACGCGGCCCATGAGGAAAAGCCGAACGCAGCGGCTAGGAGTTCATGCACATGACTGCGTTTGACGTTGCAGCCGGCTTGGGTCTGGATAGTTTGCTGCGCAGCATGCGCAAGTTCTTTCACGGTCATGAGTCTTCCTTCGGTCAGCCTCGCCGAGTCGAGTTAGAAGCACGCGTTTAAGTCCCCGACGACGAGGGCCCAGAAGGGTGATCAATGACGATGAAGAAGATTGCCTTTTTCTACTCGCGTGCAAGTACGGCGGGCGCCTGCTTGAATTCTAGCGCGCTGCGCCACCCATCGAGTTGACGGCTATCCAAGTTGCGCTTATTGGCCGCTGGCGTGTCACTGCCCGTCGCTCGCGGGCGATGCCGGAGGCTGGCGCTGGCGGTCAGATTCGGAGCGAGCGTTTGGACTCACAGTCCCGGCTTGAATTGGTCCCTGACGCGGTCGATTCGAACTGTGGCTTCAGACTGGGGGCGGTCGGTCAGGACGGGCCGTGCGAATGACACCAGTCGCCGAGACCGGTCGGCAGGCTTCGAGTTCGCTGAACTAAGGTACTTGCGACCCGAAGACAACTACCAGAAGTACGCGAATCGCGGGCCATCGGCATTGCTTGACTACCTGGTACCAACCGATGATTGACGGACCACCCGCTAGAGCCTTGGTTAGTACGGATTAGCCACCGTGACTTCTTGCCCCTGCATCCGACGAACCTCTCTGACGTGCTTCGCAATGTCGGGGACGGAGTAATCAACAACCACCTCGGCGATCTCCTTAGCGGGGCGACCAGTGCTAGTGACTGGATACTCATCTATCCGTTTGAAAACGTCGTAATTGCGAGGATGGGCCCAAGGCGTGGTGTTCCCTGAGTTCATATGGCAAAGCCACATCTGCGCTTCGTGAGCGCGAACGAGCGACTGCGTATCAACGATGAGAACGTCGTGCTCTTGCTCTCCATACGCCGCGAGAAGCGTGTGCAGTCGAGCAAGCGTCGCCCAGAAGAACGTCTTGCCGTTTAGGAACTCATACCATTGCTGGGGAGTAATGCCGTCCTGTAGGCAGTTCGCGAGACGTGCATCACTCATGGGCTTCTGGTCGCGGAGGACCAGAGCTGATTCATCCTCCAAGGTGATCGTGACGCTCGTTGGGCGCCGCCGGCTTTCAAGTTGGATGCGAGTTTCGGCTGAAACAGTTGCGAGGTCTAGGCTTGCTGTCGTAGAGAGCAGTCCCCTTTCACGTATGCTCGGCCAGCTGCCACGCTCCGCCATGTGATAGAGCACCGGATACCGGGCGATTAAGTTATCTACTCGCATACAGCTTCGCTAGGGAAGGTCTGAATAAGTCCACCGATCATGCCGCGGCGCGTTGATTGATGCAAAGGAGCCTGCGCGAATGAGCCAGATAAGTTTTGCGGACGCCGAGTACGCCGGCAAGCGGAAGAAGACTCGGCGCGAGGTGTTCCT
>NZ_DASVNN010000139.1:0-27695 GCF_036383835.1 Ramlibacter sp.
GGATCCCGGCGCCGCCACGCGAAGAACTCCGCTGGAGTTTGCCCGCGCGCGGGCAAACTCCAGACTCGAACAGCTTCGCGAGCCAGAAACGTACGCACGGCTCGATTCGCGCTGAGCGCTCTCGTAGCCGTGCTGCGGCGCCGGGATCCGACTTTCAGGCGCTCGCCCCTTGATGCGGGCCCACACCACGCACCGCCTGCCGCGACGTTCAGAGCTCTGCTTGATCGACCAGGTGGGATCCCTGTAGGGTGGGCAAGCTTTGCTTGCCCACCATGACGGTCCACGGGGAAACGGTGGGCAAGCGAGCTTGCCCACCCTACGCCAGGCCCCATGGCGGTGACGATAGCAACGGATCGATGCGCCACCGCCCTGCCCTGCTGCCAGCCCCCGTGCGGGCGGGGGCTGGCAGCCGGCGCGATGCCCAAAAGCGGGAAACGGCGCGATAGCGCCGCTTCAAATGCAGGAAGCCCTGGGCCCCCGCCTGCGCGGGGGTGACGTCAGCGGCCCGCCGTCTGCTGCGCGCCGTAATCCTGCCGCTTCAGCGCCACGTACGTCGCCCGATCCATCTCGCGCAACTGGCGCGGATAGCGCTCGGTGCCGCTGAACCAGTGGTTGATGCGCTTGTCCATGCGCTGGGCCGAAGGTTCGTCCATGGTGTCGAGGTAGGCGTCGATCGCGAGGTAATAGCGCATCGCATTGCGCTCCACCGCGCCGCGCAGGCCGTTGGTGGTGAAGCCCACCTTGTTGGCACCCGCCGTGGCCAGGTACGCCTGCATGGCGAACTTGCCGCTGCCGCCGTAACCGTAGGCGTAGCGCATGTGCATGAAGGTCTTGCCGTTCTCCAGCGGCACCGCCTCGGCGCTGATGCGGTAGTCGCGCGTGCCGAAGGGGCCTTGTCCGGCATTCAGGCGGCTCTCCAGGTAGTCGGCGCCGGCCGCCATGTTCTGGAAATTGAAGCTGATCGGGTACGCCTGGTCCGCGGGCTGGTCCGGCTTGCGGGCGATGCGCATCGCCAGCTGGTTGCCGCTGGCCTGGCAGGCCTTGGTGTTGAAGGGCAGCAGCATGATGTCGCACCACGCGTCCGGATCCTGCAGCGCGCGCTTGACCTTTTCGTAGGGATGGTCCAGCACGGCATAGACGTCGCCCTGCAGCGCGTTGTGGCCCTCGGCCGAATCGATCACCATCTGGCGGCCGAAGGTGTTGTTGCGCAGCTGGTCGGCCAGCTCCGCGTGGCGGGCGCGCAGCGCGCCCGCGTCGGCATGGGCCTGCAGCGCGCCGAAGGCGAGCAGGCAGGCGGCTGCCGCGCTGGTGAGGGAGCGGGCGAATCGGACGGTCGTCATGCGTGGTTCCTGTCGGGATCGGCTTCCTCGCTGACCGTGGAAGCCTCGGGTTGGACGGAGGTTTCGGACTCGTCTTCCAGGAAGGCCTGGACGTCCAGCTGGATGCCGCCCATGAACAGCGAGTGCGGCGCCACCTCGTACAGATAGCGGCCCTTCGGACTGAGCACGAGCCGCATGCGCAGCCTGGGATCGCTCACGCCCTCCCACGCCCGGATCAGCCGTGCGCGCACCAGGTTGTCCGGGCACTGCAGCGACTTGAGCTTGTGGTAGTTGGAGGAGAGGCCGATCGCGTCCAGGTACCAGGGCGACTGCTTGTTGCGCGCCAGCAGGTTGGCCGAGAGGTCGATCTCGAGCGTGAGCAGGTTGCCCTCCGCCTCCAGCAGCAGGTTGCGGCCCAGCAGGCCGCCGTTGGACTCGCCGTACTTGTACGTGAGGTGGAGGTGGGATGGCGTCTTGCGCAACGAATATTTCATGGGTGGCACCCGTCGGGCACCAGAGTGAGGCACGCGGCCCGGCGAGCGTGTAGGACGTTCTTGTGTTCCCCTGTGCGTGCGCTCAGCCACGCAAGGAATTCGGCCTCGCGCCCGACGTTTCCTACACGCGTCGTCGGCGTCCGTCGCACGGGCCGGATGGGCCACCGTCCCAAGATGGTGGACAGACCTTTCACCCCCTACAGACAAGGAGCAAGCAATGGCTGCTGAAGAACGCGAAGAACGTGACCTGAATCGAGACCCCATCACCGACGAACCCGGCTCGCATCCCATCGGCACGGCCGTGGGCGCGACTGGCGGGGCCGTCGCGGGCGCGGCGGCTGGCTCGATCGCCGGGCCGGTGGGCGCCGCGGTGGGCGGTGTCGTCGGTGCCGTGGTCGGCGGTCTCGCCGGCAAGGCCGCGGGCGAAGCGGTGAACCCGACGGCCGAGGAAGCCTTCTGGCGCGACAACTACAACCGCGAACCGTACTACGAGCAGGGACGCAGCTACGACGACTACGCCCCGGCCTACCGCCTCGGCCTGTCGGGCCGCCAGCGCTCCCAGGATCCCTGGACCTCGGTCGAGCCGCGCCTGGCTTCCGAATGGGACACGTCCCGCGACACCTCCACGCTGGAGTGGGATCGCGCCCGGCCGGCCTCGCAGGCGGCCTGGACCCGTGCCGACGAGCAGTACCGCGACTTCAACAACCGGAACGCAGGTTACGCGAACTCGGGCGCGGCCATGGGCACCGCCGGCGCGGTCGGCGCGATGCAGCAGGCAGGCAACGACGACGGTGACCGCGGCGACGTGCTGGACGTGCTGCGCGACCTGGTCGAATGCTGCAAGGACGGCGAGTACGGATTCCGCGAGTGCGCCGAACAGGCCAGGCGCGAGGACCTGCGCTCGACCTTCCTGCAGCGCGCCGACGATTGCCGCCGCGGCGCCCAGGAACTGAACCAGCTGATCCGCGAATGCGGCGGCACGCCGGAGGACGGCGGCAGCGCGATGGGCGCGATGCACCGCGGCTGGGTGTCGATCAAGTCCAAGCTGACCACCTACGACGACAAGGCGGTGCTGGAGGAAGCCGAGCGCGGCGAGGACAACGCCAAGGCGCGCTACACCAAGGCCCTGCAGAAGAACCTGCCGTCGACCGCGCGCACGGTGGTCGAGCGCCAGATGCAGGGCGTGCAGCGCAACCACGACCAGGTGAAGATGCTGCGCGACCAGTTCCGCGCAGGTGCCTGATGGTTGAGCGTTGAGCGTCGAGCGTTGAGCGTGGTTTCGACTTACGCTCAACTCTGAACGCCCAACGCCCAACGCTGCCATGGCAGACAAGAACGCCCTCAAGACCTACCGCGACAAGCGCAATTTCGACGCCACGCCGGAACCGGCGGAAGGCGGCGAGGCGAACGAGGACGCACGCAGTTTCGTGGTGCAGAAGCACTGGGCCACGCGGCTGCACTACGACTTCCGGCTGGAGCTGGAAGGCACCATGAAGAGCTGGGCCGTCCCCAAGGGCCCCAGCTACGACCCCAACGACAAGCGCATGGCGATGCCCACCGAGGACCATCCCATCGCGTACAACAGGTTCGAAGGCACCATCCCGGCCGGCAACTACGGCGCGGGCAAGGTGATCATCTGGGACAAGGGCACCTGGATCCCGCTGGAGGATCCGCGCAAGGGCTGGCGCGAAGGCAAGCTGAAGTTCGAACTGCGCGGGCACAAGCTGCACGGCCACTGGGCCCTGGTGCGCATGAAGGGCCGCGGCGACCGCGGCAAGGATCCCTGGCTGTTGATCAAGGAGCGCGACGACTTCGCGCGTTCCGCCGCCGAATACAGCCTGGTCGACGAGATGCCGGACAGCGTGCAGAAGCTGGCCGACCGGCCGAAAGCGGGTGCCGCGCCGGGCGCGAAAGCGGCGGCCCGGCCCGCGGCCGCTCCGACCTCGGGCCCGCCCGAAGGCGCCGTCCGTGCCGCATTGCCGAAGACCCTGCAACCCGAACTGGCCGTGCTGGTGGACGAAGCACCGCGCGACCCCGGGCAATGGATCTTCGAGATCAAGTTCGACGGCTATCGCATGCTGGCCCGCGTCGAATCCGGCCGCATCGAGCTGGTCACCCGCAACGGCAACGACTGGACGTCGCGGCTGCCCGGGCTCGTGAAGGCGATGCAGGCGATGGACTTGCCGGACGGCTGGTACGACGGCGAGATCATCATGCCGGGCGAAGACGTGCCCGCGGACTTCCAGGCGCTGCAGGGCGCGTTCGACAGCCACCGCACCGAACGGATCGTCTACTACCTGTTCGACCTGCCCTACTGCGCCGGCCACGACCTGCGCGAGGTGCCGCTGCTGCAGCGGCGCGAGGTGCTGCAGCGCATCGTCGAGCGCAAGCCGCATTCGAACGTGCGCTTCAGCGCGGTGTTCGACGTGCCGGCGCAGCAGATGCTCGATTCGGCCTGCCGCCTCGGGCTGGAAGGCGTGATCGCCAAGCGGCGCGACTCGGCCTACGTGTGCCGCCGCTCCAGCGACTGGATCAAGCTCAAGTGCAAGCTGCGGCAGGAATTCGTGATCGGCGGCTGGACCGATCCCAAGGGCGCGCGCACCGGCATCGGCTCCCTGCTGCTCGGCGTGCATGGCGACGACGGCAAGCTGCACTACGCCGGCAATGTCGGCACCGGCTTCAGCGAAGCCACGCTGAAGGACCTGCGCGCGCGGCTGGACAGGATCGCGCAGGAGCGTGCGCCCTTCCAGGCCGGCAGCGGCATCCCGCGCGCGGCGCACTGGGTGAAGCCCGAGCTGGTGTGCGAGGTGTCGTTCGGCGAATGGACGCGCGACGGCAAGATCCGCCATTCGGTGTTCCACGGCCTGCGCAGCGACAAGCCGCCGCAAGCGATCGGCGTCGAGGAAGCGGTGCATGAACCGCCGGCGGACCAGCCGGCGCGCAAGCCGCGCCCGGCCGCGGCGAAGAAATCGGCAGCTCCCGCGCCCGCGCCGGATGCGTCCGCTGCCGCCGCCAGCACGCTGCCGCCCGGCCTTCGCATCAGCAATCCGGACCGCGTGGTCGATCCGCAAAGCGGCGTGACCAAGATCGAGCTGGTGCGCTACTACGCGCTGGTGTCGCCCTTCATGATGCCGCACCTGGAGGATCGCCCGATCGCGATGGTGCGGGCCCCGGACGGCATCGAAGGCCAGCTGTTCTTCCAGAAGCACCTGGACCGCTACAAGATGAACGGCGTGGTGCCGCTGGAGCCGGACATCTTTCCCGGCCACCCGCCGATGGTGAAGATCGCGCAGCCCGAAGGCATCCTGTCCGCGGCGCAGATGAACGTGGTCGAGATCCACACGTGGAACGGCGTGGTGCGCACCATCGCCAAGCCGGACCGCATGACCTTCGACATCGACCCCGGCGAGGGCGTCGCCTGGGCGCAGATCCAGGAGGCCGCGACGCTGGTGCGCACCATGCTCGACGAACTGAACCTGCCCTGTTTCCTCAAGACCAGCGGCGGCAAGGGCCTGCACCTCGTGGTGCCGCTGAAAAAGCAGTTCGACTGGGACACGGTGAAGGACTTCTCGCAGGCCGTGGTGCAGCACCTCGCGCGCACCCTGCCGGACCGCTTCGTCGCCAAGAGCGGCGCGAAGAACCGGGTGGGCCGCATCTTCATCGACTACCTGCGCAACGGCTACGGTGCGACCACCGTGTGTGCCTGGTCGGCCCGCGCGCGGCCCGGACTCGGCATCTCGGTGCCGGTGCGCTGGGACGAGTTGCAGGACCTCAAGGGCGGCGCGCACTGGACGGTGCGGACGGTGCACACGCGCCTGGACCAGGGCAACGCGCCCTGGGACGATTACGAGACGAGCCGGGCGGCGCTCGCCGCGCCGATGAAGAAGCTGGGTTTCGAACCGCGCGGCTGACCTACGCTGCGCGCGGACGCTCCGCCATCCACGGCAGCCGCAACTCGATGCGCTCGCCCTCGCGCATCAGCTCCACGCCGTCGGCCGCGGCCAGCGCCTCGAGATCCGACCAGGCGAGCTTGCGGTAGTTCGCCTCGCCGCCGAAACCCTTCTCGCCGTCGGTGAAGCGCACGTTCACCGTGATGCGCGCGGCATCGGCTTCGGCAACACAGGACAGCTCGAGGTCCGACGGCGGGGTGGCGTGGTCCGTGCAATGGATCAGCACGCCGGACAGCAGGTTGCGGATGCCCGAGCGTTTCACCAGCCCCGGGATGGGCGTCACGTTGTTGCGCAGCGCGTAGCCGCGGAAGCTGAGGCTCGTCGCCAGCAGCGTGGTGCACTCGCGCACGGCCTCCTCGACCGGCACGGACACGGTGTCGTCGGCCGCGAGCCAGCTCACGACGTCGAGGCAGGAATTCAGGGCGGCGCGGGCGAAACCGTTGATCTTGCTGGCGCTGTCGTGCACGTGCGCGAGGTCGGGAGCCGGCTGCCGCAGCCGGCGCTCCATCACCTCGTAGATCATGCCGATCGGCTGCAGGTTGACCACCAGGTGGTGCCGCATCGAGGGTGCGAGCCGGCGCAACAAGGCGTAACGCGCGGCCTCCGCATCGGCGGGAGGGAAGTTCGTGCTCGACAACGAGCCTGGTGCAGCCGACATGCGGCCAGCGTATTTCAGCGGCCGAGCGGTGTCAAACGAAGAACGCGCGATCCGCTGGGCAAGACGCCGGTCTTCGCCGCGGGATGACCGCATTCATATGATGGCCATCATATTGCGCGTATCCTTCGCTTCCCCGCACCGGAGCTTTGCATGGACGCCGCCCCCAGCCGCAAGCAACTGACCCACGACCGCATCGTCGACACGGCCGCGCGCGCCCTGCGCAGCACCGGCTTCCACGGCATCGGCGTCGCCGACATCATGAAGAAGGCGGGCCTCACGCACGGCGGCTTCTATGCGCACTTCGCGTCGCGCGACGCGCTGCTGGCCGAGGCGCTCGAGCATGCCGGCGAAGACAGCCGCGCGCGACTGCACAAGTCCATGGCCGCCGGCGAGTCGAAGGGGCACAGCCGCTTGCGCGCGCTGGTGGACAACTACCTCTCCGATCGCCATCTCGCCTCGCCCGAAAGCGGCTGCCCGGTGGCCGCTCTCGCCTCCGAGATGCCGCGGCAGGCCGACGCGGTGCGCGATGCCGCGGCAGCCCGCGTGCGCTCCCTCATCGCCCTCGTGGAGTCGGTGCTCCCCGCGGACGCACCGGCCGGCACCGCGGCGATCGTCGCGTCGCAACTGGTCGGCTCGCTGCAGGTCGCCCGCATGCTGGGCGACAACGCGCAGGGCCGCCGGCACCTTGCCGCCGCGCGGCAATTCCTGCTCGAACGCTTCGAATCCCCCCGGCCCGCCGGCCGGTGACACGGCGCGCGCCGCCCAGCGCGCTTTTCCACGGCCGCAAATATGACGGCCGTCATATTCACCAGGAACCCCCCATGCAACTCGCCCAAGCCACCGTCCTGATCACCGGCGCCAACCGCGGCATCGGCCTTGCCTTCGCCCGCGAAGCCCTCGCCCGCGGCGCGCGCCGGGTCTATGCGGCCGCGCGCGATCCCGCCAGCGTCAGCCTGCCCGGCGTCTACCCCATCGCGCTGGACGTCACCGATCCCGAGCAGGTGGCGCGGGCGGCACGCGACTGCGGCGACGTCGACGTGCTGATCAACAACGCCGGCATCGCGGCCACCGGCGGTTTCCTCGACGACCCGACGCTGGAGACCACGCGCCGGCAGTTCGAGACGAATTTCTTCGGCATGCTGCGCATGGCGCAGGCCTTCGGCCCCGTGCTCGCGCGCAACGGCGGTGGCGCCATGCTCAACGTGCTGTCGATCGCGAGCTGGATCAACCGCCCGCTGCTGGGAACCTACGGCGCGAGCAAGTCGGCGGCCTGGGCCCTGACGAACGGCCTGCGGCACGAGCTGCGCGCGCAAGGCACGCAGGTCTCGGCCCTGCACATGGGCTTCGTCGACACCGACCTCACGCGCGGCATCGAGATGCCGAAGTCGACGCCGGAAGCGATCGTGCGCGCTGCGCTCGACGGCCTCGAAGCCGGCGTGCTGGAGATCCTCGCCGACGAAGCCACGCGCCAGGTCAGGCAGTCGCTGGCCTCCGATTCCCCCGCGTACCTGGCGCCGCTGTGAGCACCGCCGCCCTGGCCGCATCCGCCGCCACGCAGCGCATGCTGAGCGGCCCCGTGCTGCCCACGCTGCTACGGCTGGCCACGCCCAACATCGTGGGCCTGTTCGCCAACACCGTCGTCATCGGTTTCGACGGCTACATCGTGGGCCGGCTCGGCGCCGATGCGCTCGCCGGCGTCGCGGTGGTGCTGCCGCTGGCGATGCTGATGCTGCAGATGTCGGCGGGCGGACTCGGCGGCAGCACCACGGCGGTCGTTGCACGGGCGCTCGGCGCCGGCGATGCGCAGCGCGCGACGCGGCTCGCGCGCCACGCGGTTCTGATCGGGCTCGCCGCCTCGCTACTGTTCACGCTGCTCGCCACGCGCCCGGCGCTGTACGAGGCGCTCGGCGCGCGCGGCGACGTGCTCGCGCATGCCACGGCCTATGCGGGCGTGTTGTTCACGGGTGCCGCCGCGGTCTGGACCGTCAACGCGCTCGCCGGCGTCGCGCGCGGCGCCGGGCACATGGGCGCCGCAGCGGCGGCATTGGTCGGTACGACGGCCATGCACCTGCTGCTGTGCCCGCTGCTCGTGTTCGGCGCGGGCCCGATCCCGCCGCTGGGCGTGGCAGGCGCGGCGACCAGCACCGTCTTGTGCAACGCGGTGTCCGCCATCGCGCTCCTGGCCTGGCTGTCGCGGCGCGACCGTCCGGTGCGCCTGCTCGGCGCGCGCTGGCAGCTGCAGCGCGAGTCCTTCCGCGGCATCCTGCAGCTGGCCCTGCCCTCCTCGATCAATCCGATCCTGAGCAACGGGTCGATCGCGCTGGCCACCGCCTATGTCGGCGTGTTCGGCACCCTCGCGGTCGCGGGTTACGGCATCGCGGCGCGGCTGGAGTACATCCTCGTTCCGATCGCGTTCGGCGTCGGCAGCGCCCTCACCGCGATGGTCGCCACCAACATGGGCGCTCGGCAAGCGGTGCGCGCCAAGCGCGTGACCTGGGCCGGCGCTGGTCTGGTGTGGGCCATCACGGGCGTGATCGGCCTCGCCGCGGCACTCGTCCCGCAGCTCTGGATGGCGCTGTTCACGGCCGACCCGGCGGTGCAGGCGGCGGGGAGCACCTACCTGCGCATCGTCGGCGGCTGCTACGGTTTCTTCGGACTGGGACTGGCGCTCTTCTTCGCCTCGCAAGGCGCGGGCCGGCTCGCGTGGCCGCTGGTAGCCAGCTCCTTGCGGCTGGCGGTGGTCGCGGTCGGCGGCTGGTTCGCGGTGCACGTGGCCGGCGCGCCGCCCGAAGCGCTCTATGCGGTGGTGGCCCTGAGCCTCTCCGCCCTGGGACTCACCCTGGGAGCGGCGACGCACCTGGCCGACTGGGCCGAGGCGCCGCCGCCGCGCGTCAGCTGATGAAGCGCACCTGCTGGTTGATCCGCTCGAGGATCGGCTTCTTCTTCTCGTTGAAGACCGCCTTGTTCTCCTCGATCAGGTTGCGGCCCTTGGTATCGATCGAGATGATCAGCGGGCCGAACTCCTTGACGCGGTTCACCCACAGCGTCTCGGGCATGCCGAGGTCCGTCCACTCCGCCGCCTCGATCTTCTCGACCTTGGTGGCGGCCAGCACGGCGCAGCCGCCCGGGAAGATCGCGTGGACGGCCTTGTTCTCGACGCAGCCTGCCTGCGTGTCGGCGCCCATGCCGCCCTTGCCGACGATCAGCTTCACGCCGGTGCGCGCGATGAACTCCTTCTCGAACTTCTCCATGCGCATGCTGGTGGTCGGGCCGATGGAGACCATCTCGTACTCGCCGTTCTCCTTCTGCCGCACGATCGGGCCGGCGTGGAAGATCGCGCCGCCCTTGAGGTCGACCGGCAGCTCGCGGCCCAGTTCGATCAGGCGGCGGTGCGCGACGTCGCGGCAGGTCACCAGGGTGCCGGTGAGGTAAACGACGTCGCCGGCGTTCAGCGACTCCAGGTCCTCGTCCTTGATCGGGGTGGTCAGGATCTTCTTCACAGCTTGAATCCCTTGTGGGAGATGACTTCCCACGACATGTCGGCGTTGATCTGGATGCGGCCGCGGCGGTGCGCCCAGCAGCCGGTGGACACCGCCACGCCGATGGTGGACGGGTGGCGCGCGGACGATTCGATGTTCACGCCCATCACGCTGGACTTGCCGGTCAGGCCCTGCGGGCCCAGGCCCAGTTCGTTGAGGCCGTCGGCCAGCAATTCCTCCATCAGCGCCGCCTTGTCGTTCTTGTTGCGCGAGGTGACGGGACGCAGGATGGCCTTCTTCGACAGGCGCGCCGCGGTCTCGGCGGACGTCGACACGCCCACGCCGACCAGCAGCGGCGGGCAGGCATTGACGCCGCGCGACGTGATCACGTCGAACACGAACTCCGCCACGCCTTCGTAGCCCTGCCCGGGCATCAGCACCGTCGCCTTGCCCGGCAGGGTGCAGCCGCCGCCGGCCATGTAGACGTCGACCGTCACGCTGTCGCTGCCCGGGACGATCTCCCAGTCGAGCCAGGGAATCTTCGAGCCGGTGTTGGTGCCGGTGTTCTTCTCGTCGAAGGTCTCCACCGCGTTGTGGCGCAGCGGACCTTCCTTGGTGGCGCCGGCCGTGGCGCCCTGCAGGATCTCCTCCAGCTCGCCCAGCAGCGGGAAGTTGGCGCCCGCGGTCAGGAAGTACTGGATCACGCCGGTGTCCTGGCAGCTCGGGCGATCCAGCTTGTCGGCGGCTTCCTGATTCTCCCGCATCGATTCGTAGACTTCCTTGGCGAGGAAGTTCACTTCCTGCTCGCGCAGCTCGCCCAGTTTCTGGGTGACGTCCACCGGCAGGCGCTTGCCGATGTACGAAGTGAACTTCGACATCAGGCGGGTCAGGTCGGCGACCGCGGCTTCGCGGTCCAGCTCGGCTACTTGCTGCATTCGATTACTCCAGGGTGACCTTGCCGGCCTTCACCAGCTCGGCGAACTTCGCGGTTTCCTCGCGGATCTGCCTGGCCATCTCTTCGGGCTTGTTGCCCACGGGTTCGGCGCCGATGTCCGCCATCTGCTTGCGGAATTCGGGGCTGTTGATGATCTTCACGATCTCGGTGTTCAGGCGCGTGACCACCGGCTTTGGCGTGGAGACCGGGGCCAGCAGACCGAACCAGGTGCCGATGGCGAGGTTGGGCACGCCCGCTTCCTGCAGCGTGGGCACGTTGGGCAATGCCGCGGAGCGCTTGGCCGTGGTCACGGCCAGCGGCTTGAGCTTGCCTTCCTTGATGAAGGGCAGCACCGGCGTGATCGTGTCGAAGGACATGCTCACCTGGCCGCCCAGCAGGTCGGTCGTGAGCGGCGCGCTGCCCTTGTACGGCACGTGCAGCAGCTTCGCTCCGGTGGCGAGCTGGAACTGCGTGCCGATCATGTGCTGCGCGGTGCCGTTGCCGTTGGAGCCGTAGGCGAAGCTCTCCTGCTTCGCCTTGGCGGCCGCGACCAGGTCCTTCACGGTCGCGAACGGCGCGGTGGCGTTCACCACCAGCACGTTGGGCACCATGGCCACGGTGGTGACCGGCGCGAAGTCCTTCTCGAAGCTGTACGACAGGTTCTTGTAGACGCTGGTCGCGACGGTGTGGTGCACCGCGCCCATCAGCAGCGTGTGGCCGCCGTCGTTCACCTTGGCGACCTGCGCGGCGCCGAGCGTCGCGCCCGCGCCGGGCTTGTTGTCGACGATCACCGTCTGGCCGATGGCGGCCGACAGCTTGGTGGAGATCGCGCGGGCCAGGACGTCGGTGGTGCCGCCGGCCGGGAACGGGACGACGATGGTGACCGTCCTGGCGGGCCAGGCCTGCGCGCAAGCGCCGCCGGCCAGGACGGTGAGTGCCGCGGCGGCGGCGATGCGTTTCACGGGGAAGTGCACGGGATGTCTCCTCGGTGGATGGGGCGCGCGTCGCACGCCATGGACCGCACTGTAGGAGCCTGGGGTTTCAACAGACGTTCGAGAAATCAAGGCGGCCTTTCCCTGGATTCAACAATCCCAAGCCACAATCGCGGCCATGGGCAAGGCCATCCAAGCCGCGGACCTCGGCTTCTTCTCCACGCTGGTCCAGTGCGGCAGCCTCACGGCGGCCGCGCGCGAACTGGGCATCACGACGCCCGCGGTCAGCAAGCGGCTGACGCAGATCGAGGCGCGTCTCGGCACCGCCCTCGTGACCCGCACCACGCGGCGCATGGGGCTGACGCCCGAGGGCGAGGTCTACCTCGAGAACGCCCGCAAGATCCTGGGCGAGATCGAGGACATGGAGCACCAGCTGGTGGGCCTGAAGCAGGCGCCGCAGGGCTCGCTGCGGGTGAACGCCACGCTCGGCTTCGGCCGCAGCCACATCGCGCCGCTGATCTCGCAGTTCGTGCGCAAGCACCCGAAGGTGGACGTGCAGCTGCAACTGTCGGTCAATCCGCCGCCGCTCACGGACGACGCGTACGACGTGTGCTTCCGCTTCGGCCATCCGCCCGACTCGCGCGGCATCGCCCGCTTCATCGCGTCCAACCGGCGGATCGTGGTGGCCTCGCCCGGCTACCTGAAAAAGCACGGCACGCCGTCGGCGCCGCGCGAGCTCGCCCGGCACAACTGCATCGGCATTCGCCAGGGCGACGAGGCCTACGGCACCTGGCGCTTCACGCCGTCACGCGGCAGCCGCAACGGCTCGGACCACGCCGAAACCGTGAAGATCCGCGGCAACCTCACCACCAACGACGGCGGCATCGCGGTGAACTGGGCGCTGGAGGGCCACGGCGTGCTGCTGCGGGCGGAGTGGGACGTGCAGCGCTACCTGGCGAGCGGACGGCTGGTGCAGGTGCTCACCGGCTACAGCAGCCCGGATGCGGACATCTACGCGGTGTATTCGCAGCAGCACCGGTCTTCGGTGCGGGTGAAGGCGCTGGTGGATTTCGTGGCGGCTTCGTTGAGCTCGTAGCTCGTAGTTTCGTAGGGTGGGCAAGCTCCGCTTGCCCACCGTTTCGTCGCGTGTCCATGGTGGGCAAGCAAAGCTTGCCCACCCTACGGGTCGTCGTCACGCCATGCCGCTGCTGTATAAGCGTGGCCGATGACCGACCGCCTCCTGGATCTCGCCAACACACCCTGGGCTGCTCCGATCGTGCGCGCCCTGCGCCTGCCGCGGCCGCGCGTGCTGGCGCGCCGCACCGCTCCGCGGTCGCCGCAGGAATTTGCCGGACGCGAAGTGCAGGTGCTGGAAGGCCTGGGCGGATTCGCCGCGGCGAGCTGCAGCGAAGGGCTGGCGTCGCAAGGCGCGGGCTTGTCGGGAAAAGGCTCGCTCCACGCGGTGGTCGTCGACGCCACCGGCTGCACGACGGCGGACTCGCTGGCCTGGCTGCACGCACAGGTCCCCTCCGCTGTCGGACGGCTCGCCGACAGTGGTCGCGTGCTGCTGCTCGCCAATGGGGATGCGCAAGGACCTGAGGCGGCAGCGTGCGCTCGCGCGATCGAGGGCTTCACGCGCTCGCTCGCGAAGGAGGCCGGACGGCGCGGTGGGACCGCGAACTGCATCTACCTGGCGCCATCCGCCCTCCCTGCGCTCGCGGGCCCGCTCGGATTCTTCTGCAGCGACCGATCCGCCTACGTGTCGGGCCAGGCCTTGCGCCTGCGCGAGGCGCAAGCCGCCCCGGCACTCGCCTTGCAAGGCCGCACCGCCGTCGTCACCGGGGCAACGGGCGGCATCGGTATCGTCACCGCGGAACGGCTGGCCGCCGACGGCATGTTCGTGGTGTGCGTGGACGTCCCGGCCACGGCCGCGGCGCTCGACGCCCTGGCCCGGCGCATCGGCGGCAGCGCGCTGCCTCTCGACATCACGGCGAGCGACGCGGGGCGGCAGATCGCGGAAGCCGTTTCGCCGCGCGGCGGCGTCGACGTCCTCGTGCACAACGCCGGCATCACGCGCGACCGCACGCTCGCGCGCATGACGCGGGCCGAATGGGACAGCGTGCTGGCCGTCAACTTCCGTGCGGTGCTGGCGATCGATCGCGCGCTCGACGAAGCCAACGCCCTGCGCCCGGATGCGCGCGAGATCTGCCTGGCGTCGATCAGCGGGATTGCGGGCAATGCCGGCCAGACCAACTACGCCGCGTCGAAAGCCGCACTGATCGGCTACGCCGAAGAACGCGCGCGGGAGCTCGCGGATCGCGGCATCACGGTGAACGCGGTGGCGCCCGGGTTCATCGAAACCGCGATGACCGACCGCATTCCCTTCATGGTTCGCGAGGTGGGCCGCCGCCTGAACGCGCTGATGCAGGGCGGGCAGCCGGCGGACGTGGCCGAAGCCATCGCCTTCCTCGCGCGTGCGGACGCGCAGGGGATCAGCGGACAGACCCTGCGCGTCTGCGGCCAGTCCTTCCTGGGGGCCTGAAGCGTCAGTGCAACGCGGGTGCCGGACCCGCGAAGCCCGGCTCCGGCGGCAATCCCAGCTTGCGCCGCAGCGAATCCTGGTATTCCCAGTCGGCCGCGCAGTCGCCGTCGCAGAACAGGCGCTCTTCGAGGTCGTCGGTGTTGCCGCAGTTGTGGCAGCAGCCCACCGGCCGCAGGACGGCGGAACGGGTGCGCTGCGCGGCGAGAGCGTGCGTCAGGTGGCGCTGCTCGGAATCGAATGCGAGGTCTGCTTCGTCGGCCATGGTGCTTCCGCGGTTCGGGTCGACGACGTGCGACCCCTTCACTGCACCGCATTCTTGGACCCGGCACAGCGCCGCGGATGTTCGGCGGGCCGATACGGCTGTAGGACGCCCGCTACCTCTGCCGCCAGCCCGGACGCATGCCGCCGGTTTACTTGCCGGCGGTCCGCAATCCGAGCAGCACCACCCACCCCAGCGCCAGCAGCAGCGACACCGCCTTCCAGAAAGCCACCGGATTGCGTTCGGCCAGCGCCAGCCGGCGCCGCGGCTGCAACTCGGGGTCGGCCCGGTGCAGCGCATAGGCGAATTCGGCGACGTCGCCGTAGCGCTTGTGCGGTAGCGGCTGCAGCGCCTTGTGCAGCGCGGCGTCGACCCAGGCCGGCACGTCCGGCCGCAGCGGCGCCAGCGACTGGCAACGCAGGCCGCGCTGGTCCGCCGCGCTGCGGCACTGCGCCACCGCCGCGCCGTAGGGCAGCCGGCCGGACAGCATCTGGTAGGCGATCACGGCCAGCGAGAACAGGTCGGAGCGAGCATCGCCGCCGGTCCCAAGGAAGTATTCGGGCGCCATGTATTGCGCCGTGCCGGGCAGCGGGTTGCGGTCCGCCGCCTCCATCTCCGCGATGCCGGCCACGCGCACCGCACCGAAGTCGATGATGCGCGCGGTGCCCGTGGCGTCGATCATCACGTTGTCGGGGCGCAGATCCTGGTGCAGCATCTCCAGCCGATGCAGCGCGCGCAGGCCGCGCGCGACCTGGTCGACGATGGCGCGCACGGTGGCCAGGTCGGGCCGCGGATGGTCCACCATCCACTGCGTGAGCGTGCGGCCTTCCACGTATTCGAGCACGACGTAGAGGAAGTTGCGCCGGCGGCTGGGCGCCGGGGCCCTCAGCACGTGCGGGCTGTCGACGCGGCGGGCGGCCCACTCCTCGAGCAGGAAGCGCTCGCGGTAGGCCGGGTCGCCGCTCAGGTCGATCGACGGCGTCTTCAGCACCACGGTCTCGCCGCTGTCTTCATCGACGGCGAGGTAGACGTGGCTGCGGCTGCTCGCGTGCAGTTCGCGGACGATGCGGAAGCCGTCGAACACCATGCGCGGCGCCAGCAGGGGCGGCAGCGGCAGCTCCGCCGCCATGCGGGCGACTTCGCCGATCTCCGGCGCCGGCAATTCGTCGATCCGCAGCACCTGCACGGTGACGTTGTCCTCGCTGCCGCACTGGAGCGCCTCGTCGGCGATGGCGCGCGCGGCCGCGTCCAGGTCGTCGGGGTGCCGGCGCAGCATCTCGAGCATCGCGGCTTCCGTCACGTGGGCATGCACGCCGTCGGTGGCAAGCAGGAAGACGTCGCCGCGTTCGAGCGGCAGCGCGCGGTAGTCGATCTCCAGCTGCGCGCCGATGCCCAGCGCGCGGCCCAGGTAGCTCTGGCCACCGCCGGCGTAGACGCGGTGGTCCTGCGTCAGCTGCTCCAGCGCATGGCCCTGCACCTGCCAGACGCGTGCATCGCCGACGTGGAACAGGTGCGCGGTGCGCGACTTGAGCACCAGCGCGCTGAGCGTGCAGGCCCAGCCGCGGTCGCGGTCGTAGCGGCCCTGGCCGCTGCGCGTCTGCGCGAACAGCCAGGAGTTGGCGGCGACGAGCACCCGCTCCACCGAGGTCTTGACGGACCAGGCTTCGGACGTGCAGTAGTAGTCGTCGAGGAAGCTGCGCACGGCCGCCGCGCTGGCCAGGTGGCCGGCATCGCTGCTGCTGATGCCGTCGGCCAGCGCGATGGCCACGCCCTTGGCGGCGCGCTGCGGCCCGCGTGGGACGCACAGGCCGTGGAAGTCCTGGTTGGCCGGCTTGCGCCCCGCGTCGGAGTACTGGCCGGCCGAGACCTGCAGCAACTCAGGCGGCGGCGCGCTTGGGCGCCGTCTTCAGGTGCGTGGCGTAGAGCGTCAGGCCGGTGAAGGACAGGCCGCCCACCAGGTTGCCCAGCACGGTGGGGATCTCGTTCCACAGCAGGTAGTCCACCAGCGTGAAGTGCGCGCCCAGCAGCAGGCCCGAGGGGAACAGGAACATGTTGACGATCGAGTGCTCGAAGGTCATGTAGAAGAACACCATGATGGGCATCCACATGGCCAGCACCTTGCCGCCCACGGTGGTGGAAATCATCGCCCCGACGACGCCGGTAGAGACCATCCAGTTGCACAGCATGCCGCGCACGAACAGCGTCAGCATGCCGGCCGCGCCGTAGTGCGCGTAGCCCAGCGTGCGGCTCTCGCCGATGACGCCGATCGCCTTGCCCACCGCGTTGGGCTCGACGGAAAAGCCGAAGGTGGTGGTGATGGCCATGGCCAGGGCGACCGTGAAGGCGCCGCCGAAGTTGCCGACGAACACCAGGCCCCAGTTGCGCAGCACGCCCTTGACGGTGACGCCCGGGCGCTTGTCGATCAGCGCCAGGGGCGTGAGCACGAACACGCCGGTGAGCAGGTCGAAGCCCAGCAGGTACAGGATGCAGAAGCCGACGGGGAACAGCACGGCCCCCAGCAGCGGCTGTCCGGTGTTCACGTTGATGGTGACGGCGAACCACGCGGCGAGGCACAGGATGGCGCCGGCCATGTAGGCGCGCACCAGCGTGTCGCGGGTGGACATGAAGATCTTGGATTCGCCGGCGTCGACCATCTTGGTGACGAATTCGGAAGGGACGAGGTAGGCCACGGAAAGCTCCTGTTGTAGTGTTGGTTTTGCTCCTTCCCCCTCCGGGGGAAGGCCGGGATGGGGGCGCTGGGGCGCTAGACAGCCACGAGAACGGTTCGGTCTTCGACCTTCACCGGATAGGCGGCAACGGAGTGCTCCGGCGCCTCCAGGCATTCGCCGCTGCGCAGGTCGAAGTGGTGCTTGTAGATGGGAGAGGCGACCACGATGCGCTCGCCCAGGTTGCCCACGAGCCCGCGCGACAGCACGCTGGCCTGCACGTTGGGGTCGACGTTGTCGATCGCGAACAGGCCTTCTTCGACGTCCAGGACGTGGAAGATGGCGACGTGCCGGTCTTCCACGAGCGCGCAGACGCCGGTGTTCGGCACGATGTCGTCCACGGAACAGACGGGCTTCCAGTTCTTCGCTTGCATGGCGGTTCTCCTCAGGCGGGTTGGGCTTCGCGTTCTTCCGGCGAGGCGGGGCGGATCTGCCCGCGCTCCTGCACGAAGACGACGTTGGGGTCGGCGCGGTCGCTGTTGACGAATTGGCGGAAGCGCTTGCGCGTTTCCGGGTTCGTCACGGCTTCCTTCCATTCGCAGGCGTAGGTGTCCACCACGTGCTGCATGTCCGCCTCGAGTTCGGCGGCCAGGCCCAGCTTGTCGCGCACCACCACGTCCTTCAGGTAATCGAGGCCGCCTTCCAGGTTGTCGCGCCACACGCTGGTGCGCTGCAGCCGGTCGGCAGTGCGGATGTAGAACATCAGGAAGCGGTCGATGTACTTCACCAGGTCCTGCTTGCCCAGGTCGGACGCGAGCAGTTCCGCGTGGCGGGGCTTCATGCCGCCGTTGCCGCACACGTAGAGGTTCCAGCCCTTCTCGGTGGCGATGACGCCGACGTCCTTGCCCTGGGCTTCGGCGCACTCGCGGGTGCAGCCGGAGACGCCGAACTTGATCTTGTGCGGCGCCCGCAGGCCCTTGTAGCGGTTCTCCAGTTCGATCGCGAGGCCGACGCTGTCGTCGACGCCGTAGCGGCACCAGGTCGAACCGACGCAGGACTTCACCGTGCGCAGCGACTTGCCGTAGGCATGGCCGGATTCGAAGCCGGCGGCGATCAGTTCCTCCCAGATCGCGGGCAGCTGGTCGACGCGGGCGCCGAACAGGTCGACGCGCTGGCCGCCCGTGATCTTGGTGTACAGGCCGTACTTCTTCGCGACCTGGGCGACGGCCATCAGGCCGTCGGGCGTGACTTCGCCGCCCGGCATGCGGGGCACCACGGAATAGGTGCCGTCCTTCTGGATGTTGCCGAGGAAGTAGTCGTTGGAATCCTGCAGGCTGGCGAGCTTCGGGTCCAGGATGAAATCGTTGAACACCGAGGCGAAGATGCTGGCGGCCACCGGCTTGCAGATGTCGCAGCCGAGGCCGTGGCCGTGGCGCCCGAGCAGTTCCGCGAAGCTGCGGATCTTCTCCACCTTCACCAGGTGGAACAGCTCCTGGCGCGAGTAGCGGAAGTGCTCGCACAGGTGGTTGTTCACCGCCAGGCCCTGCTTCTTCATCTCGGCCTTCATGATCTGCGTGACCAGCGGCACGCAGCCGCCGCAGGCCGTGCCCGCCTTGGTGCAGGCCTTGAGCTCGCCGATCGTGGTGGCGCCGTCGCGCACGGCGCCGCACAGGCGGCCCTTGGACACGTCGTTGCAGGAGCAGATCTGCGCCGCATCGGGCAGCGCGTCGGGCCCGAGCGCCGGCTTCGCGTTGCCGTCGGCTTGCGGCAGGATCAGGAACTCGGGCGCTTCCGGCAGCGGGATGCCATTGAGCATCATCTGCAGCAGCGTGCCGTACTCCGCGGCGTCGCCCACCATCACGGCGCCCAGCAGTTTCTTGCCGCAGTCGGAGACGACGATCTTCTTGTAGACCTGCTTGCGCTCGTCGCTGAACTGGTAGGCGCGGCTGCCGGCGGTGGCGCCCTGCGCGTCGCCGATGCTGGCCACGTCCACGCCCATCAGCTTCAGCTTGGTGCTCATGTCGGCGCCGGCGAAGCGGGCCGGCGCACCGGCGAGGTGCTGCGCCACCACGCGCGCCATGTCGTAGCCGGGCGCCACCAGGCCGTAGACCATGCCGTCGAAGGCAGCGCACTCGCCGATGGCGTAGATGTGTTCGTCGCTGGTGCGGCAATGCTCGTCGATCGCCACTCCGCCGCGCGCGCCGAGCGCGAGGCCGGCGGCGCGCGCCAGCTCGTCGCGCGGACGGATGCCGGCGGAGAACACCAGCATGTCGGTCTCCAGCTGGCTGCCGTCGGCGAACACCAGGCGGTGGCGCGCCTGCTCGCCGCCGACGATCTGCTGCGTGTTCCTGCCCGTGTGCACCTGCACCCCGAGCTCCTCGATCTTGCGGCGGAGCATGCGGCCGCCGGCTTCGTCGACCTGCAGCGCCATCAGGCGCGGCGCGAACTCCACGACGTGCGTGGCCAGGCCCATGTCGCGCAGGGCCTTGGCGCACTCCAGTCCGAGCAGGCCGCCGCCGATCACGACGCCGCTCTTCGATCGGGCGCCGCATTCCTGCATCGCCTCCAGGTCCTCGATGGTGCGATAGACGAAGCAGTCGGCGCGCTCGCGGCCGGGCACCGGCGGCACGAAGGGATAGGAGCCGGTGGCCAGCACCAGCTTGTCGTACGGCAAGACCTCGCCGGTGCTGGCGGTGACGGTGCGGGCGGCGCGGTCGATGGCCGTGGCGCGGGCGTCGAGCTTCAGCGCGAAGCCGGAGGCGTCGAAGAAGCCGGGCGCGACCAGCGAGAGGTCGTCCGCGCTGCGGCCGCTGAAGAAATCGGACAGGTGCACGCGGTCGTAGGCCGGGCGCGGCTCCTCGCACAGCACCGTGACCTGCGTGCCGGCCAGTGCCGAGTCATTCAGGCTTTCGAGGAACTTGTGGCCGACCATGCCGTGGCCGATGACGACGATCTTCACGCGAGGGAATCCTTGAACTGGGTGGATCGGGCACGGCCGGTACGGGACGCGGCGTGCCCGACCGGGAGGCCTCCATGCACGACGCTGTGCTGGTCGGCGCACGTCGGCGTGCGCCGGGAGGCCTGGAGAGGGCGCGCCCTTGGGGCGCGCGTCAGGTGACTCCATCAACGCAAGCACCGTGCCAGGCCATTGGCACCGCGATGGAGCAGGGCCTGAAGACCGGATGCACACTGGCAGTGCGGTCCGGCTTCCGCTGAAAGCCAATTGAAAGCGCCGCGCCGCTAAGGTGCATGCCACCTGCCGGTACACCGGCTTCCAGGACCGCCATGAACCAGACGAGACGAACCTTCCTCCGCGCCGCCGGCGCTTCCGCCTTCGCCGGCCAGCTGGCGCTGCCCGCCTTCGCGCAGGCCTGGCCGTCCAAGCCGATCCGCTTCGTGGTGCCGTTCGCGCCCGGGGGCAGCTCGGAGATCATCGCGCGCTCGTCGGCCGTGGAGATGGCCAGGACGCTCGGCCAGAACGTGTTCGTCGACAACAAGCCGGGCGCCTCCGGCAACATCGCGATGGCCGAAGTGGCGCGCGCCGACGACCAGCACACGATCATCCTGGGCCACATCGGCACGCTGGCGGTGAATCCCTACATGTACGACAAGCTGCCGTACGACGCCAACAAGGACTTCAAGCCGGTGAGCCTGCTGGCCAAGGTGCCCAGCCTCTACGTGGTGAACCCGAACGTGCCCGCGAAGAACCTCAAGGAGTTCATCGCGCTGGTGAAGGCCAAGCCCGGCTCCATGAACTACGGTTCCGCCGGCAACGGCAGCGCGGGCCACCTGGCGATGGAATACCTGAAGATGACGGCCAACATCTTCATCACGCACATCCCCTACAAGGGCACGGGCCCGCAGCTCACCGACCTGCTCGCCGGGCGCCTCGATGCGGCGGCGGTCGGCGCATCGGCCATCATCCAGCACATCAAGGCGGGCAAGCTGCGCTGCATCGCCACGGGCTCCGCCCAGCGCCTGCCGCAACTGCCCGACGTGCCGACGGTGGCGGAGCAAGGCTTCCCCGGCTTCGAGATGACGCAGTGGTACGGCATCCTCGCTCCGTCCACCATGGCGCAGGCCAACATCGACCGCCTCGCCGCCGATGCGCAGAAGGCGATGAGGTCGCAGGGCGCGCTCGAGCGCCTGAACCAGGACGCGGCGCAATCGGTCGGCGGAACCCCCGCGCAGTTCGCTCAATTCATCGCGCAGGAGCAGAAGCGCTGGAAGCAGGTGGTCGATCGGGCGAAAATCAAGGCCGAGTGATCGGTTGCGCCCAAGGGGGGCGTGCCGGCCCCACCCCCTCCCTGATGCGCATCCTGCTGGTCGAAGACGAACACGCCCTCGGCACCTGGCTCTCCAAGGCCCTGGGTGCCGCGGGCATCGTCGTCGAATGGGTGGACAACGGCCGCAGCGCGATCGCGGCAGCCGCGTCCGGCCACCACGACGTGATCGTGCTCGATCTCGGCCTGCCGGACCGCGACGGCCAGGACGTGCTGGCGGACATCCGCCGGCGCGATGCCCACGTGCCCGCCCTCGTGCTCACCGCGCGCGACGCCCTCACGGAGAAGGTGCGCGCCTTCCACGCGGGTGCCGACGACTTCCTCGCCAAACCCTTCGAGCTGGAGGAACTGCAGGTGCGCCTGCATGCGCTGCTGCGCCGCGCGCGCGGCGCGGAAGCGGCGCGGCTCGCCTGCGGTCCGCTGGCGTACGACCTGGTGCTGCGGCGCTTCTCGCTCGACGGCCAGGCGCTCGCGCTGTCGCCGCGCGAATCGGCCGTGCTGCGCGTGCTGTTGCAGCATGCGGGCGAGCCGATGTCCAAGCAGCAGATCCTGGAGCGCGTGGTTTCGGACGAGAAGGACATCCAGCCCGAAGCGGTGGAGGTGATCGTGCATCGCCTGCGCAAGCGCATCGACGGTCCGGGCCTGCGCATCACTACCTATCGCGGCCTCGGGTATGCGCTGGAAGCGGCTTAGCCGGCTGCGGCTGGCGCGGCAGCTCCTGCTGCTGCTGCTTCCGGCGCTGCTGCTGCTGTCGCTCGCCGAATTGCGGCTCACCGCGCAGGACGTGCGGCGCGCGGCCGACGCCGCCTACGACCGCTCGCTGCTCGGCGCACTGAAGTCGATCGACGCCAACGTCTCCACCGAGTCCGGCGGGCTGGCGGTGGAACTGCCTTACCGCATGTTCGAGTTCTTCGAGCTCACGGCCAGCGGTCCGGTGCACTTCCGGGTGGCCACGGCCGACGGCCTCGTGGAGTTGGGCAGCCCCGACCTGCCGGCGCCGCCCAGCGCCCTGAAGCTGGGCGTGCCGCAGTTCTACGACGGCACGTACTTCGGGGCGCCGGTGCGCATCGCCGCCTACACGCGCGAACTGGAACGGCCCGCGGAAGGATCGGCGTCGCGGCGACTGGTGATCCAGGTGGCCGAGGCGACCCAGTCGCGCGACGAGTTCCGGCGCGTGTTCGTGCAGCGGGCGGCCGTGTCGAGCGGGCTGTTCCTGGTGCTCACGGTGGCCGCGTGCATCTCGGCCATCGTGCTCGTATTGCGGCCGCTCGTCCGGCTCTCGCGCGAAGTGGAACAGCGCTCGCCTGGCGAACTGCAGCCCTTGGCGGAGGAAGGCCTGCCGGAAGACGTGCGCCCGCTGGTGGCCGCGATCAACCAGCACATGCAGCGCACGCACGCGCTCGGCGCGCAGCAGCGCATGTTCCTGGACGATGCCTCGCACCAGCTGCGCACCCATCTCACCACCTTGCGCATGCAGGTGGATTTCGCGCTGCGCGCCGACGACCCGGATGAAGTGCACAGCACGCTGGAGGCGCTGGCGGGCGAATTGCAGCGCGCGACGCGCAGCACCAACCAGTTGCTGAGCCTCGCGCGCAGCGAGTCGGTCGAACTGCAGCAGGCGCCTTTCGAGGCCAGCGAATTGCTGCGGGAGGTGGCGCGCCAGTTCCTGCCGGCCGCGCGAGAGAAAGGATTGGACCTGGGCGTGGAGGCTGATTCTCTCGAAGCCCATGGCGACGCCGCGCTGCTGCGCGAGGCTCTGGTCAACCTGGTGGCGAACGCCATCGCGGCGGTGCCGGACGGCAGCATCACCTTGCGGGCTGCCGCGAACGATCTTGGCTGGACCCTGTCGGTGGAGGACACCGGCCCGGGACTGCCGCCCGAGGTGCGCTCGCGGGCCGGCATCCGCTTCGCGCGCGGCCATGCAGGCCGCGGCGGCGGCTCCGGCCTGGGACTCGCCATCGCATCGGCGATCGCCGCGCGCCACGGCGGCGCCTTGCGGCTGGAGGGCGGCGAAGGCGGCAGCGGACTGCGTGCAAGCCTCTCGTGGCCGCGGCCCGCAGCCGTGACGGAGAACTGAATGCGCCACCTGATCGCCTGCATCCTTGCCGTCCTGGCCCTCCAATGCGCCTCCGCCACCGCGGCGCCGCGCGTGGAATGCATCGCGCCCGCGAAGGCCGGCGGCGGCTTCGACCTCACCTGCCAGTTGCTGCGCGAGATGCTGCGCCTGCCCGCAGCCGCGCCGGTGGCCGACGTGGACATCCGCTACCTGCCCGGCGGCATCGGCGCGCTCGCCTTCGACCGCGCCGTCACGCAGCGCTGGAGCGATCCGCGCACGCTCGTCGCCTTCTCCACGGGCTCGCTGGTGAACCTGGCGCAGGGCAAGTTCGGACCGCACTCGCCCGACGACGTGCGCTGGCTGGCGACGCTCGGCACCGAGTACGGCGTCGTCGCCGTGCGCAGGAACTCGCAGATGGATTCGCTGGCCACCCTGCGCATGCGCCTGCGCGCCGATCCCGCCGGCCTCGTGTTCGGCGCGGGCGGCGGCGTGGGCAGCCAGGACTGGATCAAGGCCGCGCTGCTGGTGCAATCGGCCGGGAAGGACCATCGGGCGATGCGCTTCGTCTCCTTCGAGGGCGGCGGCCAGGCGATCGCCGCCCTGCGCGGCGGCCACGTGGACGTGTTCTGCGGCGACGCTGCGGAAGCGACGGAAGCCTTCCTCGCCGGCGAGATCAAGCTGCTCGCGGTGCTTGCGCCGCAGCGCCTGGCGGGACGCCTCGCACAGGTACCGACCGCGCGCGAGCAGGGCCTGGATCTCGTCTGGCCCACGGTGCGAGGGGTCTACATGGGGCCGGGCGTCGCCGCGCGCGATTACGACGAGTGGGTGCGCACGCTGCAGCGCGTGATGGCGACGCCGGAGTTCGGGCGGGTGCTGCGGGCGCGCGGACTCGAGCCGTTTCCGAAGACGGGGAGCGACGCGCAGCAGTACGTCCGCAGCGAAGTCGAGCGCATGCGAGAACTGGCGCGCACCCTGCATTTGCCCGTTCGTTGAGGCCCGGCGAGGGCCTACCCCGAACGGAATAGATACACGGCGTAAATAAACGTTTCACCCGTTCAGGGGATGGACCCCGGCCGGTGCCTTTCCTGTAATCCGCCAGCGCCCACGCGCCCTTCGGATCACACATCACCACGAGGACTCCCCAATGAAGGTAGCTTCCCTGAAGCTCGCCGCGGCCTGCGCGGCAGTGGCATTGCTGGTTGCCGCCTGCGGCGGCGGCGGAGGCGGCGGTACGACCGCCGGCGGTTCGGGAGGCGGAGGCGGTGGCGGCGGTGGCGGATCGACGGTGTCCAGCCAGCTGGTCGGCACGGCCGCCACGGGCGCCGCGCTGGCGAACGCGCCGGTGACGATCACCAACAGCGCGGGTGCCTCGCCGTGCACCGAAGCCGCGATCAGCACCGATGGCCTCGGCAAGTACACCTGCACGTTGAAGACGGGCGAGACGGCCCCCTTCTTCATCGTCGTCACCGACCCTTCGGGCAACACCGGCGCGCTGGTCAGCGTCGCCGTCACCACGCCTGCGGCCGGCACGCCGCTGACCGTGAACGCCACGCCGTTGACCACCGCCATCGTGGCGCAGCTGGCCGGCGACGGCAATGCGCTGACCGTGGTCAACAACAGGACCGTCGACGCGGCCGCGCTGCAGACGGTCACGGCCAACGTGGTCGCGCAGCTCGCGCCGGTGCTCACGGCCATCGGCATGCCCGCCGGCTACGATCCCTTCGCTACCAGCATCACGGCGGCCACGGCCGCCAACACCGGCAACACCGCCGACCTGGTGCTCGACATCGTGAAGGTGGTCACCGATCCCGCGAGCGGCCAGCTCGCGCTGACCACGATCGACAACCCGACGCCCGTGATCCTGGCGACCGCCAGCAGCGCGGGATCGACCGTCACGACGCCGAACGCCAACGTGTCCAGCCTCTCGCAGGCGGCGCAACTGGTGGCGCAGAAGTTCAATGCCTGCTTCGCGCTCTCGGCCACCAGCCGCGTGCTGGCGAAGAACACCGCGATCCCGCAGGACCAGGGCGGCCCCGAAGTGCAGAACGTCGCCACGGCCTGCCAGGACTTCGTGTCCGACGCAACCAATGCGGGCGGCATCGACTTCCTCCACAACGGCTACAACGCCGGCCAGTTGTTCTATGGCCTGCTCACCAGCGACCAGATGACCGGCGCCGCCTTCAGCGTTCCGGAGATCGTCGCCTTCTACCCGGCGAACGGGTCGGCGACGCCGCCGGCGCTGGATGCGTACGACCGCGCCATCGTGAACATCCGCTACATGGACGCCGCCGGCAATGCCGGCAGCGTGATCACGGTCGCTGCCCGCATCCCCGGCAGCTCCTCGACCAGCCGGCCGACCGACTGGTGGCTGGTGGGCAACCAGCAGGCGGTGGACATCACCGTGCGCGTCAACCTGCGCCGCGTCGAGCAGTTGAACACCGGCGGCCCGCGCTTCAGCACCTTCCAGAGCGGAATGGTGTTCAACATCAACAGCAAGGGCCCGGGGACCGTGCAGGGTGGCCAGAACCTGGAGATGGTGCGGGTCACCGGCCCGGGGCTGACCACCGGCGGCCTGGTCTACAAGGTCTCCGCGGGGGCGCAGAACTCCATGGACATGTGGAACAAGACGGGTAGCCTCACCGTGGGCAGCTTGTGCAACAACAGCGGCGCCTCGGTGAACTGCCCGAACCTGTGGTTCTCGCGCACGGCCGGCATCACCGGCACCCAGGCCCGCACGCTCGCGTCCAACCCCAACAACGCCACCAACGGGCTGATCTGGGCGCAGCCCGCGGACGGCTTCGACCCCAGCGCCGTCGTCATGGGTGCGCGCTACAAGTTCGAACTGTTCTACGGCGCCAACACGGGCACGCCGGACCGCGTGATCTTCAAGACGCTGCTGACCAACCTGATCCCGGCAACCCAAGGGGTCGACATGCCCTGGAACACGCCCGGCCCGCAGACCCTGGCCGCACTCGATCCGGCGGGCAGCCTGGCCGGCGCGCAGAGCGCGCTGCCCGTGGACTGGGTTCAGAACCTGGCCGCGCCTCAGATCGGCGGGGTGACGGTCACCATCGACGCGGTGACCAACAGCTTCGGCCCGAGCAAGCCGGTGCCGCGCGGGGCGACCTCTGCGATCTACAACGTGGCGACGGTCCCGGCCTTCACGACCACGACCTCCCGGACCATCCTGTTCAGCCTGCGCTCGACCGACTCGACGAACAAGTCGGCTGTCTACACGTACAACTAACCCTCAAGGCAACCCATGAAAGCCCCGCGCCTCGCCGGCGCGGGGCTTTTTCTTGCGCGGCGTATCATCATGTAACCAAATACACAACATCCCGCGCCTGCCGCGGACACCGTCGATGTCGACAACGAGCCTGCCGGAGTTCAGCCGCTTCCTGCTGGACCTCTACCGCCATGCCCAGGAAGTGCCGGTCCACGAATTCCAGGACGCGGTACTGCAAGCGGTCAAGCCGCTGCTGCATTTCGACGCTTCCATCTGGGGCACGGGCACGATGACCGCCCAGGGCATCGACATCCACAGCCTGCACCGGCACAACTTCCCCGACGCGATGTTCACCGCGTTCGCGAAAGTGCGGCACCAGGACACGGCCGCGGTGCGCGTGACCGGCCAGCCGCGGCTGACCATCGGCTTCAGCGCGCTCGAGGAGTTCTCGCGCGACGACCAGGCGGACATCCGCCAGTTCGCGCTCGATCATTCGCAGCACCACTGCTTCATCACCTCCGACATCAATCCGCTCACGCGCTTCGCCGAATGGGTGTCGCTGTTCCGGTCCGACCCGCAGAGGCACTGCACGCCCGGGGAAATCGAGTTGCTGGCCGCCCTCGCGCCGCACCTGATGCAGTCGCTGGCGATCAACCGCCTCGTGCACCTCGACCGCCTGGTCGGACACGACGCGCGCGCGAGCTGGGCGGTGGCCATCGCCGATGCGCGCGGCGTCATCTACCACGCGGATCCGCGCTTCAGGGAATGGATGATGCTGGAGTGGCCGCTGGAGGGCGGACGCGTGGCGGCTTCGCTGATGGAGGAGATGCAGGGCAGCCAGCCGCGCATCCTGGGCGACCGCGTGGTCGTGCAGCGCACGATGGAACAGGGCCTTTT
>NZ_DASVNN010000140.1:0-55139 GCF_036383835.1 Ramlibacter sp.
GACTTGTAGGCTGGGGTGCAACCCCAGCGCTGCGCGAAGCGCTACTTCCCGATGCAGAACCGGCTGAAGATCACGCCGAGCAGATCGTCGGCACTGAATTCACCGGTGATCTCGCTCAGCGCGTTCTGCGCGAGCCGCAGTTCTTCGGCGAGGAGATCGAGCGACTGCGCGCCCAACGCGATATGCGCGGCGGCTTCCATCAAGTGCCCATCGACGCGGCGCAATGCATGCAGGTGCCGCTCGCGCGCGATGAAGACGCCTTCCGGCGCGGATTGCCAGCCGGCGAGTTCGAGGAGCTTGCGCCGCAGGGGGTCGAGGCCGGCGCCGGTCTTGGCGGACAACGTCATTCCCGCGAAGGCGGGAACCCCGGGCTCCCGGGTGCCCTGGGCCCCCGCCTCCGCGGGGGTGACGGCGTCTACCTTGTTCCACACGTCGACCACCGGCAGGTCCTGCGGCAGCTTCGCCGCGATCGCGGCATCGGCGTCGCGGTAGTCGGACTCGGCAGCGCGCGTGAGGTCGTGCAGGAACACCACCGCATCGGCCTTGTGGATCTGCCCCCAGGCGCGCTCGATGCCGATCTGTTCCACCGTGTCGGCGCCTTCGCGCAGGCCGGCGGTGTCGACCACGTGCAGCGGCACGCCTTCGATCTGGATCGTCTGCCGCACCACGTCGCGGGTGGTGCCGGGAATCGGCGTGACGATGGCAAGCTCCGCGCCGGCCAGGGCGTTGAGCAACGAGCTCTTGCCGGCGTTCGGTTGCCCCGCGATCACAACGTTGATGCCTTCGCGCAGCAGCGCGCCCTGGTGCGCGCGCTGCATCACGCGCCCGAGGTTCTGCTGCAGGCGTTCGAGCTGGCCCTGCGCATCGGCCTTCTGCAGGAAGTCGATCTCTTCCTCGGGAAAGTCGAGCGTCGCTTCCACCAGCATGCGCAGGTGGATCAGCGCATCGCGCAGCGCGTGGATCTCGCGCGAGAACTCGCCGGCCAGCGAGCGCGTGGCGCTGCGGGCGGCCGCTTCGGTGGAGGCGTCGATCAGGTCGGCGATCGCTTCGGCCTGCGCGAGGTCCAGCTTGCCGTTGAGGAAGGCGCGCTGGGTGAACTCGCCGGGCTCGGCGACGCGCAGCGCGATCGCCGCGCCGGCTTCGAGGCAGCGCGCCAGCAGCAGCTGCAGGACGACCGGCCCGCCGTGCGCCTGCAGCTCCAGCACGTCCTCGCCGGTGTAGGAGTGCGGGGCGGGGAAGTGGATCGCCAGGCCCTGGTCGATGGCGCTGCCGTCGCCAGCGCGGAAGGGCAGGTACGTCGCCTCGCGCGGTTTCAGGGCCCGCCCGCACACCGCATCGACGATCGCCTGCACGTTCTTCGCCGATACCCGCACGATGCCCACCGCCCCCCGGCCCGGGGCGGTGGCGATGGCGGCGATGGGCTGGTCGAGGCGGGCGAGCATCCCGCCATTGTCGGCGAGCGCCCTACTGGAAGCGGAAGTTGCGCACCGTGCTGGCTTCGAAGCGGATGTTCTTCACCTTCCAGGCGACGCCGGCGGTGGTGGCGCTGTCCCCGAGGATCACCTGCACGCCGCTGTACGGCTTGCCGCAGGACGCGGGAGCGCTGGTGGCGAGGCCGGACGCGGTGCTGCAGGCCGGATCCGCCGCGGCGTCGCGGAACATGCCGCCGTCGCCCGTCACGCCGTCGACGATGCACGCGTTGGGATAGGTCGTGAAGTCGAAGGTCGCCAGCGTCTCGTTGCCGATGTAGTTGGGGTTGATGGCGACGCCGCCCACCGGAGCGCCGGCCGAAATGCGCCAGCCCGGGGTGTTGAAGTCGAAGTTCACGGTCGTGAACGCGCTGTCCGACAGCGGCGAAGTCGCCTGCTGCACGTAGCGCACGTACGGATCGAAGATCAGGATGCGGCGCTTGGCGCGCACGTCGGCCAGCGTGGCGTTGGCGGGCAGGGGCGTGCCGTCGCACTGCAGGTCGACCGTGAGGTTGACGTAGGCGTAGACGTTCCTGCCGCCGACCAGGGTCGGGCCCTTGACGTCCATCGCCATGGACTTGAAGTCCTTCAGCTTGGTGCCGGCCAGGCCCGGCAGCTGCAGCACCGCCTTGTTGCCGTTGCCGCCGCCCACGAAAGCGCCGACGGAGTTGGTGCCGGCCTGCAGCGCCATGGTCAGTTCGTCGCCGCTGGCCGCGAGCGAAGCCTTGTTCAGCTGCGGCATGGCCGCGAGTTCGGCGGCGGTGAAGACATGCGTGAGGGGCAGCGGGACGCTGGAGGTTCCGCTGGCGGCGTCGGCCACGAGGTCCGAGAGGCTGGCGCCCGTGTCTGCGAGCGATCGGGCGATCTGCTCCAGCAGGTCGTCGTAGGCGTCCCCGGCGACGGGACTGAACGCGCCGGTCAGCGGATCCGCGGGCACGGAGGCGTACCCCGAGGCTTGCAGCAGGGTCGTGACCTGGGTCACGCCTTGCTGCAGGGCGGTGCGCGCGGCGTCGAGCGTCGGCAGCGTCGTGATGCTGGCCGGGTCGGCCTGGAAGGCCTTGGCCACCACCAGCGTCGTGAGCGGCGTGACGTTCAGGGGCGCGGCATCCAGCGCCAGCGAGTAGAGCGACTGGCCGGCCGGCACGTTGCCGCCGCTGACGGCCACGAGACAGGGGAAGGTCTGGCCGTTCAAGGCGGCCGTCCAGGCGCCGCCCGTCGTGGTGGTGACGCTGATCGCGGCGCCGGTGGCGCAGCGAACGGACACCGTGCCGCCGACCACGGGCGCGCCGACGGCGGCGACCCCGCTGAGGGAAGCGCCACCGCCCGAGGGGCTGCCGCCTCCACCACCTTCAGCGCCGCCTCCACCACCGCATGAAGCCAAGCCGGCGAGCAGCCATGCGGCCGCCAGCGATCGAAGTACACGAGTGTTCATCTGTAACGAGCCCCCTCAAAAAGTCGCGGATTGTATGAATTCGTTCACGACTGTAGAGCACCGTTCGGCGGAACGCGGGTTGACCCGGAAAGCAAAAAGCGGCCTAAAGGCCGCTTTTTTCCAAAGAGAGAGGGGTTACCTCAGCTTCGGCAGGTTGAACTCCGGCGGCACGCCCATGCGGACGTTGATCAGCCATTGCTGCGCGATCGACAGCAGGTTGTTGGTGATCCAGTACAACACCAGGCCGGCCGGGAAGAAGAAGAACATCACCGAGAAGATCAGCGGCATGAACCACATCATCTTGGCCTGCATGGGGTCCGGCGGCACCGGGTTCAGGGCCGTCTGCAGCAGCGTGGTGAGCGTCATCACCACCGGCAGGATGAAGTACGGGTCCTTCTGCGACAGGTCGTGAATCCAGCCCACCCAGGGCGCGCCGCGCATCTCCACGGAGGACAGCAGCACCCAGTACAGTGCGATGAACACCGGGATCTGCACCATGATCGGCAGGCAGCCGCCCAGCGGGTTGACCTTCTCCTCGCGGTAGATGCGCATCATCTCCTGCTGCATCTGCTGCGGGTTGTCCTTGAGGCGCTCGCGCAGGGCCATCACCTTGGGGTTGATGGCCTTCATCTTGGCCATGCTCTGGTAGCCCTTGGCCTGCAGCCAGTAGAAGGCGATCTTGATGATCAGCACCAAGCCCACGATGGACCAGCCCCAGTTGCCCAGGAAGCCGTGCAGCTTGTCCAGCAGCCAGTACAGCGGCTTGGCCAGGATGGCGAACATGCCGTAGTCCTTCACCAGGTCCAGGCCCGGGTAGACGCGTTCCAGCATCTTCTCTTCCTGCGGGCCGGCGAAGAAGCGGGCGTCGCGCGCCTGCACCTGGCCGGGGGCGATGGCGGGCAGCGGCGAGATCATGCCCACCGAGTACAGGTTGTTGTCGACCTTGCGCACGAACAGCTCGCGGGCGATGCCGTCGGCCATCAGCCAGGCACTCGCGAAGTAGTGCTGCACCATGGCGATGTAGCCGCTGGTGGCGTTCTTCTCGATCTCCGCCTTGTTCTTCTCGATGTCGGTGAACTCCACCTTCTGGAACTTGTGCGACTCGGTGTAGACCGCCGGGCCGGTGAAGGTCGAATAGAAGGAGGATTCGCCCGGCAGCTTGTTGCCGTCGCGCACGAGCTGCATGTACAGCTGCGGCGTCACAGGCGCGGAGCCGGTGTTGACCACCTCGTGGCGCACGGCGACGTCGTAGGCGCCGCGGTGGAAGGTGTAGGTCTTCACCAGCTTCACGCCACCCTGCACCGGCGACTCGAAGCGGATCGCCAGTTCGTTGGCGCCGTCCTTGAGCGTGCGCTCGCCCGGCAACGCGGTCATCACCGTCTTGTGCGTCGGGAAGTCGCCGCCGATCAGGCCGCTCTGCGCCACGTAGACGCGGTCGGGCCCCTGGTCGAGCAGCACGTAGTTGATGCCCGGCTTGTCGCCCGCGAGTTTCGGGAACTCGGTGTGGACGATGGTGCCGCCTTCGGTGTCGAACACCACCCGCAGCACGTCGGTGCTGACGGTGATGCGCTCACGCGGCGCGGCGGCCGGGGTCGTGGCGGTACCGGTGGTGGGCACGGCACCCGGCGCGGCGGCCGTCACCGTGGCCGTAGTCGCGGGCACGCCGTCGGCGGCGGGCGCCGAAGCAGCCGGGGCAGGCGCCTTGGCGGTGGCCGCCGGCTTGCCGGAGGGAAAGAAGGTCGCCTGGCGGCCGTTGTAGACCTGCCATTGGTCCCAGAGCATCACCAGCGAGAAGCCGAAGATCACCCAGAGGATGGTGCGGCGGATGTCGGTCATGGAGTTTTCTTCTGTTGGAAGCCCCAGCGGCTGAAGAGCCGGGGTTTGTCTTCGGGCACGGGGTCAGGGCCGCCCGCGCACCAGGGGTGGCAGCGGGCGATGCGCGCCGCCGTCAGGTAAGTACCGGCGACGGCGCCGTGCCGCTCGAGAGCCTCCAGGGAATAGAGGGAGCAGGTGGGCGTGAAGCGGCAGGCCGATCCTATCCAGGGGGAGAGGAGGAGGCGGTAGCCTTTGACGAGGGTGATGAGGGCGCGCTTCATCGGTCGCCCTCCTGGATCCCGGCTTTCGCCGGGATGACAACGCTCTGGGTTCCCGCCTGCGCGGGAATGACTTTGGCGAACAGCTGCTGCAGTTCGCCGCGGACCGACGCTTTCAGGGCGTCGGACCACGCGCTGGGGAACTGCGTGCGGGCGAACTCCGTCCTCAGCCGCACGACGAGGGCGGCTGAAGGCAGGCGAGTCGCGAAGTCCGCGCTCACGGCGTAGATCTGGCGCTTGATCCCGTTGCGGGTCACCGCGCGTTTCGCCCAGCGCTTGGGCACGACGGCCCCGATCCAGGGTTCGTCGTGGACAGCAAACAGGGGTTTGTCATTCCCGCGGAGGCGGGAAACCAGGGCTTCCGAAGACTCCTGGACGCCCTGGGCCCCCGCCTGGGCGGGGGTGACGAGGACCGCGCGATGCAGCACGAAGTGAGCGGTCCGGGAGGCGGTGCCGCCTGCCATCGCTGCCTCGTACTGTGCCCGGGTTTGCAGCCGCTGCACTATCGGCAGGCGCAGGCGTGCGCTTGGCGATTCGCTCGGCTTAGGCGGCCAGGCGCTTGCGGCCCTTGGCGCGGCGCGCGTTGATCACGGCGCGGCCGCCACGGGTCTTCATGCGGACCAGGAAGCCGTGGGTACGAGCGCGGCGCACTTTGGAGGGTTGGTAGGTGCGTTTCATGTTGGTTCTCGGGAAAACCCGGCATTATCCCCAAAATGGCCTGCCCAGGCAAACGCGGGGCTTGTCAAGTCGCTGTGCATTGACCGCGTCGGTGCCTCCGCGGCTTGTGTGGATAAGGTGTTCAGCAACTAGAATGCGCCGTTTCGCGCGACAAAACTAATCCACAGGAGCGACGGGGCACACATGAGCGAGGGGAAACAGAGCAGGCTGGCGTCCGCACCCAGCCTGGAAGCGGGCGACGGCCTCTGGCAGGCGTGCGTCGACCAGCTGGCACAGGAACTCCCCGAGCAGCAGTTCAACACCTGGATCAAGCCTCTCACGGCCCAGGTGTCCGACGATTTTTCGAGGGTCACGCTGTTCGTGGCCAACCGCTTCAAACTCGACTGGGTCCGGGCCCAGTACGCCGGCAAGATCTCCGCGATGCTGGAGAAGCTGTACGGCCAGCCGGTGCAGATCGAGTTAGCCATCACTCCGCGGGAAACCGGCGTCCGTGCTTACACAGCACCGGCCGTGGCAGCGACGGCACCGGCCTCCGAGCCGGTCGAGATCGAGGAAGACAACGCGCCGGCGGCGTTCAAGACGCGCCTGAACACGGCGCTCACTTTCGACACGCTGGTGGAAGGCACGGCCAACCGCATGGCGCGGGCCGCGGCCATGCACGTGGCGGGCACGCCGGGCCATCTTTACAACCCGCTGTTCATCTACGGCGGGGTCGGTCTGGGCAAGACGCACCTGGTGCACGCCGTGGGCAACCGGCTGCTGGCCGACAAGCCGAATTCCAAGGTTCTCTACATCCACGCCGAACAGTTCGTCTCGGATGTGGTTAAAGCCTACCAGCGCAAGACTTTCGACGAGTTCAAGGAGCGCTACCACTCGCTGGACCTGCTCCTGATCGACGACGTCCAGTTCTTCGCCAACAAGGACCGCACCCAGGAAGAATTCTTCAACGCCTTCGAGGCCCTGCTGGCCAAGAAGAGCCACATCGTGATGACGTCGGACACCTATCCCAAGGGCCTGGCGGACATCCACGAGCGGCTGGTGTCGCGCTTCGATTCCGGCCTGACGGTCGCCATCGAGCCGCCCGAGCTCGAGATGCGGGTGGCCATCCTGATCAACAAGGCGCGCGCCGAAGGCACCGAGATGCCCGAGGAAGTGGCCTTCTTCGTGGCCAAGAACGTCCGCTCCAACGTCCGCGAGCTGGAAGGGGCGCTCCGCAAGATCCTGGCCTACTCCCGCTTCAACCAGAAGGAAATCTCCATCCAGCTGGCGCGGGAGGCGCTGCGCGACCTGCTGTCGATCCAGAACCGGCAGATCAGCGTGGAGAACATCCAGAAGACGGTGGCCGACTACTACAAGATCAAGGTCGCCGACATGTACAGCAAGAAGCGCCCGGCCTCGATCGCCCGCCCGCGGCAGATCGCCATGTACCTGGCCAAGGAACTCACCCAGAAAAGCCTGCCCGAGATCGGCGAACTGTTCGGCGGCCGCGACCACACGACGGTGCTGCACGCGGTGCGCAAGATCTCGGCGGAGCGCCAGCAGCTGACGGAGCTGAACCAGCAGCTGCACGTGCTGGAGCAGACGCTGAAGGGTTGACCGTCACCCCCGCGCAGGCGGGGGCCCAGGGCGTCCCACGCGCGCGCAGCGCGCTCCCAACCTCCCGGATGCCCTGGGTTCCCGCCTTCGCGGGAATGACGCGTTGCGGCTAGGTAAGTGCTTGTGAAATAAGCGAAAATAACGGTTTCACCCGGCACACGACAACGAATTGCATTAGGAAGAGGAAGACATGATCGTCTTGAAGGCAACGCAAGAAAAACTGCTCTCGGTCCTCCAGTCGGTGGCGGGCATCGTCGAGAAGCGGCACACCTTGCCCATCCTCGCCAACGTCCTGATCCGCAAGACCGCCGGCAACCTGCAGTTCACCACCAGCGACCTCGAGATCCAGATCCGCACCACGGCCGATCTCGATGGCGATGCCGGCAACTACACCACCACCGTGGGCGCGCGCAAGCTGATCGACATCCTGCGCACCATGCCCAGCGACCAGACGGTCAGCATCGAGAGCAACCAGAACAAGCTGGTGATGAAGGGCGGCAAGTCGCGCTTCACGCTGCAGACGCTGCCCGCCGAGGACTTCCCGCTGGTGCAGGAAGCCCCGAGCTTCGGGCCGAAGTTCTCGGTGCCGCAGAAGACGCTGAAGGACCTGCTGAACCAGGTCTCCTTCGCCATGGCGGTGCACGACATCCGCTACTACCTCAATGGCATCCTGTTCGTGGCCGAGGGCAAGTCGCTCTCGCTGGTGGCCACCGACGGCCACCGCCTGGCCTTCGCCTCCGCCAACCTCGACGTCGAAGTGCCGCGCCAGGAAGTGATCCTGCCGCGCAAGACCGTGCTGGAGTTGCAGCGCCTGCTGTCCGACGCCGAAGGCGCGATCGAGATGCAGTTCGCCAACAACCAGGCCAAGTTCGCCTTCGGCGGCATGGAGTTCGTGACCAAGCTGGTCGAAGGCAAGTTCCCCGACTACAACCGCGTCATCCCCAAGAACCACAAGAACTCGGTGACGCTCGGCCGCGCGCCGCTGCTGGCCAGCCTGCAGCGCACCGCCATCCTGACCAGCGAGAAGTTCAAGGGCGTGCGCCTGAACATCGAGCCGGGCACGCTGCGGGTGGCGAGCAACAACGCCGAACAGGAAGAAGCCGTGGACGAGCTCGACATCGATTACGGTGGCGACGCCATCGAGATCGGCTTCAACGTCACCTACCTGATCGACGCCCTGGCCAACATGGACCAGGACATGGTGAAACTGGAACTGGCCGACGCCAACAGCTCGGCGCTGCTCACGATCCCCGAGAACGCGAGCTTCAAGTACGTCGTGATGCCGATGCGCATCTGAGACGTACGTCACCCCCGCGCAGGCGGGGGCCCAGAGCATTGAGAAACCAGGGCAGAAGCCCTGGGTCCCCGCCTTCGCGGGGATGACGAAACAGAAGGTTATGGCCCAAGACAACAGCACCCCCCTCCCCGAAGACAACGCCGGCCAGCCGGCGGTCCCACCCGCGGGGGGCGGCGACTACGGCGCCAGCTCGATCCAGATCCTCGAAGGCCTGGAGGCCGTGCGCAAGCGCCCCGGCATGTACATCGGCGACACGTCCGACGGCACCGGCCTGCACCACCTGGTGTTCGAGGTGGTCGACAACTCCATCGACGAGGCCCTGGCCGGCCACTGCGACGACATCGTCGTCACCATCCACACCGACAACTCGATCTCGGTGGTCGACAACGGCCGCGGCATCCCCACCGGCATCAAGTGGGACGACAAGCACGAGCCCAAGCGCAGCGCCACCGAGATCGCGCTGACCGAACTGCACGCCGGCGGCAAGTTCAACCAGAACAGCTACAAGGTGTCGGGCGGCCTGCACGGCGTGGGCGTGAGCTGCGTGAACGCGCTGTCCTCGATGCTGCGCGTGACGGTACGCCGCGAAGGCAAGGTCCACACGCTCGAATTCAGCAAGGGCTTCGTGGTGCAGAGCGGCGACGTCCACGAGGAAGCCAACCCGCAGACCGGCGACAAGGCGCTGATCCGCCCCATGCACATCCTGGGTGACACCGACAAGCGCGGCACCGAGGTGCACTTCCTGCCGGACACCGAGATCTTCAAGGAAAACTTCGATTTCCACTACGAGATCCTGTCCAAGCGCCTGCGCGAGCTGAGCTTCCTGAACAACGGCGTGCGCATCCGCCTGCTGGACGAGCGCAGCGGCAAGGAAGACGACTTCGCCGGCGCCGGCGGCGTGAAGGGCTTCGTCGAGTACGTCAACAAGGGCAAGCAGGTGCTGCACCCGAACGCCTTCAACGCGATCGGCGAGAGCAAGAGCGACCAGCAGACCATGATCGGCGTCGAAGTCGCGATGCAGTGGAACAGCGGCTACAACGAACAGGTCCTCTGCTTCACCAACAACATCCCGCAGCGCGATGGCGGCACCCACCTGACGGGCCTGCGCGCGGCGATGACCCGCGTCATCAACAAGTACATCGAAGACAACGAGCTGGCCAAGAAGGCCAAGGTGGAGATCTCCGGCGAAGACATGCGCGAGGGCCTCACCTGCGTGCTGAGCGTGAAGGTGCCCGAGCCCAAGTTCTCCAGCCAGACCAAGGACAAGCTGGTCTCCAGCGAAGTGCGCGGCCCGGTGGAAGACGTGGTGGCCAACAAGCTGAACGACTTCCTGCAGGAACGGCCCAACGACGCCAAGATCATCGTCGGCAAGATCGTGGAAGCCGCCCGCGCCCGCGAGGCCGCCCGCAAGGCCCGCGAGATGACGCGCCGGAAGGGCGTGCTCGATGGCATGGGCCTGCCCGGCAAGCTGGCGGACTGCCAGGAGAAGGACCCGGCGCTCTGCGAGATCTACATCGTGGAGGGCGACTCCGCCGGCGGCAGCGCCAAGCAGGGACGCGACCGGAAGTTCCAGGCCATCCTGCCGCTGCGCGGCAAGATCCTGAACGTGGAGAAGGCGCGCTACGAGAAGCTGCTCACCAGCAACGAGATCGTCACGCTGATCACCGCGCTGGGCACCGGCATCGGCAAGGCGGCGGTGGAAAGCGGCAAGAGCGGGGTGGACGACTTCGACGTCGCCAAGCTGCGCTACCACCGCATCATCATCATGACCGACGCCGACGTGGACGGCGCGCACATCCGCACGCTGCTGCTCACGTTCTTCTACCGCCAGATGCCCGAGCTGGTGGAGCGCGGCCACATCTACATCGCGCAGCCGCCGCTGTACAAGGTGAAGGCCGGCAAGGAGGAGCTGTACCTGAAGGACGGCCACGAGCTCGATGGCTTCCTGATGCGCATCGCCCTGAACCACGCCAAGGTGGAGACCGGCGGCCCCGACAACCGCGTGATCGAAGGCGACACGCTGGCCGAACTGGCGCGCAAGCACCAGGTGGCCGAAAACGTGATCAACCGCCTGAGCGGCTTCATGGACGCCGAGGCCCTGCGCGCCATCGCCGACGGCGTGGTGCTGAACCTGGACACGGTGCCTGAAGCCGAGGCCAGCGCCGTCAAGCTGCAGGCCAAGCTGCAGGAGATCGACCGGCTGACGAATGCGGCGCCGGCGGAAGTGGCGGGCGAGTTCGACGCGCGCAGCGACAAGCCGATCCTGCGGATCTCGCGGCGGCATCACGGCAACATCAAGTCGAGCGTGATCACGCAGGACTTCGTGCATGGGGCCGACTACAAGGCGCTGGCCGAAGCGGCGGATACCTTCCGCGGGCTTCTGGGCGAGGGCGCGGTGGTGAAGCGCGGCGAGGGCGAGAAGGCGCGCGAGGAGAAAGTCGGCGACTTCCGGACGGCGATGAACTGGCTGATCACCGAGGCCGAGCGGACGACGAGCCGCCAGCGCTACAAGGGCCTGGGCGAGATGAATCCCGAGCAGCTGTGGGAGACCACGATGGACCCGAACGTGCGGCGCCTGCTGCGCGTGCAGATCGATGACGCGATCGAGGCGGATCGGGTGTTCACGATGCTGATGGGGGATGAGGTGGAGCCGCGAAGGGATTTCATCGAAACCAACGCGCTCCGGGCCGCGAACATCGACGTGTAGTGTGCCCGGCGTCGCGGACGCCTTCTGAGAGGATTGGCTAATGAGCGGGATTTTTAACTTCGGTGCCCTTAGCAACCCTTCTTCCTTCTCTCTGCCAAGCACGATGGCGGAGCTGTTCGAACAACTTGATCGCCGTGCGGCTTTTGAAAGCTTGCGGCCTGTTCAGATCGAGGCGCTTTCCGGTCTGGATGCTCAAGCTAACGAGCGAGACGTTGTCCTCAAGCTGGGAACGGGTGCCGGAAAGACGGTAGTAGGCTTAGTCTTCGCGGAGTTTCAGCGTCGAAAACATCGCGGCGCGCCGATTGCGTACCTGTGTCCTACGAATCAACTCGTTTCTCAGGTACTGGATACTGCAAAGGCGCTTGGTATCGAGGCGGAAAACTTCTCAGATAGCGGCGGTGTTCCGTATCGGGCGCTCGCTGGTGACGCTGTGCTCGTCACAACCTATGACCGGGCATTCAAGGCGAATACGAAGTTCCAGAATCACAAGGTGCAGCCTGCGGCTTACGTCCTGGACGACGTGCACTCCGGCGTTGAGCGGGTTAGGCAAGCCTATACGGCGGGATTTGGAGCTGCTCCCCATGCGCGTATGTTGCGGCTGCTATCGCCGATATGTTCGGGCTTTGAGAAAGGCACCTGGAGAGACCTAGACGCGGGGAGCCCAGGAGCGCGATACGAAGTTCCTTTTTGGGTGGCGGCATCCATGCAGGATGCTCTTCTCTCTCTCGTGCATGAAGCCAGGGCTGACAAAGACCTCGTCTTCTCACTTCCGAATATTGAGCGTTTGCTCGACCACTGTCGTTTGGCGGTTTCAGGGCTAGTTTCTGAACTGAGTCTGCCCGTGACACCGATTGAGGAGAACACTGCATTTGAGCATGCGAGCGCTCGACTATTTATGTCGGCAAGCGTGAAGGATGGTTCTGGACTGATTCGCGATCTCGGGTGCAGCATTGATGCTTTGAAGCGCGTGGTGGAGCCACCGTCGGACAAGGGAACCGGCGAGCGGATGGTGATTCCGGTTGCCCAAGTGGACCACTCCATCCGTTCGGAAGACATCGCAAAGCTTTGCTCCCTGCTCACATCGCGTAGCAACGTCGTCGTCCTTTGCAGTGCGGGTTCTCAGGCCAGCGTTTGGACCGATGCCGGGGCGAAGCTAGTTCAGGGCTCCGATGTTGAAGCAGCCGTCGCGCGGCTTCGCGAGATTCCGCGTGGCCAATTTGTTGTGTTCACTCAGCGCTTTGATGGCATCGATCTACCTGATGACGCTTGCCGGATTCTTGTGGTTGATGGTGTGCCAGTTGGCGAGCGCGTGATTGATGGGGTTGAGAGCGAGCGCCAGAGAAACTCACCTGGATATTACGTACGAGCCGTTAACCGCTTCGAGCAAGCGCTAGGGCGCGCCGTGAGATCTAGCGCTGATTACTGTGCGGTGCTATTAGTAGGTGCTGAGCTGAGCAGCTTCGTCGGGCGAAAGGAGGTGCGACAATTGCTAGAGCCGCACGTCGCAGAGCAGATCGAGCTCGGTAAGGGGCTCGCCGCACAGCTTGCTGGGCAGAAGCTGTCCCTCGATGGCATTCACAGAGCGTTGGACCTCTCGCTTAACCGCGAAGAAGGCTGGAAAGAAGCACACCGACAGCGCCTTGCGCGCGTTCCAAAACAACCGCGCGTTCCAGGCACCGTCAGTCTTCTCGAAGAAGTCGCTCAGATGGAGCGCGCAGCATGGCTGTCCGCGAAGGCGAACAATCATCAGCGCGCGCTTCGCGAAATTTCCGCCGCCGCCGAAATGGACGGTCTGCACAAGAGTCAACGCGCGGAGCTTCTCTATAGAGGCGCTTCATACGCACAATTCTTTGATCCAGCGAGAGCTCTAGAGATTCACCGAGCTGCGTATTTGCTGAACAGCGAGTTGCCACGTCCTGTCGAGTTGCCGGATCGAGTCTACGCAAAGGTAGGCACGCAAGAAGTCCTAGTGAAGGCGGGTTTGGCACAGTTCTCTTCCAGCAAGGCCGCCCTGGCGCATCTTCAGTCCATCCGCGGAAAGTTGAGCTTTTCACAACGTAGCGACACAGTGGAGGAGGGACTGAGAGATTTGGGCGAACTGCTTGGTGCAGGTGCGACGAGGCCCGAAAGGGAGGGCGGACGAGGTCCCGACGTTCTCTGGCAATTCGATTCGATGGGATTCTGCATCGAAGCCAAGTCAGAGAAAGTGGCGCCAATCGACAAGTCCGACGCCGAACAATTGCTAATGAGCACTGAGTGGACGCGAAAGGCGCTGCAATATGGCCAGCAAGGCGTCGTATCTGTGTTCGCCACAAATGTGCTTGCCGTAGACCGGGCTGAGGATGTGGCATTTGGCCCCCTGCTGTTGTCGGAGGCGACTATTCAGGAGATTGTCTCCGACCTCCAGAAAGCCATCTTGAATGTCCCCTTCGAAGGAGCACTATTTCTTGACGAGGGAAAGATCGCTGAAGCGCTAAGATCCAATCGACTGACCCCGGCAGCGCTTCGCGCTCGGCTGCCGAAGTTCAAGTGATGGCTGGGGTTCGAGACGTATCGCCAGAATTGCTGCCGCTTCACCGTCCCCGTCAGACTGATAGTGGCTTTCGCTGACTACCGGTATGTAGAAATTTCGGTGCGATCCAGCTCGCCAGCAGGCACCAGCTTGTAGTGCCGCTCCTCCACGACGCGCACCTCGTCGTCCTCAACGGTCAACTCAAAGATCGCAATCCGATCCGAAGCGAGAAACTGCACCGATATGGGCCTGCAGCGCAGATGGGGAAATTTTCCCTGGCACCAAGCCATGTCCTGCCGCGTCTGAACGACGGAGATCTGATCGCTTCCGCCCTTCGCCTGGACAGGTATGGCGTAGTGGGCACCAAACTTGTCAATTCCTACGTAGAGCTCGTCGATTTCGATCTGACCTATCGAGCGTACCGTTGTACGCAGATGGTTTTGCAATGAAGAAGTCGTAATGCCGAGGAAAACGTCGAGCAGTCTGTTATACCGCACCTTTGCCAGCAAAGCCTGCTCGTCATCCAAAGCATAAGCCGCGATGATTTCTGGCGTGCTGTCAGGGATCTTGATCGTTGCCAGTGCTGGATTTGGCACGATCCTGTTTTTCTTCACCAGACGAAATCGGTACTTAGAACGCCCCGCGAGTTCGATAATCCACTCGGAGCCCGCGGCCTGAGTCTTCAGCACAGACGCTGGCATCTGTGTTCGGAATCGCATGGAGTAGATAACGTCCCCAAGATTCTCAGGAAGCTGGATTTTCAACGTTGTAGCGGCTCTCTTGAGTTCTTCCCGTTCAAATTCGAGGGAGGTTAAACCCCTCTTGTATAGGTCAAAGAAGATTTTCTCAATCAAAGCCGCGTACCTGTTGGACGCTCTCGTCGCACTGGTATTTGTCTTCATGCGTAGGCAAGTTTGCCTTGTGTGTCGCTCGGCTCGACCGAATCTTGCCGCTGTTTGAGAGGGATCCGCTTGCGGGAAATGACGTCCTGCGATACGCCAAAGTAGCGCGCAGCATCCTTCATGGCCATTGTCAGAAGATAACCGGGGCCGAGCTCCACTTCGTCCAAAGGCTTTACCTGTTCTACTCCAAGTGCGCGAATGATCTCTGTGGCCACCGCACGTCCCAGCAGCGGCGGCACCGAGTTTCCAATCTGGCGAAATCCATGCCACTTCGTAACGTTGAATCTGAACCAGTCGGGATAGGAATGGAGTCGCGCGGCTTCACGGACGGTGATAACGCGTGGCGCAAACGGGTGGATCGGTCGCGGCGAAGTGAACGCGCCGCGATCACTGGCTGTCCCGGCACGCAGCGTATTACATACCCCCTCAGGATCCAACTTCAGAAAGCGGCTAACGGGTTCGACCTTCCCATGTTCCGTTCCCGCAAAACGCTTGCGAGAGAGTTCCGTATGAACAGTTAGGGCGCTGGATGTAAGGAGCTTCCGATCATACTTCCTCACGTAGGAGAAATCGTCCGGATCAACTCTGCTTCCTCGCAAAACACTTGCATAAACGGAGGGACGGCCGAACTTGGCCGCAACCGAATCCTGCGACCAGAGCTCGTCATAGCTTTCTGCTTCCGGCAAGTCGGCAAGTGCCTGCCTCACGGTTACGGATTTGTTCTGGCACGGATACTCCGGAAGAGAGCAGTCCTTTCGCGCACCTATAAGAAATAGGCGTTCGCGAGATTGAGGTACGCCGAAGGCAGCCGCGTTAAGCACCTGATAAGGCGAGAGTACTTGATACTCTGCCTCCTTGAAGGCTTCTATTACTTCGTCCAGAAACTTACGATGTTTTCCGAGCGTAAGGCCGCGAACGTTCTCGAACACGAAGTACCGCGGCTTGAGCTCAGACACGAGTCGAACGAAGTGATGGACGAGTCGATTGCGGGGGTCATCGAGGGCTCTCTTACCGATCATCGAAAACCCCTGGCAAGGCGCCCCGCCGAACACGACATGAATGTCTTTTTTCCCAAGCCCAGCTTTTGCCCGGATTTCGTCTCCCGTCACATCGACGACGCTCTTACATATGGTGGCCGTCCGAGGAAAGTTGAACTTATGCGCCGCGCAGTGCACTGGATCTAGTTCGACTGCAGCCGCGACGTCGAACCCCGCCGACTCGAAACCCAGACTGAGCCCCCCTACCCCTGCGAAGAGGTCGATCCCGACTGGTCGTTGGTCTTTCATTTTCTTTAAGGCTGATCGCGCCATTCCCGATCCTAATTGAAGTCTTTGAGTTTGTCGATCGGACCTAACGCTCAAGGAACCTCCTTAACCGCCGCTCCAATCGTTCCTGATTGCTGGTCTCGCACTGCCACACAGTTAGCACTCTCCATCCGGCCATCTTAAGCAATGCCCCTTTTTCAACGTCCCGCTCTTTATTGCGGTTCAGCTTCGGTTGCCAGTACTCCAACTTGCTTTTCGGGGCCCGCCCAAGATGACACCCATGCGCGTGCCAAAAGCAACCGTGGACAAGGATCACGCTGCGATACTTCGGAAGCACAATGTCCGGAGTACCTGGCAGATCCTTGCGATGGAGGCGGAACCGGTAGCCCATTCTGTGCAGAAGTGAGCGCACAGCCAGTTCGGGCGCGGTGTTCTTCGTCTTCACCGCTTTCATTAACGCAGTGCGCCGCTCAGGCGTTAACCGGTCGACCACGCTATTCCTCCGAACTTTGCAGTCAAAATCTTGGGTAGGAGTTCACCGACGAGCGACCTGGCGCTCTGACGGACGCGCCACGCCCTCGAGTATGCCTGCCTCCGACGGCCACGCACCCTGACCACGTTCGCTGGCTGTCGTGCCTCCGCTGCCGGCAGACGTCTTCGTGAGAAAGATCATTGGTGGTGACTCGATCTGCCGCCCACGTTTCCTCCGACAAGTCAGTCGCGCGCGGCAAACTTCTACCTCCCCACGTTGGCCGGAACCAGGCGACAGGCGCGCCACATCTACTCGTTCCATGCGTCGTCCGGAGGAATGTATGGAGCGGCGATCAACGCAGCCCGATAACACTCTGCGGCTGCAATTTCCAACTCGTAGCGAACCTGCTCCAACATCTGCAAAGTATTGTTGTGCAGCCGCTCAATTAGCGCGTCGCTTGCAGACCCAATTTCGAGCTCTCTTTGAATCAAGCGGCTACGCAGAAGACGTAGATAGTCCATGGCTCTGGCAATACGATGTGCAGCTTGAAGCGGGAGGGGGATAAGAGCGGTCAACGTGTCACGGCGGAACAGTGTCAGCTGATTGTCTGCCAGCGCATCTCTTACGCGCTTTAGAAGCGTGCGGCGTTCTTGCACTGGGGAAAAAGTCAGCGCAGCGTCCAGAGACACCACCGTGTCAAGTAGGTGGGACAACCTCCCGGAGATCTCGCTAGCAACGAGCTGAGCAATCTGAATCTGCTGGCGTGCGGCTTGCCGACGAGCGTCCACACCGAGCCAGAGTGCCACAATGACGGCTGCACACGTACCAATGGCAGTGAGCAAATCGTGCCACGTTCGGGTTGACGGCACCAGAAAGTTTGAGATACCGGTCCGCAAAGATTCGTTCGCCGCCAGATGAATCAGCATCACGATGATTGCGGTCACGGTCCACCATACGATCAAGTGCCATTTCTGCATTCGGTCTCCTGTGCGCGTGACTTTATCCCGAGCCGGCAGGCTCAAAGTTTGAGCCGACCAATCGCGCGCCCTGATCGGCCCGCATGCGCAACGTGCGTTGTGCCGGAATACCCGATAGCTTGCCGCAGAATGCCTTGCAGCACGTTGGAGATGCCCTGTAAGAATCCCGGCAAGGTCCTGCTAGAAGTCAGCGACAGCATCCTAACCGTGACGCTAAATCGTCCGTCGAAGCTGAACGCCATCGCACCTCCCCGCGCCGGTCCTCGCAGTACACGCTCTGGTCCGACACGGTCATGGTCGCACCCGTCCTGTACTTCTCGGGACCAGTGTCCCTGATCGTCAGCGCCAGGTTCACTGGCATCTTGGAGGTCTCGTGCAGCAGGCTTCCGTTGGCCCTGTAGACGCTGTAGCAGACGACTTGGGCCATCCCGGCCCAGGCGAGGCATGCTTTTTCGGACATGCCGGTTTCTCCTGAGCGCCCGAGGATCCCAAGGCGGCGCGGGAACGACAACGAACCCGTGGCGTAAACGCCCGCGTCGCCTATGGGATGCCGCGCATGCCGGATCGGGCGGCGTGCCGACGTCGGCACATGAATTCACCACGGCCTCGGCGCCGGTCTGGCCTGCGGAAAACACCACCGCTTCGCGTTTGCACTTTTGACACCCGCGCGCGCGTATGTTGGAATCACCCCTTGGTTCCGCATAGGGAACCATGTTCCGGGGAACGGAACAACAAGCCCGCGGCGTCACGAAACGAGCAGGAGACAAATGCACGACCCCGACGAACCCGCCGGCCTGGGCCGGCGCGCCTTCCTGCGCGGCACCGCCGCGGCCACCGGCGCCCTGGCGGCCGCCGGCGTAGCCACCGCGCAGGCGCAAGCGCCCGCCCCCGAGGCGAAGCCGGCGGGAGGAGGCGGCGGCGAAAAACGCCCCAAACTCATCCCCCGCCCCGGCTCCGACTTCATGGTCGACGTCATCAAGTCCCTCGACGTCGACTACATCGCGGCCAACCCGGGCTCCAGCTTCCGCAGCCTGCACGAGTCCATCGTCAACTACGGCGGCAACAGGAAGCCGGAACTCATCACCTGCCTGCACGAGGAAACTTCGGTGGCCATCGCGCATGGCTACGCCAAGGCGGCGGGCAAGCCGATGGCGGTGATGGTGCACGGCACCGTGGGCTTGCAGCATGCGTCCATGGCGGTCTACAACGCCTGGTGCGATCGCGTGCCGGTGCTCATGTTCGCCGGCAACGGCCTCGACGCCGCCAAGCGCCGGCCAGGCACGGAGTGGTACCACTCGGTGCAGGACGCCGCCGCCATGGTGCGCGACTACACGAAGTGGGACGACCAGCCGATGTCGCTGCAGCACTTCGCCGAGTCGGCGGTGCGCGCCAGCCGCATCGCCAACACCGCGCCGCGCGCGCCGGTGCTGGTGATGGCCGACATGGAGTTGCAGGAAAGCCCCATCCCGCACGAACAGTCCCTGAAGATTCCGGCGCTGTCGCCCGCGGTGCCGGCGCAGGCCGACTCGCAGGCGCTGGCCGAGGCGGCGCGCATGCTGGTGCAGGCCAGCGCGCCGGTGATCATCGTCGAGCGCACCGCGCGCGACCAGGAAGGCGTGCGCCGGCTGGTGAAGTTCGCCGAGGCGCTGAACGCGCCCGTCATCGACCTCGGCGCGCGCATGAACTTCCCCAACACGCACTACCTGAACCAGACCGACCTGCGCGGCGAGCTGGTGCGCTCGGCCGACGTGGTGCTGATGCTGGACGTGGCCGACCCGTGGGGGCAGCTCAATACGGTGACCGACCCGTTCCACGAGTACCGGCGCACCGCGAAGGAAGACGTCAAGACCATCACGCTGTCGTTCGGCGACGTGATCAAGTCCAACTACCAGGACTTCCAGCGCTTCCAGCCGGTGACGCTGTCGATCAGCGGCGACACGCAGTCCAGCCTGCCGGAGTTCACGGAGCTGGTGCAGCGCGCGACCGATCCGGCACGGCGCGCGGCGCTCGCGCAGCGCAGCGACAAGCTGCGCGCGGACTTCCAGCGCATGGTGCAGCGCGCCCGCAACGACGCCGCCGTCGGTTGGGATGCCGCTCCCGTCACCACCGCGCGGCTGGCCGCCGAAACCTACGAGGCGATCAAGGCCGAGCCGTGGTCGCTGGTCGTGAGCGACCGCATCCCCTGGGCGCGGCGCCTGTGGCCCACCACCGAGTTCCACCAGATGCTGGGCGGCTCGGGCGGGGCCGGCGTCGGCTATTCGCTGCCGGGCGCCGTCGGCGCGGCGCTGGCCAACAAGGCCAAGGGCCTGCTGTCGGTGACCTTCCAGCCCGATGGCGACGCGCTCTACGCGCCGGGCGCGCTGTGGACCGCTGCGCACCACAAGATCCCGCTGCTGATGGTGATGCACAACAACCGCGGCTACTACCAGGAGGTGATGCACCTGCAGCGCATGGCCTCGCTGCACGGCCGCCGCACCGACAACGCGCTGGTCGGCAACGAGATCGACCGGCCCGCCATCGACTTCGCCAAGCTGGCGCAAGCGCACGGCGTGTGGGCCGAAGGGCCGGTCACGGATCCGAAGGCGCTGGGCGGCGCCATCCGCCGCGCGCTCGCGGTGGTGAAGAGCGGCGCACCCGCTCTGGTCGACGTCGTGTGCCAGGCCCGCTGAAGGAGGACGCATGAAGCAATCGCTCGTCGCGGCGCTCGCGCTGCTGCTGCAGGCCGGCGCGTTCGCCGCCGATCCCACCGCTCCCGCCGGCTCCGTGGAGCGCGGCAAGGAGCTGTACCTGAAGAACGTGTGCTACAGCTGCCACGGCACCGTCGGCCAGGGCGGGGACCGCGGCGCCGGGCCGAAGATCGCGCCCGATCCCTTCCCCTACGTGGCGTTCGAGATGCAGCTGCGCACGCCGCGCGGGAACATGCCGCGCTATCCCGAAGCTTTCGTCAGCCGACAGGACATGGCGGACATCTACGCCTACATCGCCTCGATCCAGGCCGGCCCCAAGGCGGACAGCCTGCCGTTGCCCAAGCGCTGAAGTCCCACGGAGGAACGCATGCCGCAAGTGAAGTTCAAGGTCGACGGCAAGCCCGTCAACGTGGACGCCGCTCCCGAGATGCCGCTGCTGTATGCGCTGCGCGGCGACCTGGGCCTGGCCAACCCGAAGTTCGGCTGCGGGCTCGCGCAGTGCGGCGCCTGCACCGTGCACCTGGAAGGCCAGCCGGCGCGCTCGTGCGTGCTGCCGGTCAGCGCGGTCGCGGGGCGCGAGGTCACCACGATCGCCGGATTGGGCACGCCGGAGAAGCCGCACCCGCTGCAGGCCGCGTGGCTTGCGGAACAGGTGCCGCAATGCGGCTACTGCACCAGCGGCTGGATGATGACGGCCGCGGCCCTGCTCAAGACCAACCCGAAGGCGAGCGACGCGGAGATCCGCGACGCGCTCACCGGCTTGAAGTGCCGCTGCGGCACGCACATGGCGATCCTGCGCGCGATCAAGCGGGCGCAGGCGCAACTGGCATGAAGGAGCCCTCCATGCAAGACGAAGGCTTCCTGTCGCTGCAGCGGCGCGAGCTGCTGCAGGCCGCCGGCGCGCTGGTGGTGTCGGCGCTGGCTCCCGCTTCCGCACTCGCGCAAGCGAGTGCGAGTGCGACCTCCAAGCCGCCGCTGGCTCCGGAGGAGCTCGATTCCTGGGTGGCGATCCTGCCGGACGGCCGCGTCAACGCCTACTACGGCAAGGTGGACCTGGGCCAGGGCCTCGAGGTCGCGATCGCGCAGATCGTCGCCGAGGAACTGGACGTCGCGGTGGACCGCGTGCAGGTCGTCATGGGCGACAGCGCCACCTCGATCAACCAGGGCGGCGCTTCCAGCGCGCTGGGCATCCAGGCGGGCGCCAGGCCGCTGCGAAACGCGGCGGCCGAAGCGCGCCGCCTGCTGCTGGAGATGGCATCGGCGCAACTGGGCGTGCCGGTGGCCGGCCTCTCAGTAAGCGATGGCGTGGTGTCGGTGCGGGCCGATCCGGCGCGCCAGGTCCGCTACACCGAGCTGATCGGCGGCCGCTACTTCCACTCGAAGGTCGAATGGAACAAGCGGAAGGGCAACCAGCTGAACGTGACCGGCAAGGCCAAGCCCAAGTCGCCTTCGGAATACAAGATCGTCGGGCAGCCGCTGCCGCGCCGCGACGTCGCCTGGAAGGTGTTCGGCAACGGCACCTACGTAAGCGACATCCGCGTGCCCGGCATGCTGCACGCGCGGGTGATCCGGCCGACGCGCGCCGGCGCCGTGCCGCAGCAGGTGGATGCGGGGTCGATCGCGCGCATTCGCGGCGCCCGCGTGGTGCAGGAGAAGAACTTCCTGGCGGTGGTGGCGGACCACGAGTGGGACGCGGTGCGCGCCGCACGCGCGCTCAAGATGCAATGGAGCGCGGTGCCGCAGCCCTTTCCCGGCCACGACGGCGTGCACGCGCACCTGCGCAAGGCGACTGTGGAAAAACGCGAGGACGAAGTGAAGAAGGGCGACATCGCGCCCGCCTTCGCCGGTGCCGCCCGCGTGGTCGAGGCCGAGTACGAGTGGCCGTTCCAGTCGCATGCCAGCATGGGGCCGGGCTGCGCGATCGTCGATGCGAAGCCTGGCGAGGCGCGGCTGTGGACCGGCACGCAGAAGCCGCACTACGCGCGAGACGGCGTGGCGAAGATGCTGGGCCTGCCGCCGAAGAAGGTGCACGCGACCTGGGTGCTGGGCCCGGGCTCCTATGGCCGCAACGATGCCGGCGATGCCGCCATCGACGCCGCGCTGCTGTCCAAGCTCACCGGCCGGCCGGTGCGCGTGCAGTACATGCGCCACGACGCCACCGGCTGGGACCCGAAGGCGCCGGCCTCGGTGCATCGCGCGCGCGCCGCGCTCGACGCGTCGGGCCAGGTGGTCGGCTACGAGTTCGTCTCGCGCGGCTTTTCGCGCGCCAACATCGAGAGCAACGAATCCGATCCCAGCCACAGCCTGGCGGGCATGGAACTGGGCCTGCCGCTCAAGCCCGAGGCCAACTTCGGCGTGCCGGCGGAGAGCTATGGCTTCGCCGGCAAGCTGCTCGGATGGGAGACAGTGCCCGCGCTGCTGGAACGCGGCTCGCCGCTGCGCACCTCGCACATGCGCGACCCGGTCGGCCTGCAGATCCAGTTCGCGAGCGAACAGTTCATCGACGAACTGGCGCATGCGGCGGGCGAGGACCCGGTGGCGTTTCGCCTGAAGTACCTGACGGCGCCGCGCGACCGCGAGGTGGTCAAGGCCGCCGCCGAGAAAGCGGGATGGCAAGCGCGGCCCGCGCAGCGTGCGCGCACCGGCGACGTGCTCTCCGGCCGCGGCATCGCGTATGCGCAGCGCGCCGGCACGGTGGTCGCCGTGGTGGCGGAAGTCGAAGTGGACCGCCGCAGTGGCCGCGTGTGGGCGCGCCGGATGACCGTGGCGCACGACTGCGGGCTGGTGGTCAACCCGGCCGGCCTGAAGCAGACGATCGAATGCGGCCTGGTGCAGGGCATCTCGCGCACGCTACTGGAGGAGGTGCGCTTCGACCGCGAGCAAGTCACCAGCGTCGACTGGCTCACTTATCCGATCCTGGACATCAAGGATGCGCCGGAGACGATCGACGTGGTGCTGCTGGATCGGATCGACGTGGCGCCGACGGGAGCCGGCGAGGCCACGCCGCGCGTGGTGCCGGCGGCGATCGCCAATGCCTTCTTCGACGCCACCGGCGTGCGGCTGCGCCGCGCGCCGCTGACGCCGGAGCGGGTGAAGGCGGCGCTGGCGCGCCTGAGCGCCTAGCGGCCCGACACCTTCTTGATGGCCATGGCCTCGCTCTGGGCCACGTCCTGCTTCGGCGCCGCCTTGTCGGCCGCGGCTTCCGGGCCGCGGCTCTTGCAGAACACCGAATGGTCCGACACCGTCATGGTGGCACCGGTGCCGAACTTATCGGGCACGGTGTCCCCGATCGGCAATGCCAGGTTCACCGGCGTGCTGGAGCCTTCGTGCAAAAGGGTGCCGTCGGCCTTGTAGACGCTGTAGCAGGTGGCTTGCGCCACCCCGGCCGACAGAAGTGCTGATGCGGCGAGGAGCCATGCTTTCGGGGTCATCGTTCTTTCTCCTGAACGCAGGAGGATTCCGGGGCGCCGCGCGGGCGTCAAGGAAGGGGTCGCGCAAAAGACACGCCGGGGGGGACGAACAGCGCGTTGGGGATGACGGGCGGTCGCCGTCGGAGTCCGCCCACTCATGCATCGAGGCGGCTCGGCGAGCCGGGCCATATTCCAATACCGAGTATTCCGCATTTACTCCTTTGGCTGTTATTTGACGTTTATCAGCTATGCGCGTAAGCTGCGGATACAACGTATTCGAGTAACCCCATGCGGAACGAAACCCCTGTCCTCACCGCCGGCAGCCTGGGCCGGGTGCTGCAGTCCGCCCGCAAGGCGCAAGGCCTGAACCAGACGCAGCTGGCCGCCCGTGTCGGCGTGAGCCAGGCGCGGCTGTCCGCGCTCGAGCGCGAGCCGGGCACCCTCAGCGTCGACCAGCTGCTGGCCATCTGCTCCAGCCTCGGCCTGCAACTGAGCATCGCCTCCAGGGATTCGGCGACCCCTCCGGCGACCGACTGGTAGGCATGGGACGCGCATCGCACGCCCGGGCGCTGTCCTTGTGGAGCAACGGCCACCGGGTGGGGAGCTGGCGCATCCCCGCGCGGGGCGAGATGGAACTGCAGTACGAGCCGGCCTGGCGCGCCGCAGACGTGGGTCGGCCGCTCTCGCTGTCGCTGCCCTTCGACCTGGACGACCGGCCGCTCAAGGGCGCCGCCCTCGCGAACTACTTCGAGAACCTGCTTCCGGACAGCGCCGCGATCCGCAAGCGCCTCGCCCAGCGCTACGCCCGCGGTTCGACCGATGCCTTCGACCTGCTGGCGGCCATCGGCCGCGACTGCGTGGGCGCCGTGCAGCTGCTGCCCGAGGACCAGGCGCCGGAAGGCTTCGACCGCATCGAAGGCACACCGCTGTCGGACGACGACATCGCGCGCCACCTGCGCACCATGGTCACCGCGCCGGCGCGCGGCCTCGAGCCCGAGGAAGCCGACTTCCGCATTTCGCTCGCCGGGGCGCAGGAGAAGACCGCGCTGCTGCGGCACGAGGGCCGGTGGCTGCGACCGCACGGAGCCACGCCCACGACCCACATCTTCAAGCTTCCGATCGGGCTGGTGGGCCACATGCGGGCGGACTTCACCACCTCGGTCCAGAACGAGTGGCTCACGATGGAGATCGTGCGTGCCTACGGCCTGGCCGTCGCGCGCTGCGAGATGCTCGAATTCGACGGCCAGCCCGTGCTGTGCGTGGAGCGTTTCGACCGCCAGCTGCATCCTTCGGGCCAGTGGTGGATGCGCCTGCCGCAGGAGGACTTCTGCCAGGCGACCGGTCATCCGCCCGATGCGAAGTACCAGGCCGAAGGCGGCCCGGGCGTGCTGGACATCGCCAGGCTGCTGCGAGGCTCGGACCACGCCCATGCCGACATCGAAACGGTCCTGGCCTGCCAGGTGCTGTTCTGGATGCTGGCGGCCACGGACGGCCACGCCAAGAACTTCAGCATCCGCCTGCTCGCCGGCGGGCGCTTCCGCCTCACGCCCCTGTACGACATCATGTCCGTCTGGCCCATCGCCGGCGACGGCCCGAACCAGCTCTCGTGGCAGAAGGCCAAGCTGGCGATGGCCGTGATGGCGGCGAAGCCGCGCTACCGACTGCGCGAGATCGAGCGGCGCCACTTCAATGCCATGGCCGCACGCTGCGGCTACGGCGCGGACGCCGAGCCCGTGATCGGCCGGCTGCTGGAGGCGACGCCCGGGGTGATCCGGCAAGTGCGCGAGCGCCTGCCCCACGACTTCCCCGAGCGCGTGGCGACGCGCATCTTCGCGGGCCTGCAGGGCGCGGCCGAACGCCTGGCCGCCATGCCCGCGAAATAGCGGCGCGCCCCGCCGCACGGCCGGGCACTGCAACGATCCGTCACGACCACGCGGTCGCGGCGTGACTACGATGGCTCATCGGCCTCCGGCATTCGCCGGGCGGAAGGAGAACGCCATGAACATCACCGACCTGCTGTCGCAATCCGGCGGCCTGGACTCCATCGCGCGCGAGCTGGGCATCAGCCCCGGCGAGGCGTCGGCGGGCGCCGAGGCGCTGGCACCGGCCATCCTGGGTGGACTGCAGAAGCGCACGCAAGGCGAGAGCGGTGACCTGGGCGATCTGCTGTCGTCGCTCGGCGGCGGCGGGCTGCTGGACCAGGTGCTGTCGCCGGCGCCGACCGATGTCGAGGCCGGCAACGACGTGCTCGGGCAGATCTTCGGGTCGAAGGACGTGAGCCGCACCGTGGCGCAGAGCGCGGCGGGATCGAGCGGGCTGGATCCGGCCTTGTTGAAGAAGATGCTGCCGCTGCTGGCGATGGTGGTGACCGGGTTGATGTCGAAGGGCCAAGCGAGTACGGGCGGCACCGGGGGTGGACTCGGCGGGATGCTCGGGAGCGTGCTCGGTGGGGGAGGGCAGGCGGGTGGGCTCGGTGGATTGGGCGGCAGCCTGGGGCGGATGCTCGATGCGAATGGCGATGGGAACGCGCTGGATGACATCCTGCGCATGGCGGGGAAGTTGGGGCGGTAACGGCCTCGACCTACAGCGATCACCCGGTCGGCGGGTTATCATGTTTTTTCAGGCCTGCATCTCCAGGCCTCTTCTTCGCTCCCGGTTCCATCGGCGAGCACCCTTCGAATCCCCGACCGACGATGACCTGCGTTCGCACCGCTGCGTGGTGCTGCGCCGGAAGCCTTTCGCCGGTCCACTCCAAAACAAAGAGAACGACAAATGAATTCTGCTTTCCATCACTCACGCACCATCGGCAAGTACCTGATCTCGCCGCTGACCAAGGCACTCGAGAACGGCTGGTACGCCTGCTCGGTGTCGATCCGCTCCGGCTCCGGCCGGGGCACGACGGACCGCGTGGTGCGCCTCACGCGCCTGTTCCGCGACCGCATCGCAGCGGCCGACTACGCCATGGCGGAAGGGCTGCGGTGGATCGGTGTTGCACCGGCCGCTATGCCGGTGCTGCGGGGTGCCTGAGAAAGTCAGACCTCCTCGATGAGGGCCATGATGTTGCCCTCGCTGTCCTTGAACCATGCGGCCTTCGCGCCGCCCGCCGTGATCGCGCCTTGCGGGCTTCTTTCACCGGGCAGGTCGTAGTTCTCGAACACGACGCCGCGCGCTTTCAGTTTCCCGATCAGGCCGTCGACGTCGGTGACGGACCAGAAGGCCTGGCTGGCTTGCGAGGTGCCGGCGTTCGGGCTGAGGTAGAGGAAGCACGCGGTGCCGCCGGCGAATTCGTAGACCACGCCGCCGTTGCGTTCCTCCTTCGGCTTCAGGCCCACCTTGGTTTCGTAGAACTGCCGCGCCCGGGCGATGTCCCGGGCCGGGATGTACGCGTACATGGGAAAGCCGTGCAGCATCGCGCTTCTCCCGCGCTCAGGCGCTGACGATCACCTGGAAGCCGCCGAAGATCATGCGCTTGCCGTCGAAGGGCATGTCCTTCATGGCCTCCTGCATGCGCGGATCGTCCATCGCCTTCTTCATGCCCTCGTCGCGCACGGCCTTGGACGGCCAGGTGATCCAGGAGAACACCACGGTCTCGTCGTCCTTGCGCTGCACGGCCATGGGAAAGGACGTGAGCTTGCCTTCGGGCACGTCGTCGCCCCAGCACTCGACGACCGTGAGGGCGCCGTGCTCCTTGAACACCGTAGCCCCGGTTTCCGCCATGCGGCGGTAGACGTCCCGCTTGGCCGTCGGGACCGGGACCACGAATCCATCGACATAGTTCATCGCTGAGCCTCCTTGAATGGCGCGGCGGCGGAAGTGCCGCCCGCAACAGAACGACGAAGGAGGCTAGGAGGTTTCGACAGCGGGCGGGGCGCTTTGTAACGGCGGATTGCCGTGTTCAGCTCGCAGCCGGCCGCAGGCTCAGCTGCGGGCGCGGCTGGCTCGACGCCACCGCAGGCGCCGCGAAGGCCGTGGACACGACTTCCTGCAGCCGGAAGCGCGACACCATCGCCAGCAACGCGGCCGCCTGGCTCTTCATCGACTCGGTGGCGGCCGTGGCTTCCTCCACGAGCGTGGCGTTCTGCTGTACCACCTGGTCCATCTGCGCGACGGCGGTGTTGACCTGCTCGATGCCCGAGCTCTGCTCCTGGCTGGCCGCGGCAATCTCCGAGATCAAGTCGCTGACCTTCTTCACCGAACCGACGATCTCGCCCATGGTGCGGCCGGCGGCGTCCACGAGTTTCGAGCCGGCCTCGACCTTGCCCACCGAGTCGCCGATCAGGGTCTTGATCTCCTTGGCCGCGGCGGCGCTGCGTTGCGCCAGGTTGCGCACCTCGGTGGCCACCACCGCGAAGCCGCGGCCCTGGTCGCCGGCGCGCGCCGCCTCGACCGCCGCATTGAGCGCGAGGATGTTGGTCTGGAAGGCGATGCCGTCGATCACGCCGATGATGTCGGAGATCTTGCGCGAGGCGTCCGAGATCGCATTCATCGTGACCACCACCTCGCCCACCACCTCGCCGCCCTTGCGGGCCACGTCGGACGCGCCCACGGCGAGCTGGCTGGCCTGGCGCGCGTTCTCGGCGTTCTGCGTCACCGTGCTGGTGAGCTCCTCCATCTGGCTGGCGGTTTCCTCCAGCGTGCTGGCCTGCTCCTCGGTACGCTGCGAAAGCTCCACGTTGCCCTGCGCGATCTGCGTGCTGGTGTCGGACACCACGTGGGCGCCGACGGCCACTTCGCCCACCATGGCGCGCAGGTTGTCGGCCATCTGCTTCATCGCGCGGATCATGCTGTCGCGGTCGTTCGGCTGGATGCTGACTTCCATCGCCAGGTCGCCCGCTGCGATGCGCTGCGCCACTTCCTTCGCGTAGGCCGGTTCGCCGCCCAGGTCCTTGAGCAGGTTGCGGATGATCAGCACGGCGAGGAGCACGGCCAGCGCGGTGCCCACCAGGATGACCGCGGCGAGCAGGGTGATCGCCTGCGTCATCTGGCTCTGCGAAGCGGCGGCCAGGTTGGCGCTTTCCTGGTCGGCGTGCTTCTGCGCGAGCTGCACCAGGGCTTCGATCTTTTCTTCCATCGGCCGGTCCTTGCCGCGCACGCGGGCGTCGACGACGGCGCTGGTTTCGGGCCGGTCCACCTGGAACAGGTCGAGCGCGCCGCGGTATTGCGACTGGATGTCGGTGTGCATCTTGCGTGCTTCCTCGACCGCCTGCGTCGGCAGGCCCAGCCGCGTGAAGGCCTCGTGCAGGTCCTGGAACTCCTTGGCCACGGTGTCCGAACGCTGGCGGAACGCGGCCAGGTAGCGTTCGTAGTCCTTCTGCTCGTGCCCGCGCAGCAGGATGTTCTTGAACTCCTGGATCTGCACCTTGAAGGCGACTTCGGCGGAGCGCGCCGAATCGACGGCCGAGATCAGGTTGGCATAGACCTTCTGGCCTTGCGCCGCACTTTCCTGCGCCTGCTGCAGCGCGAACACGCCGTAGGCGCCGCTGCACAGCGCCACGGCCACCAGCATGGCGGCCATGCAAAACAGCTTGGTGCCGATCTTCATTTGGGAAAACATCCTCTGGCTCCTCCGAAAACCCTTTTCCGGATGTCGATGAGGATCGGACCGGGCACCCGATCGGTCCATATGTAACTATACGTAGCCGATTTGTTCACGGCCCGCGGACTGCGCCTAGAGCTTGTTGGAAGCGAAGGCGATCAGTTCGGCCGCCGTGCGCAGGCCGAGCTTCTTCTTGATGGTGGCGCGGTGCACGTCGATCGTGCGCACGCTGCAATCGAGCGCCGCGGCGATCTGCTTGGTGGTGCGGCCGCTGCGCAGGAATTCCAGGATCTGCAGTTCGCGCGGCGTGAGCCGCGCCTGCGTCGTCTCTTCGCCGGTGGCGCGCTGCTGCTCGCGTTCGTGCACGCGCGCCTGCAGCTTTTCGCTGATCCAGCGGCCGCCGGCCAGCACGGCGTGGGCCGCGGACAGGATCGAGTCGTGCGCGTTTTCCTTCATCACGTAGCCCGCGGCGCCGAGCGCGAGCGCCTGCTCGCCGTAGAGCAGTTCGTCGTGCACGGTGAGGATCAGCGTGCTGCGCGGCTTCTGCGTGGAGATCACCGCCCGCACGGTGTCGAGGCCTTTCGATTCGCCGACACCCATGTCGGTGATCACCAGGTCCGGCTGCAGCAATGCGATCAGCGCCAGGCCCTCGTCCAGCGTAGCCGCGGAGCCGGCCAACGCCAGCTGAGGGCAGTTGCCGATCAGCGTCTCGAGGCCGAAGCGCACGATGGCGTGGTCGTCGATCACCAGCACGGTGGGCAGGCGTTCCGTCATTCAGGCCTCCACCCGGTCTTCGCCGCCGGCGGCATGGGCGCCGGGCTTCATCCACACCAGGTTCACGCGGCAGCCGCCTTCGGGCACGCGGCCGAAGTTGATGACGCCCTCGATCGCTTCGGCCCGGGCGCGCATCGAACGCAGGCCGACGCCGGCGTGCGCGCCGGCGCCATCGGGAAATTCGGTGCCGCGGCCGTCGTCGGAGATGCAGACCTCGTAGCCCTGCGCGTTCTCCACCAGCTTCACCAGCACGTTGCGCGCGGAGGCATGGCGCTGCGCGTTGGCCACGGCTTCCTGGATGATGCGATAGACGTGGTTGGCCACCTCCGGCGCGATCGCGTCGAAGCTGCCCGTGGCCAGCACCTCGCATTGGATGCCGTGCCAGTTGCTGGCGTCGGCCGCCAGTTGCTCCACCGCCGGGAGCAGCGCGCCGGCGTCGATGCCGGCCGGCATCAGGCCGCGCGCGCTTTCGAGCACGAGGGAGACGCCGCCGAGCGCGGACCCCACCGAGTCGTGCAGCTCGCGGCCGACGGCCGACTTCCAAGTCTCCATTTCCTGCAGCAGGAAGCGGTCGAAGTTCTGCGTCACGCGGTTGAGCGTGTCGTTGTGGTCCTGCAGGCTGCGGCTCGCCGCCTCGAAGGTGCGCGCGAAGTCGTCGGCTTCGCGGAACAACAGCGGCTGGATCTGCACGGTGCCGCCTTCGCGCAGCGCCCGCGCGCCTTCGCTCAGGTGCGCGATCGAGCGGGTGACGCGGCGGCCCAGGCGCATGGCGACCGTCAGGCCGGCGGCCAGGAGCAGCATCAACACCAGCAGCAAGGCCAGGGCGGAATGCCACACGGGCTCCAGCAGTTCGCTGCGGGGCACCTTCACGATCACGGTCCATCCCGTCGCTGCGGAGCGCTGCATCGTCATGACGTGGTCTTCGGTTTCGACGGTGGTGCGGCCGGTCGCCGCGGCACGCGTCACTTGCCCCAGCATCTCGACTCGGAGGGCGCTGCCCGCAGCGGCCGGCGCCGCACCGGTCTGCGCAACGACCCGGCCCTGCCGGTCGACGATCAGCAGCGACCGGTCGCCGTGCAGCGCGGGCGCCAGCATGCGGCCCAGATGGGCCGACTCGATCGCGGCGGCCAGGGCGTACTTCACGTGGCTGCCGTCCACCACGGGAATGCCGATGCCGACCATGTGGGCTTGCGCGTTGGGCGCGAAGAACACGTCGGAGACGGCCGGCCGGCCCATGCGGATGGACGCCAGCACGTCGACGGGCGGCGGATTCGGCCCAGGCGACACGCCGGCGGGCAGGCGGCTGTTCATCAGCTGCACGCCCGATGTGTCGAACAGCACGATGGCGTCGACCTGGGCCAGGCGCTGCTCGATCCGTGCTTCCTCGCGCAACGCGGCGAGGTCCGGCGCGCCAGCACGAAGGCCCTCGGACAGCCGCGCCAGGTGCGCCTGCACGTTGGCCACGTTGTCGTCGAGCCGGGTGGCCACGTGCTGGGCGTGGTGCTCCATCTCGGCGACCACCTGCCTGCGTTCGTGCTGGTACTGCAGGAACAGCAGCAGCACCATGACCACGAGGGCCGGGAGGAACGCCGCGAGCAGCAGGCTCAGCAGCAGCTGGCGCACCGAGGGCGTGGCCGGCCGCGAAGCGGAGAAGGGGGAGGAGGAAACCATGGAGTCGCTGCGCAGGGCGGCGGAGCCCGGGGATCGTAGACGACCGGGAAGGAAAGCTTGCAAGAACGTCAGGTGCCGGCAAGCCGGTTCGCGTCGACGTGGTCTCGCCGCCACATGCGGGGCGGCGAGAAGATTTTTTTTGACCTGATAAACCTGTGGAGCGATCCGGCACAACCCGGCCGTTATCCACACCCGCGGCGGCGGGACCAACCTTATCCAAGTTTGCAGGACAGCTCCGACGCAGGGGTGCCCACAGTCCTCCCCCGCGCGCAAGTGCCTGATGCGCAAGGGGAAAAGGCGGTTGTCCACAGCGGGGCGGGGTGCTTAGCTACTACGACTATCTTTAAACAATCAAATTCAATAAAGACATCCGGGAACCTCCGCGGGCCCCTGGCCGCCCTGTGGCTTCATGACCGAGCGTGCTTCAAGCAGAATCCGCCGCTGACACGAAAAACACGGGGGAATCGATGGCCGCGCTCGTGCTGGGGCTGGTGCTGTTCCTGGGTGTGCACTCGACGCGGATCGTCGCGGAGGGGTGGCGCACCAGCAGGATGGAGAGCTTCGGGGAGAAGGAGTACAAGCTGCTGTACTCGCTGATCTCGCTCGGCGGCTTCGCGCTGGTCGTGTGGGGCTACGGCCTGGCGCGGCAGGACCCGGTGGTGCTGTGGAATCCGCCGCCGGTGTGGATGCGGCACGTGGTGTCGCTGGCGATGCTGCCGTCCTTCGTGCTGCTGGTGGCGGCCTACGTACCGCGCAACGAGATCAAGGCGAAGCTGCGCCATCCGATGATCCTCGGCGTGAAGGTCTGGGCGCTGGCGCACCTGGTCGTCAACAACACGCTGGCCGACGTGGTCCTGTTCGGCAGCTTCCTGCTGTGGGCGGTGCTGGATTTCTGGTCGGTGCGCCGGCGCGAGCGGACGCTGGCCACCCGCATCACGGGTGAGCGAAGCAGGACGGTGATCGCGGTGGGGGTGGGCGTGGCGGCCTGGGCGGTGTTCGCGTTCTGGGCGCACCGGGTGCTGATCGGGGTGAGTCCGCTGGGGGTTTGAGGGGAGAGGGAGGAAGACAGGTTGCCGGGCCGGACTGCGCAGGCCTACGATGGCTGCCCTTTTCCACGAGGAGTGCGCCATGGACTCATTGCCTGCCGTGTCCCACGTTTCGCTGGGCACCAACGACTTCCCCCGCGCCAAGCGCTTCTACGACGCCGTGCTGAGCAGGTGCAGGCTTTCCACAAGAAGGCGCTCGAACTGGGTGCGGAGGACGACGGCAAGCCGGGATTGCGCAAGGAGTACTCGGACAACTATTACGCGGCCTTCGTGCGCGATCCGGATGGCAACAAGATCGAAGCGATGTGCTGGGTGAAGTGATGAGCTAGGCGTTCGGGGCGGGAGGAACAGCCCCACAGGAAGTCAGGACCTGTCCGACAGGCGCGGCGCCGTGCGCTTCCCAGAATGGAAGTTCACCAGCACGGAGCAACACAATGGATGAACCAAACGCGCCGCGTCCGCTGGCCGTGGTGACGGGAGCGTCGTCGGGCATCGGCTACAACCTGGCGAAGATCGCGGCGGAGCACGGCTACGACCTGATCGTGGCGGCGGACACGCCGCTGGTGGAAGCCGTGATGGATTTCGAGTCGCTGGGCGCGAAGGTGCAGGCCGTGCAGTGCGACCTGGCCACCACCGACGGCGTGATGCACCTGATCCAGGCGATCGGCGATCGCGAGGTCGATGCGCTGATGGCCAACGCGGGCCACGGCCTGGGCGGGTCCTTCCTTGCGCAGGACATGACGGACATCCTGCACGTGATCAACACCAACATCACGGGCACGGTGCACCTGATCCAGCACGTGGCGCGCAGCATGGTGGCGCGGGCCCGCGGGCGGATCCTGATCACCGGATCGATCGCCGGCTTCGAGCCGGGGAGCTTCCAGGCCGTCTACAACGGCACCAAGGCCTTCGTCGATTCCTTCGCCCACGCGCTGCGCAACGAGCTGAAGGGCACCGAGGTGACGGTGAGCCTGCTGATGCCGGGCGTGACGGACACCGAGTTCTTCGTTCGCGCCGACATGCTGGACACCAAGGTGAACACCGGCAAGAAAGCCGATCCCGCTGCCGTGGCGCGGCTGGGCTTCAAGGCGATGGTGAAGGGCGAGGCCGACGTGGTGGCCGGCCTGAAGAACAAGCTCGAAGTGGCCCTCAGCAAGGTGCTGCCGGCCCAGGCGGTGGCGCAGATGCACCGCAAGCAGGTCGAGCCGGGCACCGGCAAGAAATGATTTCCCGCATTCGAAAGGATGCAGACGATGACGCACCGTTACAAGAGTTCCCCCGAGGACAAGCAGACCGGCATGTCGGGCAAGGTGGAGAACGACAGCAACAAGCAGGGCAACGCAGCCCCGACGCAGAAGAACGAAGGCCGCCGCACGCCGCAAAGCCGCCACGATCGCGAAGACCACATCGGAGGCAGTTCGAACCAGAACCAGGTGCGCACGGGCCGCGCAGGGCAGGGGGAACGGGGTGGGCCGAACACCCGGACGGGCAACAAGCCCTGACTCGTTTGTCGTCCGGGCTCGACCCGGGACCCATGGATTGCGGGGCAAGCCCGCAATGACAAGCTTTTGCAGGTCGGCGGTGAGCGGCGAAGCCCGAACCCCGACGCTTCAGGCGGGCTAGTCCCGCAATTCCGGCGCCTGCAGGTCGCTGAACTCGAAGCAGCAGCACCCCAGCCCCAGTGCGCACCCTTGCGGCCGCCAGCGGCCGTCTTCGAGCTTCACGAAGAATTGCTGGCCGGCGAGCAGCCGGCGCAGGACAGGATCGAAGCTGTGCACCGCTTGCGGCAGCAAGGCGGCAACGACGACGTTACCGGGAACGAAAGTGTCGGCTGTGGCCATGATGAATCCCCACGAAGCTCCACTCCGCCACAACGGAAGGCGAGGGCTCGCGGTGACTAGAACTTTCCCGTAGTCCCTCGTCATCCCCGCGCGGGCGGGGATCCAGGGCTTTAGAGCTGCACGCCGACGCGCCGCGGGAACAGCTCGCGTTCGATCAGGGCCAGCATGTTCACCCAGGTCCGGCGGCTGCTCTCTTCGGTCATGCGCGCCAGTTCGCTGGAGCCCAGCTCGTGGGTCAATACCACTTCGCTCGCCTGCGGCCCGAGCGGCGTGACGTCCACGGTGACGCGGGTGGGGTCGTCGTGGCCGAAGGTGAGCACGCTCAGGTCGAACACCAGGCGGCGCGGACGGGTGATTTCCAGGTAGCGGCCCATGTGCACGACGTCGAAGACGCTTTCGTCGCCATCGGCGGTGGGACGGCGGTCGGTGACGGTGAAGCCGCCGCCGACCTCGGGCGTGATCTCGCAGCGCATCACGTTGCCGGTGCGGGTGCGGAACAGGAAACGCGAGGCCTGGCTGGGCGTGAGCCAGGCGTCGAACACCCGATCCGCATGGGCGCTGTACCGATGCGTGACGCGAATGATGACGGAACTGCTCATCCGTGTTTTATCGCTTGACAGGACCCCCGCTGTCAAGCCTGTCAATGCTGACAGTGTGCGTTTTGGTTAGCGTGCTACCTCGGGCAGCTCGATCTTGACCTCGAGCACTTCCAGGTTGTCCTGCCGGGCCACGTCCACCTTCAGGTGCGAGGGGTCGATCTTCACGTACTTGCTGATGACCGCGATCAGGTCCCTCTGCAGCGCCGGCAGGTAGTCGGGCGCGCCGCCCGGATTGCGGCCGCTCCTCTCGTGCGCCAGGATGATCTGCAGCCTTTCCTTGGCCACGCTGGCGGTCTTCTTCTTCTCCCCGAGCAGGAAGGTCAGCAGGGACATCACTTATTTCCTCCCGAACAGGCGTTTCAGCAGCCCGGCCTTCTGCGGGTCGACGAAGCGCAGCGGCCGGTCCTCGCCCAGGAACCGGGACACGACATCGCCGTAGGCCTCGCTGACGTCGCTGCCCTTGATGTGGATCGCGGGGGTGCCCTGGTTGCTCGCCTGCAACACCGACTCGCTTTCCGGGATCACGCCGATCAGCGGGATGCGCAGGATGTCCTGGATGTCCTCCAGCGACAGCATGTGGCCGGCGTCCACCCGGCTGGGGTTGTAGCGGGTGATCAGCAGGTGTTCCTTGATCGCTTCCTTGCCGTCGATCGCCCGCTTGGTCTTGCTGGAAAGCATGCCCAGGATGCGGTCGGAGTCGCGCACCGAGCTGACTTCGGGGTTGGTGACGATCAGCGCCTCGTCGGCGAAGTGCATGGCCATCAGCGCGCCGGTTTCGATGCCGGCGGGCGAATCGCAGACGATGAACTCGAAGCCCATGGTGTCCAGGTCCTTCAGGACCTTCTCGACGCCTTCCTTGGTCAGGGCTTCCTTGTCGCGGGTCTGGCTGGCGGCCAGCACCGACAGGTTGTCGTTGTGCTTGTCCTTGATCAGCGCCTGGTTCAGCGTCGCCTCGCCGTGGATCACGTTGACGAAGTCGTAGACCACGCGCCGCTCGCAACCCATGATCAGGTCCAGGTTGCGCAGGCCGACGTCGAAGTCGATGACGGCCGTGCGGTGCCCGCGCAGGGCCAGGCCGCTGGCGAAGCTGGCGCTGGTGGTGGTCTTGCCGACCCCGCCCTTGCCGGAAGTGACGACGATGATCTTTGCCATGGGATTCCTTTACGTTTTCAGCGGCACCATCACCAGCCGATCGCCCTCGAGGCGGATCTGGGCCGGCTTGCCGTGCAATGACTTGGGCAGCGGGACTTCGCTGGTACGGTAGACGCCGGCAATGGAAACCAGCTCGGGCTCCAGGCACAGCGTCAGGATGCGGGCATTCGCATCGCCCCTGGCCCCTGCGATGGCCTTGCCCCGCAGCGGCGCATAAACGTGGATGTTTCCATCGGCGACGACCTCGGCGCCGGCGTTGACCATGGCCATGACGACCAGGTCGCGACCGCGCGCGTAGACCTGCTGGCCGGAGCGGATCGGCTTGTCGATGACGAGGGCGCTGGTCACGGCAGGCGGCTGCATCACCAGCGACGGCACTTCGACCGTCTTCGGCTGTTCCTCCCTCCCCCTCTGGGGGAGGGCCGGGGTGGGGGCGCTGCGCTCCGTGAGGGCATCCGGCGCCCGCACCAGTCCCACCTTCGCCGCCGCCTCCATCTGGCTCTCGGTTCCGCCCCGCACCGCCATCGGCACGACCTTGTAGCCCTTCAGCAGCTGGACCAGCTCGCCGAAGTCGACGTCGGCCTCGCCCAGCGGGGCGAGATCCACCACCAGCGGGTCGTTGTCGAAGAAATCGGGGATGTCGCCGAAGCGGCCCTGCAGTTCCTGCGACAGAAGTTGCAGGTCGGACGACTTCAGCAGCAGCGCGACGAGGGGCAGGTTCGCGCTTTTGATCTCGAAGGTGGCAGGGGCGCGTCCTGCGAGTGCGACAGTCATCGATACGGCAGCATGAGAGGCGCGCGGAGTTTAGCAGCGAGCTGTAACGCTTCAGCTTGCAGTTGTTCCTTGTCATTGCGGGCTCGACCCGCAATCCATGGATCCCGGGTCAAGCCCGGGACGACAAGGTCGGGGTCGTCCTTCTCCTACGACACCTCCCGCACCATGGGTGCTGGCCTTTTGCGCCGGCGCGACCAAACTGCATCCATGGTCAGGAGCATCGCCATGAAACCCTATCCGCACCACCCCACCCACTGGATCGGCGTCGCGCTCGTGCTGTTGCTCGGGCTGATGGCGTTCGAGGCCTTCGGGCAGGCGTCGGCCAACAACATGAGCCCGAATGCGCAGGCCGTCTTCCAGGGCCGGCCACTGATGGCGGGTGCGCAGGCGGGGCTGGGCGCAATGGCCGGCCCGCCGCAGGGCGGCATCGGGCTGCAGGGTTCCGACGGGGCAGGGCTCAACCTGCGCCGGCCGCACGTGATCGAACAGCAGATGAACCCGCTGCCGCCGGTGGCCTGCGCGGACCTGCCGCGGCCGTCAACGGCGGAACACCCGCTGTGCCTGCCGCAGGTCCTGGACGAACGCTTCGAACGCCGCCTCGCGATCCTCGGAATCGACACGCAGCAGCGCGGACGGATGTAGGCGCACCGCCGGACTCTTGCGGATGCGGCTCAGGCATCCGCCGCGGCCCGGTCGTGCGGGGCGAACACGCGCTCGTAGCACGCCAGCCAGTCCGCATCCGTGCCGTCGTGGCCCGGCAGCTCGCGCGAGGGCACGCCGGGGCCGAACAGCAGGCGGCCCTCCTCGCAGCGCACGCTGCGCTCCGGCGTGAAGATCGCCCAGCGCCCGCAGGGGATGCGCTTGGCGAACCAGGGCGCCACCGCCTCGACGACGTGGTGCGCGGGCTCGTAGCAGCCCACCTGCATCTCCCGGCCCTGCGCGCCGGCCAGCACGCGCATGCGCAGGTTGGCCTTCATCTTGTGGATGTCGCGGCGTACCGCATGCGCCATGTGCTGCGCCTGCAGCATGTCGGGGTCGATCGGGTCGTTGCGCAGCCCGGGCTCGTGCACCAGGCGCCACAGCAGCCGATAGAGCAGCGAGAAACGCTCGCAGTCGCGATGCAGCACCACGAACTCGCACAGGCGCGTGAACGAGGCGGGGACGATCGCCGTGGCGGCGCGCGCAACGTTCTTCGGCCGGCTGGATTGCGGCGACTGCGGGTCTTCGAAGGGATCGGCGGGTGGCTCGAGGTGCCACTGCACCTCGTCGGGCGGAATTTGCTGCGCGAGCAGCTGGCGCACTTCGGAACGGAAACCCGCCAGGTCGGTCTGGCCTGCCAACTTCACTTCCATGTCGAGGTCCCGGTTCATGGCACTCAACTCCGTGCGCGGCCCTTGGCACCCGCCTTCTTCGGGCGGGCGCCGCGTTTCGATTTCGCGTTGTCCGGGACTTTGGCGCGCGCTGCGGGCTTGTCGTCCCGCGTGCGGCCGTCATTCCCGCGGAGGCGGGAATCCAGGGCTTCCACGGAAGCGCGCGCGGAACGCGTTTCGATGCCCTGGGCCCCCGCCTGCGCGGGGGTGACGAAGTAGCTGGGGCTGGCGAAGTTCGAAGGCACGAGATTCAGCGGCGCTGCCATCAGCGACCACCACTGCTGCCAGCCCTGCGTCATCCACTCGTACGCCGCCGCATTCCATTGCGCGGCCGCCTCCAACCCGGCCAGCGGGTTGAACAGCGCATTCAGCGGACTCGTGTCGCTCTTCGTCTCCATGACTCGGATTGTGAGGAAAAAGCCCCCGCAGCGGGGCTCAGGGTATGCAAATGCATCATGTGGCCGGCAAGGGCTTGCGCGTATGCACCTCGAGCTTGAGGTACAGCAGCGCACCCGCGACCAGGGGCACCAGGTAGTAGACGGCGCGGTAGGCGAGCAGCGCGCCCAGCAGCTGGTGCTCGGGCACGCGGTGCGACAGCAGGGCGATGAACACCGCCTCGGTCACGCCCAAGCCTGCGGGGACGTGCAAGAGCACGCCGGCGATGGCCGCGACCAGCATCACCGGCAGCACGCTCGTGTAAGGCACCTGGCCCTGCAGCAGCACCCAGGGCACGGCGGCCATGAACAGCCAGTGCGTGCACGAAATGCCCTGCTGCCCGAGCGCCATGCGCAGGCTGGGCAGTTCGATGTCGTGGCCGCGCACGTTCCAGCTGCGCTGGCGCGCGAAGGCGCACAGGCCGAGGTAGGCGACGCTCGCGCCGAGCAGCGCCACGCCGAACAGGCGCAACTCCTCGCTGTCGATGCCCCAGCGCGGCGGCAGTTCCAGCGGCCCGACCGTGAACACGATGCCGGCCAGCAGGATGTAGCCGATCCAGTTGGTGATCATCGACAGCGTCACGATGCGCGTGATCTGTCCGTAGCGCAGCCCGAGCTTGGTGTAGAGCCGGTAGCGAAAGCCGATGCCGCCCACGAGCGAGCCGAGGTTCAGGTTGAAGGCATAGCTCGTGAAGCTCACCTGCATCACCTTGCGCTTGCTCAGGCGGTGCCCGGTGTAGTGGCGCCCCACCAGGTCCAGCAGGCTGTAGACCAGGTGGCTGACCGCGGCCAGGCCGAAGGCCTGCAGCAGGACCTCGCGCGGCAGTTCCACCAGGCTTCGCTTCACCTCGCCCCAGTCCACGCCGCGCGCATAGCGGACCAGCAGGCCGGTCACCACCAGGAAGAAGACAGCGGCGACGATGCGCCTGGTCCAGGGCCACCAGGGATGGTGGGTGAACTTCATGCCTTCCTTTCCTTCAGGCCCGCGAAGGCCGCGGGCACCGCCTTGCCGGCGTTCGGCGCGGGCGGCAGCAGGCGCGGCACGTGCCGGGGCAGCAGCGTGGCCCAGGCCCCGTAGCGGCGCGTGAAGTGGAAGGCGAGGAAGCTCTGCACCAGCGACCAGCCCTTGAGTTCGCCGAGGCTGGCCAGCGTGATCTCGTTGCAGGCGTCGCAGGTCAGCTGGTCGAGATTGGCCGCCAGAGCCTGCGTGAAGCCGCGGTCGCGGATGATCACGTTGGCCTCGAGGTTGAACACCAGGCTCATGGGATCGAGGTTGCTGGAGCCGACGGTGCTCCACTCGTCGTCCATCACCGCCACCTTGCCGTGCAGCGGCCGCTCGCAGTATTCGTAGATGCGCACGCCGGCGCGCAGCAGGTGGTGGTACAGCATGCTGGCGGCCGTCTTCACGAAGGGCATGTCGGGCTCGCCCTGCAGGATCAGCCGCACGTCGACGCCGCGCCGCGCCGCGCGTTTCAGCTCGCGGATGAAGCGGTAGCCGGGAAAGAAGTAGGCGTTGGCGATGAGGATGCGCTTCTTCGCCGCGCGGATCGCGATGCGGTAGTGCCGCTCGATGTCGTCCAGGTGGCGGCGGTTGTCGCGCGTGACGAACAGCGCTTCGGCCGGGCCGCTGTGCGGCAGCTGCCCGGGGTCGGTGCGGAACTGCTTGCGCCAGCGCCACCATTGCCGGCGCGGCCCCGCATAGCGCAGGCCTTCGGCCAGCGCCGCATGGCAGAAGCGGTGGATCTCGGCCACCAGCGGGCCGTGGATCTCCACCGCGTAGTCCTGCTTGGCCTCCGGGCCAAAGTCGCCCAGGTGGTCCGCCGAGAAATTGATGCCGCCGACGAAGGCCACCTCGCGGTCGATCACCGCGATCTTGCGGTGCATGCGGCGCAGCAGGTGCGGTCGCATGCCGAAGGGACGCGGTCCCGGGTTGAAGGCGTGGATGCGCACGCCCGCCTCTTTCAGCGAAGACAGGAAATACTCGGAGAAGTCGGGCGAGCCCCAGTCGTCGACCGTGACGTCGACCTGCGCGCCGCGGCGCGCCGCCGCGATCAGCGCCTGGTGCAGCTGCATGCCGACCTTGTCCTCGAACAGGATGAAGGTCTCGACGATCACCTCGCGCCGCGCGTTGGCGATGCAGGCGAACACGCGCGGGAAGAACTCCTCGCCGTTTTCCAGCAGCGTGAACTGGTTGCCGGGAATCCAGCGGCGTTCCATGGGCAGCCCTCGCGCTTCAAAGGTGGATCTCGGCCACGAGCGGCGCGTGGTCGGACAGGTGCGACCAGGGCTTGCGCGGCAGCACCACGGGCAGGTGCACCGAGCAGTTGCGCACGTAGATCCGGTCCAGCGACAGCACGGGGAAGATCGCCGGGAAGGTCTTGGCCGGTTCGCCATAGGCGGTGACGAAGATCTCGCGCAGCCCGGCGTCGTTCCACAGCTTGTCGTTGGCGCGCCGGCGCCAGTCGTTGAAGTCGCCGGCCACGATCAGCGGCGCGTCGGCCGGCACCTCCGTGTGCGAGATCCGGCACAGCAGGTCGAGCTGGTGCTGGCGGTGGGCCTCGGCCAGGCCCAGGTGCACGCAGATCGCATGCACCTCCTGCTGGTAACCCGGGATCTTCAGCACGCAGTGCAGAAGGCCGCGCTTTTCCGGGCCCGCGATCGACACGTCGTGGTTCTGGTACTCGACGATGGGGAACTTGGACATCACGGCGTTGCCATGGTGGCCCTTGGGATAGACCATGTTGCGGCCGTAGGCGAACTGCGGCCAGATGCTGTCGGCCAGGAATTCGTAGTGCGGCGCGTCGGGCCAGTCCTCGATCTTCTTGCCGTGGCCTTCGTGCGTGCCCAGCACCTCCTGCATGAACACCACGTCGGCGCCGATCTTGCGCACGGCGTCGCGCAGCTCGGGCAGGATGAAGCGGCGGTTGAACGTGGTGAAGCCCTTGTGGATGTTGACGGTCATCACCGTCAGGCGCGGCGCCTCGGCCGCGGCCTGCGCCGTCTCTCTCATGGGTGCGTTCTGGTCGTTGTACATGGAGACATCTTTTGTAGATGGCCCGCTGCAGCACAGGCGTAGGACGGCCGCCTGATTCGGTGTCGCGGGTTTCGGCGGGCGCAGTCCCCCGCGTTCGACGTTTCCGATGCACACTGCGCCAAAAGCCGAGGCAGCGTCCCGCGCAAGGCCCTCCATCACAACGACGACCGACATGACAACAACGAAACTCGCGCGCGTGCTCCTCGCCGGCGTTTGCGCCGCCGGCCTCCCGGCGGCCCATGCGTTCGACTGGACGCCGGATGGCGCGTCGCTGCAGGCGGGCGCCGGCGGCAAGGGCACGTCCATGGCCGGGGTCGGCATCGTCTGGGACTGGGACTTCCAGCGCATGCGCCGCAAGGCCGAGCTCACGGCCCACACCGAAGTGATGTTGAACCACTGGCGCTACAACGCGCTGGGTTCGAGCCACGACAGCCTGACGCAGATCGTGGTGCTGCCTTCGCTGCGCATGCGCCTGTCGCGCGGCGCCTCGCCGTATTTCATCGAGCTGGGCATCGGCGCGAGCTGGATGGACCAGGAGTTCGAGACGTCGCGCAAGCGCTTCGGCTCGCGCTGGAATTTCTACGACATGCTGGGTGTCGGCCGCAGCTTCGGCGAGGAGCACGAACACGAGCTGGGACTGCGCTGGGTGCACGTGTCCAACGGCGGCCTGAAACGGCCCAATCCGGGCCAGGATTTCATCCAGGCGCGCTACGTGCGCCGCTTTTGAGCGACCCTGCCGCTCGCCCGGGTGGTCCTACGGCCATGGTCGGGCATGTCCGATAGGCTGCGGCCGCGAGGACTCCAAACTGTGAAACACACGGAGCCCGGTGTCGTGCCGGGCGTTTCACACAGATCAGTACGGAGCCTCATCATGAACAAGACTTCCATTTCCCGCGTGTTGCTGCTGTCCGGCGTCCTCGCCGCTGCCGGCGTCGCGCAAGCGCAGGTGCCGGACCAGCCCGAGCAGCCCGGCCAACCCAGCCTCAGCGTATCCGGCGCCGACCAGCAGACGCCGATGACCGAAGCGGCCAACGGCAGCGTGTGGATCGACACCACCGTGCTCGGTGCGCCGCCCGCAGTGCTGGTCGCCCCGCCGTCGTCCGAGACCATCGTGACGACCACGACCTACATGGGCCCGGTGGTGACCTGGACGCAGCCGATGCTGCCGCATCACTACACCTACACGCTGCCCGCGCCGGTGCTGAGCAGCCCCGACACGGTGACGATCCAGAACTACTGACGGGCGCCAGCCGCCCCTTCCCGACTCCCTGCAAGTCAGCCCGGCCCTGCCGGGCTTTTTTGTTCCTCATCGGCTGGAATCGAAGTCGTGGCGCGCCCGGCGTGTCCTACGGCAGGCATCTCGCGCGTCCGATAGGGCAGCGCCGGCGGGCAGTCCAAACTGCTTGTCATAGGCACCCGGCGCCTGCGCCGGGCCATCCACGACATTCGAATCGAAACGGAGTGACTCCATGAAAAAGACGACCCTGACCCGATCCCTGTTCCTCGCCGGCGCCGTGGCCCTGGCCGGCGCGGCCAACGCCGACGCCATCTTCTATCCCAATGGCACCATGGTGGACCTGGGCAGCGACACCGCGCTGGAGCAGATGGCCATGGGTGACTCCACCGTCCTGGTGGGCACCTGCACGACCTGCGTCGACACCACGACCCTCGGCGCCGGCGCGGCCACCGTGGGCACGGCCACTCGCACGGTCAGCACGCCGGTGGTGCGCTACGAATACGTGCAGCCGAACATCGACTTCGACGCCGCGACGGCCCGGGCGCAGATGCGCACGCATCGCCACGTCGTGAGCCGCGCGCCGGCGATGGTGAGCGACAACAGCGCCATCGTGGTCGGCAGCGCGACCATCCCCTACAGCGAGATCACCGTGGGGCAGCCCTACTACGTGCTGTCGTACTGAGGGAAGGCGCCATGAAAAAGCCCGGGACTCCCGGGCTTTTTTTGTGTGTCGGCCGGCGATCAGCCGCGGTGATGGCCACCGTGCCCACGGCCGCCGTGCTTGCCGCCGCGCATGAAGCGCATTGCCTCGCCGTCGAACACTTTTTTCTGTTCCGCGTTCAGCGCGGTGTAGAAGGTCTTGGTGGCGTCGAAGCGCTGGTCCATTTCCGCGTTGCGCTGGGTGCGCTGGGCACGGAGGCGGTCGATGCGCTCGGGGGTCGACAGGCGCTCGAACTCGGCGCGATCCGGACGCTGGTGCTGCGCCGGCTTCATCGCGGTGGTCCAGGCGGTCCAGGCGCCTTCCTGCGTGGGGGCGATCTGCAGCTTGGTCTTCAGCTCGCCCAGGCGGCGCGCCATGCGCTCTTCCATGCGGGCGCGGAACTGGGCCGGGTCGCCGTGCGGACCGCGACGCTCGCCTTGCATGTGGGGGGCGCCCGGTGCCGCCGGCGGGGCCGGGGGCATCTGGGTCTGGGCCACGGCGGCGACGCCGAGGCCGGCGAGCAGGCCGGCGGTCAGGAGGTGGCGGCGGAGGGATTTCATTCGGAGTCCTTTCGTGTGGGCGGGCCGCGCTTCCGGGCCCGTTGCAGCGCAGTCTGCAGAGCTTGTGTTTCGCCCCCATCGCGACTAAGTCTCCCCTGTGTAAAGAACGGGGCGCCCGGCCGCTGCTGGCATGTACAGGCTGGGTCGCTGCGGTCCTACGGGAAGCGTCCACGTTCGTGGACGTCTCCCACGGACGGGCACGCCCACAGTGGGATCCACCAGATCGTTTCGAAGGAGGTCACCATGCGGTACCAGGCTTTCGTGCGAGCGGCAGCCGCGGTGCTGTCGACCGCCTTTGTGGCTGCCGGCGCGGCGTACGCGCAGGCCAGGCCGGAACCCACCACCATGACGGACACGGCCCCGCTGCCCGCCACCGAGCGCCAGAGCTCGGGCGCGGTCATCCTGATGGACGAGCCCGTGCTGGCCCAGCGCGAAGCGCTGCAGCAGGCACAGGAACGCTCGGGCGTCGACACGCGTTCGATGGGCGCCGGCACGACGCGGCTGCTGCGGAATGCGCAACGCGAGGAAGCGCTGCGTTGGCAGAAGGCCATCGAGGAAGCGGAGAAGCAGCAGGCGAAGTGAACGCGGTATCCCCGCGTACTTCGTCATCCCCGCGGAGGCGGGGATCCAGGGCGTTCGGGCAGCGCGCTGTGCGCGCGTTCCATGCCCTGGGTTCCCGCCTGCGCGGGAATGAACTCAACGTGCCAGTTCTTCCAGGATCGGGCACTCCGGCCGCTCGTCCCCATGGCAGCAGTGGATCAGGTGCTGCAGCGTGCGCTGCATTTCCTGCATCGCCGCGATCCGCTGGGCCAGGTCTTCGGCGTGCTTTTGCGCCACCTTGCGCACGTTCGCGCTGGCGCGGCGCCGGTTCTGCCACAGGCCGACCAGTTCGGCGATCTCGTCCATCGAGAAGCCGAGGTCGCGCGCCCGCTTGATGAAGCGCAGCGTGTGCACGTCGTTCTCGCTGTATTGCCGGTAGCCGCCGTCCGTGCGCGCGACGCGCGGCAGCAGGCCCAGGCCCTCGTAGTGCCGCACCATCTTGGCCGAGACGCCCGAGTGCCGCGCCGCTTCGCCGATATTCACCGGCCAGGCGACACTCGCCGCGGCCGGCTTCACGCGGCGACCTTGTAGCCTTCTTCCTCGATCGCCCTGGCGATCGCCGCGGGGTCGCCCTGCGATTGCACCTCCACCTTGCCGCTGGCGAGGTCCACCTTCACGTCGGCCTGCGGGTCGACCGACTTCACGGCCTGGGTGACGGCGCCGACGCAGTGGCCGCAGCTCATGCCTTGCACCTGGAAGGTCTGGTTCATCATGGGATCCTTTCTGGGGGAGGGTGTGGAACACGGACGCAGCGTGGACCTTTCCACCATGGTAAGGTCAATCTCGATCCCGCGTTGACCCTGCACGGCGCAAGGTTGACCCGGATCAAGGCTTGACCTTCCCATCATGGCAAGGTCGAACATCGCTGCCATGGACACCACCACCACTGCCACCCTGGACCTCGGCGTCGCCGGCATGACCTGCGCGTCCTGCGTGAACCGCGTCGAGCGCGCGCTGAAGAAAGTGCCGGGCGTCACCGATGCCACGGTCAACCTCGCCACCGAGTCGGCGCGGGTGAGCTTCGCGCCTTCGGAGGAGATGGAGGCGCAGATTCGCCGCGCGGTGCGCAACGCCGGCTACGAGCCGCGCGCGCCGGAGCAGGCGGGACCGCAGGAGCTGTCGCCGTGGGCCGGCTTCGCGCCGGTCGCGGCGGGCATCCTGCTGTCGCTGCCCCTGCTGATGCCCATGGTCGGCGAGCTGTTCGGCCGGCACTGGATGCTGCCCGCCTGGGTGCAGTTCCTCTTGGCCACGCCGGTGCAGTTCGTGCTGGGCGCGCGCTTCTACAAGGCCGGCTGGCATGCGCTGAAGGCCGGCACGGGCAACATGGACCTGCTGGTGGCGATCGGCACCAGCGCGGGCTGGGGCCTGTCGGTGTGGCTGTGGCTGGCGCAGCAGCAAAGCCATCTCTATTTCGAGGCCTCGGCGGTGGTGATCACGCTGGTGCTGCTCGGGAAGTGGCTGGAGGCGCGGGCCAAGCACCAGACCACCGCGGCGATCCGCGCGCTGCAGGCGCTGCGCCCGGAGATCGCGCACGTGCTGCTGCGCGCCGGCGGCGAATCCGACCTGCCGCTGGCCGAGGTGATGGCGGGCGACCAGCTGGTGGTGCGCCCCGGCGAGCGCGTGCCGGCCGACGGCGTGGTGGAGCAGGGCGAGACGCACGTCGATGAATCCATGCTCACCGGCGAGCCGCTGCCGGTGGCCCGGCGCGAAGGCCAGCGCGTCACCGGCGGCAGCATCAACGGCGAAGGCCGCATCGTGATGCGCGCCACCGCGGTGGGCGGCGAGAGCGTGCTGTCGCACATCATCCGCCTCGTGGAGGACGCGCAGGCGGCCAAGGCGCCGATCCAGCGCATGGTGGACCAGGTGTCGGCGGTGTTCGTGCCGGTGGTGCTGGGGATCGCGGCGCTCACGCTGGCGGGCTGGCTGCTGGCGGGCGAAGGCATCGAGCCCGCGCTGATCCACGCGGTGGCGGTGCTGGTGATCGCCTGTCCCTGCGCGCTGGGGCTGGCGACGCCGGCGGCGATCATGGCCGGCACCGGCGTGGCCGCGCGCCAGGGCATCCTGATCAAGGACGCGCAGGCGCTGGAGCTCGCGCACAAGGTGGACCTGGTGGCTTTCGACAAGACCGGCACGCTGACCGTGGGCCGGCCGCGGCTGGTGGCCTTTGTCGCGGCGCCCGGCGTGGACGAAGCAGCGCAGTTGTCCGCCGCCGCCAGCCTGCAAAGCGGCAGCGAGCATCCGCTGGCGCGTGCGGTGGTGGCCGCGGCGCGTGAACGTGGCATCGCGTTCGCCGCGCCCGACGCGGTGCGTGCGGTCGCCGGCCGCGGCACCGAGGGCGAGGTTGGCGACCGCAGCTACCTGATCGGCAGCCTGCGCTGGCTGCAGGAACTCGGCGTGCCGCTGGTGGCGCTCGATGCACAGGTGCAGAAGCTGCAAGGCGAAGGCGCCACGCTGTCGGCATTGGTGGAGCGCGTCACCGAAGGCCTCGCGTTGCGCGCCTTGCTCGCCTTCGCCGACGAACCGAAGCCCGAGGCGGCCGAGGCGCTCGCGCGGCTGCGCGAGCGTGGCCTGCGCCTGATGATGATCTCGGGCGACAACCGTGCCGCCGCCGTCGGCATGGCGCGCCGCCTGGGCCTGCAGCCGCAGGAGGTGATGGCCGAAGTGCTGCCCGGCGACAAGGCGGCGCGCGTCGCCAGCCTGCGTGAAGGCGGCCACGTGGTGGCGATGGTGGGCGACGGTGTCAACGATGCGCCGGCGCTCGCCGCCGCCGACGTCGGCATCGCGATGGGCACCGGCACCGACGTGGCGATGCACGCGGCTGGCGTCACGCTGATGCGCGGCGACGTCTCGCTGGTGGCCGGTGCGCTGGACATCTCGCATCGCACGGTGCGCAAGATCCGGCAGAACCTGTTCTGGGCCTTCGCATACAACGTGGCGGGCATCCCGCTCGCCGCGCTCGGTGTCCTCAGCCCGGTGGTGGCGGGCGCGGCGATGGCGCTGTCGAGCGTCAGCGTGCTGACCAATGCGCTGCTGCTGAAGCGCTGGCGCCTGCGGGTGCGTTGACGTACATCAACGGAGGCGCGGTGGGGCCGTGCCACTCTGGGGGCAGGAGACCGATGCCATGCCCAAAGCCGCCTTGCAGATCATCCGCGACGAGCACGCCGCCGTGTCGGCGGTGCTGCGTTCCGTGCTCCAGATGCTGGAGCGCGATCCCGACGAAGAGCCGGAGCGCTTCTTCGACGTGCTGCGCGCCATGCTGTTCTACATCGACGAATTTCCCGAGCGCCGCCACCACCCCAAGGAATCGGACCTGCTGTTTCCCAAGCTGGCGCGGGTGGCGCCGGAACTGATGCCCGTGATCCGCCGGCTGGAGGAGGACCACCTGCAGGGCGAGCAGCGCGTGCGCGAACTGCAGCACCTGCTGCTCGCCTGGGAGCTGCTGGGCGACGGCCGCCGTCCGGCCTTCGAGGACGCCGCGCGCCGCTACGTGGAGTTCTATCGCGCGCACATGCGCACCGAGGAAACCGAGCTGCTGCCGGTGGCGCAGCAGCGGCTGGGGGAGGAGGACTGGGTGCAGCTCGATGCGGCGTTCCGCACGCACTGCGATCCGCTGGCGAGCGGGGACCGCGACCCGATCTACGACCGGCTGTTCACGCGCATCGTGATGCGGACGCCGGCGCCGATCGGGGTCGGGCCGGCCTGATTCGTCATCCCCGCGACGGCGGGGATCCAGGGCTTCCGCTTTTCAATGCCCTGGGTTCCCGCCTCCGCGGGAACGACGGCTACTTGAGCGTGGGGTAATCCGTGTACCCCTTCTCCCCGCCTCCATAGAAGGTCTTGCTGTCCCACGGGTTCCACGGTGCATTGGCACGCAGCCGTTCCACCAGGTCCGGGTTCGCGATGAACGCGCGGCCGAAGGCCACGAGGTCGGCCTCGTGTTCCAGCGCCTTCTGTGCCAGCGCCTTGTCGTAGCCGTTGTTGACCATCCAGGCGCCCTTGCCGCCCGCTTCGCGCCAGGCGCGGCGCAGCGCGTCGTAGTCGAAGGGGCGCCCCTCCACTTCGCGCGGGCCGCCGGTGGCGCCTTCGACCACGTGCACGTAGGCCAGGCCCAGCGGGGCGAGCTGCCGCACGACGTAGTCGAACAAGGCTTGCGGGTCCGCGTCGACGATGTCGTTGGCGGGCGTGACCGGCGAGAGCCGGAGGCCGACGCGGCCGGCGCCGATCTCCTCCACCACGGCGCGCGTGACTTCCAGCAGCAGGCGCGCGCGGTTGGCGATCGAGCCGCCGTAATCGTCCTTGCGCTGGTTGGCGCCGGTCTTGAGGAACTGGTCGAGGAGGTAGCCGTTGGCGCCGTGGATCTCGACGCCGTCGAAGCCGGCGCTGGCGATCGCGTGGCGCGCGGCGTTGCGGAAGTCCTGCACGATGCCCGGCAGCTCGCTCGCGTCGAGCGCGCGCGGCTCGGAGGTCGGCACGAAGCTGCCGCCGCCGTCTTCGATCAGGAAGGTCTTGGTCCTGGCGGTGATGGCGGAGGGCGCCACCGGCTTGCCGCCATCCGGCTGCAGCGTGACGTGCGACACCCGGCCCACGTGCCAGAGCTGGCAGACGATGCGGCCGCCCCGCTCGTGCACGGCGTGCGTCACGCGCTTCCAGCCCGCGAGCTGTTCGCTGCCGTAGAGGCCCGGGACGTCGGCGTAACCCTGGCCCTGGTGGCTGATGGCGGTGGCCTCGGTGATCAGCAGGCCGGCGGAGGCGCGCTGCGCGTAGTACTGCGCGGTGAGCGCGGTGGGGACCGCATTCGGCGAACGATTGCGCGTGAGCGGGGCCATCACGACGCGGTTGGACAAATGCAGGGCACCGACCTGCACGGGGTCGAAAAGGGACTTCATGTTTTCTTTGTCATTGCGGGCTCGACCCGCAATCCATGCGGTTCGAGCTCGAGGTGGGTCCCGGGTCTGGCCCGGGACGACAAGGATCGTGTTACTGCAGCTTCTCGTGCTTCAGCGCCTCCTGCACCGCCGGCCGCGCCTCGATGCGGGCGTGGTGCGCCAGCAGGTTCGGCAAGCCGGAGATGTCGATCGACATCGGCTTGGTCCAGCGCGTCACGGTGTACAGGTACGCATCGGCCACGCTGAAGTGGTCGCCCATGACGTACTGCTTGTTCGCCAGCTCCTTGTCGACGAAGGCGAAGCGGGAGGCGAGCTTTTCGCGGAAGGACTTCTTGCCGTCCTCCGGCATGTTCGGGTTGAACAGCGGCGAGAAGCTCTTGTGGATCTCGGTGCCGATGAAGGTGAGCCACTCCTGCAGGCGGTAGCGGGCGAGGGTGCCGTTGGCCGGTGCGAGATTCCTGTTCGGCGCCTGGTCGGCGACGTACTGCACGATCGCCGGCCCTTCGCGCAGGCGGGTGCCGTCGTCCAGTTCCAGCATGGGCACGTAGCCGAGCGGGTTGATGCTGTAGTAGTCGGTGCCGTCCTGCAGCTGGTGCGTCTTGGTGGGCGCCATCACCGGCTCGAAAGCGAGGCCCGCTTCGCGTAACACGATGTGAGGCGACAGCGAGCAGGCACCGGGGGAGTAGTAAAGCTTCATCATTCTTCCTCTCGTGGCGTTGTTCGGCGTGAACAAATCGATGCTAGCGAAAGCCAGGAAACCGTGCACGTCTTGGGCCTGCTGCCCTGCTTCGCGACAATGGCTCCATGGTCAAGTTCCTGAAATGGCTGGCGCTCGTGCTGGCCGCCTTCCTGCTCCTCCTGATCGGCGTGGCGATCGCCCTGCAGCACTGGCTGCGCACCGATGATTTCCGTGGCCGCGTGGAACGCCAGGCGAGCGCGGCGCTGGGCGTTCCCTTCAAGCTGGGCAAGCTCTCGGTCGACCTGTGGCCGCTGCCCGCGGTGGCCGCCGACGACGTGCAGATCCAGACCCGTCCCGCCATCACGGTCGGCCGCATCGAGGCGCGCCCGGTGTGGTCGGGCCTGCTGGCCGGCAAGCTCGAGGTCTCCACCCTGATCGTGCGCAAGGCGGTGTTGCCGCAGACCGGCATCGGCGCGTTGACCGCCGCGCTGGCGAAGAAGGACAAGGGCGCACCGGCCAAACCGGTGAAGACGACCGGCGAGCCTGCGCCGCTGCTGCTGCCCAAGCGCGCCGTGCTCGACGACATCACCTGGATCGACGAGAAGGGCCAGCGCATGACGGTCGACGCCGAAGCCGAGCTCGGCGGCGACGGCCTGCTGGACCAGGCGCAGTTCAAGATCGTGCAGGGCCGGCTCGCCGGCACGCACGGCAACGTGAAGCGCGAGCCGGACCACTGGCCGGTGCGCATCGACATCGGCGGCGGCCGCATTGCAGGCAAGGTGCAGCTGCAACCCGCCAAGGGCGGTGCGCAGCTGCTGTCCGGGCAGCTCACCACCACCAACGTCGAAGTGTCCGCGCTGACGGCGCCCACCAAGACGCTGACCGGCAAGCTGGAAGCGCAGACCACCCTGCGTTCCGAATTCCGCGATCCCGGCCAGCTGGTGGACGCGCTGAACACGCAGACGAAGTTCACCGTGCGCGACGCGGTGGTGGACGGCATCGACCTGATGAAGGCGGTGCAGACCGTGGGCCTGAGCCGCGGCGGCGTCACCCACATCGATACGCTGGCGGGCCAGGTGGCCACGCAGGGCAAGGCGGTGCACCTGACCAACCTGGTCGCGACCTCCGGCAACCTCGCCGCCAACGGCAACGTGTCGATCGCGCCGAACAAGGCGTTGAGCGGCACGATCAACGTGGACCTGCATTCGAAGAGCAGGGGTGCGCTCGGCGTGCCGCTCGCGGTGGGCGGCACGGTCGACGAGCCGAGCGTGAACCTCACGCGCGGCGCGATGGTCGGCGCGGCCGTGGGCACGCTGATGATGCCGGGCGCCGGCACCGCCGCGGGCGCCAGCACCGGCGGCAAGATCGGCGAATCGCTGCGCGGCCTGTTCGGCGGCGGCAGCAAGTAGGGCGAGTCGCGCGCCAGCGCGGTGTCCTACAAAGCTCGGCGGCGGCGGACGATCGTGCCGCCGGGTCGCGCTTCCGTAGCATGGGACTCCAAAGGCTCTCCACGGAGCAGTGCATGCACCTCTCGACGGTCGAGACGGTCCTCGAGTACCACGTCCTTTCCCCCACCCACTTCTGCTTCAACATCGAGGCCGCGCACTGGCCGACGCAGAAGATCCTGAGCGAAAAGCTGTCCATCTCCTCGGGCGTCCATCCCCACAGCCACACCGATCCGCGCAGCGGCAACCGCTTCATCCGCTTCGATGCGCAGCCGGGTCCGCTGAAAGTGAACTACAAGGCGGAAGTCGAAGTGCACACGCCGCCGCCCGATACCGCGCTGCGCGAGACGCCGGTGGGCCGGGTGCCGGACGAGATCTTTCCCTACCTGCTCGCCACGCGCTATTGCGAATCGGACCTGATGTGCAACGAGGCACTGCGCCTGTTCGGGCACCTGCCGCCGGGATACGCGCGCGTGCATGCGATCGTGGAGTGGGTGCAGCGGCACGTGCGGTACCAGGCGGGCAGCACCAACTCCAACACCACGGCGCAGCAGGTGGTCGAGCAGTGCAGGGGCGTGTGCCGCGACTTCGCGCACGTGGGCATCACCATGTGCCGCGCGCTGAACATCCCCGCGCGCATCGTGGTGGGCTACGTCTGGTTCGACGAGCCGCCGCAGGACTTCCACGCGCTGTTCGAGGCCTGGCTCGATGGCCACTGGGTGCTGTTCGATCCGACCGGCATGGCACCGGTCGATCGCGTGGTGCGCATCGGCACGGGACGCGATGCGAAGGACGTGGCCTTCGCGACGATGTTCGGCCAGCTGCAGCTCACGCGCAAGGAAGTGATGGTGCTGGAGCACGATCCGAGGCCGCGGCCGGTGGTGCCGGCGGAATTCGTCATTCCCGCGTAGGCGGGAATCCAGGGCGTCGGAGGCAGCGCACTGCGCGCGTGTCTGGAATGCTCTGGATCCCCGCCTGCGCGGGGACGACGGATCATTCCTTGTACGAAGGATCGGTGCGATCCAGTTTCCGGATCAGCGCCGGCCACGCGATGTTCGCGCCCTGTCCGGCCGTTACGGTCTTCATCACCTGCGCGAGCCCTTCGAGGATGCGCGGGTCGACGTGGATCAGCTCGCCACCCGCCTGCGCATCGATCTGGATGCGGCAGGTGTTCTCGAAGATGTACATGTTCAGGAAGGCATCGGGGATGCTGCGTCCCACCGTCAGCAGCCCGTGGTTGCGCAGCACGAGGAAGTTCTTCGTGCCGAGGTCCTGCTGCAGCCGCGGCTTCTCGTCGTCGCGCAGCGCCACGCCTTCGTAGCCGTGGTACGCGAGCGAGGCCAGCACGAAAGTGCTTTGCTGCGAGATCGGCAGCACGCCGCATTTCTGCGCGCTCACCGCGACGCCGGCGCGGCTGTGCGTGTGCAGCACGCACGCGGCGTCTTCGCGGACCTGGTGGATGCAGCTGTGGATCACGAAGCCCGCGGGGTTCACGGGGAAGGGCGAGTCGATCACCTTGTTGCAGTCCTGGTCCACCTTCACCAGGGACGAGGCGGTGATCTCGTCGAACATCAGCCCGTAGGGGTTGATCAGGAAGTGGTGCTCCGGTCCGGGGATGCGCGCGCTGATGTGCGTGAACACCAGGTCGCTCCAGCCGTACAGGGCGACGAGGCGATAGCAGGCGGCGAGTTCGACGCGCAGCTTCCACTCTTCGGCGCTAACCACTTCGCGCAGGGATGCGATGTTCATGGGGGTCTCCTTGGCGGCCCATTCTTCGCTGTCAGGCCGGACTTGTCATCCCGCGCTTGACCCGGGATCCATGGATTGCGGATCAAGCCCGCGATGACAAGGAAGGGGCGGTCGCCTGCTCCAGCTGCGTCAGCCAACGGATCGCATGCAGGCTGCTCGACCCGCACATCTCTGCCGACGGCTGCAATCCCCCGCAGAACGCCGGCCGCTCCGGTTGGCCGAAGATGCTGCACCGGTTGTCCGCGTCGAGCTGCACGCACCGGACCCCCGCGGGCTTGCCGTGCGGCATACCCGGGATCGGCGAGGTGATCGAAGGCGCGATGCAGCAGGCGCCGCAGCCGCTGCGGCATCCGATGCTCTCGTTTTCGTAGCGCATCAGCCTTGCTGCAGGCGCTCCGCAGCCCATAGGACCTGGTCGACGACGGTGGCGACGCGCTGGCGGTCGGCGTCGCTTTTCAGGCGGCCTTGTTCGTCGAAGGCGTCGCCGGCGCGCCCCAGCGCATAGGTGCGCGGCGACACCCAGCAGTGCAGGTTGAAGAGCAGGGGGATGAGATGGCTTTGCGAACGCAGGCCGCCCAGTGCGCCCGGCGACGCGCTCAGTACGCCCACTACCTTGCCGCGCGAGAAGCGGAAGTCGTCGTTCCAGACCGGGTCGTTCTTCACCGGAGAGGAGAGCCAGTCGAGCGTGTTCTTCACCAGCGCCGGGTAGCTCGCGTTGTATTCGGGGGTGCAGACGATCCAGGCCGGGTGTTCGTAGAACACCTGCTTGAGCTTCATCACGTCCGCCGGCGTGCCGCGTGCCTCGAGGTCGGCGTTGTACATGGGGATGTCGTAGTCGCCCAGTTCCAGGTGGGTGACGTCGGCGCCGCGCTCGCGGGTGACCGCCGCGACCTCGCGCGCCAGCTTGCGGTTGTGGGACGCGATGCGGGTACTGCCGGCGAAGACGAGGACTTTCATGGGTGCATTGCATCACAGCCGGCAGTGTTGGCGCCCGCCTCGTAAAATCTCCCCCTTCCTGAGACCGGCCAAGCCTTGGCCCCCAGCGCCCGGATCGGCGCCCACCCCATGCTTTATCCAGAAGAATTCGACGTCATCGTCGTTGGCGGCGGCCACGCCGGCACCGAGGCAGCCCTCGCGTCCGCGCGCATGGGATGCAAGACCCTGCTGCTCACCCACAACATCGAGACGCTGGGTCAGATGTCCTGCAACCCGTCGATCGGCGGGATCGGCAAGGGGCACCTGGTCAAGGAGGTGGACGCGCTGGGCGGCGCCATGGCGATCGCCACCGACGAGGGCGGGATCCAGTTCCGCATCCTCAACTCCAGCAAGGGGCCGGCGGTGCGCGCGACACGGGCGCAGGCCGACCGCATCCTCTACAAGGCAGCGATCCGCCGCCGGCTGGAGAACCAGGCCAACCTGACGCTGTTCCAGCAGGCGGTCGACGACCTGATGGTGGAAGGCGACCGGGTGGTCGGGGCCGTGACGCAGATCGGCATCCGCTTCCGGGCGCGGGCGGTGGTGTTGACGGCGGGTACTTTCCTGGACGGCAAGATCC
>NZ_DASVNN010000141.1:0-5438 GCF_036383835.1 Ramlibacter sp.
CCCTCCGGGGGAGGGCTGGGGAGGGGGCGCTCCACCCCCCATTCCTGCGCAAACCCCGCCCGTTCGATCACCTCCCGCGGCTGCTCATGGAGGTTCTCGATCCGCAGGCGGCCCTCCCGCAGCAGGACCGCCTTGTGCAGCTGCCGCAGGGTGTCCAGCCCGGAGGTGTCCAGGTGCACCAGGTGCAGCGCGTCCAGGACCACTTCCGGCCGCGGCGGACCGTCCTCCACCACCTGCACGATCGGATCGAGCTTGGCCGTGGCGCCGAAGAACAGGGAGCCGTAGAGGGCGTAGCGCAGGCGGGCTCCGTCGCCATCGACCCGCTCCACCCGGAACAGGTCGCTCATCTTCCGGATGAAGAGCACGCAGGCGGCGACCAGCCCCACCTGCACGGCCACCGTCAGGTCGAACACCACCGTCAGCGCGAAGGTGCCCAGCATCAGGAGGCGGTAGTGCGTGCTGTAGCGGCGCAGGTGCGCGAACTCCCGCCACTCGCCCATGTTCCAGGCGACGAAGAAGAGGATGCCGGCCAGCACCGACAGCGGCACCAGCAGTGCCAGCGGCGCCGCCAGCAGGACCACCAAGGCGAGCGTCAGGGCATGGATCACTCCGGCCACCGGCGAGGTGGCGCCCGCGCGGATGTTGGTGACGGTGCGGGCGATGGTGCCGGTGGCGGGCATGCCGCCGAAGAAGGGCACGACGAAGTTGGCCACGCCTTGTGCCATCAGCTCCTGGTTCGGGTCGTGCCGGGGTAGCGACGAGAGCTGGTCGGCGACGCGGGCGCACAGCAGCGACTCGATCGCGCCGAGCGCCGCGATGGTGAGGGTCGGCGTGACCAGCAGCTTGACCGTCCCCCAGCTGAACTCGGGCAGCGCGAAGGCGGGCAGGCCCCGCGGGATGCTGCCGAAGCGGCTGCCGATGGTCTCGACCGGCAGGTGCAGGAACCAGGCGATTGCCGTCAGGGCGACCAGCGCCACGACGGGGCCGGGCAGCCGCGAACGGCGCGGCCAGGCGAACAGGCTCGCCAGGCACGCCAGCCCCAGCGCGAAGGCATACGGGTTGAAGCTTTCGAGGTGCGCGGCCAGGGTCCGCAACTGCGCGAAGAAGTCGGCCGGCATCTTCGCGATGTCCAGCCCCAGCCAGTCCTTGAGCTGCGAGGCGGCGATCAGCACCGCGATGCCGTTGGTGAAGCCGACCACGATGCTCACCGGAACGTAGCGCACCAGCCGCCCGAGCCGCAGCAGGCCCATGGCGAACAGCAGCACGCCGGCGCAGGCGGTGGCGATCAGCAGGTTGGCCAGGCCGTAGCGCTCGACGATGCCGTAGACGATCACGATGAAGGCGCCGGCGGGTCCGCCGATCTGCACGCTGGAGCCGCCCAGCAGCGCGACCAGGAGGCCCGCGATGATCGCGGTCCACAGGCCGGCTTCGGGTTTCAGGCCCGAGGCGATCGCGAAGGCCATCGCCAGGGGCAGGGCGACGACGCCGACCGTCAGGCCGGCACCCAGGTCGCGCGCGAAGCGCGCAGCGTCATAGCCGCGCAGTGCGTCGAGCAGGCGGGGACGGAAAGGGAAGGAAAGCTGCAATCGTGACTCCGGTAGTCGAACGGAACGGAAGTTCAGTTCGCTGCCGGAGGGCCGCAGTGGTGCAGCCGGGTGATGAAGCGCCTGCGCCGCGAAAGCGGCAGGATTGGCTGGGAAGCCATGGCCGCAGTGTACGCCCGCGGCCGGCCGCCTTACTTGTTGTCGTCGCCCGAGGGCAGGACGGCATCCGCCGCCAGGCCGACCGCCTTGCCCGTGAGCTTCACGGTGCCGACCGCTGCGTCGACGGCCAGCGAACCGGCCGTCACGGCGACGGAAGTCGCCGCCGCCGCGACGGTGATGACGGTGCAGCCCGAAAGGGCCAGGGAGCCGCCGATCAAGGCCATGCCGGCGGCGCGGCGAACGAGGGAAGGCATGGAGGTCATGGGCGGATCCGGAACTGCTTGGATCGGCCCATTCTATGCAGCGCCCTTGTCGGCGCCGTAAAGAGTCGTGAGACTCAGAATTCGTACTCGGTCTGCAGGCGGAAAGTGTTGCGCGGAGCCCCGTGGGTGAGGCCGAACAGCACGGCGGCGTTGTACTTGATCGCCTGCCTGGTGCCGACGCGGAACGCGCCGGACAGCGCGGGGCCGGCGCTGTGGTTCTGCTGCGAGCGCGGCTCCCAGTGGTCCCACGGGCCGACGTCGCCGAAGCCCTGCGCGCCGAATTCGAACTCGGGCCGCAAGCGGTACTTCAGCTGCCACTCGTAACCCAGTTCCGCCTTCCCGCCTTCGACCGTGCGGATTTGTTTTTCGATCAGCACGTTCAGGTTCGCCTGCACCCTGGTGCCGATGTCCATCTGCAGCAGCGGGCCCCACTTGTATGCGTAGCCTTCGCTGCGGTCCCTCGGGCGCTCGATCTCCAGCAGGAAGCCGACGTCGACCGGGTACCGGCCGGTTTCGGTGAGCTGGAAGCTGTTCTCCCATTCCCAGGCGTCGAAACCGTGCCGCTCGCCGGGCTGCTTGTGCCACTTGCCGGCGAACTCGGTGAACCAGCGCGAAGTCACGCCCCAGCCGAATCCCAGCGAGTATTCGGACACGCGCGAGCCGTCGCGCAGCCTGGCCGTGCCCGCCTTGAATTCCACCTCGCGCTCGCCCTCTTCGACGATGGGAGTGTGCATTTCGCCGGAAAGCTCGGCGAAGGACACTGGCGCGTAGGTCAGGCAGGACAGGGCGAGGGCGACAAGCGCCCCCGCGCGCGGGGCAATAGGCATGGCGATTCCGGAAGTGGAGGCTGATCCCGGCTGCCGACCGAAGAAAGCCGGCTCGAGGACGAGGCGGATTTTCCCGTTTTTTGCGGAAGCGAGGGGGGCCTGCGCACCGGCGGAGACATCTTGTCGAAGCTCCTGCGGCCTCGTCGGCTCCGTCAGGAGCCGCGGGACTCAGAACTCGTATTCGGTCTGCAGCCGGAAAGCGTTGCGCGGAGACCCGTGGGTGAGGCCGAACAGCACGGCGGCGTTGTACTTGATCACCTGCTTGTTGCCGACATGGAACTTGCCGAACAATGCCGGCCCGGCGGTGTGGGGCTGTTCCGAACGCGGTTCCCAGTGGTTCCACGGGCCGACGTCGCCGAAGCCCTGCGCGCCGAATTCGAACTCGGGCCGATAGCGGTACTTCAGCTGCCATTCGTAGCCCAGTTCCGCCTTCTCGGCCTCGACCGCGCGGATGTGTTTCTCGATCAGCACGTTCAGGTTCGCCTGCACCTTGGTGCCGAGGTCCATCTGCAGCAGCGGACCCCACTTGTATTCGTAGCCTTCGCTGCGGTCCTTCGGGCGCTCGATCTCCAGCAGGAAGCCGACGTCGACCGGGTACCGGCCGGTTTCGGTGAGCTGGAACTTGTTCTCCCATTCCCAGGCGTCGAAGCCGTGCCGCTCGCCGGGTTCCTTGTGCCACTTGCCGTAGAACTCGGTGAACCAGCGCGAATTCACGCCCCAGCCGAGGCCCAGCGAGTACTCGGACACGCGCGAGCCGTCGCGCAGCTTGGCGGTCCCCGCCTTGAAGTCCACCTCGCGCTCGCCCTCTTCGACGATGGGCGTGTGCACGTAGTTGGAAGGGCCGGCGAAGGCCAGCGGTGCGTAGCTCAGGCAGGACAGGACGAGGGCAGCCAGGGCCCCCGCGCGGGTGGCGGTATGCATGAAGTCTCCAGGAGGTCGAAAGGGAAGACGGTCAGCGGGCGGGCTGCGGCGGACGCAGCAGGCGGTTGCCTGCGTAGATCACTGCGAGGACCAGCAGGTACGACGCGAGCTGTGCCGCGGAGGGCCGCGCGTCGTAGCCGACCAGCGCATGCAGCAGCGTGCCGAGCGCGGAATCGGGGGCGAGCCAGTCCGAGGTGTCCCACAGCGGCGACGTCCCGTGCTCGATGAAGCCGGCCTGCGCGAGCGACTTCACCAGCTGGCTGCCGATGGAACCCGCGAGGATGGCGATCAGCACGTTGGTGGTGGTGAACAGGTGCCGCGTGGGAATGCGGGCCAGGCCGGTGTAGAGGAGGAAGCCGACCGCCACGCCGAGGCCGACGCCGATCAGCACCGAAGCGACGACGGTTGCCGTGGCGGTGTGGCTGCCGGTGAGCGCGCCGCCCACGAACAGCACCGTCTCGGCGCCTTCGCGCAGCACGGCCAGGGCCACGGCGACCAGCAGCGCCCACGGCTTGCGCTCGCCTTGCTGCACGGAGGTGCCGAGCCGGCGGGCATCGCCCGCCATTTCGCGCGCATGCGAGGCCACCCAGATGCAGTGCCAGAGCAGCATCACCAGCGCCAGCGACAACACCGCGATGTTGATGACGTCCTGGCCGATGCCGTCGAACCAGTCGCTCACCTGCTGCGCGGTGAGCGCCAGCAGCAGGGCGCCGAGCACCCCGAGGCCGACGCCGCCCGAGAGCCAGCGCGAGCGGCCGGCCAGTTCGCGCGTGGCCGCCGCGACGATGCCGACGAACAGGGCGGCTTCCAGCGATTCGCGAAAGACGATCAGGGCGGCGGCGAACATGGCGGCGTCCTTATTCGGCGACCAGCACGCCCTGCGCCGTCTTCTCGTTGTATTCGCCGAAGAAGGCGTAGCGGCCGGGCTTCAGCGGGCCGACGTAGATCGAAGCCTTCTTGCCGCCGGGCACCACCTTTTCGCGGTTCAGGCTGTGGCTCTCGAATTCCTCGGGCGTGCTGTCCTGGTTGTCGACGACCAGCTTGATGCGCTGGCCGCTCGGCACCTTGACCTCGGCCGGTTCGAAGCGGTGGTTCCTGATCACGATCGTGAACTCGGGCTCGGCGGCAGCGGCCCAGCCGCAGAAGAGAGCGGAAACGAGGCCGAGGGCGAGGAAACGGCGGATGGGGGTCATGGTGGAGGCAGGAAGTGGTGGGCGGAGTCTAAACAAGAATTGTTCGTATTTGCAAGTGGGCGCAAAAAAAAGCCGGCAGGGGATTGCCGGCTTTTTCGTCGGGACCCGCGCGCCGGGTCAGCGCACGCGCATGCCGGGTTCGGCGCCCGGCCAGGGATTCAGTACGTAGATGCCGCCCTTGGCCTTTTCGTCCGCATGGCTGGCCGCCAGCACCATGCCTTCGCTCACGCCGAACTTCATCTTGCGGGGCGCGAGGTTGGCGACGAGCACGGTCAGCTTGCCCACCAGGTCTTCCGGCTTGTAGGCCGAGGCGATGCCGGAGAACACGTTGCGCATGCGGCCTTCGCCCGCGTCGAGCGTGAGCTGCAGCAGCTTGGTCGAACCCTCGACCGCCTTGCAGTCGACGATCTTCGCGATGCGCAGGTCGACCCTGGTGAAGTCGTCGATCGTGATCGCCGGGGCGATGTCTTCGCCACCCGGTTGTACCGCCACCACCGGTTCCTCCGCCGGCTCGAACAGCTTGTCCACGAC
>NZ_DASVNN010000142.1:0-4505 GCF_036383835.1 Ramlibacter sp.
AGGGCCGGGGAGGGGGCGCTGGGGGCGCTGCGGCTGCCGGGCTTGCCCCCTCCCTCCGCTTCGACCACGCCCTCGCTTCCGGCCTCGACGTCCCGCCGTACTACGACTCGATGCTCGGCAAGCTCATCGCGCACGCGCCCACCCGCGCCGAAGCGATCGCCAAGCTCGCTTCCGCCCTCGACCGCCTGCAGGTGCTGGGGCTGCCCACCAACCGCAGGTTCCTCGCGGCCTGCCTGCGCCATCCCGCCTTCCTGCGGGGCGAGGCGCGCATCCCCTTCCTTGCCGAGCATGGCGAATCGATCCGCCGCCAGCTGGAGCAGGAAGAATTCGGCGTGACGGCGGAGGCGGCGTTCTCCACCCTGCTGCCGCACGGCGCACCGGCGGAGCTCGCGTCCCCGTTCACGCGGCCGCTGCGCATCGCGCACCGCGGCGCGACTTTCGACGTGCCGCTCTGCGAGGCGGATGGCGTCGCCGCCGCGCAGGCGACCGTCGCCGCGGTGGGCCGGGGGACCTGGCACGTGCAAGTCGGCGCGGTCGATCTCTTCCTGCATGATGCGTCGTTCGAGCCACCGTCGTCGGCAACCCGAGCCAGCCTGGCGAACGAACTGCGCGTGCCCTTCAACGGCCGCGTCATCGCCGTGCATGCGCAGGCCGGCACCGAAGTGAAGAAGGGCGACGCGCTGGTGGTGGTGGAATCGATGAAGCTGGAACACGTGCTCGCCGCCGCCCGCGACGGCACGGTCCGCAGCCTGCACGTGGAGCCGGGTCAACAGGTGGCCACGCAGCAAGTGCTCGTTACTTTCGAGACGGTATGAGCGCCGCACGGCCGTCCGAAGGCGCTCAGCCCCCTCCGCTTGCGGAGGGGGGAGGAGCAGCCCGCAAAGCGGGCAATCCTGGGGGAGGTTTCTGTGACTGACGATCTGGATTTCGACCTGGCGCTGATGGCGCAGAACGTGCGGCGCTTCCTGCAGAACCGCGTCGTGCCGCGCGTGCAGGAGTGGGAGGACGCCGGCGAGGTGCCGCGCGAACTGCACCGCGAAGCCGCGGCGCTGGGCATCCTGGGACTCGGCTATCCCGAGGAGCTGGGCGGAACGCCGGCGCCCCATGCCGTGCGCAATGCGCTGTCGGTGGCGATGAGCCGCTGGGGCGCAAGCGGCGGCGTGATGGCGGCCTTGTTCTCGCACAACATCGGCCTGCCACCCATCCTGCGCCACGGATCCGAAACCTTGCAGCAGGAAGTGATCCCGCCCGTGTTGCGCGGCGAGAAGATCGCGGCGCTGGCGATCACCGAACCCGGAGGCGGATCGGACGTCGCCAGCCTGCGCACCACCGCGCGGCGGGAAGGCGATGACTATGTCATCGACGGCGAGAAGACCTTCATCACCTCCGGCCTGCGCGCCGACTGGATCACCGTGGCGGTGCGCACCGGCGAGGCGGGCGCGCGCGGCTCCGGCGGCATCTCGATCATCGTCGTGCCCGGCGACGCGACAGGCCTGTCGCGCACGCGCCTGCACAAGATGGGCTGGCACGCGAGCGACACCGCCCACCTGCGCTTCGACGGCGTGCGCGTGCCTGCGCGCTACCTCGTGGGCGAGGAGGGCGCGGGCTTCCGCATGATCATGGCCAATTTCAACGGCGAGCGGCTCGCCATGTCGGCCATGGCACTCGGCTTCGCGCAGGCCTGCTACGACGAAGCGCTGGACTGGGCCCGCGAGCGCAAGACCTTCGGCTCGCCGCTGATCGAGAAGCAGGTGATCCGCCACAAGCTCGTGGACATGCAGACGCGCATCCACGCCACCGAAGCCTGGCTCAACTTCGTGAGCGGGTTGGCGGATGCCCATTGGGGCCGGATTCCAGAATCAGCGCCGGGTCCGCTGGAAACCGACCAGAACCTGATCGCGCAAGTCTGCATGCTGAAGAACCAGAGCACGCAGACGATGCAGTTCTGCGCCGACCAGGCCGTGCAGATCCTGGGCGGCATGGGCTTCATGCGGGGCACGAAGAGCGAGCGCATCTATCGCGAGGTGAAGGTGATGATGATCGGCGGCGGCGCGGAGGAGATCATGAAGGACCTGGCCGCCAGGCAGCTCGGGCTATGACGCGCCATCCGCCAATGGTGCCCGTGGAGTTCGAGGACGAGTTCGTCCGCGGCCTCACCGAGATCTTCGAGCAGAAGATCGTGTTCAACCAGGTGCTGGGCCTGAAGATCACGAGCCTGCAGCCCGAGGCGGTGACCGGCCTCATCGCCATGAAGCCCGACCTCGTGGGCCACTACGCCTTCAACCGCCTGCACGGCGGCGTGATCAGCGCCGGCCTCGACGCCATGGGCGGCCTCGCCGTGATGGCCGCGATCGGCGCGAGGCACATGGACGAAGCGCCGGCGCAGCGCCTTCAGCGCTTCGCCAAGCTGGGAACCATCGACCTGCGCATCGACTACCTGCGCCCGGGCATCGGCGAATACTTCGACCTGCATGCGGAGGTGCTGCGGCTGGGCTCGCGCGTGGCAAGCACGCGGATGGAATTTCGCGGGGTGGATGGGAAGCTGCTGTCGACGGGGGCGGGGGCTTACATCATTTCCTGAGCGGGGCTTCGACTTGCTCTTGTCCTTGTCCTTGTCCCTGTCATCCCGGGCTTGCCCCGGGATCCACGTCGACCCCGACGCTCCCCTCTCGCGGGTCGACGTAGGCTGGGGTGCAACCCCAGCGCTGCGTGAAGGACTGCGGCTTCCAGCGCACACCTGCGGCGTTTGCCCCTTGTAGATATCCGCTTCCCCCGCTTAACATCGCCCAAGGTCCATCAAATCAAGGACTTACGGAAAGCGAAGTCGGATAAATCGGACATCCGGTCCGGTGTTATCCAGCAGTGTTATCCGGCGGCAGCCAACTTGGCGAAACGCGCGCTAACAGGAACGTGAACAAGCCGGGTGTTATCCGGCGCAGCGGGAGAAATCGGATGGTGGGACGCGGACTTGCGACGGGAAGGGTGATTCTGCTACCGAGCGGTGGGCGGATAGTGGGTTTAGGGTTGCGGTCTACATTACGTTAGGTCTCACTTGCCGAACATCGCTAAACCGTCGATCCAATCGCTTCTGATCCAGATGCAGGTGAACGGCCATGCGCTGTCGACGGGAACGGCATTCGTGGTGGATACCGCCAAAGGGCCTCATCTGATCACGAACCGTCACAACGTCACAGGGCGAAATCAGGACACGGGAGCGCCGCTGTCTCCGACCGGTGGACTTCCAACTGAAGTCGTCGTCCTTCACAACGCCAAGGGCCAACTTGGAACTTGGGTACCCCGGGTCGAACCACTGTATGTCGGAGACGCACCCAGATGGCGAGAGCATCCCACCCTTGGAGCGAAGGCAGATTTCGTTGCTCTCCCTCTAAGTGGTCTGGAAGGCATAGACCTCTATCCGCACACGCCGGAAAACCCCGGACCGGCCATCTTTGTTGGCCCAGCAGACCCAGTCAGTGTCATCGGTTTTCCCTTCGGCATCACGGCGGGAGGTGTTTTCGGAGTGTGGGCTACGGGTTTCCTGGCCTCGGAACCTGCAGTCGACTTCAACGACCGTCCCATTCAACTTATCGACTGCCGCTCTCGACAAGGGCAATCGGGCTCCCCCGTGATCGCCTACCGCAGTGGGGGTATGGTTGCAATGGCGGACGGAGGTTCCGCGGCATTTGCAGGTCCTGTGTGGAAGTTCATCGGCATTTATAGCGGGCGCATCAACATGGAGTCGGACCTCGGTATCGTCTGGAAGGCGGCGGCAATCAACGAGTTGATTCACGCCCTATGAGACCTAACAGGTCGGTCGACTCGGACACGTTGCTGCAAGGGGCCGCACAGTGCCGTAGGAAATCGTGCACCGTGCGGCCCCTTGCCGCAACGTGCCGGTCACCTTCACGTTAGATGGCAGGTATGACGCGCTTGATCATCGGCTTTCTTTTCTGCGCTGTAGCCTATCCTGGCTTCATTCTTCTCTTGGGCGGAATGCGGGCAATGCCAGTGGCGGCGGTCGCAGCGCTATTCACCTTCACATCCACCTTCGTTCTCGGTCTTCCTCTGTTCGTCTGGCATTACCAGCGTGGATGGTGGAAACTGTGGCAGTTCCTGGCTGGTGGCAGCTGCATTGGCGCTTTGGCCTCACTCCTCTTTCTGGCGGGCGGCGGAGGCGCACTGATTCATGTCACTCCAACGTTCGCGATGGTCGGGGCCGCTCACGCCACTGTATTCTGGCTAACTGCGGTGTGGAGAAATACGCCGATGCAGAACCACTTTTCATCCAATGGCCGTGAAGCTGCCATCTAACAGAACGGTCGACTCGGACACGTTGCAGCAAGGGGCCGTACGGCGCCGGGTGAAGTCGTGCACCGTACGGCCCCTTGCCGCAACGTGCCGGTCACCTTCACGTTAGACCTCACCGGATGCGCCCTGACGATTCCCGGACTAAGATGCGCGTCTTATCGTTCGAAGAATAAGAATGGTTCCCGCATTTAACCTTT
>NZ_DASVNN010000143.1:0-70792 GCF_036383835.1 Ramlibacter sp.
CGAGGCGTTGAAGGGCAAGACGGCCGAATTCCGCGCCCGCCTCGAGCAGGGCCACACGCTGGACGACCTGCTGCCCGAGGCCTTCGCCGTCGTGCGCGAGGCCGGCAAGCGCGTGCTGAAGATGCGCCACTTCGACGTGCAGCTGATCGGCGGCATGACGCTGCACAACGGCAAGATCGCCGAGATGCGCACCGGCGAGGGCAAGACGCTGATGGCCCCGCTGCCGGTGTACCTGAACGCGCTGGGCGGCAAGGGCGTGCACCTGATCACGGTCAACGACTACCTCGCCCGCCGCGACGCCGAGTGGATGGGCCGCCTGTACAACTACCTGGGCATGAGCGTGGGCGTGAACGTGCCCGGCCTCACGCGCGAGGAGAAGCAGGCCGCCTACGGCGCCGACATCACCTACGGCACGAACAACGAGTTCGGCTTCGACTACCTGCGCGACAACATGGTCTACGAGACCGCCGATCGCGTGCAGCGTGGCCTGAACTTCGCGATCGTCGACGAAGTCGACTCCATCCTGATCGACGAGGCGCGCACGCCGCTGATCATCTCCGGCCAGGCCGAGGACCACACCGAGCTGTACGTGCGCATCAACGGCGTCGTGCCGGCGCTCAAGCGCCAGATCGGCGAAGAGGACCCGCGCACCGGCGAAGGCGTCATCGAGCCGGGCGACTTCACGGTCGACGAGAAGGGCCACCAGGTCACGCTGACCGAGTCCGGCCACGAGCGCGCCGAGGAGCTGCTGGCGCAGGCCGGCCTGCTGGTCGCGGGCGCGAGCCTGTACGACCCGGCCAACATCACGCTGATGCACCACGTGTACGCGGCGCTGCGCGCGAACCACCTGTACCACCGCGACCAGCACTACGTCGTGCAGAACGGCGAGGTCGTGATCGTCGACGAGTTCACCGGCCGCCTGATGACGGGCCGCCGCTGGTCGGACGGCCTGCACCAGGCCGTGGAGGCCAAGGAAGGCGTCGAGATCCAGAGCGAGAACCAGACGCTCGCCTCGATCACGTTCCAGAACTACTTCCGCATGTACGGCAAGCTCGCCGGCATGACCGGCACCGCCGACACCGAGGCCTACGAGTTCCAGGAAATCTACGGCCTCGAGACCGTGGTGATCCCGCCGAACCGCCCGAGCAGGCGGGAAGACCAGCTCGATCGCGTCTACAAGACGGCGCGCGAGAAGTACGAGGCGGCGATCCAGGACATCCGCGAGTGCCACGACCGCGGCCAGCCGGTGCTGGTGGGCACCACCTCGATCGAGAACTCCGAGATCATCTCGCAGCTGCTGGAGAAGGCGAAGCTGCCGCACCAGGTGCTCAACGCCAAGCAGCACGCGCGCGAAGCCGACATCGTGGCGCAGGCCGGCCGGCCGAAGATGGTCACCATCGCCACCAACATGGCGGGCCGCGGCACCGACATCGTGCTGGGCGGCAACGTGGAGAAGGCCGTCGAGGCGATCGAGGCCGACGAGACGGTGGATCCCTCGGCGAAGGCGGGGCGCATCGCCGAGATGCGCGCGCAGTGGCAGAAGGACCACGAGCAGATCGTGGGCCTGGGCGGCCTGCGCATCATCGCCACCGAGCGGCACGAATCCCGCCGCATCGACAACCAGCTGCGCGGCCGCTCCGGCCGCCAGGGCGACCCGGGCTCCTCGCGCTTCTACCTGTCGCTGGACGACCCGCTGATGCGCATCTTCGCGGGCGACCGCGTGCGCGCGATCATGGACCGCCTGAAGATGCCCGACGGCGAGGCCATCGAGGCCGGCATCGTGACGCGCTCGATCGAGAGCGCGCAGCGCAAGGTGGAAGGCCGCAACTTCGACATCCGCAAGCAGCTGCTGGAGTACGACGACGTCTCCAACGACCAGCGCAAGGTGATCTACCAGCAGCGCAACGACATCCTAGACGCCGGCAACCTCGGCGCCCAGATCGCCTCGCTGCGCGAAGGCTGCTTCACCGACCTCGTGCACCAGTACGTGCCGGCGGAGTCGGTGGAGGAGCAGTGGGAGCTGGCCGGGCTGGAGAAGGCCCTGGCCGACGAGTGGGGCATCCAGCTGCCGCTCAAGCAGATCGTCGAATCGGCCAGCGCCATCGGCGCCGACGACATCGTCGAGAAGGTGGTGGCGGCCGGCCACGAGGCCTTCCAGGCCAAGGTGACGCAGGTGGGCGAGGACAACTTCACCCACTTCGAGCGCATGGTGCTGCTGCAAAGCATCGACATGCACTGGCGCGAACACCTCGCCGCGCTCGACTACCTGCGCCAGGGCATCCACCTGCGCGGCTATGCGCAGAAGCAGCCGAAGCAGGAATACAAGCGCGAGGCCTTCGAGCTGTTCGGCCAGATGCTCGACGCGGTGAAGAACGAGGTCACCAAGGTCCTCATGACGGTGCGCGTGCAGTCCGCCGAGCAGCTCGAGCAGAGCGCCGACGACATGGAGGAGCGCGCCGAGCGCATCGCCAACGTCACCTACACCGCGCCGACCGAAACCGGCGATGTGCAGAGCACGCTCGACGAGGACACCGCCGTCGCGGTGCGCCAGCGTCCGGCGGCGGCGGCGGCCGGCGGCCAGCCGCGCGTGGGCCGCAACGATCCCTGCCCCTGCGGCAGTGGAAAAAAATACAAGCACTGCCACGGGCAGCTGACTTGATTCTTTCCGCTTAGGGCGTCCGCCTAGAGCGCAACACGGCGAATGCGTCACCCCTGTCAGGAATGACAGGGGTTCGCCTGCGCCTGCTCGACACTTTCTCTTCAATGGCTGCTCTTGCAATTGAGGAGTAGTCCGTGGAAGTCGTTGAGAACCAAGTCACACCTGCAACCGTTCGTTCGCCCGCCGCTGCCGAACCGGGCCTGTCGGATCACCTGCGCCGGCGCATCGCCACCGAATTCAAGACGCGCTGGGAGGACGAATGGCAGCGCAAGTTCGTGACCCATGGCGTCGCCCCGGGCCCGAACGCGGTGCGGCTCGACGGCAACGACTACCTGTCGGTGACCGGCCATCCGGAGATCGTGCAGGCGCAGCTCGATGCGCTGCGCTGCAACCGCGAATTCGTCGTGCAGTCGGGCGTGTTCCAGCTCGATGGCAGCCCCACCTCGCGTTTCGAGGCGGCACTGGCTTCCTACGTCGGCAAGGAAGGGGCGCTGCTGTGCCAGTCCGGCTACACGGCCAACCTGGGGCTGATCCAGGTGGTCGCCGATCCGCAGACGCCGGTGTACGTCGACAGCCTGGCGCACATGTCGCTGTGGGAAGGCGTGCGCGCCTCCGGCGCGACGGGCCATGCCTTCCGCCACAACGACCCGGCGCACCTCGATCGCACGATCGCGCGCAACGGCGGCGGCGGGCTGGTCATCGTCGACTCGGTGTACAGCACCACCGGCGCGCTGTGCCCGCTGGAGGCGGTCGTGGAAGTGGCCGAGAAGCACGGCTGCATGATCCTGGTCGACGAATCGCATTCGCTCGGCACGCACGGCCCGCAGGGCCGCGGCCTGTGCGCCGAACTGGGGCTCTCGCACCGCGTCCACTTCATCACCGCGAGCCTCGCGAAGGCCTTCGCCGGCCGCGCCGGCTTCTTCACCATGCCGGACGAACTGCGGCCCTACCTGATGTGCCACAGCTTCCCGAGCATCTTCAGCTCCTGCCTGCTGCCGCACGAGATCGCGGGGCTGGCGGCCACCCTGGGAGTCGTGCAGCGCAGCGACGAGGCGCGGCGCAGGCTGCGCGAGGTGACGGCACGGCTGCGCGGCACGTTCGGCGAGCTGGGCTATCCGATCCAGCACGGCAGCGAGCAGATCATCGCGCTGGAAGCCGGGCCCGAAGTCGACACGCTCGCACTGCGCGATGCGATCGAGCAGCGCGAAGTGTTCGGCGCCGTGTTCTGCGCGCCGGCCACCAGCCGCAACCGCTCGATGGTGCGGCTCACGCTCAATGCCGCGCTCACCGATGCCGAGCTGGCGCACGTCGAAGGCGTGGCGCGCGAACTCGCGCCCGTGGTGAAGCCCTGGAACTGGCCGATCGCGCGGCGCCTGAAATCCTAATCCTGCACGTGCCGCTTCGGCTGCCGCGACAGCCACTTGCTGTAGCTGTTGTCGGGGTCCGGCCCGTTCGGCGCGTCGACCGGGAACAGCGCGCCCAGCAGCGCGCCGCCTTCGCCGATGGGGATCGCCTCCACCAGCACCGGCGGCTGCGTCGACGAGAGCGCCTGGCGCAGCTCGATGTCGGCGAGCCGCGCGCCGTTGCGGATCTCCTCCACGCCGCCGGACGGCACGCCGGCGACCACCGCGAGTTCCGCCAGCGCATGCAGGCCCTGGCGCGTCTCCAGCTGCAGCCAGCTCACGTTGCCCACCGCATCCATGCCGACGATGCCGAAGGGCGCGCCGATCACCACGTGCTCGACCCATTGCTTGGCGCAGAAGGCCGACAGCCAGGCGTCCACGCCCGGCGCGCGCAGCAGCGCGCTCTGCTCCGGCGTGAGGGTGGAGCGCCAGATCTGCGCATGGCGGGCATGCGCGGTGAACAGCAGGTGCTCCACGGCCTCCACCAGCCGGCGCGAGATGTCCTGCGTCTGCTTGGGGATGAACTGGTCGATCAGGCCGCGGTTGAACGCGCGCACGGCCACCTGCTCGTCGGCCTGGCCGGTGAGCAGCACGCGCGAGCCGGGCCAGTCGCCGAGTTCGGCCAGCACCTGCAGGCCGTCCATGCCGGGCATGGAGAAGTCGACCACGCACACGCGCGACAGCGCGTACCGCTCGGTGTAGCGCGACCAGTAATGCAGGATCTGCGGGATCAGCGGCTTGCCCTCGCGCCACAGCGAGATCAGCTGCTGCTGGTTCCAGGCGTCGGCCTCCCAGAACGGCGGCTCCTGCAGCAGGTGCGCGATGCAGTCCGAAGGGCGCAGGAACAGCCGCAGGTGCCAGTGCCGCGGCAGCACCAGCGCCAGCATCTCCAGGTAGTCCGGGTCGTCGTCGAGGAAGACGACGGTGCCGGGGCGGTGGAACAGGGGGAAGGTCATGTGGGGTCGGTGCGCTGCATTGTGCTACGCCACGGGAAGTTCGATCGTGAACACCGCGCCCTGGTGCGGGACGGACTTCACGCGGATCGTTCCACGGGCGGCATGCACCACGCGCTGGCAGAACGCCAGCCCCAGGCCGTGGCCGGTGCCGCGGTCGGTGGAGAAGAAGGGCTGGAAGATGCGCTTGCGCAGGTCGGCGCCCATCCCCACGCCGTTGTCGGTGAACACGATGCGCCCGCGCAGCCCGAGCGCGCCGATCTCGATCAGCAGGTCGCCCGGCTGGATGCTGGAGGACGCGGCCGCCAGGGAGCGCAGGGCGTTCTTGGTGAGGTTGTCGAACACCTGGGCGAACAGGTCGCGGTTGCCCAGGAAGGGGAAGTCGCCGTGCACCCGCACGACGACGGCCTGCCGCTCCCTGGTGCTGCGGAAAGGGTAGTCGGCGATCGTCGCGTTCACCAGCTGGGCCGCCGAGAGCGTCTCGAGGTGCCCGCCCAGGCGCATCAGGCGCGCATTGGTGATCTGCATGTCGATCTGGTGGTTCATGTTGCGCACGAGGTGCGACAGGCGCTGCCCCAGCTGCTGCAGCCGCTCGCCGCTTTCGCCGCCGTGCTGGGGCGTCTCGTTGCGCACCGCCTCGGCGATCAGCTGCATGGTGGCCAGCGGCGTGCGCAGTTCATGCGCCATGATGCCCATGGTGCCCAGCGTGTAATTGAGCTGCTCGCGCCGCAGGTTGGAGGAGGACAGGCCGAGGATCAGGCCCATGAACCAGCAGAAGGCGAGCACCACCGTGTTGGCGGCCGCCAGCTCGAAATCGATCTCGGGCGCGCGCGGGCCGAAGGCACGGAACAGCACCCAGGCGACCAGCAGGCCCGAAGCGGCGCCCAGCGTGGCCAGGCGCCAGTCGGTCAGGTGGTAGTAGATGAGGAGCATGGCCCCCATGCTGGCGAGCCACACCGCGTTGCCGCCGTTGCAGAAATACATCCACGAGAAGAACAGCGGCAGCGTGATCCAGAAGAGCAGCGAGAAGGTGACGGCCGCGGAGCGGCTCGGCGGCGAGGCCGTCACGCCCGGGAGCACCAGCAGGCTGAGGCCGCATAGCGCCATGAGCACGCGCAGCGTGAGGCTCTCGTAGGGCTGCGGCAGGGCGAGGGCCCACATCAGCCAGAACAGCGGGTGGCCCACCATGGTCGACACCCCGAGCGCGCGGATGCGCCACTGCGAGGGATGCAGAATCGGCTCCATCAGCGGCGGCAGCACCTCCCTCGTCGCCCAATGGCGAACGCGCTGCACCGTCGCTTCGAGCAGGGCGCGCGGCGGCGGGTTGGGATAAGGGGCCCGGTGGAGGTCCTCGTTCATGGGGGTCCGTACGATGGTGATATTGTCACAGCCCGGCGTTGGGCAAAACGAGAGTGCATGGGGATCCCTGTTAACTTTGACAGTGTCAATCTGGACGGCATCCTCAGCGACTGGGTGGCGGCCCTGCGTGAGTTTTCGGTCGAGGCCGTGGTGGTGCTCGGCCCCGACCCGTTCGGCGGGAAAGACGACCGGCAGGTGACGGCCGTGCATCCGCCCCTGGTGGCGGAGGCCGCGGTGGCGCTGGCGGAAAGCCGCGATTTCGGCGCCCGCTGGCGCGACTCCGATGCGCCCCTGGTGGCCTGGCAGACCATCGCCAAGTCCGACCCGGAGGGCACCAGCCGCTGGCGCCTGTTGTGGCTGGCCCACGGCTACCAGACGGTGGTACGGGTCGAATTTTCCCTGCCGGCCGGCCGCGCCTTCGAGTGCTTCATGTTCAGCCCGCGCGAGCTGACCGACCGCAAGGAGGCCGCGCTGCTGGCCTGGTCGGCCCTCAACATCTGGCCGCTGGTGAAGCGCTCGATCGCCGGCGCGCGCTCCATGCTCAGCCCGCGCGAGCGCGAATGCCTGGAGCTCGCCTTCCATGGCATGACGGCGCGCGAGAGCGCGCAGCAGCTCAATTGCGCCGAGCGCACCGTGAATTACCACCTGGCCAACGCGATGGCCAAGCTCAAGGTGGACAACAAGATGGCGGCCATCCAGCGGGCCTGCTGGCTGGGCGCGCTCTAGCAGCGGGCTCCCGGCCCGCCGAAGCGATTACCATCCGCGCCATGTCCTTCCTGGCCGTCGACATCGGCAACACGCGCCTGAAATGGGCGCTGTACCCCCACGCGGCGCCCGGCGCACTGCCGGTCGCGAGCGGGGCGGAGTTCCTCGAGAACATCGACAAGCTGGCCGACGGCGAATGGGCCGGCCTCGTCGCGCCCGGGCGCCTGCTGGGTTGCTGCGTCGCCGGCGACGCCGGGAAGCGACGGGTCGAGGAGCAGATGGAGGAGCTCTGGATCGTGCCGGCGCACTGGGTCGTGTCGAGTGCCGCCGAGGCCGGCGTGATCAACGGCTACGACCATCCGACCCGCCTGGGCGCCGATCGCTGGGTGGCGATGATCGGCGCGCGGCATCGCATGCTGGCGCAGGGGCCGGATCGGCCGATGGTGGTGGTGATGGTGGGCACCGCGGTGACGGTCGAGGCCGTGGACCAGCACGGCCGCTTCCTCGGTGGCTTCATCCTGCCGGGGCACGGCATCATGCTGCGGGCGCTGGAAAGCGGCACCGCGGGCCTGCACGTGCCCACCGGCGACGTGCGCGAATTCCCCACCAACACCAGCGACGCGCTCACCAGCGGCGGCACCTTCGCCATCGCCGGCGCGATCGAGCGCATGGTGCAGCACGTGCGGGATCGCTGCGGCTGCGAGCCGGCGTGCTACATGACCGGCGGCGCGGGGTGGAAGATGGCCCCGCACATGCTGGAGCAGTTCGAGCTGGTGGAGAGCCTGATCTTCGACGGGTTGCTGGTGATCGCGCAGACGCGCGCGATGACGGCTTGATCGCTGGGGTTGCACCCCAGCCTACATGGCACCCGGGCAGTTCGTAGGCTGGGGTGCAACCCCAGCTCCCTAGGCCGCCAACCCCTCGACCGCCTGCGACAGCGCCTCGCGCGCCTGCGCCAGGATCCGCTCGCGCCATGCATCGGTGTCGGTGTAGAACGCGTTCCACACCTGCCGCCGGATCGCGTCCGCCTTCTCCTTCGGCGCGTCCGGGTGCGCGGTCAGCCACTGCTCGGCGCGCAGCGCCTGGAAGCTTTCCATCACCGGCACGGTGCCGTATTCCAGCGCCATCCCCGTGTATTCCGCCTGCGGGCACTCGTCGTAGACCGCGGTAAACATCAGGCCGGACAGCAGCGCTGACGTCGACGAGCCGTCGTAGATCGAGGTCACGCCCTTGCCGTCGGCGCCACCCCACCACCTGCGCGCCCGCGAGAGGCTGGCGGGATCGTCGCGGCCGGCGAAGATGCGCTCGCCGACGCCGCTGGGGCCCAGGCCCGTGTGCACGTCGATCCAGCCGATGCGGGCGGCGCGCCGGCCGTGGGTGCGCAGCACTTCGCGGATCGCCAGGTTGCTCCAGGTGGGCGAGCGGCCGCCGTAGAAAAGGCCGTCGTCGAACGCGTACTGCCCGCCCGACACCGCGGCCTGGTAGGCCCTCTCGCCCACCTTCGCGATGTAGCCCATGATCGCCTGCTCGTTCGCGGCGTCCGGCGGCCACTCCTCGGGCACCAGCAGCGGATGCACGTCGCGGTAGGCGGCGTTCACCGGCAGCGGCTGCGAGAAATCGTGGAAGTTGCGATTGAGGTCGACGTTCTCGTGCGTCGTGCGGCGGATGTGCGAGAAGCCGTAGGGATTGAGGCCGTGGACGTACAGCACCGCCACGCCGTTCTCCGCCGCCTTGGCCCGCCACGCGGCGTCGCGCAGCATGGCGACCTGCACCCCGCTGCCGCAGAAGCCTTCCACGCCATGGCAGGCGCTGCTCAGGATCAGCAGTCGCTGCGCGTTCGGATGGCCGTCGCGGGCGACGTCCATGGCGAGCAGCTCGTCATGGAGCCCGGGCAGCGGATGGGCCTTCGCTTCGACGGCCACGCCGGCGTCGGCGGCGGCCTCCAGGAACTTCTGGCGCGCCTCGGGGTACGAGGCCGCGAACGGCGAACTGCCCGTGCCCGCCATCAGCGCGCTTTCGCCAGCCACTCCTCCGCCAGCCTCACCCAGTAGGTCGCGCCGAGCGGGATGAGGTCGTCGTTGAAGTCGTAGCTCGCGTTGTGCAGCACGCAGGGACCGGCGCCGTGGCCCATCTCGCGGTGGGCGCCGTCGCCGTTGGAGATGAAGCAGTAGGCGCCGGGCTTGGCCTGCAGCATGAAGGCGAAGTCCTCCGCGCCCATGGTGGGTTCCTGCACCTGCACGTTCTGCTCGCCGACGATGGAGGCCATCACCCCGCGGGCGAAGTCGGCCTCGGCGGCGGAGTTGATCGTCGGCGGGTAGTTGCGATGGAACTCGAATTCGCAGCGCGCGCCGTAGGCCGCGCAGGTGTGCTCGGCGACCTCCTGCATGCGTCTGGCGATCATGTCCTGCACTTCGGTGGTGAAGGTACGCACCGTGCCCTGCAGCTCGCAGGTGTCGGGGATCACGTTGGTGGCCTCGCCGGCGTGGATCATGGTCACGGAGATCACGCCCGCGTCGATCGGCTTCTTGTTGCGGCTGATGATGGTCTGGAAACCCTGCACGACCTGGCAGGCGATCGGCACCGGGTCGATGCCCAGGTTGGGCATGGCGCCGTGGCTGCCCTTGCCGCGGATCGTGAGCTTGAACTCGGCGGTGGACGCCATCACGGGGCCGGGGCTCACGGCGAACTGGCCGACCTGGCTGCCCGGCCAGTTGTGCATGCCGAACACCGCTTCCATCGGGAACTTCTCGAACAGCCCGTCGCGGATCATCTCGCGCGCGCCGCCGCCGCCTTCTTCCGCCGGCTGGAAGATCAGGTACACCGTGCCGTCGAACTGGCGGTTCTTCGCCAGGTGCTTGGCGGCCGCGAGCAGCATGGCGACGTGGCCGTCGTGGCCGCAGGCGTGCATCTTGCCGGCGTGCTGGCTGGTGTGGGGGAAGGTGTTGACTTCCTGCATGGGCAGGGCGTCCATGTCGGCGCGCAGGCCGACGGCGCGCGACGAGGTGCCGTTCTTCACGATGCCGACCACGCCGGTCTTGCCGAGGCCGCGGTGCACGGGGATGCCCCATTCGGTGAGCCGGGCGGCCACGAGGTCGGCGGTGCGCACTTCCTCGAAGCACAGTTCGGGATGGGCGTGGATGTCACGGCGCAGGGCGACGATGGAGGCGGCCTCGGTGACGATGGAGTCCAGGAGCTTCATGGGGAGGAGGGGGACTGCTGGGGGAAGGAGGCAGTCTACCCACGCGCCGGCGGGGTGCCTATCGGGGATTCCGCCAGAATGACGAGCATGGCTGCTTCCACCTCCGCGCCGCGCGCGCTGGACCTCGCCCGCACGCTGGTCGGCTTCAACACCGTCAGCGCGAATTCCAACCTCGCGCTCATCCACTGCATCCGCGACGAGCTCGCGCGCCTGGGCGTGAAGTCCCGGCTGAGCTACGACGCGGATCGCAACAAGGCCAACCTGTTCGCCACGCTGGGCGAGGGCAAGCCGGCCGGCCTGATCCTCTCCGGCCACACCGACACGGTGCCGTGGGACGGCCAGGACTGGTCGGTCGATCCGCTCTCCGGCGTGGTGCGCGACGGCCGCCTGTACGGGCGCGGCTCGGCCGACATGAAGGGCTTCATCGCGACCGCGGTGGCGCACGCGAAGCTGTTCCTCGAAAGCGACCTGCCCTTCGCGGTCCACTTCGCCTTCAGCTACGACGAGGAGGTCGGCTGCTTCGGCGTGAAGGAGCTGATCGCCGACATGCGCGACGCCGGCATCCGGCCGCTCGCCTGCGTCGTGGGCGAGCCCACCGGCATGGTGCCGGCGATCGCGCACAAGGGCGTGTACCGCTACCGCTGCTGCGTGCGCGGCAAGGAAGCGCACTCGTCGCTCACGCCGCATTCGGTCAACGCGATCGAGCTGGCCGCGCGCGTCATCGGCCGCGTGCGCGACATGGCCGAGGGCTTCGAGCGCGAGGAACCGCGCTACGAGGGCTTCGACGTCCCTTTCTCCACCGCCAGCGTCGGCCAGTTCCACGGCGGCATCGCCGACAACGTGGTGCCGCGCGAGGCCGAGTTCCGCTACGAATTCCGCGACCTGCCGACCGCCGACGCGCGCGCCATGCAGGACCAGGTGGTGGCCTATGCGCGCTCGCTCGAGCCCGCGATGCAGAAGGTGGCGCCCGGCTCCGGCTTCCGCTTCGAGACGATCTGCGAAATCCCGAGCTTCCTCGGCTCGGCGCAGGACGACGTCACGCGGCTGGCGCTGCGGCTGTCCGGGGAACAGCGCACGACGCAGGTGGCCTTCGGCACCGAGGCCGGCCTCTTCAAGAACGCCGGCATCCGCACGGTGGTCTGCGGCCCCGGCAGCATCGCCCAGGCGCACCAGCCGGACGAATACGTGAGCCTGGAGCAGATGATGCGGTGCCAGGGGTTCATGGAAGGCCTGGCGCGGCTGCGGGAGATCGGCTAGCCGTCTTCCCGGAGGGATGCCCCGTCCGTGGCAGGGCGACGCAGCCCATCCGGGGCACGGGAGACGCCGGGCAGGCCACAATGGGGTCATGGCCGCCCTCCCCGCCACCGCCGCTGCCTCGACCGTGCGCGGCGCCTGCCCGCACGACTGTCCCGATACCTGCGCCCTCGTCACCACCGTCGAGGACGGCGTCGCGCTGCGCGTGCAGGGCAATCCGCTGCATGCGCCGACCGCCGGCGTGCTGTGCAACAAGGTCTCGCACTACACCGAACGGACCTACCACCCCGAGCGGCTGCTGCAGCCGATGCGGCGCGCCGGCCCCAAGGGTTCGGGCCGCTTCGAGCCGGTGTCCTGGGACGCCGCGCTGGACGACATCGCCGCGCGGCTGTCGGCGATCGCGGCGCGCGATCCGCAGGCCATCCTGCCGTACAGCTACGCCGGCACCATGGGCCTGGTGCAGGGCGAAAGCATCGCGGCGCGCTTCTTCCACCGGCTGGGCGCGTCCTTCCTCGATCGCACGATCTGCGCATCGGCCGGCGCCGAGGCGCTGACGCAGACGCTCGGCGGCAAGGTCGGCATGAAGGTGGAGTTCTTCGCCGAAGCGAAGCTGATCCTGATCTGGGGCAGCAACTCGATCGCCAGCAACCTGCATTTCTGGCGCCTCGCGCAGGAGGCCAAGCGCAACGGCGCGAAGCTGGTGTGCATCGATCCGCGCCGCAGCGAGACGGCCGAGAAGTGCCACGAGCACCTCCAGCTGCTGCCCGGCACCGACGCCGCGCTGGCGCTCGCGCTGATGCACGAACTGGTCGTCAACGGCTGGACCGACGAGGACTACCTCGCGCGGCACACCTCCGGCTGGGACGCACTGCGCGAACGCGCGTTGCGCTGGAATCCGCAACGCGCCGCGGCCGTGTGCGGCATCCCCGCGCAGCAGATCCGCGACCTGGCACGCGACTACGGCACGACGAAGCCGGCGGCGATCCGCCTCAACTACGGCATGCAGCGCGTGCGCGGCGGCGGCAATGCGGTGCGCGCGGTCGCCTGCCTGCCCGCGATCACCGGGGCCTGGCGGCATCGCGCCGGCGGCGTGCTGCTTTCGAGTTCCGGCTACTTCCCGTCCGACCGCGCCGCGCTGCAGCGGCCCGACCTGCTGGCCGGACGGAAGCCGCGCACCGTCAACATGGTCACGATCGGCGACGACCTGCTGCGCCCGTCGTCGCCGCAGTTCGGCCCCGCGATCGAGGCCGTGGTCGTCTACAACAGCAACCCCGTCGCGGTGGCCCCGGAATCGGGCAAGGTGGTGCAGGGCTTCGCCCGCGAGGACCTGTTCACCGTGGTGCTCGAGCACTTCCGCACCGACACGGCGGACTATGCCGACTACCTGCTGCCGGCGACCACGCAGCTGGAACACTGGGACATCCACGGCTCCTACGGCCACACCGACGTCCTGCTGAACCAGCCGGCGATCGCGCCACGCGGCGAGGCGCGCACCAACACCGATGTCTTCCGCGCGCTCGCGGCGCGCATGGGGTTCGCCGATCCCTGCTTCCGCGAGAGCGACGAGAGCCTGTGCCGCATCGCCTTCGGCAACAACGTCGACTTCGACGTGCTGCTGGCGCAGGGCTTCGCTTCATTGGACGTGCCGGATGCGCCGTTCGCCAACGGCAACTTTCCCAGCGCCTCGGGCCGCTGCGAGTTCTTCAGCCCGGCGCTCGCGCGCCAGGGCCTCGACGGCCTGCCGGACCACGTGCCGAACTACGAACCGGCCGGCAGCTCGCAGCGCTATCCGCTGGCGATGATCTCGCCGCCCGCGCGCAACTTCCTGAACTCCACCTTCGTCAACCTGCAGAGCCTGCGCGACATCGAGGGCGAGCCGCTGCTGGAGATCAGCGCCGCGGATGCCGTAGCGCGCGGCATCGACGACCGGCAGGTGGTGCGCGTGTTCAACGACCGCGGCGAGTACCTGTGCCGCGCGCGCATCTCGCCGCGGGCGCGGCCCGGCGTCGTCAACGGCCTGGGCATCTGGTGGCGCAAGCTGGGCCTGGCCGGCACCAACGTCAACCAGCTCACCAGCCAGCGGCTCACCGACCTCGGGCGCGCGCCCGTGTTCTACGACTGCCTGGTCGAAGTCCAACCCGCGTGAGGAAGAAGGTACTGCTGATGGGATTGGCGGGCGTGGCAGGACTGGCGTTGGTGTCGACGCTGTGCCTGTCGGGATGCAGCACGGTCGGCTACTACTGGCAATCGGTGGCCGGGCACATGAAGATCATGGGCTCGGCGCGGCCGGTCAACGAGTGGGTCCAGGACGCGGAGACGCCGGAGCGCGTGCGCACGCGGCTGGAACTCTCGCAGCGCATCCGCGCGTACGCGAGCCAGGAACTCAAGCTGCCCGACAACCCCAGCTACCGGCGCTACGCCAACCTGCATCGCAACGCCGCGGTCTACAACGTCACCGCGGCGCCTGCGTATTCGCTGGAGCTCAAGACCTGGTGCTTTCCGGTGACCGGCTGCGTGGGTTATCGCGGCTACTACGACGAGGCACGTGCGCGGGCCGAGGCGAAGGAGCTCGCGGCACAGGGCTACGAGACCAACGTCTATCCGGTCACCGCGTATTCGACCCTGGGCTACATGAACTGGCTGGGCGGCGACCCGCTGCTCAACACCTTCATCCTCTATCCCGAGGGCGAGCTGGCGCGCCTGATCTTCCACGAGCTCGCGCACCAGGTGCTGTACGTGAAGAACGACACCACCTTCAACGAATCTTTCGCGACAACGGTGGAGCGCCTGGGCGGCCAGAAGTGGCTGCAGGCGCACGCCGACGAGAAGGCGCGCGCGGACTACGCCGCCTACGACGGCCGCCGTCGCATGTTCCGCGAGCTGTCGCGGGCCACGCGCGAGCGGCTGAAGGCCGTGTACGAGACGCCCGGCATCGGCTTCGAGGCGAAGGAAGAGGGCAAGCGCAAGGTGATGGAGCAGTTCCGCGCCGAGTACGAGCAGATGAAGGCGGGCTCCGGCATCGATCCGGCGGCCTGGCGCGGCTACGACCGCTGGGTGCGGGAGGCGAACAACGCCTTCTTCGGCGCGCAGGCGGCGTACGACGAACTGGTGCCGGGCTTCGAGGCCCTGTTCCACTCGGTGGGCGACGACTGGCAGCGTTTCTACGCCGCGGCGCGGCAGCTTTCCGAGCTGCCCAAGGAAGAACGGCACCGAAGACTCAAGGAGGCTCCCCGTGGCTGACATCCATATCGTGCGCGAACACGGGCTGGGCCTGGAGCGGGCGAGGAAGCTGGCCTTCCGCTGGGCGGAAGTGGCCGAGAAGAAGCTGCAGATGGACTGCACCTACGAGGAGGGCAAGTCCTCCGACCTGGTGAGCTTCAAGCGGCCGGGCGCCAGCGGCGAACTGAAGGTGACGGCGCACAAGTTCGAGCTGAACGCGCGCCTGGGCATCCTGCTGGGCGTGTTCAAGCACAAGATCGAGACCGAGATCGTGAAGAACCTCGACGAGCTGCTGGCGCACGAGGACCCGCTGCACGCCTTCGAACACGGCCTGGAGCAGCACGAGGCGAAGCGCGAAGCCAGGCATGCGAAGCACGCCAAGCATGCCGAGCCGCACAAGGTGGCGAAGGCGCCGGCGGCGAAGAAGAAGCACTGAGGTTCGTCGTCCCCCCGGCATCGTCATCCCCGCGCAGGCGGGGACCCAGGGCTTCCTGCCCTTGAAGCGGCTGCGCCGCTTTCCGCTTTTTCGCATCGCGCCCGGCTGCCAGCCCACGTGCGGGCGGGGCCGGAGTCGCGCTGGCATGGCGTCCTTCGCGCCTGCGGCGCTTCGGCAAACCTGCGAGGCCCGGGCAGGCGCCATGCCTTCATGCGCGACCCCGGCCCCGCCCGCACGGGGGCTGGCAGCAGGGCAGGGCGGTGGCGCATTGGTGCGTTGCGGGCCGTAGGGTGGGCAAGCTCGCTTGCCCACCATTTCCCGCGGGCCGTCACGGTGGGCAAGCAAAGCTTGCCCACCCTACAGGGATCCCACCTGGTCGATCGGGCAGAGCGCGCACCGCCTGACGCGACGCGCCCCGTTGCTCAAAAGCGGGAAGCGGCGCAGCCGCTTCAATACAAACGCCCTGGGTCCCCGCCTCCGCGGGGATGACGTCAGCCCAGCGACTGGATCAGGTCGATGTACTGCTGCTTCGCGTCGTCGCTCGCCGTGCCCTTGACGCCATTCCACGCATCCCACTTCGCGCGGCCGATCATGTCGCCGAAGCCGGGCTTCTTTTCGGTGACGTCGCCCACGGTGGCCTGCTTGTACAGGCCGTAGATCTTCAGCAGCGTGGTGTTGTCCGGGCGCTGGGACAGCTTCTTGGAATTGGCGACGGCGGCTTCGAAGTCGGCGTTCAGGTCGGCCATGGATGCTCCTCGGGAAAGTGCTCGATCTTAAGGGGGCGGCACCCGCCAGAATAGGGCGGCCCACCGAAAACGACAGGATGGAGGAGCCATGAAGCCCGCCGGCGTGAGCATGTCCAAGGTCGACACCGCGTGGCTGCGCATGGACTGCGCCAGCAACCTGATGATGATCCTCGGCGTGTGGACCCTGCGACCGCGCGTGGGCTACGCCGACCTGTGCCGCCGCGTCGAGGAGCGCCTGCTGCCCTACGACCGCTTCCGCCGGCGCGTGGAGGAAGACGGCGGCGCCGCCCGCTGGGTGGACCACGACGTCGACATCCGCGAGCAGGTGGTGCGCGAGAAACTGCCGCGATCGAAAGGCGGCGCGCAGGCGGCGCTGCAGCAGCGCATCGGCGAGCTCGCGATGACGCCGCTCGATCGCGGCCGGCCGCTGTGGCAGATGCACCTGGTGGAGGACTACGACGGCGGCAGCGCGCTGGTGTTCCGCATCCACCACTGCATCGCCGACGGCATCGCGCTGATCGCCGTGACGATGGCGCTGGTCGACGGCGGTGCGCCGCCGCCGAAGCGTTCGCGCAAGGACACCGGCGACGGCCCCGAAGCCTGGCTCGCCGAACGCCTGGTCAAGCCGCTGGCCGCTGCCGCGATCCAGGCGCTGGAAACCGCCGGCGACGGCGCAGCGAAGTCGCTGTCGCTGCTGCTCGAACCGGCTCGGGGCGTGCACGGTTCCCTCGATCTGGCCCACAACGCCTGGCAGCTGGTGAGCGACGCGGCCACGCTGCTGATGATGCCGGACGACTCGCCCACGCGGCTGAAAGGCACGCCCGGCAACTGCAAGAAGGTGGCCTGGTGCCCGCCCTTGCCGCTGGAGGAAGTCAAGGCGATCGGCAAGGCCCTGAACTGCTCGATCAACGACGTGCTTCTGAGCTGCGTGGCCGGCGCGCTGCGGCAATACCTGCTGTCCAAGGGCGACGAGGTCGCCGGCGTGGAGATCCGCGCGATGATCCCGGTGGACCTGCGGCCGCTTTCCGAAGCGCACAGGCTGGGCAACCAGTTCGGCCTGGTGCCGCTGGTGCTGCCGGTGGGCGTGGCCAATCCGATCGAGCGCGTGTACGAAGTGCGCCGCCGCATGGACGCCCTCAAGGGCAGCACCCAGCCGCTGCTCGCCTTCGCGGTGCTCGCCGTCGCCGGCCTGCTGGTCAAGCCGGCGCAGGACGCGATCCTCGAGCTGTTCGGCAGCAAGGCGACGGCGGTGATGACCAACGTCCCCGGCCCGCGCGAGAAGCTGGCGCTCCTGGGGTCCGCGCTGGAGCAGGTGATGTTCTGGGTGCCGCAGTCCGGCAACATCGGCCTGGGCGTGTCGATCCTCAGCTACGCCGCCAACGTGCAGTTCGGCGTGATGACGGACACGCAGCTGTGTCCCGAGCCGCAGGAGATCATCGACCAGTTCGAGCCCGAGTTCGCCCGGCTCTCGCTGGTGACGCTGATGCTGCCCTGGGGCGACGAGGAGGCCGCTACGCTTCCTGCTTGAGGCGCAGCGTCATGAACTCCGCCTCGTAGTCCTTCGCGAGCTGCACCTTCTGTTCCCCGGACAGCACCTCGCCCGCCTGCGGGAAGAACTTCTGCTCCTCCTCGTCCAGGTGGTGCCCGATCTTGTCGCACAGCTTCTGGCAGCACTCCTGCCATTCGGCCGCGTGCGGGTCCACCTGCTCCAGGTGTTCCACCATCTCGTCCATCTCGTGGTGTTCGGCGATCGCGTGGCGCGAGAGGTCCACCGACTGGTCGAACTCGAACAGCGGCACGTAGAAGCAGCGCTCCTCCGCCGTTTCGTGCGCGGCCAGTTCCGCCTTGAGCTCCTCGAAGACGTGCTGCCGTTCCCCGGTGGCAGGCTTGCTCGCCAGCAGCCGCGCGTACAGCTCGCGCTGCGTCCGGTGGCTCACGAGCAGCGCCTGGAAGATGTTCATTCCGTCCATGCGGCGCGATTGTTCCGGCGGGGCCGGGGCGGCACTGTAGGCTCGCGGCGCGTGGCCCGGTAGGGGTCAGCCTTGCAGTTCGAGGCGCGCGTAATCCACTTCGAGCCGCTCCTTGGCGTCCAGCGGCTGCAGCGCCGCCGCCTGCCGGTACAGGCGCGTCGCTTCCGGCATCTTCTTCTCGCCTTCCAGCATCACGAGGCCGTTGGCGTACTCGATCAGCGCGACCGGCGAGCGCGGATGCAGCCGCAGGGCCTCCTGGAACATCTTCAGGCCCGTTTCCTTCTTGGCGCCGTACGTCATGCCGCCGATCAGCGTGCCGACCTTGTCGATCACTTCCGCATGGAAGGCGCCGAGCGCCACGTGCGCATCGGCATGGCGGGGCTGCAGCGCGATGGTGCGCTCCAGCGCGTCCTTCACCTTGCCGCCCAGTCCCTGCGCCAGCGCCCTGGCCACGCTGATCCCCTGGCTGTAGCGGCCCAGGGCGTAGGCCTGCCAGTACCAGGCGCTGGGATTGTCGGGATGCACCACGGCCTGCACTTCGGCGCGCGTGGCCGCTTCCAGGAGCAGGTCCAGCCGCGCCTTTTCCTTCTTCTCCAGGTAATTGGCGTAGATGCACTGCGCCTTCACGGCCACGGTCAGGCCGGCTTCACCGGCCGCGAGGCCGGCCTCCAGGGCGTCCTGGAACTGGCCGTTGTGGAACAGCATCCAGGCCTGCAGCACGCGCGGGTCGGGCGGCAGCGGTTCGGCGTCGCCGGCGTGCAGCCGGTGCCACTCGCGCGCCACGCTGGCCGCGTCGTGCCGGTACTCGCCGAGTTGCGGGAAGGCCGTCCACTTGGCCATCTTCGTCTCACTCCCTGGCACATCTCCTTCAGCGGCCTTCACCGTAGGCGCCGGCCAGCTGCAGCAGGTGCGTGCGTTGTGCGCTTTCGAGATAGGGTACCAGCAGATGCAGCACGTGGTGTGCGCCGCGCAGCAGGGCCTGCTGCGCCGCTTCGGGTTCCAGGGCACGGCGCGGGTCGCGCACGTACTCGTAACTCAGCCAGTAGGTGAGCACCACCACCATGCTGGCGGACGTGGCCTCGATCTCGCGCGAGTCGATCCGCATCGCGCCGGAGCGGCCCATGCCGTCGAGCAGGGCGCGCACCGCGCGCGTCTTGTTCTTCAGCACGTCCTGGAAATGCGTCTCCAGCCGCCGGTTGCGGGACAACAGGTCGTTCAGGTCGCGGTACAGGAAGCGGTACTGCCAGATCAATTCGAACAGCGTGTGCATGAAGAACCAGGCGTCCTCCACGTCGCGCACGCCGCCGGCGGCGTTCAGCAGTTCGTCGAGCGCCCTCTCGTAGCGGTCGAACAGCGAATTGACCAGCTCGTCCTTGGCGGGGTAGTGGTAGTACAGGTTGCCCGGGCTGATGTTGAGTTCGGCGGAAATCAGGGTGGTCGACACGTTCGGCTCGCCGAAGCGGTTGAACAGGTCGAGCGTGACCTCCAGGATGCGTTCGGCGGTGCGGCGCGGGGCTTTCTTGGCCATGTCAGGCGGGCTGCAGCGTGGCTTCGAGGTCGTCCAGCACCGTGTGCAGGCGCGCCAGCGCGTGCGCGAGGCGGCGCGGAGGTGCGGCCGGCACGAGCGCGCGATGCGGATCGTGCAGCACCTCGCTGCGCAGCGCGATGCCGTGGCGCGCGAAACGCGGCGCGAGCGAGCGTTCCTCGCTGCGCAGCCAGTCGAGGGTCGCGCGGTAGGCATGCCCGGCGATGCGTTTCCGCTGGCCGTAGCCGAAGATCCCGGCCTGCCGCAGTTCGGCGTCGGCCGGGTCGGGTTCCAGCAGCACGATGTCGGTGTTCGGATAGGCGCTGGCGTAGTGCTTCATGGCGAGCGCCAGCCGCGAGTGGATCACGGTGCGCAGGCCCTGGCCGAGCACGGCGGGCAGTCCGCCGGAGGCGAGGTCCCGCGTCGCGAAGGGCACCAGCGGATTGATGCACAGCATCAGGTCCACGCCTTGCTCCAGCGCGACGGAGGCGTGCATCGTCTTCGCCAGCGCGCCGTCGACGAAGGTGCGGCCGTCGATGCGCACCGGCGGGAACAGGCCGGGCAGGGCGCAGCTGGCCTGCACCGCGCGCGAGATCGGCACCGCGTCCCGGCCCGGCGTGCCGAAGGCCACGGCGCGCCCGGTGTCCAGATCCGTCGCCACCACGCTCAGGCGGGCGCGCAGGGCACGGAAGTCGTTGCTGCGTCCCGGCCGCGAGAAGGCTTCGGCCAGGCGGCGGTGGATCGCTTCGCCGGAGAACGGACCGGCGGGCCAGGCGTCCGCGCCGCGGTTCCCGATGAAGGCCGCGCACAGTTCCCGCGGCCGCATGCCGTTGGCCAGCGCCGCGGCGATGAAGCCGCCGGCCGATACGCCCACGTAGTGTTGCGCCCCGGTGAGGTCCAGGCCGTCCAGCGCCTCGTCCAGCGCGCAGAGGGCGCCGATCTCGTAGCTGGCGGCGAGCGGACCGCCGCCGGCCAGCGCCAGCGCGATCCGGGGGGCTTTCCTGGAGGCCGTCCTCATGCGGCGGCAGTGTAGGCGCAGCCGCGCCCTACCGTCACCCCGCCGCCTTGCGGGCCGGCGCGCGCTTGCGGGCGGCCTTGGCCGCCGTACGCTTGGCAGCCACCTTGCGCGCGCCGCCGGGACTCGTGCCGGCACGGCTCGCGCCGGCGGTGCCGCGCATCGCCGCCACGGTGCGATGGAGTTCCTCCACGCGCTGCGCGAGTTCGTCGATCTCGCGCGCGGTCGGCACGCCCAGCTTCTTCAGCGCCCGCGACACCCGCTCCTCGAAGATGCTCTCCAGCTTGTCCCACTGGCCGGAGGCCTTGTTGGACAGGTCGCTGGCCATCGAGGTCATGCGCGAGGTGGCCTCGGCGAGCTTCTCTTCCGCGGCCGACTGGGTGCGCTTCTGGATGCCCATGCCCTCCTTCACCAGGGTCTCGAACACCTTGCCGCCTTCCTCCTGTGCCTTGGAGAAGGCGCCCAGGCCGGCCAGCCAGATCTGCTGCGCCGATTCCTTGACCGTGCTCGCGAGCTGCGCCGACGAGGTGCCGCCGGCTTCGTCTTCGGACTTCTGCAACTTCTTCACCATCGGGGTTCTCCTTCGCGTGATGTCCTGTGACTTTAGGCGCCGTCGCGGGGGCTGTGTAGAGCGGCCCTCCTAATGCAGAATGAACGAGACCACCCACCGCAGGAGGAGACCGCCATGCATTACTTCGTGACCGGCGCCACCGGGTTCATCGGCAAGCGGCTGGTGAAGAAGTTGCTGCAGCGCCAGGGCACCGTCGTCCATTTCCTGATCCGCCCGGAAAGCGGGGAGAAGGTGCCGGCCCTGCGGGAGTACTGGGAGGCGACGGCGGACCGCGCCATCCCGGTGCCGGGAGACCTCACGCAGGAGAAGCTGGGCGTCTCCGCCGGGGACCTGGAGAAGCTCGAGGGCGAGGTGCAGCACGTCTACCACCTCGCGGCGGTGTACGACCTGGGCGCGGACGAGGACAGCCAGATGCGGGTGAACGTCGAGGGCACCCGCAACGCCGTCGAATTCGCCAGGGCGATCGGCGCTGGCCACTTCCACCATGTCTCGTCGATCGCCGCGGCCGGCCTCTACGAAGGCGTGTTCCGCGAGGACATGTTCGGGGAGGCCGAGAACGCGGACCACCCGTACTTCCTCACCAAGCACGAGAGCGAGAAGATCGTGCGGCAGGAGGCGAAGCTGCCGTGGACGGTGTACCGCCCCGCGATGGTGGTGGGCGACAGCCGCAGCGGCGAGATGGACAAGATCGACGGGCCCTACTACTTCTTCAAGCTGATCCAGCGCATGCGGCAGCTGCTGCCGCCGTGGATGCCCGCGATCGGCCTGGAGGGCGGCCGCATCAACATCGTGCCGGTCGACTACGTGGTGGACGCGCTGGACCACATAGGCCACCAGGACGGCATCGCGCAGCGCTGCTTCCACCTCGTCGACCCCGACGGCTACCGGGTAGGGGACGTGCTGGACATCTTCAGCCGCGCCGCGCACGCGCCGCGCATGAACCTGTTCGTCAACGCGGCGCTGTTCGGGTTCATCCCGCGCGGCATCACCAAGGGCCTGCTGGCGATCGGCCCCGTGCGCCGCGTGCGCAACGCGGTGATGAAGGACCTCGGGCTGCCGGAGGACATCCTGCAGTTCGTCAACTACCCCACGCGCTTCGACAGCCGCGAAGCGCAGGCACGGTTGAAAGGCAGCGGCATCCAGTGCCCCGACCTGAAGGACTACGCCTGGCGGCTGTGGGACTACTGGGAACGCCATCTCGATCCCGACCTGCACGTCGACCGCTCGCTGCGGGGCACGGTCGGCGGCAAGGTGGTGCTGGTCACCGGCGGCTCCTCGGGCATCGGCCTGGCCACGGCGCACAAGTTCGCCGAAGCCGGCGCGAAGGTGATCATCTGCGGGCGCGACCAGGACAAGCTCGACGAAGCCTGCCGCGAAGCCGAAGGCAGGGGCTACGCCTTCGTCGCCCATCCCGTCGACATCGCCGACCTGGCGGACTGCGACCGCTTCGTGCAGCAGCTGCTGGCCGACCACGGCGGCGTGGACGTGCTGGTCAACAACGCGGGCCGCTCGATCCGCCGCGCGATCGAGTCCAGCTACGACCGCTTCCACGATTTCGAGCGCACGATGCAGCTCAATTACTTCGGCGCGCTGCGCGTCACCATGGGCCTGCTGCCCTCGATGGTGGCGAAGCGCCGCGGCCACGTGGTGAACATCAGCTCGATCGGCGTGCTGACCAACGCGCCGCGCTTCTCGGCCTACGTCGCGTCGAAGGCGGCGCTCGACGCCTGGACGCGCTGCGCCGCCAGCGAGTACCAGGACCAGGGCATCACCTTCACCACGATCAACATGCCGCTGGTGCGCACGCCCATGATCGCGCCGACCAGGATCTACAACAACGTGCCGACGCTGTCGCCCGAGGAGGCGGCCGACCTGGTCGCCGAGGCCTGCGTCGCCAGGCCGGTGCGCATCGCGACCCGCCTCGGGATCGCCGGCCAGGTGCTGCACGCCCTGGCGCCGCGGGTGGCGCAGATCACGATGAACACCAGCTTCCGCATGTTCCCGGATTCGACCGCGGCGCAGGGCGAGAAGGGCGGCAAGCCGCAGCTGTCGCCGGAAGCGGTCGCGCTGCAGCAGATGATGCGGGGCATCCACTTCTAGGGAATCCCCCGACCGGAGCGGTCGCGCCAGGGGCCACGTCCAACGTACTCCAGTGATAATCGCCGCATGATTCTCGTCACCGGCGGCGCCGGCTTCATCGGCTCCAATTTCGTCCTGGACTGGCTGGCCGTCCAGGACGAGCCGGTCCTCAACCTCGACAAGCTCACCTACGCCGGCAACCTCGAGAACCTCGCCGCGCTGCAGGGCGATGCGCGCCACGTGTTCGTGCAGGGCGACATCGGCGACCCGGCCCTGGTGCGCACGCTGCTGGCGAAGCACGAGCCCCGTGCCGTGCTGAACTTCGCGGCGGAATCGCACGTGGACCGCTCGATCCACGCGCCGGGCACCTTCATCGACACCAACGTGGTGGGCACCTTCCGCCTGCTCGACGAAGTGCGGGCCTACTGGAGCGAGCTGCCGCCGGCGCAGAAGGAAGCCTTCCGCTTCCTGCACGTGTCCACCGACGAGGTGTACGGCTCGCTGGCGCCCGCCGACCCGGCCTTCGGCGAGCAGAACCGCTACGAGCCGAACAGCCCGTATTCGGCGAGCAAGGCGGCCAGCGACCACATGGTGCGGGCCTACCACCACACCTACGGGCTGCCGGTGCTCACCACCAACTGCTCCAACAACTACGGGCCGTTCCACTTTCCCGAGAAGCTGATCCCGCTGGTGATCGTCAACGCGCTGGCGGGCAAGCCGCTGCCGGTGTACGGCGACGGCCAGCAGATCCGCGACTGGCTGTACGTCGGCGACCACTGCAGCGCGATCCGCCGGGTGCTGGAAGCCGGGCGCGTGGGCGAGACCTACAACGTGGGCGGCTGGAACGAGAAGCCCAACCTCGACATCGTGCGCACCATCTGCGCGCTGCTCGACGAACTGCGTCCGCGCGCCGACGGCAGGCGCTACGCGGAGCAGGTCGCCTTCGTGAAGGACCGTCCCGGCCACGACCGCCGCTACGCGATCGATGCGCGCAAGATCGAGCGCGAGCTGGGCTGGAAGCCGGCCGAGACCTTCGAGACCGGCATCCGCAAGACGGTGCAGTGGTACCTCGCGCATGCCGACTGGGTGCAGCGCGTGCAGAGCGGCGCCTATCGCGACTGGATCGCGCAGCAGTACGCGGCGGCGTGAGCGCATGAAGATCCTCCTGTTCGGATGCACGGGGCAGGTGGGCTGGGAGCTGCAGCGCAGCCTGGCGCCGCTCGGGGACGTCGTGGCGCTGGGCACCTCCGGCCAAGGGGCGCTGTGCGGCGACTTCCTCGACGCCGAGGGGGTGGCCCGCACCGTGCGCGAGCTGCGCCCGCAGGCCGTGGTGAATGCCGCGGCCTACACCGCGGTCGACAAGGCCGAATCCGAACCGGACCGCGCGCAGCGGATCAACGCGCTGACGCCTGGCGCAGCCGCGGCCGCGGCCGCGGAACTCGGCGCCTGGTTCGTCCACTACTCCACCGATTACGTCTTCGACGGCAGCGGCACGCGGCCGTGGAAGGAAGACGACGCGCCGGATCCGCTGAACGTCTACGGCCGCACCAAGCTGGCCGGCGAGCGGCAGGTCGCCGCCGCCAATCCGCGCCATCTCGTGCTGCGCACCAGCTGGGTGTACGCGGCGCGCGGCGCCAATTTCGCCAAGACCATGCTGCGGCTGGCGCGCGAGCGCGAGCAGCTCAAGGTCGTCGACGACCAGTTCGGCGCGCCCACCGGCGCGGACCTGCTGGCCGACGTCACCGCGCACGCGCTGCGCAGCGCGCTGGCCGGCCGCGGCCAGGCCGGCACCTACCACGTGGCCGCGGCGGGCGAGACCAACTGGCACGGCTATGCCCGCTTCGTGCTGCAGGCGGCGCAGCGCCATGGAGATATCCTGAAGGCGGGCCCGGAGCAGGTGCTGCCGGTGCCGTCCTCCGCGTATCCGACGCCCGCCCGGCGACCCCATAATTCGCGGCTCGATACGTCCCGCCTGCGGGACGCCTTCGGCCTCGCGCTGCCGCCCTGGGAGCAGGGCGTGGCGCGCATGATCCAGGAAATCCTCCCCACCGCAGCACCATGACCCGACGCAAAGGCATCATCCTCGCGGGGGGCTCCGGCACCCGGCTCCACCCCGCCACCCTGGCGATCAGCAAGCAGCTGCTGCCGGTGTACGACAAGCCCATGATCTATTACCCGCTCAGCACGCTGATGCTGGCGGGCATCCGCGAGCTGCTGGTGATCAGCACGCCGCAGGACACGCCGCGCTTCCAGCAGCTGCTGGGCGACGGCAGCCGGTGGGGCATGGAGATCCAGTACGCGGTGCAGGCCAGCCCGGACGGCCTGGCGCAGGCCTTCCTGATCGGGGAGACGTTCGTCGGCGACGCCCCGAGCGCGCTGGTGCTGGGCGACAACATCTTCTACGGGCACGACCTGTCGCCCCTGCTGAAGGAGGCCGACGCGCAGCGCGAGGGCGCCACGGTGTTCGCCTACCACGTGCAGGATCCCCAGCGCTACGGCGTGGTGGCCTTCGGCGACGACGGCAAGGCGAGCAGCATCGAGGAAAAGCCGGCCGCGCCGAAGAGCAACTTCGCGGTCACGGGCCTGTACTTCTACGACCGGCAGGTGGTGGAGATCGCCCGCGCGGTCAAGCCCAGCGCGCGCGGCGAACTGGAGATCACCGAAGTCAACCAGGCCTACCTGGAGCGCGGGCAGCTGTCGGTGCAGATCATGCAGCGCGGCTACGCCTGGCTGGACACCGGCACGCACGACAGCCTGCTGGATGCCGGCCAGTTCATCGCCACGCTGGAGCGCCGCCAGGGCCTGAAGATCGCCTGCCCGGAGGAGATCGCCTGGCGCGAGGGCTTCATCGACGACGGCCAGCTGGAACGCCTGGCCGATCCGCTGAAGAAGAACGGCTACGGGCAGTACCTGCTGAACCTGCTGCACGACGGGGCGCGCGGATGAAGGCCACGCCCCTGGCGCTCCCCGACGTGGTGCTGCTGGAGCCGAAGGTTTTCGGCGACAGCCGGGGCTTCTTTTACGAGAGTTACAACGAGCGCGCCTTCACCGAAGCGACCGGCATTGCCGCGCGCTTCGTCCAGGACAACCACTCGCGTTCGGCGGGCGGCGTGCTGCGCGGCCTGCACTACCAGCTCCAGCAGCCCCAGGGCAAGCTGGTGCGGGTGGTGCGCGGCGCCGTGTTCGACGTGGCGGTGGACGTGCGCCGCGGCTCGCCCAGCTTCGGCCGGTGGGTCGGGGCGGAGCTGTCGGAGGAGAACCAGCGCCAGCTCTGGGTCCCGGAGGGCTTCGCCCATGGCTTCCTCGTCCTGAGCGAATCCGCGGACTTCCTGTACAAGACGACCGACTACTACGCGCCGGAGCACGAACGTTCCATCGCCTGGAACGATCCGGACATCGGCATCGCCTGGCCGCTCGCGGGCGAGCCGGCGTTGTCGGCGAAGGACCGGGAAGCAGGACCCTTGCGCGGCACGCCCGGCATTTCTCCAGGGTCGAGCTGAACTGCGATAATCGCCTGCTTCTGCCGCGGGCTTTTCGCGCCCCTGCGGCAACTTAAGGGACGGAGATGGATAGAAAAATTGCAGTCGTCGGCCTCGGCTATGTCGGGCTGCCGGTGGCGGTCGCATTTGGTCGCACGCACCCCGTGGTGGGTTTCGACATCAAGGCCGCGCGGATCGCCGAATTGCGCGCCGGCCGGGACAGCACCGAGGAGGTCGTCCCCGAGGACCTCGCCGCGGCCAGGATCCGCTTCACGGACAGCGTCGACGACCTGCGCGGCAGCGATTTCTTCATCGTCGCGGTGCCCACGCCGGTGGATGCCGGCAACAAGCCCGACCTGTCGCCGCTGGTGGGCGCCTCGCGCTCCGTGGGGCGCGCGTTGAAAAAGGGCGACATCGTGGTGTACGAATCCACGGTTTACCCCGGTGCGACCGAGGAGGACTGCATCCCGGTCCTGGAGCGGGAATCGGGCCTGAAGTTCGGCATCGACTTCACGGTCGGCTACAGCCCCGAGCGCATCAACCCGGGCGACCGCGAGCACACCTTCACGAAGATCAAGAAGATCGTGTCGGGCTCCGACGCCCGCACGCTGGACATCGTCGCGGACGTCTACGGCTCGGTGGTGACCGCCGGCGTGCACCGTGCCAGCAGCCTGAAGGTGGCCGAGGCCGCCAAGGTGATCGAGAACACGCAGCGCGACCTCAACATCGCGCTGATGAACGAGCTGGCCGTGGTCTTCGAGCGCATGGGGATCGACACCATGGAGGTGCTGGAGGCCGCCGGCAGCAAGTGGAACTTCATGCCCTTCAAGCCCGGCCTGGTGGGCGGCCATTGCATCGGGGTGGATCCGTACTACCTCACCCACAAGGCCGAGAAGCTGGGCTACATCCCCCAGGTGATCCTGGCGGGCCGCCGCATCAACGACAACATGGGCCGCTACGTCGCCCGCAGCGCCGTGAAGCAGATGCTGGTGAGCGGCCTCGACGTGGCCCGCTGCCGCGTGGGCGTGCTGGGCTTCACCTTCAAGGAGAACTGCCCCGACGTTCGCAACTCCAAGGTGGTCGACATCGTCCGCGAGCTGCAGAGCTACGGCATCGACGTGGTCGTGGCGGACCCGCACGCGGACCCGCACGAGGTGCAGGAGGAGTACGGCATCCAGCTGGGCAAGGTGGACGCCGACCACCCGGTGGACACGCTCATCGTCGCGGTCTCGCACAGCGAATACCGTGCGCTGCCGGCGTCGAAGCTGCGTGCCATGGCGCGCGGCAAGGCCCCGGTTCTGGTGGACGTCAAATCCATCTTCAACCGCGCCGAACTGGAGTCCCAGGGCTTCACCGTCTGGCGCCTGTAAGCGAGCAAATTCATGACTCATGCCATCGTGGACCGGAAGATCCGCTTCGCCCTCGTGGGCTGCGGACGCATCTCGAAGAACCACATCCAGTCCATCCGCGAGCATGCGGCCGACGCCGAGCTCGTGGCCGTGTGCGACATCGACCCGGAAGCGCTCGAGGCGGCGGTGCGGGAAACCGGCGCGAAGGGCTACGCGGACATCGACGACCTGCTGGCGGAGACGAACGCCGACATCGTCATCCTCACCTCGCCCAGCGGCGTCCATCCGGGCCATGCCGTGAAGTGCGCGCACGCGGGCTTCCACGTGCTCACCGAGAAGCCGATGGCCACCAAGTGGGAGGACGGCCTGCGCATGGTGCGCGAGTGCGACGAAGCGGGCGTGCACCTGTTCGTGGTCAAGCAGAACCGGCGCAACGCCACCCTGCAGATGCTCAAGCGCGCCGTGGAGCAGAAGCGCTTCGGCCGCATCTACATGGTGACGCTCAACGTGTTCTGGCAGCGCCCGCAGGTCGGCTACTACGACCAGGCCGCCTGGCGCGGCACCTGGGAAATGGACGGCGGCGCCTTCATGAACCAGGCCAGCCACTATGTCGACCTGCTCGAATGGCTGATCGGGCCGATCGAGAGCCTGCACGCCTACACCGGCACGCTGGCGCGCGACATCGAGACGGAAGACACCGGCGTGCTCACCTGCAAGTGGCGCAGCGGCGCCATGGGCTCGCTCAACGTGACCATGCTGACCTACCCGAAGAATTTCGAGGGCAGCATCACCATCCTCGGCGAGAAGGGCACGGTGCGCGTCGGCGGCGTGGCCGTCAACGAGATCCAGCACTGGGATTTCGCGGAGAAGCGGCCGGAGGACGAGAACGTCCGGTCCGCCAGCTACGAGACGACCAGCGTGTACGGCTTCGGCCATCCGCTGTACTACCGCAACGTGATCGACGTCATGCGCGGCAAGGCGGTGCCGGAGGTCGACGGCCGCGAGGGCCTGAAATCCCTCGAGGTGCTGATCGCGGCGTACCGGTCGGCCCGCGACGGCAGCCGCGTCAACCTGCCCCTGGAGCTCTGATGGGGTTCACGGCACATCCTTCCGCCATCGTGGACGAGGGAGCGCAGATCGGCGACGGCTCGCGGGTCTGGCACTTCGTGCACGTGTGCGGAGGCGCGCGCATCGGCGGGCGCTGTTCGCTCGGCCAGAACGTCTTCGTCGGCAACGACGTGCGCATCGGCGACAACGTGAAGATCCAGAACAACGTGTCCGTGTACGACGCGGTCACGCTGGAGGACGACGTGTTCTGCGGCCCGAGCATGGTGTTCACGAACGTGTACAACCCGCGCTCCGCCGTGACCCGCAAGGACGAGTACCGCCGCACCCTGGTGAAAAAGGGCGCGACGCTGGGCGCCAATTCCACCATCGTGTGCGGCACGACGATCGGCGAATATGCCTTCGTGGGCGCCGGCGCGGTGGTCAACCGCGACGTCCCGGCCTTCGCGCTGATGGCCGGCGTGCCGGCCCGCCAGCTGGGATGGATGAGCCGCTTCGGCGAACGCCTCGAGCTGCCGCTGAAGGGCGACGGCGAGGCCACCTGCGCCCATACCGGCGAACGCTACCGCCTTCGCGGCGGCGTCTGCACCCTGGAACAGTAAAGGAACCAGCTTGAACGCGATCCTCAAGGAAGCCGCCGGCGGCAAGATCGAATTCATCGACCTGAAGGCGCAGTACCGCGCGCTGAAGACCTCCATCGACGCCCGCATCCAGAAGGTGCTGGACCACGGCCAGTACATCCTGGGCCCGGAGGTCGCCGAGATGGAGCAGAAGCTCGCGGCGTTCGCGGGCGCGAAGCACTGCATCAGCTGCGCCTCCGGCACCGAGGCCCTCCTCATGTCGCTGCTGGCGCTCGGCATCAAGCCGGGCGACGAGGTCATCACCACGCCCTTCACCTTCGCCGCGACGGCGGAGATGATCGTGCTGGCGGGCGCGAAGCCGGTCTACGTGGACATCGAGCGCGACACCTGCCTGATCGACGCGAGCCAGATCGAGGCGAAGATCACGCCGCGCACCAAGGCGATCATGCCGGTGTCGCTGTACGGCCAGGTGGCGGACATGGACGCGATCCATGCGATCGCCGCCCGCCACGGCAACATCCCCGTGATCGAGGACGCCGCCCAGAGCTTCGGCGCCACGTACAAGGGCCGCAAGAGCTGCAACCTGTCGACCATCGGCTGCACCAGCTTCTTCCCGAGCAAGCCGCTCGGCTGCTATGGCGACGGCGGCGCCGTCTTCACCAACGACGACGCGATCGCCAAGGCGCTGCGCGAGATCCGCGTGCACGGCCAGGAACGCCGCTATTACCACACGCGCATCGGCGTGGGCGGGCGCATGGACACCATCCAGTGCGCGGTGGTGCTCGGCAAGCTGGAGCGCTTCGAGTGGGAGATCGAGCGCCGCCTCGCGCTCGGCGAGCAATACCGCGCGCTGCTGCAGAAGGCCGGCGTGAAGGCGGGCCTGCTGCAGGTGCGTCCCGACCGCGACTGCGTGTGGGCCCAGTACACCGTCTTCGTGGAGAAGCGCGAAGCGGTGCAGAAGGCGCTGCAGGAGCTGGGCGTGCCGACGGCGGTGCATTACCCGCTGTCGCTGAACCGCCAGCCGGCGTATCGCGACGACGCCTCCGCCGCCGAGACCGTGAACAGCCATTGGGCCGCGGAACGCGTGATGAGCCTGCCCATGAGCGCCGACCTGAACCCGCAGCAGATGGAACGCGTCGTCGCCGCGCTGCAAGGCGTTCTGTGAGAGGGACGTCTTGAAGATCGTCACCGTCGTCGGGGCCCGCCCGCAGTTCATCAAGGCCGCGGCCGTCTCGCGCGTGATCCGCGGCGAGTACGCCGGGCGGGTCGAGGAAGTGCTGGTGCACACCGGCCAGCATTACGACAGCAACATGTCCGCCGTGTTCTTCGAGGAACTCGGCATCCCCGCGCCCGGGCACCACCTGGAGATCTCCGGCGGCGGCCACGGCGCGATGACCGGCCGCATGCTGCAGGCGCTGGAAGGCGTGCTGGCGCAGGAAAAGCCGGACTGGGTGCTGATCTACGGCGACACCAATTCGACGCTCGCCGCGGCGCTGGCCGCGGTGAAGATGCACATCCCCGTCGCGCACGTGGAAGCGGGCCTGCGCTCGTTCAACATGCGCATGCCGGAGGAGGTCAACCGCATCGTCGCCGACCGGGTGTCGACCCTGCTGTTCTGCCCGACCCGGGTGGCCGTCGACAACCTGCGCGACGAGGGGGTGACGCGGGGCGTGCACCTCGTGGGCGACGTGATGTTCGACGTGTCGCTCTACTACCGCGACCTGGCGCGCCGCAGCAGCGATGCCCTGCAGCGCTTCGGCTTGCAGGAAGGCGGCTACGTGCTCACCACCTGCCATCGCGCCGAGAACACGGACGATCCGCAAAGGCTCGCGGCCATCCTGGGTGCGCTCGGCGAAGTGGCCGAGCACCTGCCCGTCCTCCTGCCGGTCCACCCGCGCACGCGCAACATCATCCGCGAGCGCGACCTGGCCTCGCTCCTGGGGAAGGTCCAGGTCGTGGAGCCGCTGTCCTTCATGGACATGGTGCGGCTGGAGCAGTCCGCCCGCGTGGTGGTCACCGATTCCGGCGGCGTGCAGAAGGAAGCCTTCTTCTACCAGGTGCCCTGCGTGACCATGCGCGACGAGACCGAGTGGACGGAAACGGTGGACCTGGGCTGGAACCGGCTGGTCGGCGCCGACCGGCAGCGCATCGTCGCGGCGGTGCGCGAAGCGAAGCGTCCTTCGGGCGCGCAGGCCCGTCCCTACGGCGACGGCCAGGCGAGCCGCGCCATCATCGAGCAACTGCTGGGGTAGCGTGAGCTTCCGGTCGAATGCCGTCGCGATGCTGACGGGGACGGTGATGGCGCAGGCACTGCCCCTGCTCGCTTCCCCGCTCCTGGCCCGCCTGTACTCGCCCGAGGCCTTCGGCCTGCAGACCCTGTTCATGGGCCTGGCCGCGAGCCTGGCCGTGCTGGCGACCTGCCGCATGGACCTCGCCGTGGTGCTCCCGGAAGACGATTCCGAGGCGCTCGCCCTGGTGGGGCTGGTCGCCCTCAGCACCCTGGCCGTCTGCGCGCTGACGTGGGCGGCGGTGCCGCTCGCCAGTGCGCTCGCCGGGCGCGCGCTGCCGCTGCAATGGCTGGCCATGCTCCCGCTCATGGTGCTCGCGACCGCGGTGTTCCAGCTCGCCACCGGGCTCGCTTCGCGCAAGCGCGCCTTCCGCGGCGTGGCGATGGCCAGCGTCGCCAACCAGGCGGTCTATGTCGGCAGCGCCCTGGCCATGGGCTTCGCGGGCGCCTGGTCGCAGGGACTCGTGCTGGCCAAGCTCGCCGGCCAGGCGGTCGCCGCGCTGCTGCTGGGCCGCGCCTCGCTGGGCGAGATCGTGGCGGCCGTTCGCGGCTGGTCGCTGCGGGCGAGCCTCTCGGCCGCGCGCAAGTACCGCCAGTTCCTGGTCTTCAACACGCCCTACAGCCTGGTCGGGTCGGTCGCGCGCGACGCGCCCGTCTACACCTTTTCCGCCCTCGCGGCCGTCGGCCTCGCCGGCTTCTTCGGCCTGGCGCGCGCCGTGCTGCTCGCCCCGACGCTGCTGGCGTCGAATGCCTTCAGCCAGGTCTTCTACCGTGAAGCCGTGGCGCTGAAGGGCACGTCGCGCCTGCAGGACCTCACGGCAACCCTGCTGCGCTTCGGCCTGCTCGCCACCGCGCCGCTGTTCGCGTTCTGCGCGGTGTGGGGCGACAACCTGTTCGTGACCCTCTTCGGCGAGTCCTGGCGGACCGCCGGCGTGTTCGCCATGGCGCTGGCGCCCGCCGCCTGGATGTCCGTTCAGACCGGCTGGCCCGAGCGCCTCTTCGAAGTCAACATGCGGCAGGACGCCTCCTTCGTGGTGCAGCTCGGTTCCGACGCCGTCACGGCCCTGGCGTTCGCCGGGACCTACCTGCTCACGCACGACGGCGTGCAGGCCGTCATCGTGTTCGCCGCCTGCAACGTGCTGTACCACCACGTCTACCTGGCCGCCATCTTCCGGATCTCGGGCTTTTCGGCCGGGGTGCTGGGGCGCAACCTGCTCGCGGGCTGGCTCCTATTCGGCGCCTGCTGCCTCGTGCTCGGCGCGATCCGGCTGCAATCCGGCGTCACCGGTGCGGCGGGCTGGGTCCCCGCGCTGGTGCTGGCCGGCGGCCTGGCGGCCGTCATCGGCTGGTCCCTGGCCCGGCGCGGGCTGCGCAGCGCGCTCGCAGGAGAAGCGTGATGACCATCGCGGTGGTGGACTACGACACCGGCAACGTCGGCTCGGTGCTGAACATGCTGAAGAAGGTCGGCGCGCAGGCGGTGGTCTCGCGCGACCCGCAGGTGCTGCGCGACGCCGACAAGCTGGTGTTGCCGGGCGTCGGCGCCTTCGACGAGGCCATGGGCAACCTGCACCGCTTCGGCCTGCTGGACGTGCTCAACGAACTGGTGCTGGAACGGCGCCGCCCGATCCTGGGCGTCTGCCTGGGTGCGCAGCTGATGGCGAAATCCAGCGAGGAGGGCGAGCAGCCCGGGCTCGGCTGGCTCGATGCGCGCCTGGTGCGCTTCCGCGCCGGCGAAGGCCGGATGCTGCGCGTGCCCCACATGGGCTGGAACGTCGTGGAGCCCCAGGCCGAGGGCGGGGGCATCTTCCACGACGTGCCGCGGCCGATGCGCTTCTACTTCGTGCACTCCTTCCACATGGTGACGGAGGAACCGGGGCTGGAGCTCGCGAGCAGCAACTACGGCTACCGCTTCACGAGCGCCATGGCGCGCGGCAACATCCTGTCGATGCAGTTCCACCCGGAGAAGAGCCACAAGTACGGGCTGCAGGTCTACCGCAACTTCGTCGAGAGGTTCCAGTCGTGCTGAAGCCGCGCGTCATCCCCTGCCTGCTGCTGCGCGGCCCCGGCCTCTACAAGACCGTCCGGTTCGCCGAGCCGAAGTACGTCGGCGATCCGGTCAACGCGGTGAAGATCTTCAACGAGAAGGAAGTCGACGAACTCCTGCTCCTGGACATCACCGCCACCGCCGACAAGCGCGAGCCGAACTACGACCTGATCGGCGACATCGCCGGCGAATGTTTCATGCCGCTCGGCTACGGCGGCGGCGTGGGCTCCATCGAACAGATCCGCAGGCTGCACCGCATGGGCGTCGAGAAGGTGTCCCTCAACTCCGCGGCCTTCCGCGACCGGCGCTTCGTGGAGGAAAGCTGCGACGTGTTCGGCAGCTCGAGCATCGTGGCGGCGATCGACGTGAAGAAGACCCTGTTCGGGAAGCACGAGGTCTGGATCGACGACGGGCGCACCAATACCAGGGAGGACCCCGTCCGCTACGCCGAGCAGCTCGCCGCGCTGGGCGTGGGCGAGATCCTCGTCAATTCCGTCGATCGCGACGGCACCATGGGCGGCTACGACACCGCGATGCTCAAGAAGGTGGCCGCCGCCGTCGACACGCCGGTGATCGCCTGCGGCGGCGCCGGCAGCCTCGCCCACATCCAGGAAGCGCTCGCCGCCGGCGTGTCCGCCTGCGCAGCCGGAAGCATGTTCGTGTTCCACGGCAAGCACCGCGCCGTCCTGATCAACTATCCCACCCCCGATGCCCTGGCCCAGCTGCAGCTGGCGCCCAACGACCGATGAACACGCGCCCCTACCAGATCTGCACCCGATGTGTGATGGACACCTCGGATCCGGACATCGCCTTCGACGAGCAGGGCGTGTGCAGCCACTGCAGCAGCTACGACAGCATGGTGCGCGACACCGTCGACCGCGCCTCGCGCGGCGAGCGCCAGGCCGAACTGGACGCGATCGTCGCGCGCATCCGCGAGGCCGGGAAGGGCCGCGAGTACGACTGCATCATGGGCCTCAGCGGCGGCGTCGACAGCTCCTACGTCGCCCATCTCGCCCACAAGATGGGCCTGCGCCCGCTGGCGGTGCACTTCGACAGCGGCTGGAATTCCGAGCTGGCCGTCAACAACATCGAGAACATCGTCAAGAAGCTGGGCGTCGACCTCCACACCCACGTGGTGGACTGGGAAGAGATGCGCGACCTGCAGCTGGCCTTCTTCAAGGCCTCGGTGGCCAACTGCGACACGCCGACGGACCATGCGTTCCCCGCGGTGCTGTATCGCGAGGCGGCCCGCCACGGGATCAAGCACATCCTGTCGGGCACCAACTACGCCACCGAGTTCATCCTGCCGTCGGCCTGGGGCTACTCCTCCAGCGACAAGCGCCAGCTGATGGACATCAGCCGCAAGTTCGGCAAGCAGCGCCTGCGGCAGTACCCCACCATCGGCTTCTTCGCGCAGTACGCGTGGTACCCGTATGTCCGCGGCATCAAGACCGTGCGCCTGCTCAATTACGTGCCCTACGACAAGGCGCAGGCGAAGCAGACCATCGCCTCCGAACTGGGCTGGCGCGACTACGGCGGCAAGCACTACGAGTCCGTCTTCACGCGCTTCTTCCAGGGCTACTACCTGCCGGTGAAATTCGGGTACGACAAGCGCCGCGCCCACCTGGCGACCCTGATCAATTCCGGACAGATGACCCGCGAGGAAGCGTTGGCCGAACTGGCCCACCCCACCTACGACGCTGCCCTGCAGCAGCAGGACAAGGAGTTCGTGGCCAAGAAGCTGGGGGTGCGCCCGCAGGAGCTCGACGCGATCTTCGCGCAGCCGAATCGCCATTACTCCGAGTACAAGTCCAACGACTGGCTGCTGAAGACGGCCCTGCGCCTGAAGCGCGCCGTGATCGGCGTATGAAGGTGCGCGCCGCCCTGGGGCGGCTGCGGCCGCACAGCCTGTTCCTGCTCTATGCCTTTAGCCTGCTCTGGCTGCTGGCGGCGTGCGTCTACTTCGCCGACAGCAGCGCGACGGAGCTCGACTTCGTCCGGCCGCTGCTGGTGTTCGGCAGCGTGTTCGTCACGGGCTACCTGCTGCTGACGCGCGTGCTGGGGCGCCGCATCGAAGAGCTGCCCGCATCCCCCCTGCCGCAGGAACACGTCCGCCTGCTGCTCGTGCTGCTCTTCGGCGTGTTCACTGCGGTGGCCATCATGCACCTGGCGACCCTGGGCCACCTGCCGATGGTGGAAGCCAGGCGTTCGACCAACGACTACGAGATCGCGCGCATCCGCCAGGAGGGCTACTACAACCTGGCGGTGTGGCAGCGCTACGCCTCCGACTACGCCATCAAGGGCGTGGGGCCGATCCTGCTCGTGCTGGCCGCCCACACCCGTTCCCGGCTGCTGTGGCCGGCGATCGTCGTCGGCCTGTTCTACACGGTCTCCCTGTTCGTCAAGGCGAACCCGGTGTACCTGCTGCTGCCGCTGGTGCTGTATTACGCCTTCACCCGCCAGGCCCGGCGGGCCTTGCTGATGGCGCTGCTGATGGTCGGCGCGGTCGGCGTGAACTGGACGTCCTCCAGTCCCGACGTGCGCAACGATTTCGGCCGCATGGTGGACTTCGCCACCGGCAAGCCGGTCCGCCAGGTGTCCGGGGCCAGGTCGATGAACATGGACTATCCCGGTGCGAGGGTGGTCGCTTCGGTGCGCGAACGGCTGGTGATCGTGCCGGCGCAGGTCACCGCGCAGTGGTACTTCAATTACGAGGACCCGGCGCGCCGCGAGGCCGGATGCGGCTACCGCCTGCTGGCCCGGGCGATCGGCTGTGAGTACCAGCACATCCCGACCAAGCTCTACGCGATGTACTACCCGGAGCTCGTGAAGGAGCGCGGACTGACCGGCAGCCTCAACTCGGGTTCGTACATCCACGACTTCGCCAACTTCGGCTATGCGGGCGTGGCCGTCGGGGCGCTGGCTTTCGCGCTGCTGTTCTCCTTGCTGCGGTTTGCCTGCAGCAACTCCGCGCCGCTGCTCTGCCTCAGCCTGATGCCCGTGCTGAGCCTCTCCGAAATGCCGATCTCCACCGTGCTCAATTCCGGCGGCTGGCTGCTGATCCTGTTCGTCTCCGTGCTGCTGCAGCAGGGAGGCCGGCTCCTGCAGCGCCGCCGGCCCGCCAGCGCCTGACATGGCCCGCATCTGTCATTTCTCCACCGCCCACCGGGCAGGCGACATCCGCATCGTGCGCAAGGAGGCCCGCGCGGCAGCGCTCGCCGGCCACGACGTGAGCGTCGTGATCCAGGGCGACATGCCGGCCGATTGCGCGATGGTGCGCCACGTCCGCGTGGTGCCCCCCGCGGGCGGCCGGGTCGGCCGCTTCACGCTGCTCGGCTGGCGCGTGTATCGCGCGGCCCTGGGCGAGCGCGCCGACATCTACCACTTCCACGATCCGGACCTGCTGCCCTACGCCCTGCTGATGCGGGCGGCCGGCCGGCGCGTGATCTACGACGCGCACGAGGACGTGCCGCGCGACATCCTCTCGAAGGAATGGATCCCCGCCGGCATGCGGCGTGCGATCGCCGGGGTGTTCGAGGTGTTCGAGGACTTCGCCGCGCGCCGCATGACCGCGGTCGTGACCGCCACCCCCTTCATCGGGGAACGCTTCGGTCGCCTGAACGGGCGCACCGCCACGGTCAACAACTATCCGATGATGGATGAACTCGCGCCGCCGGCCGAGGGCTCGCCCGGAGAGCGCAGCGGCTTCTGCTACGTCGGCGGCATCTCCGGCATCCGCAGCGCGCGCGAGATGGTGCAGGCCTGCGCGCTGAGCGGCCAGTCGCTCGTGCTGGCCGGGCCGATGGAAACACCGGCCCTCGCGCAGCAGCTGCAGGCCGTCGAGGGCTGGTCGCGCGTGGACTATCGCGGCACCCTCGGCCGCAGCCAGGTCGCCGAGCTGCTCGCGCGCAGCATCGCCGGCCTGGTGCTTTTCCATCCCGAGCCCAATCACATCAATTCGCAGCCGAACAAGCTGTTCGAATACATGTCGGCCGGGCTCCCCGTGATCGCGTCGGACTTCCCCATGTGGAAGGCGATCGTGGAGAAATTCGACTGCGGCATCTGCGTGGACCCGCTGGACCCGGGCGCCATCGCAGGGGCCATGACGGCGTTGGCGGCAGACCCGCAGCGCGCGCGCCGCATGGGCGCGAACGGCCGCCGGGCCGTGCTCGAGAAATTCAACTGGGAGCGGGAGCAGCACGTGCTGCTCGACGTCTACCAGCTTTGCGGGAGTTGACAGCAGATGTGCGGAATAGCGGGCCTCGTCTCCGGCCAGCCGGCGGACCTGGGCGATGTCTTCGCGATGACCCGGGTGCAGGCGCACCGGGGGCCGGACGGCAGCGGCCATGCCTTCTTCGGCAGGGACGGCGGCGTGGCGTTGCAGGCGGAATCCCCGGGGCGGGACGCGCCGGCGCCCGCCGTGGTCGCCTTCGGCCACCGGCGGCTGGCCATCATCGACTGCACGGAAGGCGGCCACCAGCCCATGGCGTACGGGCAGGGGCGCTACTGGATCACCTACAACGGCGAGGTCTACAACTACCGTGAGCTGCGCGAGGAACTGCGCGCGCTGGGGCACCGCTTCGCCTCGGAGTCCGACACCGAAGTGATCCTGGCCGCGTACGCGCAGTGGGGCACCGGCTGCTTCGCGCGCTTCAACGGCATGTGGGCGCTGGCCATCTGGGATGCGCTGGAGCGCACCCTCGTGCTGTCGCGCGACCGTTTCGGCGTGAAGCCGCTGCACGTGGCCACGCGCGGCGGCATCTTGGCGTTCGCCTCGGAGATCAAGGGCATCCTCGCGCACTGGCGCACGCGCCCGCAGGCGGCGCCGGTCGCGATCCACGACTACCTGATGCACGGCGTGGTGAACTCGGGCGACGACACCTTCTTCCAGGGCATCACGGCGTTTCCGCCGGGCTGCTACGCGGTGCTGCGGCCGGAGCAGTCGCTGGAACTGCGGCCGGTCGCCTTCTGGCGGCTGGATCCGGAGCGCGAATCGGACCTTCCCTTCGAGGAGGCGTGCGCGAGCTTCGCGGAGCTGTTCCGCTCGGCGGTGCAGCTGCGCATGCGCAGCGACGTGCCGGTGGGCGCCTGCCTCTCGGGCGGCCTGGATTCGTCCTCGATCGTCTGCGCGATGCGCCTGCAGGAAGAGCAGTCCTCGATCCACACCTTCACCGCGCGGTTCCCGGAACCGCAGTTCGACGAGTCGCGCTGGGCGCGGCTGGCGGCCGAGCGGGCCCGCGCGCAGGCGCACTTCTCCGTTCCCACGGAGGAAGGCTACCTCTCCGAGCTGGGCGACCTGGTCTGGCACCAGGAAGAGCCGTTCTCCACCGCCAGCATCTATGCGCAGTGGCTGGTGATGAAGCAGGCCCGCGAGGCCGGCATCCCCGTGCTGCTCGACGGCCAGGGCGCCGACGAGATCCTGGGCGGCTACAAGAAGTTCTACGCCTTCCACATCCTTTCGCTCGCCCGGCGCGGACGGCTGGTCGCGGCCGGCCGCGAGGCCGCCTCGGTGGCCCTGCGCGGCGACCGCGGTTACCTGCGCTGGCGCGAGGCAGTGCGCTACATGCCCCGTTTCCTGCAGCCGAAGGTGGGCACGGCGCGCGACTGGCTGGGCGAGGCGGTGCAGGCGGCGGGCGGCGAGTCGTCGGTCCAGCTGGGCGCGTCGGGCGGCCTGCGCCAGCGGCAGGTGCAGGACCTGCGCCGCTACAGCGTGCCGAGCCTGCTGCGCTACGAGGACCGCAATTCGATGGCCTGGTCCATCGAGAGCCGCGTTCCCTTCCTCGACTACCGGCTCGCCGAGTTCGCGCTGGCGCTGCCCGTGCGCCACAAGCTGCGCGACGGCCGCACCAAGGCGCTGCTGCGCTCGGGCCTGCGCGGCATGGTGCCCGACGAGATCCTGGACCGCCGCGACAAGATGGGATTCGTGACGCCGCAGTCGGTCTGGATGCGCGGCGCACTCGGCGCCCGCCTGCAGGACCTGCTGGCGTCGTCGCCCGGGCCCCTGCGGAACTGGATCGACGTGGACGGCATGCTGGCCGCCTGGCGCAGCGCCGGCGACCGCCAGCGGCAGACGATGGAGCCGCTGCTGTTCCGCGCGGGCGTGCTCGCGCACTGGGCGCAGCGCTTCGACCTGGCGGCGCCGTGAGCAAGGCCGGCAGCATCTGGTACATCCACCCCTATGCCGGCGGGCCCGGCATCGGGCGGTACGACCGGCCCTACCACCTCGCGCGCGAGTGGAACGCGCTGGGGCGCCGCAGCGTGATCCTCACGACCTGCAACCACCACCTGCTGGACGTGCCGCGCACGAGCGGCGTGGAGCAGGTGAACGGCGTCGACTACGAGTTCCTGCAGGCCCCCGCCTACCGCGGCAACGGGCTCGGCCGCATCGTCAACATGACGGCCTTCACGCTGCAGCTCGTGCGGCAGGCCGACCGGCTCGCGCGCGAACACGGCGCGCCGGCGATGGTGGTCACGTCCTCGCCGCATCCGTATGCCTTCCTCGCCGGGCGGCACCTGGCCCGGAAGTTCGGCGCCCGCTGCGTGTTCGAGGTGCGCGACCTCTGGCCCCTGAGCCTCGTGGAACTCGCCGGCGTGGCGCCCTCGCATCCGCTGGTGCGCTTCACCGGCTGGCTGGAGCGCGTCGCGTACCGCACGTCGGACCACGTGGTCTCGCTGCTGCCCTGCACCCTGGACCACATGCGCTCGGTGGGCCTGGACCCCCGGAGGTGGCGCTACATCCCCAACGGCGTCGCGACCGAGACCGAAGCCGGCGAGCTGCCGGATTCCGAGGCGGCGCGGCAGGCGCGCGAATGGCGCGCGACAGGCCGCACCGTGGTCGTCTATGCCGGCGCGCTCGGCCGCCCCAATCACGTGGAGAGCCTGGTGCGCGCGATGGCGCTCGAGGGTCCGAGGCGCGGCGCGTGCGCGGTGATCGTCGGCCGCGGCGAGCTGCAGCCGGAGTTGCGCGCCCTGGTGCAGTCGCTCGGGCTGCAGGACTCCGTGCGCATCCTGGACCAGATCCCCAAGGCCGCGGTGCTGCGGCTGCTGCGCGAAGCGAGCGTCGGCTACATCTCGCTGCGCCCGGAGCCGATCTTTCGTTTTGGCGTGAGCCCGAACAAGCTCTTCGACTACATGCAGGCCGCCCTGCCGGTGATCTTTGCGGTGCGCGGCGGCAACGATCCCGTGGCGGAGGCCGGTTGCGGCTTCAGCGCCGATCCCGGCGATCCGGCATCGATCGCCGACGCGGTCACCCGCATGGCGGCCCTCGGCGAGGCACGGCGGCGCGAAATGGGCGCCCGCGGGCGGCAGTACGTGCTCGAAAAGCACGGCTACGACCGGCTGGCACGGTCTTACCTGGAGCTCGCGACGGCATGATCGCGGTGACTGGCGCCAGTGGCTACATCGCCCGCAGGGTGCTGGACCGCCTCGCGGGCCAGGGCGTCCCCGCGGTGGCGTTCTCCCGCACCCCGTCGCCCGTGTCCGGCGCGGCGCGCTGGCACGCCGGCGCGGACGGCGTCCCGACGCCGGGCCAGCTCGCCGGCTGCAGCAGCGTCATCCACCTGGCGGGCCGCGCGCACACGCGGGTAGCCAACGAGGGCGGCCGCGACCTGTTCGACGAGGCCAACCGCGTGCACGCCCTGCGCTGCGCGCAAGCGGCCCGGACGGCGGGCGTCGCGCGCTTCGTGTTCGTCAGCACGCTGGGCGTGCACGGGAGCTGGTCGGCCGAACCGGTGCGGGCCGACAGCCCGATCCGGGCGAACACGCCCTACGCGCGCTCGAAATTCGCGGCGGAACGGGAATTGCAGGCCATGCTCGCGGGCGGCTCGATGCAGCTGTGCATCGTGCGCCCGCCGATGGTGTACGGCCCCGGCTGCCCGGGCAACCTGCCGCGCCTGGTCAGGCTGGTCCGCTCGGGCGTGCCGCTGCCGTTCGCGAGCGCGCGCGGCGTGCGGTCGTTCATCCACGTGGATGGACTCGCTTCGTTCCTGGTGCGCTGCGCGGCCGACGGGGCGCCGGCCGGCACGTTCGTGATCGGCGACGGCTCCGACTGGACGCTGCCGGACCTGGTCCGCGCCATCGCGTCCGCCCAGGGACGTGCGGCCAGGCTCATCCGTTTTCCCTTGCCGATGCTCCGATTCGCAGCGGCAGCGGCCGGCCGGCGCCGCGAGATCGAGAGCCTCACGCGGCCGATGCAGGTGGACGCCGGCGTGGCCTGGGAGGCCTTCGGCTGGCGCCCGGCGATCGAGCCGCGCCAGGCCTTGAAGGACACCGTGCTGGCGCTGGGGGCCTGAGGCGTCAAATTCCCGCGGGGGCCCGCACGGCCGTCGTGTTTGAGCGTCGCTCCGGGCCCGGCGGGCAGGAGCGAAGATAATCCGGATTGCCCGACAATGAGCAACATTCCCCAACCCTCCATGACCCAGCAGACCGATGACGCGGCAGCGGCGGTGCGGCCGCGCGGCGCCCTGGCCAAGCGGGCGGTGGACCTGTCGCTGGCGCTCCTCGCGGCCGTGGTGCTGGCAGTTCCGCTGGTGCTCGTGGCGCTCCTCGTTCGCCTGACGTCCCGCGGTCCCGCGCTGTACTGGTCCGACCGCGTCGGCCGCAGGAACGCGATCTTCCGCATGCCCAAGTTCCGGAGCATGAAGATCGAAACGCCCGCCGTCGCCACGCACCTGCTGGCGGACCCGCAGGCGCACCTCACGCCGATCGGCGGCTTCCTGCGCAAGACCAGCCTGGACGAACTGCCGCAGCTGTGGAGCGTGGTGAAGGGCGACATGAGCCTGGTGGGCCCGCGGCCCGCGCTGTTCAACCAGCATGACCTGGTCGCCCTGCGGACGGAGCGCGGCGTGGACGCCCTGCTGCCGGGCGTGACGGGCTGGGCCCAGATCAACGGGCGCGACGAACTGCCGATCCCGCAGAAGGTCGCCCTGGACGTCGAATACTTGCAGCGCAGGTCGCTCGCGATGGACATCGCGATCCTGTGCCGTACCGTGCTGAAGGTGATCCGCCGTGACGGCGTGTCCCACTGAGCGGCTCGCGCCCCGACGCCGCCTGAAGGATAGCCATGTGGACTAGCTCGCTGGCTTGGCCGCGTCTCGCCAAGGTCCTGACCGTCCTGGTCCTGGACCTCCTGATCTCGGTCTTCGCGACGTGGCTGGCGTTTTCGGTGCGCCTGGACACGCCCTACCTGCCCACGAAGATCGCCTATGGCGTCTTCCTCCTGGCCTTCGCGACGCAATTCGCCTCCTTCCTGCACTTCCGCCTTTACCGGGTGGTCTTCCGCTACGTGAGCCTGGGCTCCTTGCTCGGGATGGTGCGGGCCGTGGCCCTGCACGCCGCCGTGCTGCTGGCGGCGCTGGTGGTGCTGCGGCTGCCGGAGATCCCGCGCAGCCTGGGCCTGATCCAGCCGATCATCGTCCTGGTGCTGGTGGCCGCCAGCCGCGCGGTGGCCGGCGCGCTGCTGCGCGACGAGGCGCTGAACGAACTCATCGAGCCGGGCAACCGTGCGCGCCTGCTGATCTACGGCGCGGGCCCGGCCGGCGTCCAGACCGGGATGGCGATCGCGCATTCCCGCAACTTCCGCCTCGTCGGTTTCGTCGACGACGATCCGCAGAAGAGGGGGCGCACGATCAACGGACACCACGTGTACCCGTCCGAGGAGATCGCGGAGGCGGTCGAAGTCCAGAAGGTGACCGACATCCTGCTGGCGCTGCCGGGCATCACGCGCGCGCAGCGCAACGAGATCATCGACGGCCTGCGGCAGTTGCCGGTGCACACCCGCACGGTGCCCGCCATGTCCGACCTCGCGTCCGGCCGCGTGGCGGTGCAGGACATCCAGGAACTCGACCTCGAGGACCTGCTGGGCCGCGAGCCCGTGGCGCCCGATCCCGAACTGCTGGCGATGAACCTCGCCGGCAAGGTGGTGCTCGTCACGGGCGCGGGGGGCAGCATCGGCGGCGAACTGTGCCGGCAGATCGTCTGCGAACGGCCCACGCACCTGCTGCTGGTGGAGCACAACGAGTTCGGCCTCTACTCGATCCACAACGAATTGCAGGCCCTGTGCCGCAACCGCGGGCTGGACGTGGAGCTGGTCCCCCTCCTGGGCAGCGTCCGCAACCTGCGCCGGATCGAGGAGATCTTCAGCTTCTACCGCCCGGAGACCGTGTACCACGCCGCCGCCTACAAGCACGTGCCGATGGTGGAACACAACTCGGCGGAGGGCATCGACAACAACGTGTTCGGCACGCTGAACGTCGCCGCCACGGCGATCCGCACCGGCGTTCGCCGCTTCGTGCTGATCTCCACCGACAAGGCGGTGCGGCCGACCAACGTGATGGGGGCCAGCAAGCGCATGGCCGAACTGATCCTGCAGGCGCTCGCGGCGGCGCACCAGGTGGATTTCGGCGACCTGGCGCCGGGCGGCGTGCCGGTGGACAACCGCACCTGCTTCGCCATGGTGCGCTTCGGCAACGTGCTCGATTCGAGCGGCAGCGTGGTGCCCCTGTTCCGCAAGCAGCTGGAGATGGGGGGGCCGCTCACCGTCACGCACCCGGAGGTCACCCGCTACTTCATGACCATCCCCGAGGCGGCGCAGCTGGTCTTGCAGGCCGGCGCGATGGCCGTCGGCGGCGACGTCTTCGTGCTGGACATGGGCGAGCCGGTGCGCATCTTCGACCTCGCGCAGCGGATGGTGTCGCTGTCGGGCCTCTCGGTGCGCGACGACGAGCATCCCTGGGGCGACATCGAGATCGCCATCACCGGCCTGCGCCCGGGCGAGAAGCTCTACGAAGAGCTCCTGATCGGCGACAATCCGCAGGCAACCTCGCACCCGCGCATCATGAAGGCGCGCGAGGAGCTGGTCGAGTGGCAGGAACTGGCGCGGCAGCTGCGGGTCATGCGCTCTGCAGTGGAAGGCAACGACATCGCCCAGATCCGGGCGGTGTTGAAGGCGCTGGTCGCCGGCTATTCGGGCAGCAACGACATCGTCGATCACCTGACGCCGGCGGCGGCCACGCGGCAGGAAGCCGCGATGCTCGCCTAGGCAGGGCGGCCGCGACGCCGGTGGTCCCGCACCAGACCGTTTGGAGCCAAGCACGCATGGTCAACACCCAGAACATCACCCCCCGCGACAAGGCCGAGATCCTCGCGCAGGCGCTGCCCTACATCCGCAGGTTCCATGGCAAGACCATGGTGATCAAGTACGGCGGCAACGCGATGACCGATCCCGAGCTGCAGGCCGACTTCGCCGAGGACGTCGTGCTGCTGAAGCTGGTGGGGATCAACCCCGTGGTGGTCCACGGCGGCGGCCCGCAGATCGAGCAGGCCCTCAACCGCCTGGGCAAGAAGGGCGAGTTCGTCCAGGGCATGCGCGTGACCGACGCCGAGACCATGGAAGTGGTCGAGTGGGTGCTGGCGGGCGAAGTGCAGCAGGACATCGTGGGCTTCATCCACAAGGCGGGCGGCCGCGCCGTGGGCCTCACCGGCCGCGACGGCGGGCTGATCCGCGCGAAGAAGCTCAAGATGGTCGACACCAAGGACCCGCAGAAGGAACACGACGTCGGCCAGGTCGGCGACATCGTGGAAGTCGACCCGGGCGTGGTGCGCGCGCTGCTGGAAGACCACTTCATCCCGGTGGTGAGCCCGATCGGCTTCGGCGACGAGAACGAGAGCTACAACATCAACGCCGACGTGGTGGCGAGCAAGCTGGCCGAGGTGCTGAAGGCCGAGAAGCTGGTGCTCCTGACCAACACGCCGGGCGTGCTGGACAAGGCGGGCAACCTGCTGACGGACCTCACGGCCAAGCAGATCGACGGCCTGTTCGCCGACGGCACCATCTCCGGCGGCATGCTGCCCAAGATCAGCGGCGCGCTGGACGCTGCGAAGGCCGGCGTGAACGCGGTCCACATCATCGACGGGCGGGTGCCGCACGCGATGCTGCTGGAGATCCTGACCGACCAGGCCTACGGCACCATGATCCGGAGCCATTGAGACTGCGATGCGTTTGTTGTTGGTCGAAGACGATGTGATGGTCGCCAGCGGCATCAAGCTGGGGCTGGCCAATGCCGGTTACGCGGTCGACTGGGTCGGCAGCGGCGAGCGCGCCGAGGAGGTGCTGCGTTCGGAAGTCTTCGACGCCGCCATCATCGACATCGGGTTGCCGAACATGGACGGCCTGGAGCTCACGCGCCGGCTGCGCCGCCCCGAGATGGCCAGCCAGAACATGCCGGTGCTGATCCTCACCGCGCGCGACGCGCTGCACGACCGCGTGCAGGGCCTGGACCTCGGCGCCGACGACTACATGGTCAAGCCCTTCGAGCTGCCGGAGCTGCTCGCGCGCCTGCGCGCGCTGCTGCGGCGCTCGCAGGCGGCGACGTCGGCGGTGCTGTCCTTCGGCCCGATCGAGCTCGACACCGCCAACCGGCGCGCGAGCGCGCAGCGCAACGGCGCTTCGGTCCCGATCGAGCTGGGCCCGCGCGAGTGGACGGTGATGGAGTACCTCCTGATCAACGCGCCCAAGCCGGCCAGCAAGGACAAGCTGCTGCAGGCCCTCACGGGCTGGGACAAGGAGATCACGCCCAACGCGGTGGAGGTCTACATCTCGCGGCTGCGCGGCAAGCTGGAACCGTACGGCGTCGCCCTGCGTTCCATCCGCGGCTTCGGCTACCGCCTCGAGCTGCGTCCGCCCGAGTCCGAGTGATCGCGTTCTTCCGTCCCGGCGCGCCGCGCTCGCGCAGCCGAGGCGGCGACGTGCTGGGCGTCACCTCCGGCCTGCGCCGGCGCCTGCTGGTGATGCTGATCGCGCCGCTGATCCTGCTGGCGGTGCTCAACGCCTGGTTCGACTACCAGTCCGCCGGCAACGTGGCGACGCAGCAGGACCAGCGGCTGCTCGCCCTGGTGCCGCTGCTGGCCGACTCCGTGATCGGCGACGTCGACGACCGCCCGCTGCTGATGCTGGCGCCGCCGATGGAGGACTTCCTCAAGGAGCGCCGCTCCGCGAGCTACGCGGTGCTGGACCTCGATGGCAAGGTGCTGCAGGGCGCCGACTGGCTGGGCGGCCTGCCGCCGTCGGACAACGAGCCGGAGTTCCACAGCGAGGAGCATTCCGGCACCACCTGGCGCATCGTGCGCCAGCGCCAGCGCACCGTGTTCGGCGACGTCGTGGTGGCGCTCGGCGACGGCTCCGACCCGCGCCAGCAGTGGGCCCGCGCGGTGCTGTACAAGGTGCTGCTGCCGAACCTGGTGCTGCTCGCGGGGGCGGCCTTCGCCGTGCGCTGGGCGGTGGAGCGCGCGCTGGCGCCGCTGCTCGCGCTGAAGGAAGCGGTGGAGCGCCGTTCGCCGCGCGACCTGAGCGCGATCGACGCGCAGGCCTCGCCGGAGGAAGTGCGGCCGCTGGTGGATTCGCTCAACCGCCTGTTCGGCCTGGTGAATGCGCAGGCCGAGAGCCAGCGGCGCTTCGTCGCCGACGCCGCGCACCAGCTGCGCACGCCGCTCGCGGGCCTGCAGGCGCAGGTGGAGGCCTGGGCGCAGGCGGCCGGCGCGCCGCCGTCGGCGGGCACGCTGGCGCTGCCCACCGAGCAGGTCTACAAGCTGCGCAACGCCACCCGCCGCACCTCGCAGCTGGCCAACCAGCTGCTGGCGCTGTCGCGCGCGGATGCGCGCGCGATGCAGTCGCAGCCGCAGCAGCGCGTCGACCTCAAGGCGCTGTGCGAGGACAGCCTGCAGGCGCACCTCGACGCCGCCTCCGCGCGCCACATCGACCTCGGGCTGGACGCCGACCCGGTGCTGGTGATGGGCCACGAGTGGCTGCTGCGCGAGCTGCTGTCGAACCTGGTGGACAACGCCGTGAAGTACACCCACGAAGGCGGCGCGGTGACGATCCGCTGCGGCCGCCGCGGCGCGCAGCCCTACCTCGAGGTGGAGGACGACGGTCCCGGCGTCGCCGCACAGGAGATGCCGCGCATCCTCGAGCGCTTCTACCGCGTGCAGGGCACGCAGGGCGAGGGCACGGGGCTGGGGCTGGCGATCGCCGAGGAGATCGCGCGCGTGCATCACGGCCACCTGCAGCTCCAGGCGGGCGCCGGCGGTCGTGGCTTGAAAGTGACACTGCCGCTCCCTGGGTAAGCACCTACTCGGCCCGCTGCCTGCGTTTCGTGTGGATCAGTTGGCGGGGAGCGCATGGTCGGGTATGCGAGAATGGCCCGAACCGCTGACCTTGCCGCCTTATGTCCCACGCCGAGCTCGACGCCCCCGAACCCACGCCCGGAGGTGAAACGCCTGCCGCCGCCCCCGCGGCGCGCAAGCGGCCCAAGCCCGGCGAGCGGCGCGTGCAGATCCTGCAGGCGCTGGCCACGATGCTGGAGCAGCCCGGCGCCGAACGCATCACCACCGCGGCGCTCGCCGCGCGGCTGGAGGTGAGCGAAGCCGCCCTGTACCGGCACTTCGCCAGCAAGGCGCAGATGTTCGAGGGCCTGATCGAGTTCATCGAGCAGAGCGTCTTCACCCTGATCAACCAGATCACCGAGCGCGAGGCCGCGGGCCCGTCGCAGGCCGGCCGCATCGTGACGATGCTGATCCAGTTCGCCGAGAAGAACCCCGGCATGACCCGCGTGATGGTGGGCGACGCGCTGGTGTTCGAGAACGAACGCCTGCAGCAGCGCATGAACCAGTTCTTCGACAAGGTCGAGGCTTCGCTCAAGCAGTGCCTGCGCGCCGCGGACGGCGCCACGCCGACGGTCGATGCCCAGGTGCGGGCGTCGGTGATGACGGCGTTCATCGTCGGACGGCTGCAGCGCTTCGCGCGCTCCGGGTTCAAGCGGGTGCCTTCGGAACACCTGGAAGCTTCCCTCAGCCGCATGTTGTAGCTGTAGGCTGGGGTGCAACCCCAGCGAAGCGCGAAGCGCTGGGGTTCCGCTCCGCTCCACCACCAGCCTACGAATCCCGCCCGCGTCCTTCCGTGCTGAGAATCCGCCTCGCCGGCGAAGATGCCCTGCTGCATCCCACCGGCACCCTGTTCCTTTCCGCGCGGCGCACGCTGCTCGTCGCCGACGCGCACTTCGGCAAGGCCGTGAGCTTTCGCAAGCTCGGCGTGCCGGTGCCGCGCGGCACCACCGCCGAAACCCTCGCCAGGCTCGACGCCGCGATCGCCGACACCCAAGCGGAGCACGTCGTGTTCCTCGGCGACTTCCTGCACTCGGTGCGCTCGCATGCCGCCGGCACGCTCGGCGTGCTGCACGACTGGCGCGAGCGCAACGCGGCTTTGCAGCTGACCCTCGTGCGAGGCAACCACGACGATCGCGCCGGCGATCCTCCGGCGAGCCTCGGCTTCACGGTGGTCGACGAGCCGCTGAGGCTCGGCCCGTTCGCGCTGTGCCACCATCCGCGCCCGGTGGACGAAGCGTACGTCCTCGCGGGTCACTGGCATCCCTGCATCAGCGTCGGCGGCCGAGCGTTCGAGCGGCTGCGCCTGCCGTGCTTCTGGCTCGGCGACGACAGCGGGCAGCTGCCGCGCCAGGCGGTGGGCATCCTGCCGGCCTTCGGCAGCTTCACCGGCATGCACCGCATCGAGCCGCGCGCCGGCGACCGCATCTTCCCCATCGCCGGGGACGTGGTGCGGGCGCTCCCGCCGCTGCCTGTGCCGTAAAGGACGTGTCGGCGGCTGGCCGACACGGGCCATCGACACGGGCCGTCGCGTCCGTCATCCCGCATGCCCTGCAATACGGGGATCACCATCGCAAGGAGTTCGCAGCATGAACACCCGCCAGCTTGGCTGGGCCGTCGCCGCCCTGGTCCTCTCCGCTCCCGCGTTCGCCCAGACCGCGGTGCAGTCCTTCACCGGCGCCGCCGTGACCTCGGGCACCGGCGTGGTCGTCACGCCCGGCGCGCCTTCGGCCACGGTCGTGGCGCCCGCGGGGACCGTCGCGGTCCTGCCCGCTGCCACGATCTCCGGCGCGGTGCTGGTTCCTGCCGGCACGACCGAGACCGTCAGCGCCAACAGCAAGACCATCGTGACGCGCTACTGGGTGAACGTGCCCGCCGGCGTGGAGCGCGACCCCGAGTTCCAGCGCTGGATGCGTCTGCGCTGAGCGACGTCGGTGCGGAGCCGACAGCGTCCGGCGAATGCGTCGGGCGCGCGGGCGCCCAGGCGGGGATTTCAATGGATCCACACCCATCCATCTCAGGAGTCCCTATGAAACGCCTCGCCCTCGTCGCCGCTGCCGCCGCCCTGGCCGTCCCCGCCGTCTTCGCGCAAACCGTCATCGTGTCGCAGCCCATGAGCCATGTCCTGGACCACGGTGCCGTGGCCATTTCGCCGCCCGTGGACGGACTGCCCGGTTCCACTGTGTTGATCGCCCCGGTCGCCCTCGACTCCAGCAACACCACCATCCTGGGCGGCCCCGCGGCCACCATCACGACCGGCTCCACCATGACCCTCGGCGGCACGGCGCTGCTGGATGTGCCGGCCTACGCCACCTCGCGCCCGGACTTCCGCCGCTGGCTGGCCTGGGAAGGCTCGCACATGACCCGTTGATTCGGGTGCTTGCCTTACCAGTGCCAGAGCGTGCCGTCGTGGGCCAAGCGGTTCACGGGCAGGTAGGCGCGCTGGTAGGGATAGCGGGCGGCGAGGTCCTCGTCGATCTCGACGCCGTGGCCGGGCTTCTCGCCGCAGTGCATGAAGCCCGCCTCGAAGCGGTAGTCGTGCGGGAACACTTCCTCCGTCGCTTCATTGTGCGGCATGTGTTCCTGCACGCCGAAGTTCGGCACCCAGGTGTCGAAGTGCAGCGCCGCGCCCATGCAGACCGGTGACAGGTCGGTCGCGCCGTGGCAGCCGGTGCGCACCTGGTAGATCGACGCGAAGTCGGCGATCCGCCGCAGGTGCGTGATGCCGCCCGCGTGGACCACCGTCGCGCGGATGTAGTCGATCAGCTGGTTCTCGATCAGCGCCTTGCAGTCCCACAGCGTGTTGAACACCTCGCCCACCGCGATCGGTGTCGTCGTGTGCTGGCGGATCAGGCGGAAGGCGTCCTGGTTCTCCGCCGGCGTGGCGTCTTCGATCCAGAACAGGTGATGGGGCTCCAGTGCCTTGCCCAGGCGTCCGGCCTCGATCGGCGTGAGCCGGTGGTGCACATCGTGCAGCAGGTGGATGTCGGGGCCGACCGCCTCGCGCACCGCTTCGAACAGCTTGGGCGTGTGCAGCAGGTACTTCTCCGAACTCCAGTCGTGCTCGCCCGGCACGCTGCCGTCCGCCGGCTCGTACATGCGGTTGCCCGTGGCGACGCCGTACACCTTCTGCAGGCCAGGCACGCCGCTCTGCGCGCGGATCGCCTGGTAGCCCATTTCCTTGTGGCGCAACACCTCTTCCACCGTGTGCGCGATGTCCTTGCCGTTGGCGTGCGCGTACACCATCACGCGCGTGCGGCTGCGCCCGCCCAGCAGCTGGTACAGCGGCAGGCCCGCGGCCTTGGCCTTGATGTCCCACAGGGCCGTGTCCACCGCGGCGATCGCGCTCATGGTCACCGGGCCGCGGCGCCAGTACGCGCCGCGATAGAGGTACTGCCAGATGTCCTCGATCTGGTGCGCGTCGCGCCCGATCAGGCAGGGAATCACGTGCTCGGTGAGATAGCTCGCCACGGCGAGTTCGCGGCCGTTGAGCGTGGCGTCGCCGATGCCGGCGAGGCCTTCGTCCGTCTCGATCCTGAGCGTCACGAAATTGCGGCCGGGGCAGCAGACGATGACGCGGGCGCCGGTGATCTTCATGCGGTGCCTTCCACTTCCTCGAGCGCGGGCAGCAGGCCGATCGCATCGATCCGCTCCAGCCGGCGCTGCACGCGGGCGAGCCACGCCGTCTCCTTCGGCAGCGTCGCGCCCCAGATCTCCGGCAGCGTGCCCAAGGCACGCACGGTCGCCGCCGCATCGCCCGCGGTCGCGCGCGCGAGTTCCTGCAGGCGCGATGCGAGCGGATCGTTGAGCGCGTAGGCCTGGCCCTTCTCGTCGCTGCCGCGCAGGTAACGCATCCACGCAGCCGCCGCGAACGCCAGGCGCTCGGGCATGCGGCCCTGGCGCAGGCCGCCTTCGATGGAAGCCGGCCAGCGCTGCGGGATCTTCTGCGAGGAGTCGGTGGCGATCTGGTGCACGCTGTGCTTGAGCTGCGGATTGGCGAAGCGCGTCAGCAGCGCGTCGCGGTAGGCCGGCCAGTCGGAGCGGCTGACGTGCGGCCCGACCTCGTGCGTCATCAGCCCGTGCACGAAGGCGCGGATCGCCGGCACGCCGACGCAATCGCTGATGAAGGGCAGTCCCGCGACGGCGCCCAGGCAGGCCATCGCGGTGTGGCTGCCATTGAGCATGCGCAGCTTCGCTTCCTCGAAAGGCGCGACCTCGTCGACGACCGTCACGCCGGCCGCGGCGAGCAGCCGACCATCGGCCGGATCGACGAAGCGCCCCTCGATCACCCATTCCCAGAAGGCCTCGGTGGCGAGCGCGGACGCGTCGCCGACGCCCAGCGCGGTTTCGGCCGCGGCGATCGTGGCGGGCGTGGCCGCCGGCACGATGCGGTCCACCATGCTGTCGGGGAAGGTGCAGGCCTCGCGCATCCACTGCACCAGCGATGCGTCCGGGGTCGCCGCCTCGCACAGCGCCTGCAGCTTGCGGCCGTTGCGCGAGAGGTTGTCGCAGGACGCGACGGTGAGGCCACCGAGGCCGGCGGCGCGGCGTGCGGCCAGGCCCTGCACGACCAGCGCGGCGAGCTCCGGCGTGTAGCCCTTCTCGGTGACGGTCAGCGTCAGCCAGCGGGTGGAGGGTGCCGCGATCGCGGCGGCCACCTGCTGCGGCTCGCGCGCCGCGATGCTGGTTTCCCAGATCGCCGCGCCGAGTTGCCAGAAGACGCCGGACTGGCTCGCGACCTGCACCGTGTAGAGATGGTCCTGCGGGACGAGCGCATCCACGACTGCCGTGCTGCGCATCGCCACGCCGAACACGCCCCAGCGCCCGTCGCCGTCGCGCAGCAGCCGGTCGTACACCAGCGCCTGGTGCGCGCGGTGGAAGGCGCCGAGGCCGAGGTGCACCACGCCGGGCGCGCCGTCGCGCGGATATTTCGGGATGGAAACGTTGCGCGCGGCGAGCGCGGACAAGGAAGCGGTGGCGAGCCTAGTCAAACTGGATGCCTCCGTTGAGGTCCAGCACCTCGCCGGTGATGAAGCCGCTCATGGGATGCGCGAGGAACAGCACCGTGTGCGCGAATTCCTCAAGCTCGCAGAAGCGGTTCACCGGGATCATCTTCCGCAGCTCCTCCTGCCGCTCCCTGCTCACCTGTTCCGTGAGCATCTGCGTCTTCACGAAGGTCGGGGCGATCGCGTTGCAGGTGACGCCGAAGGGCGCGTACTCGCGCGCGAAGCTGAAGGTCAGCGAGATGACGCCACCCTTGCTCGCCGCATACGCCGGCAGCGGAGACAGTCCGCCGGTCTTCGCTGCATAGGAAGCGATGTTGACGATGCGCCCGAAGCCGCGCGCCTTCATGCCCGGGGCGACGCGCTGGCTGACGTGGAACACGCCGTCCAGGTTCACGCCCAGGGTCTTGCGCCACAGCTCCGGCGTGGTCGTCTCGCAATTGGCGTACTGCAGGAAGCCGGCGTTGTTGACGCAGACGTCGATGCGGCCGAAGCGTTCCTCGACCGCGCTGCAGGCCGATTGCACCTTCTCCGCATCGCTCACGTCCATGGGCAGGCAGTACACACGCTCGCCATGCGCGGCGAGCGTCTCCTGCACCTGGCCCACCTGCAGGTCCGTGGCGGCGACGCGATAGCCCGCTTCCAGCAGCGCCTTCGCGGTGGCGAGGCCCATGCCGGCGTTGGCGCCGGTGACGAGCGCGACCTGGTCGCGGATGGCGGGAGCGGGGGTCATTCCTTCATCCCCACCTTGCGGGCGGCGCCCCCGATCTCGGCCCAGGTGGTGTCGTCCACCACGACGCCGTCACGCTCGCGGGCGACCCGCGCCTTGCGCTCCGGGTCGCCGGCCACCATCACGCCTTCGAAGCCCGGCGCCGCGGGCGACTGCTTCACCCAGTCGACGAAGGCCTGCGCTTCCTGCGAAAACGATTCCTGCGTGCCCAGGCGCTTGGGATCGATCAAAACGGTGAGCATGCCGTTGATCACGGCGCGCTTGGCATCCGGCGCGCGGTGCCAGGTGCCGCTGCCGGTAAGGGCGCCACCCAGCAGCTCGCAGGCCACCGCCATGCCGTAGCCCTTGTGTTCGCCGAAGGTCATGAGGGCACCGAACAGGCCGTTCGATTGCGGCACCACCACTACGCCGGGGTTGGTGGTGGGACGGCCGAATTCGTCGATCAGGTAGCCGGTGGGCACCTCCTTGCCCTCGTTGTGCGCGACGCGCATCTTGCCTTGCGCCACGCGGCTGGTCGCGAAGTCCAGCAGGAAGGGCTCGCGGCCCTGCACCGGGATGCCGATGCAGCAGGGATTGGTGCCGAAGCGGCCGTCGCCGCCCGCCCAGGGCGCGACGACGGGGCGCGACAGCACGTTGACGAAGTGCATCGCGACGAGACCCTGCGACACGGCCATCTCCGCCCAGTGGCCGATGCGGCCCAGGTGGTGCGAGTTGCCGAGCGCCACGATGCAGTTGCCGTGCTGCTTCGCGCGCTCGATGCCCAGGCGCATGGCCTGTTCGCCGATCACCTGGCCGTAGCCGCGCTGGCCGTCCAGCGTGAGCAGCGTGCCGAGATCGACGACGGTGCGCACCGAGGCGTTGGGCGTGAGGCCCTTCTCGAGCACCGCATCGATGTAGCGCGGCACCATGCCCACGCCGTGGGAATCGTGCCCGCTCAGGTTGGCCATCACCAGGTTGGCGGCGACGGTGTTCGCTTCCGCCTCGCTGGAGCCGGCGGCACGGATGATGGAGGCGACCCGCTGGCGCAGGTCGGCGGCCTGGATGGTCTTCGACATAGGGGAATTGCTGGGAGTTACATCACCGCGCCGACTTGCCACGGCACGAATTCGTTCTGGCCGTAGCCGTGCTGCTCGGACTTGCTGTGCTCGCCGGAGGCGGTGGCCAGCACCAGGCGGAAGATCCGCTCGCCCATCTCCTGGATGGACGCCTTGCCGTCGATGATCTCGCCGCAGTTGATGTCCATGTCCTCCTCCTGCCGCTGCCACAGCGCCGAGTTGGTGGCGATCTTCAGCGAGGGGGAGGGCGCGCAGCCGTAGGCCGAGCCGCGGCCGGTGGTGAAGCAGATCATGTTGGCGCCGCCGGCCACCTGGCCCGTGGCGCTCACCGGGTCGTAGCCGGGCGTGTCCATGTAGACGAAGCCGTGCGCGTCCACGGTCTCCGCGTATTCGTACACCGCCTGCAGGTTGGTGGTGCCGCCCTTGGCGACGGCGCCCAGCGACTTTTCCAGGATGGTGGTGAGGCCGCCCGCCTTGTTGCCCGGCGAGGGGTTGTTGTTCATCTCGCCTTCGTTGACCTCGGTGTAGTGCTCCCACCACTTGATGCGCTGGATCAGCTTCTCGCCGACTTCGCGCTTGACCGCGCGGCGCGTGAGCAGGTGCTCGGCGCCGTAGATCTCGGGCGTCTCCGACAGGATCGCCGTGCCGCCGTGCGCCACCAGCAGGTCCACCGCCGCGCCCAGCGCCGGGTTGGCGCTGATGCCGGAGTAGCCGTCGGAGCCGCCGCACTGCAGGCCGATGGTGATGTGCGATGCGCTGCAGGGCTCGCGCTTGACGCGGTTGGCCGCCGGCAGCATCTGCTTGACGAGCGACACGCCCTTTTCCACGGTCTTGCGGGTGCCCCCGGTGTCCTGGATGTTGAACACCTGCAGCGTCTCGCCTTCGCGCAGGCTGCTGTGCGCCAGCCAGGCGTTGATCTGGTTGGCCTCGCAGCCGAGGCCGACGACGATCACGGCGGCGAAGTTCGCGTGCGTGGCATAGCCCGCGAGCGTGCGCTCCAGGATCTGCATGCCCATGCCTTCGGTGTCCATGCCGCAGCCGGTGCCGTGGGTGAGCGCGACGACGCCGTCGACGTTCGGGTAGGCCTCGAGCGCCTTCGGGTTGGTCTGGCGCGAGAAGTGGTCGGCGATCGCGCGGGCGGCGGTCGCCGAGCAGTTCACGCTGGACAGCACGCCGATGTAGTTGCGCGTCGCCACGCGGCCGTCGGCGCGCTGGATGCCCATGAAGGTGGCTTCGCGTTTCGCCGGCTCGGGTTTCACGTCGGCACCGAAGGCGTAGTCGCGCGCGAAGGCGCCCCCGGCGGGGCCGCAATCCAGGTTGTGCGTGTGCACGTGCTCGCCGGCGGCGATGGCCTTGCTGGCAAACCCGATGATCTGGTTGTAGCGCCGCACCGGCTGGCCGGCGGCGATGTCGTGCACCGCGATCTTGTGGCCGGGCGGGATCAGGCCCCTGGCGGTGACGCCGTCGACGACGGCGCCGCCCACCAGCTGCGAACGCGCGATCAGGACGTCGTCGGCGGGATGGAGTCGGATGAAGGGGGTCATGTCGTGACGCCTTTCCTCAATAGAACAGTTTCGGCAGCCACAGCACCGGCTTCGGCAGGTACGTGATCAGCACCAGCGACACCAGCAGCGGGATCAGCCAGGGCAGGATGGCCACCGTGGTGCGCTCGACCGAGAGCTTCGCGATGCGCGCCAGCACGAACAGCACCATGCCCATGGGCGGGTGCAGCAGTCCGATCATCAGGTTCAGCACCATGACCAGGCCGAAGTGCACCAGGTCGATGCCCAGGTGCTGGCAGATCGGCACGAGGATGGGCACCAGGATCGTGATGGCCGCGGTCGGCTCGAGGAAGCAGCCCACGAACAGCATCAGCAGGTTGGCCAGCAGCAGGAACACCCACGGCGAGTTGGTGAAGGACAGCACCCAGCCCGAGATCGCCGCGGTCACGCCGGTGGCCGTGAGCATCCAGCCGAAGATGCTCGCCGCCGCGACGATGAACAGCACCGTGGACGTGGTCTCCACCGTCTCGAGGCACACCTTCACGAACAGCTTCCAGGACATCGTGCGGTACCAGAACAGCCCCAGCACCATGGCCCACAGGCAGGCGGCGATCGCGCCCTCGGTGGGCGTGAACAGTCCGGTGGTCATGCCCCCGATCAGCAGCACCGGCGTCATGATCGGCAGCACCGCCTGGAAGCGGAACATCCTGTCGGCGACGAACAGCGCCACGAGCCCGGCCAGCACCACCGGTTGCGCGGGAAGGCCGGCCTTCTCGATCAGCAGCCACAGCGAGGTGGGCCAGGCGATCACGACCGCCGTCTCCACCAGCGCCTTGGCCACGCGCGACCATTCGAAGCGGACGTCGGCGCCCCAGCCGTTCTTGTGCGCGTAGTACGCCACCGTCAGCATCATCAGCCCCGCCATCAGCATGCCGGGCAGGATGCCGGCGAGGAACAGGGCGCCGACGCTCACGTTGGCCATCATCCCGTAGATCACGAAGGGCAGCGACGGCGGGATGATCGGCCCGAGCGTGGCCGAGGCCGCCGTCACGCCGACGGCGAACTCGGTGCTGTAGCCGTGGTCCTTCATCGCCTTGATCTCGATGGTGCCCAGGCCGGCGGCGTCGGCGATGGCCGCGCCGCTCATGCCCGCGAACACCACGGAGCCGACCACGTTCACGTGGCCCAGTCCGCCCTTCATCCAGCCCACCAGCGCCAGCGCGTAGTTGTAGATGCGGTTGGTGATGCCGGCGTTGTTCATCAGGTTGCCGGCCAGGATGAAGAAGGGCACGGCCAGCAGCGGGAAGCTGTCGATGCCGCTCACCATGCGGTGGATCACCACGAAGGGCGGCGAGCTCGGCACCAGCAGCAGGTACAGCAGCGAGGCGCCGGCCATGGCGATGGCGACCGGCAGTCCGCCGGCCATCAGGAACAGGAAAACGATCTTCAGCATGTCAGCGGTCTTCCATCGTGGATTCGGGCTTTTCCAGCACGCTGTAGCCGCGCTCGAGATGCACGCGCATCACCCAGATCGAGCGGACGCACATGGCGGCGAAGCCCACCATGCACACGGCGTAGACGATGTTCATCGGCAGGTCCACGATCGTCATCTTGTAGTTACCCATCTTTTCCATCATCTGCCAGGTGAGCACCACTGCCGCGCCGAGGAAGGCGATGCGCAGCACGTCCACCAGCAGCGCCATGGCGCGCGCCACCTTGTGCGGCAGGAACCGGAAGAGGAAGTCCACCTGGATGTGGTTGTTCTTGGCCACCCCGATCGCCGCGCCCACGAAGACGGTGGCGATCAGCAGGTAGCGCGCGATCTCCTCGGTCCATGCCGCGGAGTCGTTGAGCACGTAGCGCGTGAAGAACTGGTAGAACACCGTGAGCCCCAGCGCCCAGAAGAAGGCCAGCGCCGCCCAGGCCTCGGGCGTGGTGCCCGAGAGGTCGACGGCTTCGTCGGTGACATGGAACTCGCCGTCGTCCCCCATCACCTGGGGGAGGGCCTGGATATCGGGTACGGAACTCACGGTGGGTGCCTCTCGTTCTTCTTACTTGATGGCCTGGATGCGGTCCCAGTCCTTCTTGTCGTAGCCCATGGTGGACATGTCCACCGCCTTGACGATGCGGTCGCGGAAGGCGTTGCGGTCCACCTCGACCACGTTGATGCCCTTCTTCCTGAACTCGGTCACCAGTTCCGTCTCGCGCTTCTTGATGTCGTTGGTCGCGTTGGTGGCGGCCTCCTGCATCACGTCGGTGAAGATCTTCTTGTCGGCGTCGGACAGCTTGTTCCAGACGTGGGGGCCGACCTGCGTGACCAGCGAGTCGAGGATGTGGCCGGTGAGGATGATGTTCTTCTGCACCTCGTAGAACTTCTTGGCCTCGATGGTGGGCAGCGGGTTCTCCTGCGCGTCGACGGTGCCGTTCTGCAGCGCGAGGTAGACCTCGGCGAAGGCGATCGGCGTCGGGTTGGCGCCGCAGGCCCTGGGCAGGGCCATGTACGCGGGCACGTCCGGCACGCGCATCTTCACGCCCTTCATCTCGTCGCAGTTCTTGAACAGCTTGTTGCTGGTGGAGTGGCGGGCGCCGTAGTAGGTGACGGACACGGTCTGGATGCCGGTCTTGGCCTTGTAGCCGTCGGCCAGTTCCTTGAAGACGTCGCTCCTGGCGTACTTCAGCAGGTGGTCGGCGTCGCGGAAGGTGTACGGGTAGTAGCCCACGCCGATGCGCGGGAAGCTGCGCGCGGCGAAGGAGGCGCCCGAGATGATGATGTCGACCGTGCCGAGCTGCAGGCCCTGGTTGATGTCGCTTTCCTTGCCCAGCGTGGAGGCGGGGAACACCTGGATCTCGTAGCGGTTGCTGGTGCGCTTCTTGATCTCGTCGGCGGCCCACACCGACCACTTGTGGTACGGCTCGGAGGTCTCGTAGACGTGCGCCCATTTCAGCTTGGTCTGGGCCATCGCCGGCGCGGCGGCGGCCGCGGCCAGCGCGCAGGCGGCGATCAGTTTCAGGGTGAGGCGTTTGTTCATGGCTTGTCTCCTGGTTGGTGTGGTTGCTCTGGCGTCAGGACTGATTGGCGCGGCGCCAGCTCGCGCTGTAACGGTGGATGGCCTTCTTCAGGTGCTGCTGCATCGCGGCGCGCGCGCCGTTCGCGTCATGCGACCGGATCGCCTCCAGCACCGCCGCGTGTTCCTGCAAGGCGGCGCTCCAGGAGGCGGGGTTCTCGAAGTAGTCGCCCAGCCGCGTGAACAGCGGGCCGTGGCGCGCGCTCCAGTAGCTGCGCACCGTGTCGGCCAGCACCTCGTTGCCGCAGCCCTGGGCGATGGCGGTGTGGAAGGCCTCGTCGCCGGCGCGCGGCTCGATGCCCGCCCCGGCTTCCTCGCGCATCTGTTCCAGCGCGCTCGCCATGAGCGCGACCTGCGTCTTGCGGGCGTGGCGCGCGGCGAGCGCCGCGATCTCGCCCTCGACGATCTCGCGCGCCTGCATCACCTGCAGCGGGCCCCATTCGCCGGCCGCCGCCGTGCCCGGCGCGGAGGCCGCGCGCGGACCGGGGCCATTGCGTTGCTGCGCCGGCTGGACGTAGATTCCGGATCCGGTGCGCACCTCGACCCAACCCTCGACTTCCAGCGCGATCAGCGCCTCCCGCACGGAAGGGCGGCTCACGCCCAGCTGCCTGGCGAGATCGCGTTCGGCCGGCAATCGCGTGCCCGTCGCGAACTCGCCCCCGGTGATGAGGCCGCGCAGCTGCTCCGCGATCTGGCGGTACAGGCGGCTGGTTTCGACGGCTTGCAGCGGCATGGGTGGACTAGGGTTCCTGCTGACTGGCCAAGTGGTCAGGCCAATTAATATCCGCTTCACCCGGCCTTCCGCGCATCCGGCAAAACCCGGACGCCGCCGGCAAATGGAGAACAGGTCATGCGATTGAAAGGCAAGACGGCGCTGGTGACGGCGGCCGGGCAGGGCATCGGGCGCGCCACCGCGCTCGCCATGGCGGCGGAGGGCGCGCAGGTCTGGGCGACCGACGTCAATCCGAAACTCCTGGACGGCTACGAGGGCGTGCAGGGCGTGCGCTGCGTGCAGCTCGACGTGCTGGACAAGGCCGCGATCGCGCGCGTGATCGGCTCGATGCCGCGAATCGACGTGCTCTTCAACTGCGCCGGCTTCGTGCACAGCGGCACCGTGCTGCAGGCGACCGACGAGGAATGGAACTTCGCGCTGAACCTGAACGTGCGCGCGCAGTTCTGGGCGATCCAGGCGGCGCTGCCGCGCATGCTGCAGAACGAAGGCGGCGCCGGCAAGGGCAGCATCATCAACATGGCCAGCGTGTGCAGCAGCATCAAGGGCCTGCCCAATCGCTTCATCTACGGCACCTCGAAGGCGGCGGTGATCGGCCTGACCAAGAGCGTCGCCGCCGACTACGTGGCCAACGGCATCCGCTGCAATGCGATCTGCCCCGGCACCGTGGACACGCCCTCGCTCGCCGACCGCATCAACGCCAACGAGGATCCGGTGGCGGCCCGCAAGGCCTTCGTCGCGCGCCAGCCGATGGGCCGGCTCGCGAAGGCCGAAGAGATCGCACCGCTCGTGGTCTTCCTGGCCAGCGACGAGTCGGTGTTCGTGACCGGCCAGTCCTACGCCGCCGACGGCGGCATCACGATATGAACCAGCTCGATTTCCAGGGCCGCCACGCGGTGGTCACCGGCGGCGCGGCCGGCCTCGGCCTCGCCATCGCGCAGCGCCTGATCGCCTCCGGCGGCACCGTGAGCCTCTGGGACCGCGACCTCGCGCAGGGCCGGCAGGCTGCCGAGAAGCTCGGAGCGGGTGCCGCCTTCGTGCAGGTCGACGTCACCGACGAAACCTCCGTGAAGGAGGCGCTGGAGTCGACGCTGCGGCGCACGCAACGCGTCGACGCGCTCGTGAACAGCGCGGGCGTCACCGGCCCCAACGTCAAGGTGTGGGACTACCCGCTGGACGCCTGGAAGCAGGTGATGGACGTCAACCTGAACGGCCTGTTCCTCTGCTGCCGCGAAGTGGTGGGCGCGATGCGGCAGGCGAACTACGGCCGCATCGTCAACATCGCCTCGGTCGCCGGCAAGGACGGCAACCCCAACGCGAGCGCGTACAGTGCGAGCAAGGCGGCGGTGATCGCATTGACGAAATCGCTGGGCAAGGAACTCGCCGACACCGGCGTGCGCGTCAACTGCGTGACGCCGGCGGCGGTGAAGACCGCGATCTTCGACCAGATGACCGAGGCGCACATCCAGTTCATGCTCTCCAAGATCCCGATGGGCCGCTTCGGCACGCCCGAGGAGGTCGCGGCGATGGTGGGCTGGCTGTGCACCGAGGACTGCTCGTTTTCCACCGGTGCGGTGTTCGACCTTTCGGGCGGCCGCTCCACCTACTGATCCACCCCAAAAGAGGAAGAAAGAAGAAATGAAACTCGTCCGCTATGGCAACCCCGGCCGCGAGAAGCCGGGCCTGATCGACGCCGACGGCAAGCTGCGCGACCTGAGCAGCGTCGTCCCCGACATCGGCCCGGAGCAGCTGGGGCAGGTGGGCCTCGCGCGCATCCGCAAGGCCAATCCCGCCAAGCTGCCGGCGGTGCGCGGCAACCCGCGCTACGCCTGCCCGGTGAGCCACGTGCCGAAGTTCATCGCCATCGGCCTGAACTACTCGGACCACGCCGCCGAATCGAACATGCCGATCCCGAAGGAGCCGATCGTCTTCATGAAGGCGACCAGCTGCATCCAGGGCCCCAACGATCCCGTGATGATGCCGCGCGGCTCGGTGAAGACCGACTGGGAAGTGGAACTGGGCATCGTGATCGGCACCACCGCGCGCTACGTCCCCATGAGCAAGGCGCTGTCGTACGTGGCCGGCTACACGATCGTCAACGACGTGAGCGAGCGCGAGTACCAGCTGGAGCGCGGCTCGCAGTGGGACAAGGGCAAGGGCTGCGACACCTTCGGCCCGATCGGCCCCTGGCTGGTGACGGCCGACGAGATCGACAACGTGCAGCGCCTGGGCATGTGGCTCGACGTGAACGGCGAGCGCATGCAGACCGGCAACACGCGCACCATGATCTTCAACTGCGCCAAGCTGGTGAGCTACTGCAGCCACTTCATGACGCTGGAACCCGGCGACGTGATCACCACCGGCACGCCGCCCGGCGTCGGCCTGGGCATGAAGCCGCCCAGGTACCTGAAGAAGGGCGACGTGATGACGCTGGGCATCGACGGCCTCGGCGAGCAGCGCCAGCTGGTCACCGCCTACAAGGCGAGCTGACCTCTGTCTCCGCGTAGGGTGGGCAAGCTTCGCTTGCCCACCATCGGTGTCGTTCCGTGCAGTCCCGGTGGGCAAGCGAGCTCGCCCACCCTACGAGAGGCAGTCGTCGCGCACCTCGCGTAAGATGCGGCCGCGTGCCGCCTGCCTCCCGCCCCATCCCCCGCGCCCGCGCCGCCGCGGCGCGCAGGGTCACCCTCGCCGACGTCGCGAAGCTGGCCGGCGTCTCCACGATGACGGCGTCGCGCGCGCTCGCCCATCCCGACGTGGTCTCGCCCGAGACGCGCAAGAAGGTGCATGACGCGGTCGCGCGCACCGGCTACGTCCCCAACCTGCTCGCCGGCGCGCTGCGCTCCAATCGCACGCGGATGGTCGCCTGCCTCGTGCCCACCATCGGCTCCGGTTCCGTTTTCATGGACGCGGTGCAGGCCATGACCGAAGTGCTGGAAGGCGCCGGCTACCAGGTGATCCTCGGCCAGCGCGGCTACGACGTCTCGCAGGAAGAGCGGCTGGTCGATGCCGTGCTGGCGCGCCGCCCCGACGGTCTCGTGCTGATGGGAACCGTGCGCTCGCCCGCCGCGCGCCGCCGCCTGCAGGCGAACGGCGCGGCGCTGGTGGAAGCGTGGGATATTTCCGGCGAACCGGTCGACAGCATGGTCGGCTTCTCGCACCGCAAGGTCGGCGCCGCGACGGCGCGCTTCCTGCACGAGCGCGGACGCAAGCGGCCGGCCCTCATCACCACCGACGAACCGCGCGGCGCCCAACGCGGGCAGGGCTTCCTGGAAACCGCGCGCCGCCTGGGCCTGGTCGCGAAAGGCGAGGAGATCCCGACCTACCGCTTCGCCGCGCCCTCGCGCCTGCGACACGGCCGCGAAGGGCTCGCGCACCTGCTCGCGCAGCAACCCGGCATCGATGCGATCTACTGCGCCACGGACCTGGTGGCGCTCGGCGCGCTCACCGAGGCGCGCTCGCGCGGCATCGCCGTGCCGGGCCGGCTCGCGATCATCGGCTTCGGCGACGCCGACTACGCCGTCGACACCGATCCGCCGCTGACGACGGTGCGGGTGGACAGCATCGCGCTCGGCCGGCGCGTCGCCGAGTTGCTGATGGCGCGCATCGACGGCGCGGCGGAGGCAGGCCAGGTGCTGGACCTCGGCTTCGAGATCGTGGAGCGCGGCACGACCTGACGCGATCCGTTTTTCGCGTTCCCGCTCCCGCAGTCGTATTTCCTTGAAACCTCCCCGGAAACCCTGTTGACGGCCGGAAGTGTTATCGATACCATGCGATCGACGTTAACGATAACACCAGCCATGCTCGAACAAGCCCGCGGCCTCTACGTCGTCGCCCAGACCCCCTTCGATGCGGACGCCCGCGTCGACCTCGACAGCATCGACACGCTCGTCGATTTCTACTTTCGCCACGGCGCCCAGGGCCTCACCGTGCTGGGCGTGGCGGGTGAGGCGCCCAAGCTCACGCTGGAGGAATCGCGTGCGGTCGCCGGTCGCTTCATCCAGCGCGCCAAGGGCAAGCCGGTGGTCGTCGGCGTCAGCAATCCCGGCATCGCGCAGCTGGCCGAACTCACCGCGTCGGCGATGGACGCCGGCGCGGCCGGCGTGATGATCGCGCCGCCCAACGGCCTGAAGACGGAAGAGGAATTGTTCGGCTGGTTCGCCGCCGTCTTCCGCAAGATCGGCGACGTGCCGGTGGTGCTGCAGGACTTCCCGTTCTCCACCGGCACCTGGATGTCGGTGCCCTCCATCCTCACGCTGATCGAGCGCCATCCGCAGATCCGGATGATCAAGGAGGAAGACCTCCCCAGCATCACCAAGATCACCAGGCTGCGCGCGGGCGCCGGCCGCCGCGTCGCGATCCTCACCGGCAACAACGGCATGTTCCTGCCGCTGGAGATGGGGCGCGGCATCGACGGGCCGATGTCCGGCTTCTCGCACCCGGAGATGCTGTCCGGCGTGTATCGCCTGTACACCGAAGGCCGCGTGCAGGAGGCGAACGACCTGTTCGATGCCTACCTGCCGCTCCTCAGCTACGAGAACCAGAGCCAGTGGGGCGTCGCCGTGCGCAAGGAGATCCTGCGCCGGCGCGGCGCGATCCGCAGCGCCGTGATGCGCGGCCCCGGTCCCGTGCTCACCGCCACCGACCTCGCCGAGATCGACTTCCTGCTCGCGCGCCTGGACCGCACGCTGAGTGCGCGCCGCTGAACCGATTCGATACAAGACCACAAGGAGACAAGCATGCAGATCCACCGCATCCTCGGCGCCGCGGCCGCCAGCCTGGCCTTCGCTGCTTCGGCCCTGGCCCAGTCCTTCCCGCAAAAGCCCGTCACCGTCGTCGTGCCCTTCGTGCCCGGCGGCTCTTCCGACGCGACCATGCGCGCGATGTCGGTGAAGTTCGGCGAGGCCCTCGGCCAGCCCGTGGTCCTGGACAACAAGCCCGGTGCCAACGGCACGCTGGGCGCCGGCCAGGTGGTGCGCGCCCCGGCCGACGGCTACACGCTGCTGATCGGCTCGGTCGGCACCTATGCGATCTCGCCGCAGCTGCTCAAGGCCGTGAGCTGGGATGCGCGCAAGGACCTCGACATGCTCACGATCCCGGTGCGCACGCCGAACGTCGTCGTGGTCACGCCCAGCTTTCCCGCCAACAACATGGCGGAACTGGTCGACTACATGAAGAAGAACCCCGGCAAGGTGTCCTTCGGCAGCTCGGGGCAGGGCTCCACCGACCACCTCACCACGATGTTGTTGTGGCAGAAGACGGGCACCGAGGGCGTGCACGTCGCCTACAAGGGCGGCGGCGCGGCCATCACCGACGTCATGGCCGGCCATGCCAACGTGGTGATCACCAACCTCGGCGTGCTCACGAGCCACATCAAGGCCGGCAAGCTGAAGGCGCTCGCCATCACCTCCGGCAAGCGCGTGCCGGACCTGCCCGACGTGCCCACGCTGGCCGAAGCCGGCATCAAGGGCCTGGAGGTCTATTCCTGGCAGGGCGTCGCCGCGCCCAAGGGCCTGCCGGCGCCGGTGCGCGAGAAGCTGGTCTCCGCGCTGGCGACCACGCTGAAAGACCCGCAGGTGCGCAAGACCCTCGAGACCGCCGGCTTCGACGTGGTGGCGCTGCCGCCCGCGCAGGCCGCCGCCGAACTGAATTCCGAGATCACCCGCTGGAAGACCGTCATCGACACCGCCGGCATCAAGGCCGAATGAAAGCACGAGCAAGAGCACTGACATGACCAAGATCGATCGCGTCGAAATCATCGACTTCGAGTACGAAGTCAAGAACCTGGCCGCGGCCACGGAGCACACCCACAACCACGTCGCCTACAGGAAGGGCGCGAAGATGAACATGCGCAAGTACGCCGTGGTCATCGAGGCCGACGACGGCTCGCGCGGCGAGTACGTCACGATGTGGGGCGGCACGCGTCCGGCGCTGGCCCAGTCCATGATGCTGGCGAACAACCTGCTGGGCCGCGACCCGGCGATGCGCGAAGACATCTACGACGACTGCAAGCGCCTGCTGCACCACTGCGACCACATGGGCTACGGCCCGATCGACATCGCGCTGTGGGACCTGGAAGGCAAGCGCCTGAACGCCTCGATCCAGCGCATGCTGGGCGGCTACCGCAAGCGGCTGAAGACCTACGCCAGCACCTTCCACGGCGACCACGCCGGCGGCCTCGACAGCCCCGAGAAGTTCGGCGAGTTCGCCGTGCAGTGCCGCGAGATGGGATTCAAGGGCTTCAAGATCCACGGCTGGTTCGACGGCGACAAGCGCGCCGAGGCCGCGATCATCACCGCCTGCCGCAAGGCGGTCGGCGGCGAGATGGACCTGATGTACGACGGCGCCTGCGACCTGAAGACCTTCGCCGATGCGCTCTACGTGGGCCGGGCCTGCGACGACGCCGACTACTTCTGGTACGAGGACCCGTACCGCGACACCGGCATCTCCGCCTTCTCGCACAAGAAGCTGCGCGAGATGCTCAAGACGCCGCTGCTGATCGGCGAACACGTGCGCAGCCTCGAACCCAAGGCCGACTTCATCATGGCCGGCGGCACCGACTACGTGCGCGTCGACCCGGAATACGACATGGGCATCACCGGCGCCATCAAGACGGCGCGCATGGCCGAAGCCTTCGGCCTCGACGTCGAGATCCACGCCGTCGGCCCGGCGCACCGCCACGTGATGGGCGCGATCCGCAATTCCAACTGGTACGAGCTCGCCCTGGTCGGCCCCGACTGCCCGAACGTGGTGCCGCCGGTGTATACCTGCGGCTACTCCGACCAGATCGACTGCATCGACAAGGACGGCACCGTGGGCGTTCCCGAAGGTCCCGGCCTGGGCGTGAGCTACGACTGGGACTTCATCAACGAGCACGCCAAGGCGCGCCACGTCTACGGCAGGAAGTAAAACCCATGCGGTCCACCTCCACGATCGCGCGGCGCGCCATGCTGGCGCTCGCCGCCGGACTGCTCGCCGCAGGCACTGCCTCGGCGCAGAACTGGCCCGTCAAGCCGGTGAAGCTGATCGTCGGCTTCCCGCCCGGCGGCACCACCGACGTGCTGGGCCGCATGCTGGCGGCCAGGCTGTCCGACAAGCTCGGGCAGCAGGTCGTGGTGGAGAACCGCGCCGGAGCCAGCGGCATCATCGGCAGCGATGCCGTCGCCAAGGCACCGGCCGACGGCTACACGCTGCTGTTTTCCAGCAGCACGCTCGCGACCTACCAGGCGCTGTACGCCAAGGTGCCGTTCGACCCGGCGAAGGACCTGGAACCGGTCGCCACCATCGCCACCACGCCCTACGTGATGGTGGTGCATCCCTCGGTGCCGGTGAAGAGCATCCCGGAGCTGGTCGCGTACGCGAAGCAGAACCCGGGCAAGCTGAACTACGCGGCGTCGGCGCCGGGTGGCGGCCAGCACCTGGGCTGGGAGATGTTCAAGCGCAGCACGCAGACCCACCTGGTCTACGTGCCGTACAAGGGCACCGGCGCGCTGATGCCCGACCTGCTGGGCGGCACCCTGCAGGCCGGCATCGACAACGTCGCCGTGCTCACGCCGCACGTGAAGAGCGGCGCGCTGCGGCCGCTGGCGGTCACCGGCGAGCGCCGGTCCGCGCTGCTGCCGAACGTGCCGACTGTCATCGAGTCCGGCCTGCCCGGCTTCAAGGTGGTCGGCTGGTTCGGGGTGTTCGCGCCGGCGAAGACGCCGCGCGACGTGACGCACAAGCTCTCGTCCGCGATCACCGAGATCCTCGCCGACAAGGCGATGCGCGACCGCATGACCGAGCTCGGCGCCGAACCCGAAGGCGAAGGGCCGGACGCGCTGCGCAAGCTGCTGGCCAGCGAGAGCGAGCAGTGGGGCCGCCTGATCCGCGAGCTGGGCATCACGGCGCAGTGACCATGGAACGCGTCCCGGTTCCCCAGGCGCTCGCCGGCGCGGCCGCCCTGCTGCGCGCGAGCGGGCTCGACGAGGACAAGGCGGCCGCGGTCGCGCGCCGGCTGGTCGAGGCCGACCTCCTCGGCCACGGCACGCACGGGCTGCGCATGCTGCCCATCTACCTCGAGCGCCTGGCCGACGGCCGCATCGCCCGCAGCGGCAACATCGAGGTCCTGCAGGACCACGCCAGCGGCTTCAGCTGGCAGGCCAACCGCCTGCCCGGCGCCTGGGTGATGGAGCGCTTCGTGGACGCCGCGCTCGAACGCAGCGCGACGCATCCCGTGGTCACCGCGACGCTCGCCAACTGCACGCACATCGGCGCGCTGCAGGCCTACATGGAGCACTTCGCCGAGCGCAAGCTGCTGGCGCTGATGATGGTGACCGATCCAGCCGTGGCCTCGGTGGCGGCGCCCGGCGGCGTGCAGCCGGTCACCACCACCAACCCGATCGGTGCTTGCATCCCGACGCACGACGCGCCCCTGCTGGTGGACCTGAGTACCACGCTCATGAGCAACAGCGCGGCGGCGACCTATGCGGCGGCCGGCAGGAAGCTGCCCGGCGACTGGCTCGTCGACAACGAAGGCCGGCCCACCGACGACCCGAAGGCATTGACCACCAACCCGCCCGGCACGCTGATGCCGCTGGGCGGCGCGGACTTCGGCTACAAGGGCTTCGCCTTCGGCCTGCTGGTCGAAGCGTTTGCGCTGGCGCTCGCCGGCTTCGGCCGCGACGGTCCGCGCCAGCGCGGCGCGCAGGGCGTGTTCCTGCAGGTCATTTCGCCGGATGCATTCGGCCACGGACGCGACGCCTTCCTCTCGTCGATGTCGCATCTCGTCGCGCAATGCCACGCGGGACCTGCCGCGCCGGGCGCGAGCATCCGCCTGCCCGGCGAGCGCGCGCTGGCGCGCCGGCGGCAGCAGCTCGAAGAAGGCCTGCAGATCGACGCCGACATCCCTCCGCTGCTCGATGCCTGGGCCCGCAAGCTCGGGCTGGAACGTTTCGTGTAACCCAAGCCTCACCGCCCCACCGACCCCAGGAGACACCATGACCGCTTCCTTCACGCGCCGCGTCCTGTGCGCCGGCATCGCCGGCCTGTTCGCCGGCGCACCGCTGCTGGCTGCCGCGCAATCGCCCGCGGCGAATTTTCCGAACAAGCCGATCCGCATCGTCGTGGCGGCCTCCCCCGGCGGCACCTCGGACATCCTGGCGCGCACGATCGGCCAGAAGATGACCGAGAAGTGGAACCAGCCCGTGGTGGTGGAGAGCAAGCCGGGCGCCGACAGCAACGTCGGTGCCGACTACGTCGCCAAGTCCCCGAACGACGGCTACACGCTGCTGCTGCTGGACGTGAGCACGCTCACCATGGGGCCGAGCCTGTACCCCAAGCTCTCCTACAACCCGCGCGCCGACTTCGCGCCGGTCACGACGATCGTGTTCTCGCCGCACGCGCTCACCGCCTTCGGAGGGCTGCCGGCGAACAACCTGAAGGAACTGATCGCGTATTCCAAGGCGCATCCGGGCAAGCTCAATTTCGCTTCGTCCAGCAACGCCACGCGCCTGGCGGCCGCGCGCCTGAACCTCGCCACCGGCATGGACATGCAGGTCGTCCCGTACAAGGGCGGCGCGCAGGCGATGACGGCGATCGCCGGCGGCGAGTCGAACCTCACCATGGCCAGCCTGCTGTCGACCATCCCGCACCTGAAGAACGGCCGCATCAAGGCGATCGCCGTGGCCAGCGAGCGCCGCATGCAGGCCGAGCCGAACATCCCCACCCTCCAGGAAAGCGGCGTGCGCGACTTCGTCACCGGCAGCCACCAGGGCCTGCTCGCGCCCGCCGGCACGCCGCCCGACATCGTGAAGAAACTCAATGCGGTGGTCGTCGAGATCCTGCGCTCGCCCGAGGTGAGCGCCAAGCTGGTCGGCCAGGGCGCCGAGGTCGTGGCCGACACGCCCGAGCAGTTCGGCACCTTCCTGCGCGAGGAGACGGACAAGTGGAGCCGGGTGGTCAAGGAAGCCAACGTCAAGATCGAGTGACATGAGCAGCACACAGCGACAAGTCCTGCGCCGCGCGCTCGACGGCATCTCCGGCATCCTCGTCACGCCCTTCGACCGGCAGGATGCGCTCGCGCCGGCGGCGCTGCAGCCGGTGGTCGATCGCGCCATCGCCGCCGGCATCCACGTGCTGGTCGCCAACGGCAACACCAGCGAGTTCTACGCGCTCACCGCCGACGAGGCGCTGCGCATGGTGCAGGTCGCCGCGGAGCAGATCGGCGGCCGCGTGCCGCTGCTCGGTGGCGTCGGCCGCAGCGTGCACGAAGCCTGCGCGCTGGCCCGCGCCTCGCGCCAGGCGGGAGCGGCGGGGATCATGGTGCACCAATTGCCCGATCCCTTCGTGGCGCCGCGCGGCGTGGTCGACTACGTCGAGCGCATCGCCGACGCCGCCGGGGGCCTGCCGCTGGTGCTGTACCTGCGCAACGAGGCCATCGGGCTGAAGACCATCGTCGACCTCTGCTCGCTCGAGGCGGTGGTCGGCGTGAAGTGGGCCTCGCCCACGCCGCTGCTGCTGGGCGAAGCGATCCGCCAGACGCAGGGCCGCGACCTCGCCTGGGTCGGCGGCCTCGCCGAGCCCTGGGCGCCGCCGTTCTATGCGGTCGGCGCGCGCGGCTTCACCTCCGGCCTGATCAACGTGTACCCGAAGCATTCGATGGCGATCCACGCCGCGCT
>NZ_DASVNN010000144.1:0-67681 GCF_036383835.1 Ramlibacter sp.
CGCCCTATTGCAAGCCCGATGCGCAGGGCGAGCCCGTGTTCCGGCTGCCGGGGCGGCCTTCGCATCCGCTGCCCTACCTGGGTTACGCGCCGGGGGCCTACCTCGGTCGCGTGACCGACCTCCTGCTCAAGCAGGCGGGCACCGCCATCCACCTCGACCGCGTCTACGAAACGGACATGGCCGAAGGCCTGAAGGTGATGGCGCTGGAAGGACACGGCGTCGCCTTCCTGCCGCACAGCGCGGTGCGCAAGGAATTGCGGGCGCGCAAGCTGGTGTCCGCCGCGCCGGCGGAGCTGCGCGACCTGGAGATCGCCATGGAAGTGCGCGCCTACCGCGAACGGCCGTCCGCCAGGCATTCGCCCAAGGGCACGGCGCAGGCGCTGTGGACCTTTCTCGCCGGCGAAGGCGCAGGGACGCTTCCACAAAGCTGACGACCCGGGACGGGGTGGCATGCCACCGGGCACAAACCCTGCTTACCGCTGTTCCTGGCAGGCCGTAAGCTTCCGGGCGCGTCGGGCGGGGCATCCAGGGCGCGGTCCCGCCTAGAATTTCGGTTTTGCTTTGTTTCAACGCGCTTCACAACAGGAGATTCTGATGAACAAGAAATTCGTGCTGGCCCTCGCCCTGACGGCCACTGCCGCGGGCGCTTTCGCCCAGGCGAACGACACGATGGCCAAGGCCAAGGCCGCGGGCAAGGTCGTGATGGGCGTGCGCGAGACGTCCGCCCCGCTGTCGTACACCCTGGGCGGCGGCCAGTTCGCCGGCTACCACGTGGAGCTGTGCCAGCGCATCCTGAAGTCGGTGCTGCCGGGCGTGCCGGTCGAATACGTGCCGGTGACTTCCGCCAACCGGATCCCGCTGGTGCAGAACGGCACCGTCGACATCGAGTGCGGCTCCACCACCAACAACGAGACCCGCCAGAAGGACGTCGCCTTCGCGCTCACCACCTACGTGACCGAAGTGCGCACCGCGGTGAAGGCCGACTCCAAGGTCAAGTCCGTCGCCGACCTCACCGGCAAGACCGTCGCCACCACCACCGGCACCACCTCGGTCGCCCTGCTGCGCAAGAACAAGCGCGCGCAAGGCATCCAGTTCAAGGAGGTCTACGGCAAGGACCACGGCGACAGCTTCCTGCTGCTGGAGTCCGGCCGCGCCGACGCCTTCGTGATGGACGACAACATCCTGGCGGGCCTGATCGCCGGTTCGCAGAACCCCAAGGGCTTCAAGATCGTGGGCGAGACGCTCAACGTCGAGCCGATCGCGATCATGGTCCGCAAGGACGACCCGAAGTTCAAGGGCGCGGTGGACGACTACATCAAGAAGGCCATGAAGGACGGCGAGCTGAAGCTGCTGTACACCAAGTGGTTCCTGCAGCCGATCCCGCCGAAGAACGTGGCGGTGAACCTGCCGATGGGCAAGATCCTGACCGAACTGGTCAAGTCGCCCAACAACAAGCCGGCCGAAGCCTTCAACCAGTAAGGCGAAGCATCCGGTGCCGGCCGCGCGTGGGCGCGGCCGGCTTTTTTCCAGGAGGCGAGGAGAAACGATGGCGCTCGAGTGGGCGATCTTCTGTCAGGACACGATCGAGCGGACCCCCGTGGCGGGCTGCTTCGGAACCGGTGGCGCCACCGGCACCCAGACCTACCTGGACTGGCTGATTTCCGCCTGGGGCCAGACCGTGCTGGTCGCGGCCCTGTCGCTGGTGGTGGCGCTGGTCGTCGGCTCCATCATCGGCACCATCCGCACGCTGCCCGACAGCCCGTGGCTCACGCGCTTCGGCAACTGGTGGGTGGAGCTGTTCCGCAACATTCCGCTGCTGGTGCAGATCTTCCTCTGGTACCACGTGGTGCCGGTGCTGTTCCCGGCCTTCGCCGACACGCCCAAGCTGGCCCTGGTGGTCGCGGGGCTCGGCCTCTTCACGTCCGCGCGCATCGCCGAACAGGTGCGGGCGGGCATCCAGGCGCTGCCGCGCGGGCAGCGCTACGCCGGCATGGCCATGGGCTTCACGACGCCGCAGTACTACCGCTACGTGCTGCTGCCCATGGCGTACCGCATCATCATCCCCCCGCTCACCAGCGAGGCGATGAACATCTTCAAGAACTCCTCGGTGGCCTTCGCGGTGTCGATCACCGAGCTGACCTTCTTCGCGCAGCAGGTGGGCGAGGAAACGTCGCGCGGCATCGAGGTCTACATGGCGGTGACGGCGCTGTACGTCGTGTCGGCCCTGACCATCAACCGCGTCATGGCCTTCATCGAGAAGCGGGTGCGCGTGCCGGGCTTCGTGGCGAGCACCGGCGGAGGCCACTGAGATGCTGGGCCTCGACTTTTCCTTCTTCACCGGCGAGGTGTTCCGTTCGTACATCCTGAACGGGATGTACTTCAGCTTCGCGCTGACGGCGGTGGCCACCTTCGGCGGCATCGTGTTCGGCACCGCGCTGGCGCTGATGCGCCTGTCGGGCGCCAAGCCGCTGGAATGGATCGCCGCGACGTACGTGAACGGCATGCGCTCCATTCCGCTGCTGATGGTGCTGCTCTGGTTCTTCCTGCTGGTGCCCTTCATCATCGGCCGGCCGATCGGCGCCGAGATGACGGCGGTGATCACCTTCATCGCCTTCGAGGCGGCGTACTTCTCCGAGATCGTGCGCGCCGGCATCCAGTCGATCGCGCGCGGCCAGGTGTTCGCCGGCCAGGCGCTCGGCATGAGCTACGGGCAGAACATGCGGCTGGTGATCCTGCCGCAGGCCTTCCGCAACATGATCCCGGTGTTCCTGACGCAGACCATCATCCTGTTCCAGGACACCTCGCTGGTCTACATCATCACGGCGCACGACATGCTGCACGGCTTCTCCGTCGCCGGCAGCAACCTGAGCCATCCGCGCGAGGCCTACATCCTCGCCGCCATCTTCTATTTCGTGATCTGCTTCTCGCTGTCCTGGATCGTCAAGCGCATCCAGAAGAAGATCGCCATCATCCGCTGAGAACAAGAAGGGATCCGCCATGAGCGACAAACCCATGATCGACCTGCGCAACGTGTCCAAGTGGTACGGCCCGGTGCAGGTGCTGCACGACTGCTCCGTGCAGATCAACAAGGGCGACGTGGTGGTCGTGTGCGGGCCTTCGGGCTCCGGCAAGTCCACCCTGATCAAGACCGTCAACGGCCTGGAGCCGATCCAGAAGGGCGAAATCTACGTCGACGGCGTGCAGGTCAACGACGGCAAGACCAACCTGCCCAAGCTGCGCAGCCGCGTGGGCATGGTGTTCCAGCACTTCGAGCTGTTCCCGCACCTGTCGGTGACGGAGAACCTCACCATCGCGCAGATCAAGGTGCTCGGACGCAGCAAGGACGAAGCGCAGGCTCGCGGCCTCAAGATGCTCGATCGCGTGGGCCTGATGGCGCACAAGGACAAGTTCCCCGGCCAGCTCTCCGGCGGCCAGCAGCAGCGCGTGGCGATCGCCCGCGCGTTGTCGATGGACCCGATCGTGATGCTGTTCGACGAGCCGACGTCCGCGCTCGACCCCGAGATGGTGGGCGAGGTGCTGGACGTGATGGTGGGCCTGGCCAAGGAAGGCATGACCATGATGGTGGTCACGCACGAGATGGGCTTCGCCCGCAAGGTGGCCAACCGCGTGATCTTCATCGACGTCGGCGGCCACATCCTGGAGGATTGCTCCAAGGAAGAGTTCTTCGGCGATCCGGACGCACGGCAGCCGCGGACGAAGGATTTCCTGTCGAAGATCCTCAGCCATTGACTCGTCACCCCCGCGGAGGCGGGGGCCCAGGGCATTGAAGAAGGCGGCCAGTGGCCGCCTTTTTCCTTGGACGCTCTGGATCCCCGCCTGCGCGGGGATGACGGAGCGTGGTGGGACAATCGCGGCATGTCCCAGACGACCCTCACCATCACCCGCCCCGACGACTGGCACCTGCACGTGCGCGACGGCGCGGCATTGGCGTCCGTGGTGCCGCATTCGGCGGCGCAGTTCGGCCGCGCGCTGATCATGCCCAACCTCCGGCCGCCGGTGACCACGGCCGCCGCCGCGGCTGCGTACCGCGAGCGCATCCTGGCCGCCGTGCCGCAGGGCGTGGACTTCGAGCCGCTGATGTCGCTGTACCTCACCGACAACCTGGCGCCGGACGAGATCGTGCTGGCGCGCCGCGCCGGCGTGGTGGCCGTGAAGCTCTATCCCGCGGGCGCCACCACCAACAGCGACGCCGGCGTCACCGACATCCGCAAGGCCTACAAGACGCTGGAGGCGATGCAGCGCGCCGGCATGCTGCTGCTGGTGCACGGCGAGGTGACCGACCCGAACGTCGACATCTTCGATCGCGAGGCGGTGTTCCTCGAGACGCAACTGAAGCCGCTGCGCCGCGACTTCCCGGAGCTGAAGATCGTCGTCGAGCACATGACGACGAAGGAAGCGGTGCAGTACGTGCGCGACGCCGACCGCTTCACCGCCGGCACCATCACCGCGCACCACCTGCTGTACAACCGCAACGCGATCTTCACCGGCGGCATCCGGCCGCACTACTACTGCCTGCCCGTGCTCAAGCGCGAGGTGCACCGCCAGGCGCTGGTGGAAGCCGCCACCAGCGGCAGCCCGAAGTTCTTCCTGGGCACCGACAGCGCGCCGCATCCGGCGGTGCTGAAGGAGCATGCCCTGGGCTGCGCCGGCTGCTACACCGCGCTGTCGGCGATGGAGCTCTATGCCGAGGCCTTCGACGGCGCCGGCGCGCTGGACCAGCTGGAAGGTTTCGCCAGCCTCCACGGCGCCGACTTCTACGGCCTGCCGCGCAACGCCGGCAAGCTGACGCTGAAAAAGGAAGACTGGCGGCTGCCGGAGAAGGTGCCCTTCGGCGAAGCGGAGCTGAAGCCGCTGCGCGGGGGCGAGACGCTGTCGTGGCGGGTGGTGGCGTGAACGGAAAACCGCGGGTCGCGCTGCTGATCGACGCCGACAATTCGCCCTCCGCCAAGATCGCCCTGATCCTCAACGAGCTGTCGACGTTCGGCGAAACGAACGTGCGGCGGGCCTACGGCAACTGGAAGAAGAACGAGCTCAAGGGCTGGGAAGAGCAGCTGCACGAGCATGCGATCCGGCCGATGCAGCAGTTCGACTACAGCAAGGGCAAGAACGCCAGCGACATGGCGATGGTGATCGACGCCCTCGACCTGCTGTACACCGACCGGCCGGACGCCTTCGGCATCGTGTCCTCGGACGCCGACTTCACGCCGCTGGTGATGCACCTGCGCGCCAAGGGCGCCGCGGTCTACGGCTTCGGCGCGCGCAAGACGCCGGAGCCTTTCGTGAATGCCTGCTCGCGCTTCCTGTTCCTCGACGAATTGCGCGAGGAGGCGGCCGACTTCGACAGCGAAGCCGGCGACCCGGATCGTGCGCAGCGGCTGCGGCGCACGCCCTCCGAGCTGCGGCAGGACCAGAAGCTGGTCGCCTTGCTGCGCAATGCGGTGCGCGGCGCCGCGGACGACGAAGGCTGGTCCCGCGTGAGCAGCGTCCGGCAGCAGATCGGCAACCAGGCGTCGTTCGACCACCGCAACTACGGTTACTCCACCCTCACCAAGCTGCTGGCCGCCACCGACCTTTTCGAACTCGTGGACGAGGGGACTTCGCAGGTCTCGCTGCGGGAGAAGCGCGCGCGCCGCGGCAAGGCCTGATGCCGGCGATCGACTGGACGCAGCCCTGGTACGCGCCCTGGCGCGATCCGGGCGAAGGCGTCGCCACGGGCGCGGAATCCGGCGTGCCGCTGCACGACGCGCTGAATGCGCAGGCGCCCGCGCCGGTGCGCTTCGTGCCGCAGGAGGCGCTTCCCGCAGGCGCCGCCTACGAGCAGTTCATCTTCGGCAACCGCCAGTGCCCGGTCCGCCCCGGCCTGCACGATTTCTTCAACGGGCTGGTGTGGCATCGCTTCCCCCGGGCAAAAGCTGCGTTGAACCGCATGCAGGCGCAGGAAATCGCCCGCGACGGCATCGGTGTCCGGCGCGGGCCGGTGCGCGACGCCATCACGGTGTTCGACGAAAACGGGGCGCTGTTGTCGGCGCCCGACCCGCTGTGGGAGGCGCTGCGCGCGCGGCAGTGGCGGCGGCTGTTCGTGGATCTGCGGCCGCTGTGGGCCGAGGCTCGTCTCCGGATCTTCGGCCACGCCTTGCTGGAGCAGCTTGCCGTACCGCGAAAAGGGCTGACCGCCCATGTCTGGTGCGGGTCCACTGCTCTTGATTCAGGAGCGGAAGCGGATGCCTGGCTGGCCGCCCGCTGCACCGCCGAAGCGCTGGCCACCAAGCCTTTCACGCCGCTGCCGGTCCTCGGCGTCCCCGGCTGGTGGCCCGCCAACGAGAACTTTTCCTTTTATGATGACTCCCACGTATTTCGTCCACGCAAGACGGCAGAACCCACTACAACGACAAAACTTGCGGGCCCTGCGCGCTCTTGATTTCGGGCTCGGCCAGCCTCATCTGGCGCGCGAGGGTGCATCCCTTCCACCCTTCGGAGCTACCTGGCAATGAAACGCATCCTTCTGTTCGTCGCAACCAACCTGGCGGTGGTCCTGGTCCTGGGCATGGTGTCCCGGCTGCTGGGCGTCGACCGCTATCTCACGGCGAATGGCCTCAACCTCGGCGCGCTGCTCGCTTTCGCGGCCATCATGGGCTTCGGCGGCGCGATCATCTCGCTGCTGATGTCCAAGACGATCGCCAAGTGGAGCTCCGGCGTCCAGGTGATCACCGGCAACGAAGGCCCCGACGAGGCCTGGATCGTCAACACCGTGCAGCGCTTCGCCCAGCAGGCCAACATCGGCATGCCCGAAGTCGGCGTCTTCCAGGGCGAGCCGAACGCGTTCGCCACCGGCGCCTTCAAGAACAACGCGCTGGTGGCGGTGTCCACCGGCCTGCTGCAAGGCATGACGCGCGAGGAAGTCGAGGCCGTGATCGGCCACGAGGTCGCGCACGTCGCCAACGGCGACATGGTCACGATGACGCTGATCCAGGGCGTGATGAACACCTTCGTCGTGTTCCTCTCGCGCGTGATCGGCTACGTGGTCGACGGTTTCCTGCAGCGCGGCGAGCAGCGCTCCGGCCCGGGCATCGGCTACTACGTGACCACCATCGTGCTGGACATCCTGCTCGGTTTCCTGGCGGCGATCATCGTGGCCTGGTTTTCGCGCCAGCGCGAATTCCGCGCCGACCGCGGTTCCGCGACGCTGATGGGCCGCAAGCAGCCGATGATCAACGCGCTGGCCCGCCTGGGCGGCATGGTTCCCGGCGAACTGCCCAAGGGCCTGCAGTCCATGGGCATCACGTCGGGCGTGGGCAAGCTGTTCTCGACGCACCCGCCGATCGAGGAGCGGATCGCGGCGCTGCAGCAGGGTTGATCGTCATCCCCGCGCAGGCGGGGACCGAGAGCGTTTGGAAGTGCCCGCGTCAGCGGGCACTTTGCTTTTGGATGCCCTGGATTCCCGCCTCCGCGGGAATGACGCGCAAGCCGGGAGATAATCCCCCCGTGAAGCTCGCCAGGCCGCCGCTGGTGCAAGTGCCGAAAGGCCGCACTGGAGGAACGTCCGGACTGCACAGGGCAGCGTAGCAGGTAACACCTGTCCACCGCGAGGTGAGGATTAGAGCAACAGAGACGAGTCCTCTGACGTCGCGGCGGCGAAAGCCGCCGCAAAGCCCTCTACGAGGGCGGTGTCAGAGGGGTGAAACGGGCAATCTCTACGCGCAGCAATACCAAATAGGCCAGCGTTGACGTGGTCCCGCGGAGCTGGCGGGTAGGTAGCATCGAGCCGGTGGCGTGAGTCCCGGCCCAGAAGAATGGCGGTCACACGTGGGCAACCACGTGCACAAGATCCGGCGTATCGGCGAACTTCACACTTTTCTTCAACGGCACGTTGCAACGTGCCCGTCCTTCAAATCCCGCGCCCGCTGCGGCGTCTCGGGATGGCTGCTCAGGATGTTCGTCCAGTTGCCGCTTTCGTCCGGCGCCGCCGCCGTCTTGCGGCCGCCGCGTTCGCCTTCGATGCCCAGCAGCAGGTCCGTCATCGGCGCGACCGGCAGGCCGGCGCGGCGCATCAGGGCGGCGGCGAAGCAGTCGGCTTCGGTCTCGTGGCCGCGGCGGTAGGCGAGGCCGGTGAGCGCCGAACCGGCCATCGACACCACCGTCGACACGTCGCCCAGCGCCAGCCCCAATCCCACGTTCAGCACGCCCTGTTCCACGATCATGCGGGTGGTGTGCCGGTGCATCACGTGGCCGATCTCGTGCGCGAGCACGCCCACCAGGGCGTCGTCCGGCAGGTTCTGCTTGGCCGAGGCCGCGACCATGTCGTCGGTCATGACGATGGTCCCGCCCGGCAGCGCGAAGGCATTCGGCCCGAGTCCCGAGCGGAATTGCAGCGTGAGCCGCGGTGCGTAGCCGGGATAGCGCCGCAGCTCCGGCGCGACCTGCGCGGCCAGCGCGTCGAAGCGCGCGCGCAGCGCGGCCTGCCGCTCCGCCGGCACCTTGCTCGGTTTCAGCCAGGCCGCATCCAGGTCGCGCAGCGCGCGTTCCGACAGGCCGGTCTCCCAGTCCAGGGGCACCTGCCGCGTGAGCTGCGTGGCGGCCCAGGGCGTGCCCCAACGGTAGAAGGCGCCGATCGCCGCAATCGCCATCAGGAAGACGGCCAGCAACGCCGTCCAGCGGGTCTGCATGCGCTGCGCGAGCGGCACGCTGCGTCCGGCTTCCTGCGCCGCCGCATGCCAGCCGGCGACGTCGTCCACCTGCAGGCTGCCGTGCGAGCCGAGGTCCACCATCACCTTGCGCGGCATGCGGCGCGCGCTCCAGGCTTCCGGCCAGGCGACCTCGCCGTGCGTGAGCACCAGCCGCTCGCCGCCATCGAGCGGCTGCAGCACCAGCGACGGGCCGCGCGGACCCGGCTCCAGCGCGACGCGCACCTCGCGGCCGCGGCTGGAGCGGCCGTCGAACCAGGCGGCGCGAAAGCTCGCCGCCATGTCAGCCGACGAGGTCCAGGCCGACGGCGTCGGCCAGAGCGTCGCCCAGGCCGTGCTCCTCGCGCGCGAGCTGGCCGGCGAGCTGGTCGAGTCCGCCCTTCACGTGCAGCGTGACGGAATCCAGCTTCATGCGGTACTCGCTCACCATCGCGAACGGCCGGTAAAAGCCCAGCGTGAGCAGCGTGAGGAAGATGTTCTTGACGCGGAGCAGCACGTAGCGCCCCACGCGCAGGTCGGACTTGAAGCGTGCGATGTGGCTCACGCCGGTGTTGTTCCAGACCAGCCGGAAGATGCGCGCCTCCCGGTAGGCACGGGCGGGCCCCGAAGCGAGGAACAGCAGGAACACGGCGGCGGCGAACAGGGCGATCGCCAGGAGCAACATGAGCAGGCCCGCGCGCCGCGGCCCATCCGGCCCGCCGGGCAGCAGGGCGGTCATGCCTCCCGTGACCGCCATGAGCAGGACGACCACCAGGAGCACGGACCCGAGAAACACCCCGACGGTGGCCAGCCAGATCCGCACGAAGTCCCCGAATACCGGTTTCCAGCGGCCCGCCTGCCCGCCGATGCGGGCCTTCGCGACCAGGAGGCTCTTGTAGTTGAACTCCAGGCGCATCAGGCAGCCCACGGTGACCAGCAGCGCCGTGCCGATCGCCGTCAGCGACGGCCCGATCGCGGCCTTGAACTGCGCGGGAGTCATGTCCGGCGAGACGTGCGCATCGATGACGGCGGCAGCGATGGCCCAGGCCAAGGCCGCCAGGAACAGGGGCCAGCTCGCGAAATAGACCTCGGGCCAGGTCGCCGTGAACTGCAGCCGCACCCCGCGCCAGCGCGTGGCATTCAGGCGGAAGCGCATCGCATTGCCCCAGAAGTACGGCGCGAACGCTGCACCTGCGAGCAGCATGAGGCTGACCGTCGTGTCCTGGCCGGTCTCGGCCGCCACCTTGAAGGCGATGTACAGCGCCGCGAAGAGCAGGAAGCCCATCACCATCTTGCGCTGCTGCGCCGCGAACTCCAGCGGGCTGTCCGCGACCGTCGTGTGGCCGTAGAAGTACTGCGCGGTGCGCCGGCGCGCGAAGGGCGTGTAGAGGCCGAAGGTCAGCACCGACAGCAGCACGTTGACGATCCACACGCGGAAGAACTCGCCTCCGCTGCCGCTGAATTCCAGCGGATAGGCCTCGATGCCGGGGTATGCGCCCCGCACGGCTCGGTCCATTGCCCTGTCCCCTCCAAGAACTGCCGGGCAGTGTAGCGGGCGCCGCCGTCAGCCGGCCAGTTGCAGGGCCTCGATGCGTTGCACGTGCGCCAACAGCGAGCGCTTGGCCACCGGCCACAAGCGCTGCGGCACGTCGGCGTAGGCGAGTTCCACCCAGTCTTCCAGCGTGCCGCCGGGGCGCGCGCGCATGGCGGCCACGACGCGCGCCTCGCGCTGCAGGCGGTGCGCCTTCAGCATCCCGATCGCCTTCTTCGGGTAACCCAGCACGTGGCCGTGCGCGGGCAGGATGAAGTCGATCCGGTGTTCGTCGCAGGCGGCCGCGAGCCGGTCCAGCGATTCGAGGTAGGCCGTCATGTCGCCGTCGGGCGGATCGACGACCGTGGTGCTGCCATTGAGCACGTGGTCGCCGGAGAGCAGCAGGCCGTCCTCCAGCAGCACCAGGCACAGGTGGTTGGCCGCGTGGCCCGGCGTGTGGATCGCCTGTACGCGATGGGTGGTGCCGTTGCCGGTGAGCGTGAGCACTTCGCCGTCGGCGAGCACGCGATCGGGCGTGAACTCGCTCGCGGGGCGCGCCGTCGGCGCGGAGGACAGGCCCAGGATGGGCGGCTTCGTCTTGCACAGCGCCTGCAGCGGCCGCGCGCCGGGCGAATGGTCCGCGTGCGAGTGGGTGCAGACGATCAGGCGGATGTCGCCGCCGGCGGCGCGCCACAGGCGCTGCTGGTGCCCGGGTTCGTCCGGGCCCGGATCGACCACGATGTAGCCGGTGTCCGGGTCGCCGACGATGTAGCTGTTGGTGCCGGGGCCGGTCATCACGCCGGGGTTCGGCGCCGTCAACCGCATCACGTTCTTCAGCAGGGCGACGGGCTGGTCGGTGCGCCAGTCCAGGTGGTGCAGCATCTGGCCGTCGGGGCACACCAGCGCCAACTCGCCGTAGGGCATCTCGTGTTCCATGAAGCGTGCCTCGGCACCCTGCAGGAAGCCGGCGCGCGGACAGCTGGTCCACAGCGGCTGCTCGGTGGCGCAGGCGGCGAGCACGGCGTCCACGGTCTCGAACTTCTCCAGCCGCTCCAGCGTGCGGATGGTGGGGAAGATCATGAAGAACTGGCCGGCCTGGTGCCGCGCCAGCGCATCGGCGGGGCGCACCCACACCGGCTCGAACTGCTCCGCCTCGTCGGCGACCGGCGACTGGCCCTGCGGCATGCGCGCGACGAGGAAGGGCACGTCGAAGCGTCGCGGCAGGTCGCGGTCGGTGATCCAGTGGGCGAGCACGAAGACCTGGTCGGCGGCGAGCATGAGGCCGCGCTCGCGGCATTGCGCGGCGAAGGGCGCGTGGCGATCGAGCGCGTGCACGTCCTCGCCAGTGACCGGCGTGCCATCGCGATGCCGCGCCAGCAGCACGCCCAGCTCCTCGAAGCTCTCGCGGATCGCGGCGATCGCCTGCGTGAGGGGCTCGTCCTTCTGCGTGGGGCGGCGCGCGGCGATCTCATGCGCCTGCGCATCGGCGGCGTCGATCGCGCCGCCCGGGAACACGTAGGCGCCCGGCGCGAAGCTGGCGGTGGCCGAGCGGCGCGTCATGAGCACTTCCAGCCCGCCGCTGCCGTCGCGCAGCAGCAGCACGGTGGCGGCCGGGCGCGGGACTGCGGGTTCTCGCTGAGGGTGCAGAAGCTGGCTGGCTCGTACCATGCCGGCCATTACAGCATGGGGAACCGCCATGAAGACCCGCAGAAGCCTCCTTGCGCTGGGCCTCGCCCTCTGTGCCGCGGCACCTGCCTTCGCGCAGGCCGGTGACTGGCCGAAGCGCCAGCCGATCAAGCTGGTGGCGGTGTTCCCGCCCGGGGGCTCGGTCGACCAGGTGGCGCGCATCCTCGCGCCGCAGCTGTCGCAGCAACTGGGACAGAACGTGATCGTGGAGAACAAGGCCGGCGCCTCGGGCTCCATCGGCACGGCCTCGGTCGCGACCGGTCCCGGCGACGGCTACACCTTCGCGGTGGTGTTCGACACGCACGGGGTGAACCCGAGCCTGATCCCGAACCTGCCCTTCGACACGCGCAAGGACCTGGCGCCGGTGATCCTGCTGGGGACGGCGCCGATGGTGGTGGCGACGCCCGCGGGCTCCGAGTTCAAGACTTTCGCCGACGTGGTGGCAGCGGCGAAGGCGAAGAAGAACGTGAGCTACGGCAGCGTGGGCTCGGGCAGCCTGGGCCATCTCGCGATGGCGCTGCTGGGGAAGAGCGGCGGGCTGGAGTGGACGCACGTGCCGTACAAGGGCGGCGGGCCGCTGATGCAGGACGCGATCGCCGGGCACGTGCCGCTGTCGGTGGCGTCGATCTTCGTGACCAAGCCGCACATCGAGAGCAAGCGGCTGCGTCCGCTGGCGGTGACCACCAGCCGGCGCTCGCCCGAACTGCCCGACGTGCCGACGGTGGCCGAGAGCGGCTACCCCGGCTTCGACGCACCGGCGTGGTGGGGCGTCCTCGCCTCGGCGAAGACGCCGCCGGAGATCGTGCGGCGCATGAACGACGAGATCAACAAGGCGCTCAAGGTGCCGGAGATCGCCTCCCGGTTGGCGGGGCAGGGCATGACCGTGGTGGGCGGTGCGCCGGACGCGGCGAGGTCCTTCATCGACCACCAGATCGACACGTGGGCGGTGGTCGTGAAGGACAACAACATCAAGGCGGACTGAATGTCGTCACCCCCGCGCAGGCGGGGGCCCAGGGCTTCCGGACGCCCTGGATCCCCGCCTCCGCGGGGATGACGTTATTTTTCGGGCGTCACGCCCAATGCGAGAAGGAACCGCGCGACCATGTTGTACGTCGCGATCGCCGCCGTGATCTCCACCAGCTCGGTGGTCTCGAAGCGCTGCCGCATCTGCGCGAAGAGCGCATCGTCGACCTTCACGTTGCGCGTCATCTGCGCCGCGTAGCGGGTGACCAGCGCTTCGTCGTCCGGAAGCCCTTGCGGTTCGCCTTTCGCGCCATCGTTCACGAAGGCCTGCAGCGCCTCCAGCGACGCCTGCTGTCCGCCGGCGGCGAGGAAGTCCGGCGCATGGTGGTGGTACTCGTAGTGCGCGCCCGTGAGCAGCGCCACCGTGCAGATGCCGATCTCGCGCAGGCGCCGGCTCGCGCCCAGGCCGGTGCGCACCGCCTTGAGGTAGGTGTTCCAGCCGCGGGCGAGCGGCTCGCTCCAGAGCAGGGCGCGGTCGAGATTGAGCAGTTCGCCGCCGCGGCGCTCCAGGATGGCCTGCACCAGGTCCTGCGGCTGCGGCTTGCGGTCGGGGGTCCAGTCGGGGATGCGCATGAAGGTGGTCTCGCTGGGTTTGTCTCCAGCCCGGAGCATAAGGCCCGCGCGCGCCGTGCGCCGACGCAACGAAGGTGTGGTCGCGGCGCCGCCTGCGCGGATAATGCGCCCATGCGCATCCGCTTCACCAAGATGCAAGGCGCGGGCAACGATTTCGTCGTGCTCGACGAAACCCGCCAGCGCCTGAACCTCACGCCGCAGCAGTACCGGCGGCTCGCCGACCGCCATTTCGGCGTCGGCGCGGACCAGGTCCTCTCGGTGCGCCCCTCGCCCGAGGCGGGCGTCGACTTCGAATACGTGATCCATAACGCCGACGGCGGCGAGGTGGAGCAGTGCGGCAACGGCGCGCGCTGCTTCGCCCGCTACGTGGCCGACAAGGGCCTGGCGCGCAGCGAGCGCATCCGCGTGAAGACGCTCTCCGGCGTGATCGAGCCGCGCCTGAACCGCGACGGCCGCGTGACGGTGGACATGGGCCCGCCGGTGTTCGAATTGCAGTCCATCCCCTTCGACGCGAGTGGCCTGAGCCCGCACAAGGACGGCGGCTGGCAGACATGGCGCCTGGCGCTCGATGTCGACGCCGAGGAAACGCTGGTGTCGGTGGCGGTGGTGTCCATGGGCAACCCGCACGCGGTGCAGGTGGTCGCCGACGTCGACCGCGCGCCCGTGAGGACCCAGGGCCCGCTGATCGAGCACCACCTGCGCTTCCCGAACCGCGTCAACGCCGGCTTCATGCAGGTGGTGGACCGCGGCCGCATCCGCCTGCGCGTGTGGGAACGCGGCGCCGGCGAGACGCTCGCCTGCGGCACCGGTGCGTGCGCCGCGGTGGTCGCGGGCATCCGCCTGGGACGGCTGGACGCGAAAGTCGACGTCGAGACGCACGGCGGCGTGCTGACCATCGAATGGGCGGGCGGCAACGCGCCGGTGCTCATGACGGGACCGGCCGTGACGGTCTTCGAAGGCGAGATCGAATTGCAGGACTGAATGACTCCAAACACCCCCATGACCCCGATCACGGAAGACGACATCGCCAACTTCCTGGTGAACAGCCCGGACTTCTTCGAGCGCCACGCGCAGCTGCTTGCCACCGTGCAGCTCACCAGCCCGCACGGCAACCGCGCGGTGAGCCTGCAGGAGCGGCAGGCCGAAATGCTGCGCGAGAAGATCAAGTCGCTGGAGCACCGCATCATGGACATGGTGCGGCACGGCAACGAGAACATGATCATCTCGGACCGCATCCACCGCTGGGCGCGCACCGTGCTGCTGGTGCAGTCCACCCGCGCGCTGCCGGCCACGCTGGTGTCGGAGCTGCAGAGCCAGTTCATGGTGCCGCAGGTGGCGCTGAAGGTCTGGGAGGTGGACGAGCGCTACGCGGGCGAACCCTTCGCGCAAGGCGTGAGCGAGGACGCCAGGAGCTTCGCCTCGTCGCTGACGCAGCCCTACACCGGCGTGAACTCCGGGATCGAGGCGGTGCGATGGCTGGACGATCCGGACACCGCGATGTCGATCGCGCTGATCCCGCTGCGGGCGGGCGCCATCAACGGCGCCGGCCCGGCCTTCGGCATGCTGGTGCTGGCCTCGCCGGACCCGCAACGCTTCGAGTCGGGCCTGGCCACCGACTTCCTCGAGCGCATCGCCGAACTGGCCAGCGCCGCGCTGTCCCGCCTCCGCCCGCGCTGACGATGCAAGCCGAAGACGCCGGGCTGGTCGAGCGCTACCTCGAACACGTCCGCGTCGAGAAGCGGCTGGCGCAGCGCACGGTGGAGCTCTACGCGCTCGACCTGCAGAAACTGCTGGAGAACGCGCAGACGGCTGCCGTGCCGCTGCTGCGGGTGCAGAACGCGCACGTGCGGCGCTGGGTGGCGCAGATGCACGGCGGCGGCCGCAGCGGGCGCGGCATCGCGCTGATCCTTTCCGGCTGGCGCGGCTTCTATGCCTGGCTGGGCCGCGAAGGCCGCGTCACCAGCAATCCGGTGCAGGACGTGCGCGCGCCCAAGGTGGCGAAGCCCTTGCCCAAGGCGCTCAGCGTCGACGACGCGGTGCAGTTCGCCGAATTCAGCGAGGACGAGGCCGATCCGTGGCTGGAAGCGCGGGACGCGGCGATCGTCGAACTGCTCTATGGCTGCGGACTGCGCGTCGGCGAGCTGGTGGGGCTGGATGCCCAGGCGAGCGGCAGCGCGAAAGGCTGGATCGACCTGCAGGCCGGCGAGGCCCACGTGCTGGGCAAGGGCAGCAAGCGCCGCACGGTGCCGGTGGGCCGCAAGGCGATCGCGTCGCTGCGGCACTGGCTGGACCTGCGCGGCGGCGGCTTGAAGGGCGAGCAGCCGGCACTGTTCGTCGGCCGGCATGGCTCGCGCCTGAGCGCGCAGGCGATCTGGCAGCGGTTGAAGCAGCGGAGCCTGAAGGCGGGACTCGCCACGCCGGTGCACCCGCACATGCTGCGGCATTCCTTCGCGAGCCATGTGCTGCAGTCGAGCGGGGACCTGCGGGCGGTGCAGGAGCTGCTGGGACACGCGAACATCGGCACGACGCAGGTCTACACGCGGCTGGATTTCCAGCACCTGGCGAAGGCGTACGACGCGGCGCATCCGCGGGCGAAGAGGAAATAACGCTCGTCATTCCCGCGCAGGCGGGAATCCAGGGCTCCCGTGTTGAACTGCGCGCTGCGCGCGCAGCCTGAATGCCCTGGGTCCCCGCCTGCGCGGGAATGACGATCGGGCGTCAGCCCGTGAGCGCCGCCGGCATGCTCGCCTTCGACAGCATGAACACCGCGCGGCGGCTGTCGGGCGGCGCGCTGGCGAGCAGCATCTCGAGGCGGCCGATCAGTTGCGCGGGATCGGTGCCGTCCATGGGGATCAGCGCCTGCGCCACCCGCACGTGCGCGGACCATTCCAGCGGCCGGCCCTTGAAGGGCATCAGGCAGCGCGCCACGATGCGCGGCCCGGCCTCGGCGACTTCGTCCGCATGCAGCGGGCCTTCGAGCAGGATGCCGAAGCGGTGCTCCGACAGCCGCGCCACGGTGTCGATCTCGCGCGCCACCGACAGCAGGCGGCCGGCCACGCGCAGCGTGAGTTCGCGGGCGGAGTCGGAGTCGAACTGGCGGCGGATCTGCTCGATGTTGCCGATGTCCACCAGCAGCATGGCGCTGCGGAACTTCAGCCGCTGCGAGCGCGCGATCAGGCGCACCAGGCGTTCGTGGAACACGGCGGCGTTGATCAGGCCGGTGGCGGGGTCGATGCGGTCCAGCCCCTGGATCCGGCGCTGGTGCTCGCGGCGGTGCTGGCTGCGCATCACCAGCACGATCAGCAGGATCGGCAGCTCCAGCGCGATGGCCACCTGCATGCCGTGCGTGGTCCAGAAGCTGATCGGGATCAGGCCGGCCGCGCGCGCCATCGGGAACAGCGCGCCGACGGCCACCGGCGAGGACCCCACCAGCAGCCAGGGGGCGTAGCGGTCGCCGCGCGAAGCCGCCCACACCACCATGCCCAGGCCGAACAGGGTGAAGCCCATGATGTAGCCGACGATGATGAACAGCCGCTGCATCACGTCGGGCGTGAACATGATGTAGGCCGCCAGCGGGAGGCTGCAGAAGGCGACCGCCACCAGGGCGCGGTACAGGATGCGCGAGCGTTCCCGCAGCGACACCACCTCGGCGAAGAACAGCTGCAGCGAGGCCACGCCGAACAGCGGCATGATCTGCGGCGCCACGTTGTTGAACCAGGGCCAGTCGCCCCACAGGTGCAGGCCGGCCAGGCCGGTCATCGTCGCCTGCGTCAGCGCGACGAAGATGCAGGACAGCGCGTAGAGCGTGTAGCCCTGGTCCTTGAGGGTGATCGCGCCGGCGGCCGACAGCATGACCGTCAGCACCACCAGGCCGAAGTAGATGCCCAGCGCCAGCGAGATGCCCTGCTCGTGGCGGGCCAGGTAGCTGTCGCTCACGAACTGCAGCGGCGCGCCGAAGATCGTGCCGTTCTGGATCCGCAGGTAGTGCACCCGCGCCTGGTTGGGCGACACCAGCAGCGGCATGATCGGGTGGCGGTGCGGGAAGGGCCAGTCGGAGACGGCGACGTTGTCGCCGGCCTGCCGGGTGATCCACTTGCCGTCCGATCCCTGCACGAACATGGTCACGCGGTCCACCCCGGGGTAGGGGATCTCGAGGTACCAGCGTTCGGTGTTCGGCGTCACCGGCACCGTGAAGCGGACCCAGAGGGCCTGTCCCTTGTCCAGCTTGTAGATGTTGTCGTCGGCCGTGACATGCCAGCGGACCTCCGCGCTGCCGGTCACCTCCTCGATGCCGAGCTTGCCGCTGTCGTCCACCCAGGCGTCGCCGGAGTCGCGGAGCATCACGTCCCTGCGGACGTCGTCGAAGTTCAGGCTGCTCCGGGCAAGCGCCGCCGGCCCGGCGAGCAGGGTCGCCAGGAACAGCAGCGTTGCCGCCAGCCAGCGGCCCCGGGCGAACCGCCCCATGGGTGTCTCCTTGACGACTTTGTCCTGTTGCACATTTTTACGGGGAATGCGAGCGCGGACAATAGGGTCCCATGAAAGTGATCCGCTTACGGGAAGGCCGCGAACGTTCGTTGTTGCGCCGCCACCCCTGGGTATTCGATTCGGCCGTGCACAAGGGCGGTGCCGATCCGGGCGAAACCGTCCGTGTGGAAAGCCACGACGGCCGTTTCCTGGCCTGGGCGGCGTTCAGTCCCGCATCCAAGATCCGGGCCCGCGCCTGGAGCTTCGACGAGGGGGATCGCATCGATCCGGCCTTCGTCCGGGCGCGGCTGCAGGAGGCCGTGCAGATGCGCGCCCGCCTGAAGGTCCCGAGCGACGGCGTGCGCCTGGTGCATGGCGAGTCCGACGGGCTGCCCGGCCTGGTGGTCGATCGTTACGGGAATACCCTCGTGGCGCAGTTCCTCTCCGCGGGATCCGAGCGTTGGAAAAAAACCATCGCCGATGCCCTGATCGAGCTGACCGGCCTGGAGCGCCTGTACGAGCGCTCGGACGCGAATGCCCGTTCGCTGGAGGGGCTGCCCGAAGTCACGGGCTGGCTGCGGGGCGAAGGCGCCACCGAGCTCGCCATCGCGGAGCACGACTGGAAGTTCGCGCTCGACGTCGCCACCGGCCACAAGACCGGCTTCTACCTGGACCAGCGCGAGAGCCGCGCCCGCTTCGCGGACTGGGTCCGGCGCCTCGGCGCGCGCCGCGTGCTCAATTGCTACTGCTATACCGGCGGCTTCACGGTGGCCGCGCTGGCGGGCGGGGCGCAGGAGGTGACCTCCATCGATTCCTCGGCGCCGGCGCTGGAGCGCGCGCGCGCCAACGTGGCCCTGAACGGCTTCGATGCGGGCCGCGCGGAATTCCTCGATGCCGACGTCAATGCCAGCCTGCGACGCTTCATCGAGGCGGGCCGCCAGTTCGACGCGATCGTGCTGGATCCGCCCAAGCTGGCGCCCACCGTGGCGCACGCCGAAAAGGCCGCGCGCGCCTACAAGGACATCAACCGGCTGGGGCTCAAGCTGCTGGCGCCCGGCGGCGTGCTGTTCACCTATTCCTGCTCCGGCGGCATCTCGGCCGACCTGTTCCACAAGATCGTGGCCTCGGCCGGCACCGATTCGGGCGTGGACGGCTACATCGCCGACCGCATGGGCGCGGCGCCGGACCATCCGATGACGCTCGCATTTCCGGAAGGCGAGTACCTGAAAGGGCTGGTGGTCCTGCGCAAGGGCTGAAGCCTCACTACACTCACCGTCCCCCTGGAGTTTTGAACATGAGCCTCATCCCCGCCACGATCCTCACCGGCTTCCTCGGTTCCGGCAAGACGACCCTGCTCAAGCGCGTGCTGGGCGAAGCGCACGGCGAGAAGATCGCCGTGATCGAGAACGAGTTCGGCGAGGAGAACATCGACAACGAGATCCTGGTCACCGAGACCCAGGAGCAGATCGTCCAGATGAGCAACGGCTGCATCTGCTGCACGATCCGCGAGGACCTGCGCTCCACGCTGCAATTGCTGGCCGCCAAGAAGCGCAAGGGCCTGCTCGATTTCGATCGCGTCGTCATCGAGACCACCGGCCTGGCCGACCCCGGCCCCGTCGCCCAGACCTTCTTCATGGACGACGAAATTGCCGAAAGTTACCTGCTGGATTCCATCCTGACGCTGGTGGATGCCAAGCACGCCGACCAGCAGCTCGATGACCGCCAGGAGGCTCGGCGGCAGGTGGGCTTCGCCGACCAGATCTTCATCAGCAAGACCGACCTGGTGGAGAAGGACGAGGTCGACGCGCTGATCCACCGCCTGAAGCACATGAATCCGCGGGCGCCGCAGCGCGCGGTGCACTTCGGCGACGTGGCGATCCAGGAAGTGTTCGACCTGCGGGGCTTCAACCTGAACGCCAAGCTGGACATCGACCCGGACTTCCTCAAGGAAGACGGGCACGAGCACGAGCACCACGACCATGACCATGACCATGACCATGAGCATGGCGAGCACTGCGACCACCCGCACCACCACGCCCACGACGACGACGTGAAGAGCTTCGTGTTCCGCTCCGAGCGCCCGTTCGACCCGATGAAGCTGGAGGACTTCCTGGGCGCGATCGTGAACATCTACGGCCCCCGCATGCTGCGCTACAAGGGCGTCCTGAACATGAAGGGCACCGAGCGCAAGGTGATCTTCCAGGGCGTGCACCAGCTGATGGGGAGCGACCTCGGGCCGCAGTGGGCCGAGGGGGAGCAGCGGCTGTCCAAGATGGTGTTCATCGGGATCGACCTGCCGAAGGACATCTTTTTGCAGGGCCTCGAGCAGTGCCTTGTCTGACGTCCCGCCGCGGCGCCTTCTGAAGCGCCGCGCTTCGGGCCCGGGAGTACGCTGGCGCACTTTCCCCTTCCACCGCATGCCGCCGGCCCGCCATGTCTGTCTCGCTTCCGCAACTGACGGAGTCCGCCATTAGCAGGGCTTGGACGGCGCGTTCCAACGAAAAGGAGGTCCACGGTCGTGCACAGCCCTTAACTCAGGGTATAAATCGCGGTCATGACGGCGCTTCAGCTACAACAAAAGGTACTCTCGCGGGGATGCACCCGCAGGGCGCCCGCGCCGATGATGCGAGGAGACGGGAAGTGAAGGCTCAGCCCAAGGCCGCCACCAAAACCAAGAAGCCTGCGGTGAAAAAACCCGCGGCCAAGGCCACCAAGCCCGCCGCCAAGGCGAAGGCGCCGGCGAAGAAAGCTCCTGCGAAGACCACCAAACCCGTAGCGAAGACCAGCAAGCCCGCCGCGAAGACCGCGGCCAAGGCACCGGCGAAGAAGACTCCCGTCAAGAGCGTTCCGGCCAAGGCGGCGAAGGCCGTCAAGGCGGCGCCCCTGGCGGCCAAGTCCGCGGCCGGCAAGGTCGTCGGCGCCGTCGCCAAGGCGGTCGCGACCGGCGCCAAGGCCGTCGTCGCCGCCGCCAAGAAGATTCCTGCCAAGGCCAGCACGGCTCCCGCCGTACCGGCCAAGGCGTCCCCACCCACTCCGGCACCCGCTTCCGCCGCAGCGAAACCGGCTCCACGGCCCGCGCCCCTCCCGCCAGCACCGCGGGCGGCGCAGCCGCAGCCCCTGCCCGCACCGGCGATGCCTGCTGCCGCCAAGGCAACCTATATCCCCATGGCAACCCAATCCGTACTGCCGCCCCCGCCCGTCGTGGCCGTGAAGAAGGACCCCAAGTTGGCGAACAACTGGAAGACGAAGACCGCCGAGGAGCTTTCGGACGAAGAAGTCCTGGCCATGCCGGATGCGGAATACATGAACGAGAAGCAGCTGGCGTTCTTCCGGCGCAAGCTCGAGCAGCTCAAGCAGGACATCCTCAACAGCGCCGGCGAGACCACCGAGCACCTGCGCGAGGACACCGTGATCGTTCCCGATCCCGCCGACCGCGCGACGATCGAGGAGGAGCACGCGCTGGAACTGCGCACCCGCGACCGCGAGCGCAAGCTGCTGAAGAAGATCGAGCAGTCGATCGCGCGCATCGACGCGGGCGACTACGGCTACTGCGACGAGACCGGCGAGCCGATCGGCGTCGGCCGCCTGCTCGCGCGTCCCACGGCGACCCTGTCGCTGGAGGCGCAGCAGCGCCGCGAGCTCAAACAGAAGATGTTCGGCGACTGACGCCGCCGTCGCACCTGCAGTACCCCGAGCCGACTCATGCCGCAGAAAGACGATTCCGCGCCCGGTGGCTTGTTCTCCAGGGTGGTGCGGTTCGTCCGTAACCCCAGCAGCGGTTTCAGCGAATCCACGCCCGAGAGCGACCGCGAAAGCTCGTACTCCAAGCAGATGCTCAAGGAGATGATCGAGCGCAAGCGGCGCAACGACTTCGTGCGCAAGCGCGAGTTCGACATGCTGCGCAAGATGCGCCGCAGCGAGGTGCTCGCCGGGCAGGATCCGGGCCTGCGTCCTTCGTTCTTCCAGAGCTCCATGCCCTCGAAGCCGGACGACCGCGCCACCACGCTGAAGAAGATCGACGAGATCGAGGCGCAGATGTCCATGCAGTGGTGGAAGACCAAGCATGGCGCCAACTCGCAGCAGCCTCCGGCCAACAGCGGCTTCGCGATGTCCTCGCAACAGCTTCCGCCCGAGAGCGTGCGTCCGGCGCCCGCGCCGGCGGGTGCTTCGTATTCGCGCACTTCGCCGCAGCCACTGGCCGATCCGCACGCCGCGACCGCGCCGGTGCCGCCTTCGCTGGCGGAGACGGAAAACGCGGACGCGACCACGCAGGCCATGGGCCTGCTGCCGCGCCAGCAGCGGCCCGTGGCGCCGCAGGCTCCGGTGCGGCCGGTGCCGCCGTTGAACGGTGCCGGCGGCAGCACGATGGCGCCGCCCGCGGTGCGCCCCATGGCGCCGGCCGCCGGCGCGCCCGCCCCGAAGCCCGAGCCGCAACCGGCGGCCAAGGAGCAGGCGCGTGATGGCGCGTCCAGCGTGCCGAGCATGTTCTCGCCGTCCAAGCAGTTCGCCATCCAGGTCGAGGAGTTCGCGCACGACCCCGAGCTGGAGGAGGCCTCGATCCGCTTCGCCAACGGCGACGACGACGGCGCCGAGGCCGGCCTGATGGAAGTGCTCGGTCCGCAGGGCACGCGCGTCAACCACGACGAGACCTGGCTCACCCTGTTCGACCTGTACCGCGCCACCGGCCGGCACGAGCGCTTCGAGCAGGCCGCCATCGATTTCGCCGGCCGCTTCGGCCGCTCCGCGCCGCAGTGGTTCTCGATGCCCGAGATCGTCGGGCGCATGAATACACCGGCGCAGCAGCCGGCGGGCCAGTCGGCCGCGGACTGGAACTGTCCCGCGGTGTTCGGAACGCAGACGCTCGCGGCGCTCAATGCGGCGCTGGCCAAGGCGAAGCAGCCCTACAAGCTGAACTGGAGCAAGCTCACCACCATCGGCGAGCCCGCGGTCGAGCCGCTCACCAGGCTGTTCACGCAGTGGGCCGGCCAGAACCTGCAGCTGCGCTTCATCGGCGCGGAGTCGCTGGAGCGCGTGCTGCGCGACGCGACGCCCTCCAGCGACCGCTCGGTCAACGCGGCCTGGTGGAAGCTGCGCATGGAAGTGCTGCGCGTGATGCACCGGCCCGACGAGTTCGAGCTGGTCGCGCTGGACTACTGCGTGACGTACGAAGTGTCGCCGCCGTCCTGGGACAGCGCACGCTGCGACTTCAAGGCCTTGCAGGCCGACGGCAGCGTGGCCAGCCGCAACACGATCGTGGGCGATGCCTACCGCGATTCCGTGGTCTCCAGCGTGATGACCTACGGCGATTCGCAGATGCCCGGCATGAGCTCGCAGCTCTCCAGCATCGCCACCGTCGAACTCTCGGGCCAGGTCCTGGGCGACGGCAAGGAAGCGATCGAGATCCTCGACGCCAAGCTGTCGGACGCCGACATCATGATCATCTCCTGCGCCCGGCTGATCCGCATCGACTTCACGGCGGCCGGCACGGTGCTGAACTGGGTGACGGCGCGCGAAGCGGAAGGCCGGCAGGTGCAGTTCTCCGACGTGCACCGGCTGGTGGCCGCGTTCTTCAACGTGATCGGCATCAGCGAGCACGCGCGCATTACCATCCGCAACGAGTAAGTCCCTGGGCGTTGCAATCCGGGGCTTCGTCCCAAGGTGCAACGCTTATGGAACAGTTTCACGGTACGACCATCGTCAGCGTGCGGCGCCAGGGCGCCGACGGCCGCTGGCAGGTGGCCATCGGCGGCGACGGCCAGGTGACCCTCGGCAACATCGTCGTCAAGGGCACCGCCCGCAAGGTGCGCAAGCTCTACCACGACAAGGTGCTGGCCGGCTTCGCCGGGGCCACCGCCGATGCCTTCACGCTCTTCGAGCGCTTCGAGGGCAAGCTGGAGAAGCACCAGGGCCACCTGGTGCGCGCGGCGATCGAACTCACGAAGGACTGGCGCACCGACCGCGTGCTGCGCCGGCTGGAGGCCATGCTGGCCGTCGCCGACCGCGAGTCCTCGCTCATCATCACCGGCAACGGCGACGTGCTGGAGCCGGAGCAGGGCATCATCGCGATCGGCTCCGGCGGCGGCTACGCGCAGGCCGCCGCCAAGGCGCTGCTGGACAACACCGAGCTCGGCGCGAAGGACGTCGTCAAGAAATCGCTCGAGATCGCGGGCCAGCTTTGCATCTACACCAACATGAACCACACGATCGAGGTGCTGGAATGAGCACGATGACGCCCCAGGAGATCGTGTCGGAGCTCGATCGGCACATCGTCGGCCAGAAGGACGCCAAGCGCGCCGTGGCCATCGCCTTGCGCAATCGCTGGCGCCGCCAGCAGGTCGACGACAAGCTGCGCCACGAGATCACGCCCAAGAACATCCTGATGATCGGCCCCACCGGGGTGGGCAAGACCGAGATCGCGCGGCGCCTCGCCAGGCTGGCCGACGCGCCTTTCATCAAGGTGGAGGCGACCAAGTTCACCGAGGTGGGCTACGTCGGCAAGGATGTCGACTCGATCGTCCGCGACCTCGCGGAAATGGCGGTGAAGCAGACGCGCGTCGCCGAGATGCGCAAGGTGCGCACGCGGGCGGAGGATGCGGCGGAAGAGCGCGTGCTCGGCGTGCTGGTCCCCGTGGCGCGCGGCGAGGACACGTCGGAGAACACCGCGCGCCAGGTGTTCCGCAAGAAGCTGCGCCAGGGCGAGCTCGACGACAAGGACATCGAGATCGACGTCGCCGAGCCCAAGCCCCAGCTGGAGATCATGGGGCCGCCGGGCATGGAGGACATGGCGGAGCAGCTCAAGAGCGTGTTCGGCCAGTTCGGCAGCGCCCGCCGCAAGCCGCGCAAGCTGAAGATCCGCGAGGCGATGAAGCTGCTGGTGGAGGAAGAAGCCGCCGGCATGGTGAACGAGGACGAGATCAAGGCCGCGGCAATCCAGAGCGCGGAGCAGAACGGCATCGTGTTCATCGACGAGATCGACAAGGTCGCTTCGCGCAGCGAGACCTCCGGCGCGGACGTCTCGCGCCAGGGCGTGCAGCGCGACCTGCTGCCGCTGGTGGAAGGCACCACGGTGTCGACCAAGTACGGGCCGATCCGGACCGACCACATCCTCTTCATCGCGAGCGGGGCGTTCCACCTCTCGAAGCCCAGCGACCTGATCCCGGAACTGCAGGGGCGCTTCCCGATCCGCGTGGAGCTGTCGTCGCTCTCCGTGCAGGACTTCGAGGCGATCCTCACCACCACGCATGCCTCGCTGGTCAAGCAGTACCAGGCGCTGCTGGCCACCGAGGGAGTGACGCTGGAGTTCACGCCGGACGGCATCACGCGGCTGGCGCAGATCGCCTACGACGTGAACGAGCGCACGGAGAACATCGGCGCGCGCCGCCTGTCCACCGTGATGGAAAGGCTGCTCGACGAGGTGAGCTTCGATGCGACCCGCCTCGAAGGCCAGACCGTCAAGGTCGACGGCGGCTACGTGGACGCGAGACTCTCCGAGCTCAGCCGCGACGAGGACCTTTCGCGCTACATCCTTTGACAGGGCTCAGGCAACACATTCAGAGCCGCGCCTAAGTACTTGGTTTGGAACGGAATTCGGAGGCCTCGTGCCTCCGAAGTCGTTTCTAAGTGCTTGATTTCATTGCCAAAAAGTACCAATGCCGCATTGCGCCTCAGCGTTTTCCTGCTAAAGTGCAAATAAGTGCAGAGAAGTGGGGGAACGTGGGAAACCACTCCTCCTTTTGCCGTTGAGCTGTAGTGAGGGCTGACAAAGGTGTTCCAGGGCGCGTCGTCGCTGAGTCTCGATGCAAAGGGGCGGCTTTCCATGCCGACCCGGCATCGTGACGTCCTGGCCGCCTCGTCCGCCAACCAGCTCACCATTACGAAGCACCCCCACGGGTGCCTCATGATTTTTCCTCGTCCCGAATGGGAAAAGTTTCGGGAACGCATCGCCCAGCTCCCCATGGCCGCGCAGTGGTGGAAGAGAATCTTCCTGGGCAACGCCATGGACGTGGAGCTGGATGGAACCGGCCGCGTGCTGGTGTCGCCCGAGCTGCGCGCCTCGGCGGGCATCGAGAAGGACACGATGCTGCTGGGGATGGGCAACCACTTCGAACTTTGGGACAAGGCGACTTACGAGGCCAAGGAGGCCGAGGCGATGCGCGGCGAGATGCCCGAAGCCTTCCAGGACTTTTCATTCTGAGAGCGGGCGGTGGACGGCACATGGCAACACACCACCGTCTTGTTGAACGAAGCAGTCGACGCCCTCGTCACCAAGCCGGATGGAACTTACGTCGACGCGACCTTCGGTCGCGGCGGGCACTCGCGCCTGCTGCTGTCGCGGCTGGAACCGCAGGGGCGCCTGATCGCCTTCGACAAGGACCCGGAAGCGGTCGCGGTGGCGAATGCCATCGGAGACCGGCGTTTCGAAATCCGGCACGAGGGCTTCGCGGCGCTGCGGGAACTGGCGGGGGCGAGCATCACCGGGGTTCTGATGGACCTGGGCGTGAGCTCCCCGCAGATCGACGACCCGAAGAGGGGCTTCTCCTTTCGTTCCGACGGACCGCTGGACATGCGCATGGATCCCACGCGCGGGACCAGCGCCGCGGACTGGCTTGCCACCGCGTCGGTGGAGCAGATGACGGAGGTGATCCGTGACTATGGCGAAGAACGGTTTGCTTTTCAGGTTGCAAAGGCGATTGCAGCTCGCCGACAGGAGCGGGGCCCTCTTGCAAGCACCTCCGAACTGGCCCAGCTCGTGGCTGGTGCGGTCAAAACCCGCGAGCCGGGCCAGGACCCTGCTACGCGCACATTTCAGGCTCTTCGGATTTTCGTCAACGCCGAGCTTGAAGAGCTGCAGCAGGCGCTAGAGGCGAGCCTGAACGTGTTGCAGCCGCACGGCCGCCTGGTGGTGATCAGCTTCCATTCGCTGGAAGACCGGATCGTCAAGCAGTTCATCGCGAAGCATTCGCGCGATGAGGTGGACCGGCGCGCGCCGTTCGCGGCCCCCAAGCCGATGAAGCTCAAGGCGGTGGAACGCGTGAAGCCCACGGCGGAGGAAGTCGCGGCCAATCCGCGGGCGCGCAGCGCGATCATGCGCGTGGCCGAGAGGACGGAAGCGTGACCCGCCTGAACCTCGTCCTGCTCGTCGCCCTGCTCGCCAGTTCGCTGTACCTCGTGCGGGTGCAGTACGACTCGCGCCATCTCTACGCCGAGATCGAGCGCGCGCAGAACGAATTTCGCAAGCTGGAAATCGAGCACGAGCGGCTGCAGGTGGAAAAGCGCGCGCAGGCCACGCCCGCGCGGGTGGAGAAGCTCGCCCGCGAGCAGCTGCACATGCGCCCGGCCACGCCGGCGATCACGCAGTACGTCACGCTCAAGGGCGCGGCGGCGTCGCGGGAGGGGCAGCAGTGAGGAGCAGCAAGGCGGTCGCCTACACCTCCAGCCCGCTGCTGGCGAGCCGCACGCCGGTGTGGCGCAGCAAGTTCATCGTGGCCGGCATCGCCCTGGCCTTCGTGACGCTGGCAGGCCGCGCCGCCTGGGTGCAGGTGTTCGGCAACGACTTCTACCGCAAGCAGGGCGAGGTGCGCTTCGCGCGCACGCTGGAGCTGCCGGCCAACCGCGGCCGCATCTTCGACCGCAACGGCCTGCTGCTCGCCACCAGCGTGCCGGTGCCCAGCATCTGGGCGATCCCGGAGGACGTGGAGCGCGATCGCATGAAGCTGCAGCAGCTGGCGAAGCTGCTGCAGGTGCCGCAGTCCGAGCTGATGAAGAAGCTCGAGGAAGAGGACAAGAACTTCGTCTGGCTCAAGCGCCAGGTCGACGAGGCGACGGCGCGCCAGATCGCCTCGCTCGACATCAAGGGCGTGTACCAGCGCAAGGAATACCGCCGCCAGTATCCCGAAGGCGAGGCCGCGGCGCACGTCGTGGGCTTCACCAACGTGGAAGACAACGGCCAGGAAGGCATCGAGCTCGCGTTCAACAAGGAGCTCGCGGGACGCACCGGTTCGCGCCGCGTGATCAAGGACCGCCTCGGCCGGATCGTGGAAGACGTCGGCGAGCAGGTGCCGCCCGCGGAGGGCAGGGACCTGCAGCTGTCCATCGACAGCAAGGTGCAGTTCTTCGCCTGGCAGAAGCTGCGCGATGCCGTGGTGGACAACAAGGCCAAGGCGGGCAGCGTCGTGGTGCTGGACGTGCGCACCGGCGAAGTGCTGGCGCTGGCCAACTATCCGAGCTACCAGCCGGCCAACCGCCAGAACCTCACCGGCGCGCAGCTGCGCAACCGGGCGCTCACCGACACCTTCGAGCCGGGTTCGACGATGAAGCCCTTCATCGCGGCGCTGGCGCTGGAGAAAGGCTTCGTGAAGCCGACGACGGTGATCCAGACGGCGCCCGGACGCATCACGATCACCGGCTCCACCATCACCGACGCGCATCCGCACGGTCCGCTGACCGTGTCGGAAGTGATCCAGAAGTCCAGCAACGTCGGCACGGTCAAGATGGCGATGCAGATGGAGCCGCACGACATGTGGGAGATGTTCTCCCAGGTCGGGCTCGGCCAGCGTCCCCAGCTGCCGTTCCCGGGCGCCGTGAGCGGCAAGCTGCGCGCCTACAAGACCTGGAAGCCGATCGAGCAGGCCACCATGAGCTACGGCTACGGCCTGTCGGCGAGCCTGTTCCAGCTCGCGCGCGCCTACAGCGTGTTCGCGCGCGACGGCGAGCTGGTGCCCGTGACGCTGCTGAAGACCGACGCGCCCGCCGCGGGCGTGCGCGTGCTGCAGCCGCAGACCGCGCAGGCGGTCCGTCAGATGCTGCACCTGGTTACGCTCAACGGCGGCACCGCGCCGCGGGCGCAGACCATGGGCTACTCGGTGGGCGGCAAGACCGGCACCGCGCACAAGCAGGAAGGCAAGGGCTATGCGGACCGCAAGTACCGCGGCTTCTTCGTCGGCGTGGCGCCGATCGACAACCCGCGCATCGTCGTCGCGGTGATGATCGACGAACCCAGCGCCGGCAAGTATTTCGGCGGCGACGTCGCCGCCCCCGTGTTCAGTGCCACCGTGCAGCAGACGTTGCGGATGCTGGGCGTGCAGCCCGACATGAACGTCAAGCCGCAGATCGTGGTGAAAGCGGTGGAGGAGTCGTTCTGATGCTGGTGCTGCGCACTCCCCGGCAAGCCGCCGACTGGCTGCGCCAGCGCGGCGTGGCCGAGCTGCATTGCGACAGCCGCAAGGTGGGCGCGGGCGACGGCTTCATCGCCTGGCCCGGCGCCGCCACCGACGGCCGCAAGTTCGTGCCCGCGGCGCTGCAGCAGGGCGCGAAGGCCTGCATCGTCGAACACGCCGGCAGCGAAGCCTACGGTTTCGCGAACGATGCGGTCGCGGCCTACGAAGGTCTCAAGGCGGCGACCGGACCGATCGGCGCGCTGTTCTACGGCGAGCCCACGAAGCAGCTCGACGTGCTGGCCGTGACCGGCACCAACGGCAAGACGTCCACCGCGTGGTGGCTCGCGCAGGCGCTCACCCACCTGAAGCCGCCGGTGCCCTGCGGGATCGTCGGCACGCTGGGCATCGGCCGTCCGCCGCACGTGGAGCACACGGGCCTGACGACGCCCGACCCGGTACTGATGCAGCGCCACTTCCGCCGCTTCCTGCAGGAAGGCGCGAAGGCCTGCGCGATCGAGGCTTCGTCCATCGGCATCGTCGAGCGGCGCCTCGACGGCACGCGCATCCGCGTGGCGGGTTTCACCAACTTCACGCAGGACCACCTGGATTACCACGGCTCGATGGAGGCCTACTGGGACGCCAAGGAGGAACTCTTCCGCTGGCCGGGCCTGCAGGCCGCCGTGGTGAACGTGGACGACGAGAAGGGTGAACTGCTGGAAGACCGCCTGCAGGGCGGCGCGATCGACCTGTGGACCTACTCCTGCGTCCGCGATGCGCGCCTGCGTGCGCTGGAGATCGGCTACACGAGCGAGGGACTGCGCTTCCTCGTCGCCGAAGGCGGCGAGCGCCACGAACTGCGCACGAAGCTGATCGGGCAGTACAACGTGTCGAACCTGCTGGGCGTGGTCGGCATGATGCGCGCGATCGGCGTTCCGCTCGCCGCGGCGGTGGCCGCCTGCGCCGACCTGCTGCCGGTGCCGGGACGCATGGAGCGCCTGAACGAAGTCGGCAAGCCGCTGGTGGCCGTCGATTACGCCCACACCCCCGATGCGCTGGAGAAGGGCCTGCAGGCGCTGCGCGACCTCGCCGCGCAGCGCGGCGGCCAGCTGTGGTGCGTGTTCGGCTGCGGCGGCGACCGCGATGCGACCAAGCGGCCGCTGATGGCGGCCGTCGCCGAGAAGAACGCCGACCGCGTGGTGGTCACCAGCGACAACCCGCGCAGCGAGAAGCCCGAAGCCATCATCAGCCAGATCCTGCTGGGGCTGTCGCACCGCGACAGCGTCGAAGTACAGGCCGACCGTGCCCGCGCCATCGCGGAGACGGTGGCCGCCGCCGCGCCCGGCGACGTGATCCTGGTCGCAGGCAAGGGCCACGAGGACTACCAGGAGATCGCGGGCGTCAAGCACCCGTTCTCCGACCAGGCGCACGCGCTGGCGGCGCTGAGGAACCGAAAGTGAATTCGACGATGTTCGACCTGAGGCAGGCCGCCGACTGGATCGGCGGCCGGCTCGTGGGCGACGGCAGCGTGCGGGTGCAGCGCGTGCACAGCGACACGCGCACCCTGCAGGCCGGCGACCTGTTCGTGGCGTTGAAGGGCGAGCGCTTCGATGCCAACGATTTCCTGGCCGACGCCCGCGGCAAGGGCGCGGTCGCGGCGATCGCCCAGCCGGGCCGGCTGCCCGCCGGCATGCCCGGCATCGAAGTGGACGACAGCAAGCTGGCCCTCGGCAAGCTCGCCAACGCCTGGCGCCTGCAGTACCAGTTGCCGCTGATCGCGGTGACCGGCAGCAACGGCAAGACGACGGTGACGCAGATGATCGCGTCCATCCTCAAGGCCTGGCACCCGGAGGCGCACCTCGCGACGCAGGGCAACCTGAACAACGACATCGGCCTGCCGCTCACGCTGCTGCGCCTGCGCAAGTCGCACCAGGTCGGCGTGATCGAGCTGGGCATGAACCATCCCGGCGAGATCGGCTATCTCTCCGACATCGCGCAGCCGACCGTCGCCGTGGTGAACAACGCGCAGCGCGAGCACCAGGAATTCATGGCGACGGTGCAGGCCGTCGCCGAGGAAAACGGCAGCGTGTTCCGCGCGTTGCCCGCGGCCGGCGTGGCGGTGTTCCCCGCCGGCGACGCATTCACCATGCTTTGGACGGGGCTCGCCGATGCGCGCCCCTGCATGACTTTCGGCGACGCGGACGCCGACATCGTTCTGGCCGGGTCTGCATGGCAACAGGGGCATTGGCAGGTGAGGGCGGAGACGCCGGCCGGTCCGATGCAGTTCCGACTCCATATCGCCGGCCGCCACAACGTGCGCAACGCCCTTGCCGCCGCCGCCTGCGCGATCGCCGCGGGCGCGCCGCTGGCCGCGGTCGCGCGCGGGCTCGAGAGCTTCGAGCCGGTCAAGGGCCGTTCGCGCGCGCTCGCCGTGCAGCTCGGCAAGCGCACGCTGACTGTCATCGACGACAGCTACAACGCCAATCCGGACTCCGTGCGCGCGGCGGTCGACGTGCTCGCCGAACTGCCGGGTCCGCGCCTGCTGGTGCTGGGCGACATGGGCGAGGTGGGCAACCAGGGTCCCGCCTTCCACGCGGAAGTGGGCCAGTACGCGCGCGAGCGCCGCATCGAACAGCTGTTCACGCTGGGCGAGCAGGCCGCGGGCATGAAGGGCCGGCACTTCGCCGACATCGACGCGCTGAACGCGGCGGTGGTCGAAGCCCTGGACAAGACGGAAAGCGTGCTCGTGAAGGGCTCGCGCTTCATGAAGATGGAACGGGTGGTGGAAGCGATCGCCGCCCGCGCACAAGAACAAGAGAAGAAGGAGAGCCCCGATGCTCGTTAGCCTGGCCGGCTGGCTGCAAGGCCTCGGACCCGAGTTCGGTTTCCTGCGGGTGGTGCAGTACCTGACCTTTCGCGCGGTGATGGCCGCGATGACGGCGCTGCTCATCGGCATCATCCTGGGCCCGTGGGTGATCCGCCGCCTGACCGAACTGAAGATCGGCCAGCCGGTGCGCGAATACGCCATGCAGTCGCACCTGAAGAAGAGCGGCACGCCCACCATGGGCGGCGTGCTGATCCTGCTGGCCGTCGCGATCTCCACCGTCCTCTGGTTCGACTGGACCAACCGCTTCGTCTGGATCGTGATGCTGGTGACGCTGGGCTTCGGCGCGATCGGCTGGGTGGACGACTGGCGCAAGGTGGTCAACAAGGACCCCGAGGGCATGCGCTCGCGCGAGAAGTACTTCTGGCAGTCGGTGATCGGCCTGGTCGCCGCGCTGTACCTCGCGTTCAGCGTGTCGGAAACGACCAATGTGCGCGTCCTCGGCCTGTTCGTCGACTGGGTGCGTTCCGGCTTCGACATGAGCCTGCCGCCGAAAGCCAACCTGCTCATCCCGTTCTTCAAGGAGATCAGCTACCCGCTGGGCGTGTTCGGCTTCGTGATCATGACCTACCTGGTCATCGTCGGATCGAGCAACGCGGTGAACCTCACCGACGGCCTCGACGGCCTGGCGATCATGCCGGTGGTGATGGTGGGCTCGGCGCTGGGCGTGTTCGCCTACGTGACCGGCAACGCGAACTTTTCGAAGTACCTGCTGCTGCCGCACATCCCGGGTTCCGGCGAGCTGATGATCTTCTGCGCGGCGGTCGCCGGCGCGGGGCTCGCCTTCCTGTGGTTCAACGCGCACCCGGCCGAAGTGTTCATGGGCGACGTCGGCGCGCTGGCGCTCGGCGGCGCGCTCGGCACCATCGCCGTGATCGTTCGCCAGGAGATCGTGCTCGCGATCATGGGCGGCATCTTCGTGGTCGAGGCGCTGTCGGTGATGGCGCAGGTCATCTACTTCAAGTACACGAAGCGCCGCTACGGCGAGGGCCGCCGCATCCTGCTGATGGCGCCCCTGCACCACCATTTCGAGAAGACCGGCTGGAAGGAGACGCAGGTGGTGATCCGCTTCTGGATCATCACGATGCTGCTGTGCCTCATCGGCCTGTCCACCCTGAAGCTGCGGTGATGGAAGAACTGGACCAGCCCCTTCAACCCGAGCAGCCGCCCGAGGCGCAGCCCCAGGCGCCGGAGGTGCAACTGCCTCCCCCGCCGGCGCGCGTGCTGGTGCTGGGTTGCGGCATCTCGGGCGTGGCCATGGCGCGCTGGTGCGCCGGCCGCGGCTCGGAGGTGACCGTCGCCGACACGCGCGAGGAGCCCCCGCAGCTCGCGCTGCTGCGCGAACAGGTGCCGCAGGCGAAATTCGTCAGCGGCGAGTTTTCCGCTGCGCTGCTCGAGGGGCAGGAGCAGGTGCTGCGCAGCCCCGGCCTGACGCCGGCGCAAGTCGCGCCCGTGGCCGATGCGGCGCGCGCGCAGGGCATCCCGGTGCGCGGCGAGCTGAGCCTGTTCACCGAGGCGCTTGCAACGCTGCGCCAGGCCGACGGCTATCACCCCGCCGTGCTGGCCGTGACCGGCACCAACGGCAAGACGACCGTCACCTCGCTCACCGGCCAGCTGGTGGAGCGCGCCGGCCGCACGGTGGCCGTCGCCGGCAACATCGGCCCCAGCCTGCTGGACACGCTCGCGCAGAAGCGCGACGCCGGCGCGCTGCCGCAGGTGTGGGTGCTGGAGCTTTCGTCCTTCCAGCTGGAAGGCATAGCGGATTTCGAGCCGACGGCCGCCGCTGTGCTGAACATCAGCCAGGACCACCTGGACTGGCACGGCAGCATGGAGGCGTACGCGGGCGCGAAGGCGCGCATCTTCGGCAAGTCCGCGACCATGGTGCTGAATCGGGAAGACCCGGCCGTGATGCAGATGCTTCCGGCACCCGTGCGCCTGAAGGGCGGCAAATACGAGCAGCGCGAATACGTCACCTTCGGTGGCGACCTGCCGAAGCGCCCCGGCGATTTTGGCCTGGACATCGTCAACGACATGGCCTGGCTGGCGCGCGCGCACGAGGCCGATGAAACCGAGAAGCGCCGCAAGGACGCGGAAGAAGAGCTGTACATCCAGCGCCTGATGCCCGCCGACGCGCTGCGCATCCGCGGCCGCCACAACGCGATCAACGCGCTGTCGGCGCTCGCGCTGGCGAACGCCGCCGGCTGCCAGCTCGCGCCCATGCTGTACGGCCTGCGCGAGTACCGCGGCGAGCCGCACCGCGTGGAGCCGGTGGGCATCGTCAACGAGGTCGAGTACTTCGACGACAGCAAGGGCACCAACGTCGGCGCGACCGTCGCGGCCCTGCAGGGACTGGGCGCCGAGCGCAAGCTGGTCGTCATCCTGGGCGGCGACGGCAAGGGCCAGGACTTCTCTCCGCTCGCCGCGCCGGTGGCCAGGTTCGCGCGCGCCGTCGTCCTGATCGGCCGCGACGGCCCGCAGATCCGCGCGGTGCTCGAAGACACCGGCGTGCAGCTGGTGGACGCCGCGACGATGGAAGAAGCGGTGCGCGCCGCCACGCAGCGTTCGCACGCCGGCGACGCGGTGCTGATGTCGCCCGCCTGCGCCAGCTTCGACATGTTCCGCAACTATCCGCACCGCGCCGAGGTGTTCCGCGCCGCGGTGCAGGCCATCGCCGACGAGGCCGGCGCCATGGTGCAGGGAGGTGAGGCTTGAGTCTGAGCGCTGTCATTGCGGGCTTGACCCGCAATCCATTCAGCCGCGCAACGCGCGGCGCCTGGGTGCCGGGTCAAGCCCGGCATGACAATTCCAGGATCCACGCCTTCGATCCGGCGCTGCTGTGGCTCACCGTGGCGCTGCTCGCCTGGGGCCTGGTGATGGTGTATTCGGCATCCGTCGCACTGCCTGACAACCCGAAGTTCCAGCGCTACGCGCACACCTACTTCCTGACGCGGCATGCGCTGTTCCTCGCGCTGTCCTTCGTCGTCGGCCTGCTCGCCTTCCAGGTGAAGGTGGAGAGCTGGGAGCGCATCGCGCCCTGGTTGTTCGTGCTGTCGCTGCTGCTGCTGATCGTGGTGCTGGTCCCGCACGTGGGCAAGGGCGTCAACGGCGCGCGCCGCTGGATCGGCCTGGGTCCCATCTCCTTCCAGCCCTCCGAACTCGCCAAGTTCGCGGTGCTGCTCTACGCCGCCAACTACATGGTGCGCAAGATGGAGGTCAAGGAGCGTTTCTTCCGCGCGGTGCTGCCGATGGCTGCCGCGGTGGCGGTCGTGGGCGTGCTGCTGCTGGCCGAACCCGACATGGGCGCCTTCATGGTGATCGCCGTGATCGCGATGGGCATCCTGTTCCTGGGCGGCGTCAACGCGCGCATGTTCTTCCTGATCGCCGCGGTGATCGTGGTCGCGTTCATGCTGATGATCGCGTTCTCCGACTGGCGGCGCGACCGCATCTTCGCCTACCTCGATCCCTGGAGCGAGAAGTACGCGCTGGGCCGCGGCTACCAGCTGTCGCACTCGCTGATCGCGATCGGCCGCGGCGAGATCTTCGGCGTCGGCCTCGGCGGCAGCGTGGAGAAGCTGCACTGGCTGCCCGAGGCGCACACCGACTTCCTGCTGGCGGTGATCGGCGAGGAGTTCGGCCTGGTCGGCGTGATGACGCTGATCCTGGCCTTCCTCTGGATGACCCGCCGCATCATGCACATCGGCCGGCAGGCGATCGCGCTCGACCGCGTGTTCGCGGGCCTGGTGGCTCAGGGCGTCGGCATCTGGATGGGATTCCAGGCCTTCATCAACATGGGCGTGAACCTCGGCGCGCTGCCGACCAAGGGGCTCACGCTCCCCTTGATGTCCTACGGCGGTTCCGCCGTGATGATGAACGTGGTGGCGATCGCGGTGGTGCTGCGCATCGACTACGAGAACCGGGCGCTGATGCGTGGGGGCAGGCTATGACCGAGCGCACGGCACTCGTCATGGCCGGCGGCACCGGCGGCCACATCTTCCCGGGCCTCGCGGTGGCGGAAGCGCTGCGCGCGCGCGGCTGGCGCGTGCACTGGCTGGGCGCGCCCGACAGCATGGAAGCGCAGCTGGTGCCGCCGCGCGGCTTCCCGCTCGAGACCATCGATTTCGGTGGCGTGCGTGGCAAAGGCATCAAGACGCTGGTGTTCCTGCCGCTCAAGCTGCTGCGCGCCTTCTGGCAGAGCATCCAGGTGGTGCGCCGCGTGCGGCCCCAGGTGGTGGTGGGCCTCGGCGGCTACATCACTTTTCCGGCCGGCATGATGAGCGTGCTGCTCGGCAAGCCGTTGGTTCTGCACGAACAGAACTCGGTGGCCGGCATGGCCAACAGGGTGCTGTCCGGCGTGGCGGATCGCGTCTACAGCGCGTTCCCCCAGGTGCTGAAGAAGGCCGAGTGGGTGGGCAATCCGCTGCGCAAGCCCTTCCTGGAGCAAGCGCCGCCGGAAGCGCGCTTCCAGGACCGCAACGGCCCGCTGAAGGTGCTGGTGGTGGGCGGCAGCCTCGGGGCCCGTGGGCTCAACCAGGTCGTGCCCAAGGCGCTGGCGCTGATCCCGGAAGGCCAGCGCCCCTATGTGCTGCACCAGAGCGGCGCCAAGCAGATCGACGAACTGCGCAACTACTACCTCGATGCGGGCGTGCGCGCGGAGCTCACGCCCTTCATCGACGACACGGCCGGCGCCTTCGCCGAGGCCGACCTCGTGATCTGCCGCGCCGGTGCGAGCACGGTGACGGAGATCGCGGCCGTCGGCGCGCCGGCGCTGTTCGTTCCGTTCCCGTCCGCGGTCGACGATCACCAGACCACGAACGCGAAGTTCCTGGTGGACGCCGGCGGCGGCTGGCTGGTCCAGCAGAAGGACCTTACCCCCGAATCCCTGGCGGCCCTGCTGCAGAAGCTGGGCCGCGCCGAACTGCTGCAGAAGGCGGTGGCGGCCAAGAAGATGGAAAAGACCCAGGCGACCGAACAGGTGGTCGCCGCCTGCGAGGCCCTCGCACGATGAAACACGCGATCAAACACATCCACTTCGTAGGCATCGGGGGCGCCGGCATGTCCGGCATCGCCGAAGTCCTGCGCAACCTCGGCTACCTCATTTCCGGCTCCGACATCGCCGACAGCGCCACCACGCGCCGCCTGCAGGAAATCGGCATCCAGACCTTCATCGGCCACGCCGCCTCCAACGTGATCGGCGCCGATGCCGTGGTCACGTCGACGGCGGTGCAGCAGGACAACCCGGAAGTCGTCGCCGCGCGCAAGCGCAAGATCCCGATCGTGCCGCGCGCGGTGATGCTGGCCGAGCTGATGCGCCTGAAGCAGGGCATCGCCATCGCCGGCACGCACGGCAAGACGACGACCACCAGCCTGGTGGCGAGCATCCTGGCCGAGGGCGGCCTCGACCCGACCTTCGTGATCGGCGGCAAGCTGAATTCCGCCGGCGCCAATGCCAAGCTCGGTTCCGGCGACTACATCGTGGTGGAAGCGGACGAGTCCGACGCGTCCTTCCTGAACCTGTTGCCGGTGATGGCGGTGGTGACCAACATCGACGCCGACCACATGGACACCTACGGGCACGACTTCAACAACCTGAAGAAGGCCTTCCTCGAGTTCCTGCACCGCATGCCGTTCTACGGCACGGCCATCCTGTGCTCGGACGACGAGGCGGTGCGCTCGATCATCCCGCAGGTGCAGTGCCCGGTGACCACCTACGGCTTCAACGAGGATGCGCAGGTGCGCGCTGTGAACGTGCAGGCGGTCGGCCCGCAGATGCACTTCACGGTGCTGCGCCGCAACGGCATCACGCTGCCCGACATGCACGTGAAGCTCAATGCGGTGGGCATGCACAACGTGCTGAACGCGCTGTCGGCGATCGCGGTGGCGGTGGAACTGAACATCCCCGACGAGGCCGTGACGAAGGCGCTGGGCGAATTTCGCGGCGTCGGCCGCCGCTTCCAGAGCTACGGCGAAGTGCCGGTGCCGGCCGCGCAGGGCGGCGGCAAGTTCACGGTGATCGAGGACTACGGCCACCACCCGATGGAGATGAAGGCGACGCTCGCCGCCGCGCGCGGCGCCTTCCCGGGCCAGCGCATCGTGCTGGCCTTCCAGCCGCACCGCTACACGCGCACGCGCGACTGCTTCGAGGATTTCGTGAAGGTGCTGGGCAACGCCGACAGCGTGCTGCTCGCCGAGGTGTATTCCGCCGGCGAGGAACCGATCGTGGCCGCCGACAGCCGCTCGCTCGCGCGCGCGGTGCGCGTGGGCGGCAAGCTGGAGCCGCAGTTCGTGGGCGAGATCGACGCGATGCCGCAGGCGATCCTCGACACGGTGCGCGACGGCGACGTGGTGATGTGCATGGGCGCGGGCTCCATCGGTGGGGTGCCGGCGAAGCTCGTTGAGCTTGGAAGCGTTGAGCGTTCAGCGTTGAGCGTTCAGCGGGAGGGAACCAAATGACGCTCGACGCTCAACCCTCAACGCCCAACGTCAAGGACATGGGCAAGGTCGCCGTCCTGATGGGCGGCAAGTCGGCCGAACGCGAGGTGTCGCTGATGTCGGGCGCAGGCGTGCTGAAGGCGCTGCAGTCCAAGGGCGTCGACGCGCATGCCTTCGACCCGGCGGAGCGCGACCTGGTGGAGCTGAAGCGCAAGGGCTTCAAGCGCTGCTTCATCGCGCTGCACGGCCGCTTCGGCGAGGACGGCACGGTGCAGGGCGCGCTGGAACTGCTCGGCATCCCCTACACCGGCTCGGGCGTGCTGGCCTCCGCCATGTCGATCGACAAGGTGATGACCAAGCGCGTGTGGACCACCGAAGGCATCCCGACGCCGAAGTCCGCGGTGCTGCGCAAGGGCGAGTACGACGGCGCGCACCTCGACCAGGTGGTGCAGGACCTCGGCCTGCCGCTGATCGTGAAGCCGGCGCGCGAAGGCTCCTCCATCGGGCTGGGAAAGGTGCTCGCCGCCAAGGAGATGCAGGCAGCGGTCGACGCGGCCGCGGCGCTGGACCGCGACGTGCTGTGCGAGCAGTTCATCGCCGGCGACGAAGTGACCTGCCCGGTGCTCGGCACCGGCCCCGACGCGCGCGCGCTGCCGGTGATCCGCATCGTCGCCCCGGAAGGCAATTACGACTACCAGAACAAGTACTTCACCGACGACACCAAGTACCTGGTGCCCTGCGGCCTGCCGGAAGGCGAGGAGCAGGCGATCCAGGAACTGGTCGTGAAGGCCTACCGCGTGCTGGGCTGCCGCGGCTGGGGCCGCATCGACGTGATGATCGATGCGAAGACGCGCAAGCCCTACCTGCTGGAGATCAACACCTCGCCCGGCATGACCGGCCACTCGCTGGTGCCGATGTCCGCGCGCGCCTCCGGCATCAGCTACGAGGACCTGTGCCTGCAGCTGCTGGCTTCGGCGGTGCTGGACCAGGTGCAAGGAGCGACGAAGGCATGAAGCAAACGCTGCCGCTGCCGGTGGACGTCAGGCTGATGAACATCACCGCCACGGTGCTGTTCGCGGCCTGCGGCCTCGTGCTCGCGGCGGCGCTGGGCTGGTGGGCGCTGCGGCATCCGATCTTCGCGATCGGCGGGATCGTGGTGGAAGGCGAGGTGTCGCACAACAGCGCGGCGACCTTGCGCGCCAACGTGGCGCCGCGGCTGAAGGGCAACTTCTTCACCGTGGACCTGCAGCAGGCGCGCGAGGCCTTCCAGGCCGTGCCCTGGGTGCGCACGGCGGTGGTGCGGCGGCAGTTCCCGAACAAGCTGCGCGTGCAGCTGCAGGAACACCAGGCCGAGGCGATGTGGGGCGCCGATTCGGAATCGCGGCTGGTGAACACCCACGGCGAGGTGTTCGACGCCAATCCGGGCGACGTGGAGCAGGACGAGATGCCGCGGCTGGTCGGGCCCGAAGGCACGGCGATCGACGTGCTGGCGATGTACCGCTCGCTCAAGCCGCTGCTGGAAAAGCTCGACTTGAACCTGGAGCAGGTGGCGCTGACGGGACGCGGCGGCTGGACGCTGCACCTGGACAGCGGCGCGACGGTGGAATTGGGGCGCGGCTCGATGGAGGAAGTGCTGGCACGCGGCCGGCGCTTCGCGGCCACGCTCGCGCAGGTGACGGCGAAATACGGGCGCCGGCCGGAAGCGCTGGTGACCGCGGACCTGCGGCACGCGGACGGCTATGCGGTGAAGCTGAGGGGCGTCGCCACCACGGACGTGGCGGCGAAGAGGAACTGAGGAAACAACGAGGATGGCCAAGGACTACAAGGATCTCGTCGTCGGACTGGACATCGGCACGGCCAAGGTGATGGCGGTGGTGGCCGAGGTCATGCCGGGCGGCGAACTCAAGCTCGCGGGGCTGGGCGTTTCGCCTTCCAATGGCTTGAAGCGCGGCGTCGTCGTGAACATCGACGCGACGGTCCAGAGCATCCAGCAGGCGCTCAAGGAAGCCGAGCTGATGGCCGACTGCAAGATCACGCGCGTGTACACCGGCATCACCGGCAGCCACATCCGCGGGATCAACTCCAGCGGCATGGTGGCGGTGAAGGACCGCGAGGTGACGCCCACCGACGTGGCGCGCGTCGTCGAGACGGCGCGCGCGATCAACATCTCCACCGACCAGCGCCTGCTGCTGGTGGAGCCGCAGGAATTCGTGATCGACGGCCAGGACGTGAAGGAGCCGATCGGCATGAGCGGCATCCGCCTGGAAGCCAAGGTGCACATCGTCACCGGCGCCCAGAGCGCGGCCGAGAACATCATCAAGTGCGTGCGCCGCTGCGGGCTCGAAGTGGAGCAGCTGCTGCTGAATCCGCTCGCCTCCAGCCAGGCCGTTCTGTCCGACGACGAGAAGGAACTGGGCGTGGCGCTGGTGGACATCGGCGCCGGCACCACCGACGTCGCGATCTTCACCGGCGGCGCGATCCGCCACACGGCGGTGATCCCGATCGCCGGCGACCTGATCACCAGCGACATCGCGATGGCGCTGCGCACCCCGACCAAGGACGCCGAGGACATCAAGGTGGAGTCGGGCTACGCCAAGCAGCTGCTGGCCGACCCCGACACGCAAGTCGAAGTGCCGGGCCTGGGCGACCGCGGTCCGCGCATGCTGTCCAAGCAGGCGCTCGCCGGCGTGATCGAGCCGCGGGTGGAAGAGATCTTCTCGCTGGTGCAGCAGGTGGTGCGCGAGTCGGGCTTCGAGGAAGTGCTGTCGTCCGGCATCGTGATCACCGGCGGCAGCGCGGTGATGCCCGGGATGGTGGAACTGGGCGAGGACATCTTCCTGAAGCCGGTGCGCCGCGGCATCCCGCGCCACATCGGCGTGCTGTCGGACATGGTGGCGCAGCCGCGCGCCGCCACGGTGATGGGCCTGCTCGAGGAGGCGCGCCTGGCGCGCGTGCGCGGGCAGAAAGTGGCGATGCAGCACGGGTCGGTGAAGACCGCGTTCGGGCGCCTGAAGGATTTCATCGTGGGGAATTTCTGAAGTGAACCCCCGCAACTTGTGGCTGGCGCGAGGGAGTCCACCTCGCAGAAAGGAGCGAAGTCGGTGCACCGATCCACCGTTCCCCCGTTGAAGGACGCACACAAGAACAGATTCGCAAGTGGCAACTGCAGAAAGTTAGGAGTATCCGAATGAGCATCGAAATGATCGAAGTCGAGGAGTTCCACCAGGGCACGCAGATCAAGGTGATCGGCGTCGGCGGTGGCGGCGGCAACGCGGTGGAGCACATGATCCAGCGCAGCGTGCAGGGCGTGGAGTTCATCTGCGCCAACACCGACGCGCAGGCGCTGTCGCGCAACCCGGCGCACAAGCACATCCAGCTGGGTGGCAGCGGGCTGGGCGCGGGCAGCAAGCCGGAGAAGGGCCGCGAGTGCGCGGAAGCCGCGATCGAGGACATCCGCGAGGCGATCCAGGGCGCGCACATGCTGTTCATCACGGCCGGCATGGGCGGCGGCACCGGCACCGGCGCGGCGCCGGTGATCGCGCGCGTGGCCAAGGAGATGGGCATCCTGACCGTCGGCGTGGTGACCAAGCCCTTCGACTGGGAAGGCGGCCGCCGCATGACCAACGCCGACAACGGCCTGTCCGAGCTGGAAGCCAACGTCGATTCGCTGATCGTGGTGCTGAACGAGAAGCTGCTCGACGTGCTGGGCGACGACATCACCCAGGACGAGGCCTTCGCGCACGCCAACGACGTGCTGAAGAACGCCGTGGGCGGCATCGCGGAAATCATCAACGTGCCGGGCCACGTGAACGTGGACTTCGAGGACGTGCGCACGGTGATGGGCGAGCCCGGCAAGGCGATGATGGGCACGGCCCTGGCCAACGGCCCGGACCGCGCGCGCATCGCCGCGGAACAGGCGGTGGCCTGCCCGCTGCTGGAAGGCATCGACCTCTCGGGCGCCAAGGGCGTGCTGGTCCTGATCAGCGCGGCCAAGGGCAGCCTGAAGCTGGCCGAGTCCAAGATGGCGATGAACACGATCCGTGCCTACGCCTCGCCGGACGCGCACGTGATCTACGGCACGGCCTACGACGACGACCTGGGCGACGCGGTCCGCGTGACCGTGGTGGCCACCGGCCTGTCGCGCCAGGGCCAGCAGCGCCGCACGGCGCCCCCGCTGCAGGTGCTGCGCACCGGCACCGACAACGTGCCGCTGCACGTGCCGACGATCCACACCGCGGTGGGCGGCCCGGGCGCGATCGTCACCCGCGAAATGCAGGCGTCCGGCGTCTCGGCGCCCCAGCAGCCGGACTACGGCGGCCTCGCCGTGCCCAGCGTGTGGCGCACCAACCGCACGCAGGCGGCGGCCAAGGTCGACGCGCTCTCGAGCGGCGGCATGGACGACTTCGAGATCCCGGCCTTCCTGCGCAAGCAAGCCGACTGAGCCTCCCTGCCCCCTCCCCCTCCGGGGGAGGGTTGGGGTGGGGGCGCTCCGGCCTCCGCAGTCGCAGCAGCGCAACGGGTCCGCTCGGCCGGTTGCGCTTTTACGCGCGCTTCATAGCTGCTTGACACGGGACGGGGAGGCTGAGGGAATGGGCTGGCTCTATCGGGGACATGGGGAAATGCAACGGGGCGGGAATGCCGGCGCCTCTAGAATCGGCGTCATGGTCCGGCAACGCACGCTCAAAACCCTCACCAAGGCCGTCGGCGTGGGTCTCCACGGCGGCCAGCGGGTGGAGCTCACCCTGCGTCCGGCACCGCCGGACACGGGCATCGTGTTCCGCCGAGTCGACCTCCCCGTGCCGGTGGACATCCCGGTGTCCGCGCAATCCGTCACGGACACGCGGCTCGCATCGACCATTTCCAACGGCGGCGCCAAGGTCCACACGGTCGAACACCTGATGTCGGCCTGCGCCGGCCTCGGCGTCGACAACCTCTACGTGGACATCACCGCGGAGGAGGTCCCGATCCTCGACGGCTCCTCGGCCTCCTTCGTCTTCCTGCTGCAAAGCGCCGGCATTGAATTGCAGAACGCGCCGCGCCGCTTCATCCGCGTACGCCGTCCGGTGGAAATCCGTGAAGGCGAGGGCGAGAACCTCAAGTGGGCGCGGCTGGAGCCGTACCACGGCTACAAGCTGGGCTTCGAGATCGATTTCGCGCACCGCGCCATCGATTCGACGGGCCAGCGCTATGAATTCGACCTCGGCGCCGGCCAGTACTCGCGCGACATCGCGCGCGCCCGCACCTTCGGCTTCACCAAGGACGTCGAGATGATGCGCTCGCGCGGCCTGGGCCTGGGCGCCGGCATGGACAACGCGATCGTGATGGACGACTACCGCGTGCTGAACGCCGGCGGCCTGCGCTACGACGACGAGTTCGTGAAGCACAAGATCCTCGACGCGATGGGCGACCTGTACCTGATCGGCAAGCCGCTGCTGGCCGCCTACAGTGCCTTCCGTTCCGGCCACGCCCTGAACAACAAGCTGATCCGCGCGCTGCTCGCGGACCAGGACGCCTTCGAGGTGGTCAGCTTCGGCGACGAACGCCAGGCCCCCGTCGGCTTCGCGCAGCCCGCCCGCGCCTGGTAAGGCGCCACCATGGCCCTGGTCCGCGGGATCGTCCTGCTGCTGCTGCTCGTGGCGGCCGTGAGCTTTGCGTTCTATGCGGCGACGGGACAGCCGAAGTACAAGCGATTCGGCCTGGTGATCCTGAAATGGACGCTGCTGGCGGTGTTCGGATTCTTCGCGGTGCTGGTCGTGCAGCGGCTGGCGAGTTGAGTTTTTGTCATCCCAGCGGATGTGTTTCTTCGTCATCCCCGCGCAGGCGGGGACCCAGGGCTTTTTGTCTTTGAAGCGGCTGCGCCGCTTTTTTTCCGCTTCGTCGCATCGCGCCGGCTGCCAGCCCCCATGCGGGCGGGGCCGGAGTCGCGCTGGCATGGCGTCCTTCGCGCCTGCGGCGCTTCGGCAAACCTGCGAGAACCGGGCAGGCGGCCCGCGCGACCGAACTCGCTGCGTGTTTGCCCGCGCGCGGTCAAACACTCCGCTCAGACACCGGTGTCGCGAGTCGGAAACGTACGCGCGGCTCGATACGCGCTACGCGCTCTCGTAGCCGCGCTGGGCCGCCTGCCCGGTCCTCGCAGGCGCCATGCCTTGATGCGCGATCCCGGCCCCGCCCGCACGGGGGCTGGCAGCAGGGCAGGGCGGTGGTGCATTGTTTGTTGCCACTGCCATCGTTCGCGCGATCGCCGTAGGGTGGGCAAGCTTCGCTTGCCCACCGTTTCCCGCGCGCCGCCATGGTGGGCAAGCAAAGCTCGCCCACCCTACGGGGGACGACGCAGCACGGTCAAACCACCCGCCCGGTCTTGTACGCCCCGGTATTCCGCCGCGCCACGCCGCCCGCTTCCTGAAGCCTCGCCGTCGCGATCGCCGCGTGCGCATGCGTGATCGCGAGGCCCAGGGCATCGGCGGCGTCTTTCCCCGGCAAGCCCGGCAATTGCAGCAGCCGCTTGACCATCTGCTGCACCTCCGCCTTCGCGGCCCGGCCGGTGCCCGCCACCGCCTGCTTCATCTGCATGGGCGTGTACTCCGCCACTGCGAGGTTGCACGAGACCAGCGCCGTCACGCAGGCGCCGCGCGCCTGTCCGAGCAACAAGGTGGACTGCGGGTTGACGTTGACGAACACGATCTCGATCGCCGCCGCATCGGGGTGGTAGCGCGTGCGCAGTTCGCCGATGCCGTCGTACAGCACCTTCAGCCGCGCCGGCAGGTCGCCTCGCTCCAGGTGGGTGGTGGTGATGGTGCCGCTCGCCACGTAGCGCAGCGTCTGGCCTTCCGCATCGATCACGCCGAAGCCGGTGGTCTGCAGCCCGGGGTCGATGCCGAGGATGCGCATCAAGGAAGTTCCGCGTCGCGCATGCGCGCAACGATGGTGTGCGCGCGGCCGGCGAGATAGCCGGAGCCCGGCGTCTTCTCGAAGCGCTTGGGCTGCGGCAGCATCACCGCGAGCCGCGCCGCTTCGTAGGCGGAGAGGCGGCTGGCGGGCTTGCGGAAGTAGTGTTGCGCGGCGGCTTCGGCGCCGAACACGCCTTCGCCCCATTCCACGTTGTTCAGGTAGATCTCGAGGATGCGCTGCTTGGTCAGCGCGTTCTCCAGCGCGAAGGTCAGCACGATCTCCTGGCCCTTGCGCAGCAGGGTGCGCTCGCCGGACAGCAGCAGGTTCTTGGCGAGCTGCTGCGTGATGGTCGATCCGCCCACGATCTTCGGCGGCCTGGCACGCGAGGGCGCCAGCTGCGCGCGCCTGGCGGCGAATTCTTCCGCCTTGGCATTGCGGGCCCAGGCCTTTTCCAGCGCGTCCCAGTCCACGCCGTCGTGGTTGGCGAAGCTGCCGTCCTCCGACGCGATCACCGCGCGCTTGAGGTTGTCCGAAATGCGCTCGTACGGCACCCACTGCTGGCGCCAGCGCAGGCGGTCGCGTTCGGTGGCGATGCGCCAGGCTTCCGAGCGCTGGAAGGTGGTCGACTCCGGATCGATCACCGCCATCGCCGCGATGCGGCCAACGAAAAACAGCTGCAGCCCCACGAAGGCGATGATCGCCAGCGCGATCCAGCGCAGCACCGCCTTCACCGCGCGAGCTCCTGGCGCAGTTCGGCCAGCACCTGCCGCGAGGGCGGGCGCATGCCGCGCCAGAACTGGAAGGCCTCGGCGGCCTGTTCGACCAGCATGCCCAGGCCGTCGCGGCCCACGGCGCCGTGCTCGCTCGCCCATTGCAGGAAGGGCTGGGCGGCCGGGCCGTACATCATGTCGCAGGCCAGGGTCCCGGGCTTCAGCACCCCGGCGCCCACCGGGACGCCACCGCCGGCAAGGCTGCTCGCCGTGCCGTTGATGACCACGTCGAACTGCCCGCGCACCGCGTGCAGCGCGCAGGCCTGCAGGTCGGCATGGGTGTCGTTGGCCAGCATGGCGTGACTTTGCACCAGCGCCTGCGCTTTCTCCAGCGTCCGGTTCGCCACCACGATGCGGCGAGGGCGGGCTTCCAGCAGCGGGCCCAGCACGCCGGCGGCGGCGCCGCCCGCGCCCAGCAGCAGCAGGTCGCGGCCGCCCAGCGAGACGCCGGCGTTTTGCTGCAGGTCGGCCACCAGGCCGATGCCGTCTGTGTTCTCGCCGTGGATGCCGTCGGCCTCGAAGCGCAGCACGTTGCAGGCGCCGGCAAGGTTCGTCCGGGCGCTGCGGAAATTCGCCAGCCGCGCGGCATCGAACTTGAAAGGCACCGTGACGTTGCAGCCCTTGCCGCCTTCGGCCCGGAAGGCGCGCACGCCTTCGACGAAGCCGTCCATCGGCACCAGGCGCTTGCCGTACTCCACCGGCTCGCCGGTGAGGACGGCGAAGCGGGCGTGGATCCACGGCGACTTGCTGTGTTCCACGGGATTTCCCATGACGCAGTAACGGTCCACGGCGGTGTTCTTCAGCGGCTGGTGAGCCTGGTTTCCAGCGTGTCGTCGCGCGTGAACTTGAAGCGCGAGACCACCACGATCTGGTCGGCCTTGCGGCGCATCCGGTCGTTGAACTTGCCGAAGGGGCCGGCGCTGCGCGCGATGCTGGCGGCGCGGCGGTCCAGCACCTTGCTGCCGGAGGTCTCGACGACCTCGGTTTCGAGCACGCGGCCGTCGAAATTGACGGTGACGATCATGGTCAGCTCGCCATACAGCTTGCGGCCGGCGAGTTCCGGGAAGTGCGTGGTGCCGCGCTCCTCGATCTTGCGGCGCAGGCCGTCGTAGTAGCCGGCGTAGACCTCTTCGCGCGTCGACGGGCTGATGTAGCGCTTCTTCGGCCGCGCGTTCTCCTCGTTGATCCGCTTCTCGATCTCCGCGAGGATCTTCATCAGGTGCCGGCGCTTCTCCTCCTGCGCGGCCACCTGCGGGTCGCGCTTGGCCATCCTGGGATCGGCCGGCGGCATGGCCGCCAGCGTCCGCTTGATCTGGGCGAGCATGAGCATCTGCTGCTCCTGCATCTCCTCGATCTCCTTCTTCTGCGTCTCCTCGGCGGAGTCGCCGATGCTGGAGAGCGCCGAAGGCGGCAGGGGCGAGGTGGCGCGGCCCTTTTCGGCCTCGCCGCCGCCGGCGAGCGAGCGCTGGGCGATCGCCTGCGGCTTGTCGACCTTCTCGCTGGCGTGGGCGTTGACCAGCACCACTTCCAGCGGCGTGTCCTCGAACACGCGGTTGAAGGCTTCGGGGTCCACGAGGCGGACGAACAGCACCCCCGCGTGCACGGCGACGGACACGCCCAGCGCGATGTGCAGGGTGCTGAGGGACTTCAGGTTCACTAGGCTCAATTATCCGCGGCAGCAGGCGCCGCTTTCGCTTCGTCCTCTGAAGTGTCCGTGACATCCACCGCGATCGCAATCGGACCCGCGACGGTTTCCTCTTCGCTGTCGTCCTCTGCCGACACTGCGGCCTCCGGCGCGGCGTCCAGGCGCTGGATCACGGTGCCCGTGACGTCCAGGGTGATCAGGTCGATGGCCCCCAGGCGCAGTCGCACGCGGGCGCCGCGCGGCAGGTCCGACGTGCCCATGACCGGCAGCACCAGGGGCAGGGTGTCGGCGCGGGCGAGGCCCTCCTTGAACACGGTCGCTTCCAGCTCGGTCACGCCCTGCTGCTGCAGGTACTTGAGCGTCCAGTACCGCTCCATCCCCGCCTGGTGCGAGTTGTAGGCGCCGTAGGCCGCGTCGAAACCCGAGATGATCGAGAACAATTCCGCATCCTTCGGCTTGAAGGGCGCGGCGAGCGCCGCGGTGCGGCCGTGACGGGCCGCCGCGATGATCTGCCACTGGTTCACCAGGTCGGTGTAGCGGCGCAGGGGCGAGGTGCTCCAGGCGTAGCTTTTCACGCCGATGCCGGCGTGCGGCAGCGCCTTGGTGCCCATGCGCACCTTGATGCCGGGCGCCAGGCTGGCCTGGCTGCGGTAGATCCCGGGCACGCCGGTCTCGCCGAGCCACTGGCCCCAGCTGCTGTTGGCGAGGATCATCGCCTCCGACACGATCAGGTCCAGCGGCGCGCCGCGCTTGCGCACCGTGATCTCCACCGCCTCGCCGCCCTCGGGGCCGTGCTCGCCGGCGCCCGGGACGCGGAAGTTGTAGTCCGGTCGGTTGAAGTTCTCCGGCTTGCCGCGCACCACTTCGCGCTGCGCCTTCAGCTGCTTCGCCAGGCGGAACAGGAAGGACAGCTCCGGCCGGAAGCGCGCCGCCTTTTCCGGCACCCCTCCCGCCACGAGCGAGGCGTCTTCCAGCCAGGCGGCGGTGAGGTGCTCATCGAGCTGGTCGTGCCGCAGGTTCACCGCGATCGGCACGCGCTCCAGGCGCGTCTCGCTCGCCTTCGGCTCCAGCGAGGCCTCGTCGTACTGCACGTACAGCGACACCGCGGGGCAGTCGCGGCCTTCCATCAGCGTGTAGGCCTGCACCACGTCGTCCGGCAGCATGGTGATCTTGTGGCCCGGCATGTAGACCGTGGACAGGCGCTGGCGCGCGAGCTGGTCCAGCGGCGTGCCGGCCTGGATCGCGAGGCCGGGCGCGGCGATGTGCACGCCGACGGTGACGGTGCCGCTGCCCAGGCCCTGCACCGACAGGGCGTCGTCGATCTCGGTGGTGCTGGAATCGTCCACCGAGAAGGCCTGCACGCCGGCCAGCGGCAGGTCGTCCTTGATGGCCGGCGCGGTGACCGGCGCGAAGCCGGTGCCTTTCGGGAACCACTCGAGCAGGAAGCGCTTGAAGTGGAACTGGTAGGGCGAGGTGATCGCGCCGGCCTTCTGCAGCAGGTCCAGCGGCGCCGTGTGCGTGTTGCGCGACGCCTCGACCACGGCCTTGTACTCGGGCGCGTTCTTGTCCGGCTTGAACAGGATCTTGTACAGCTGCTCGCGGATCGGGGGCGGGCAGCTGCCGGCGGCCAGTTCCGCCGCCCAGGCCTCGATCTGGGCCTGCACCTGCTTCTTCTTCTCGATGGCGGCCAGCGCCTGCTGCAGGATTTCGGCCGAGGCCTTGCGGAAGCGCCCCTTGCCGGCGCGTCGGAAATAGTGCGGCGCCTCGAACAGGCGCAGCAAGGCGGCGGCCTGCTGGGCGATCGTGGCCTGGGCGCTGAAGTACTCGCGGGCCAGGTCGGCGAAGCCGAAATCCTCCTCGGGGGCGAATTCCCAGGCCAGGTCCAGCTCGATACCCTCGGCGAGCGCCTGCGCCTCGCGCAGCAGCTCCTGCGGCTGCGGCTTCTCGAACTTCAGCAGGACATTGGCGGCCTTGACCTTCACCCGCTTGCCGGATTCCAGCTCCACCTGTGCCGAGGCGTCGGTTTCCGACAGCACCCGGCCGGCCAGGAATTTCCCGGCGTCTTCGAACAGAACGAACATCCGCGGATTGTCCCATGGGGGTCCGGCCCCCACGGCTGGGCCAGCGCAGGCGAAGTCAGGCGAGCCCCAGGAAGTCCAGGACGTCCCCGATGTGCGCGTCGAAGTCGCCGATCGCGTGATCGGAGCCCTCCAGCAGCTTGACGCGGATGCCCGGGTAGCGGCCGGTCATCTCGCGCCAGTCCAGCACTTCGTCGCCCTTGGCGATCACGGCGAAATAGCGGTCCGGATGCCGCACCGGCCCTTTCTCCAGCGCCCGCAGTTCGTCCACGTACTCCGGCGCGAAGTAAAAATGCCCGGCAGGGTCATGCCATGCGGTCTGTTCGCCGATGAAACGCGACAAATCCCGCGCCGGGTCCACGGCGGGGTTCAGCAGCACGGCCGGGCAGCCGGTCTCTTCCGCCACCCAGGTCGCGTAGAAGCCGCCGAGGGAGGAGCCCACGACGGCCATGCGGTCGCGCGGCCAGTGGGCGGTCGCTTCGGCCACCATGGCCATGGCGGCGCGGGGGGAGGGCGGCAACTGCGGGCACAGCCAGGTCACCCGCGGGTGACGGGCCCGCACGGCGGCCTCCATCCGCTGCGCCTTGAAGGAGCGCGGCGACGACCGGAAGCCGTGCAGATACAACAGGTGTGTGGAGTCCATCGGCCGGATGGTAGAGGTGGTGGCGATTCCCTTGGCCGATACCTCATTCTGCGACACACTCGCCGCGCAGGAGTCCGACGTGCTTCAAAAAACAGAACAACAGTCGCCGTTCGCGTCCCCGGGGTCCCCGGAGCTGGTGGCGCGCAGCGTCGCCATGATCCTGTCGCAGTCGCGTCAGGGCGCGGTGACGGCGGTGTTGATGGGCGGCCTGTTCGGGTTCATCTACGTGCCCGGCGCCGGCTGGGGCCCCTTCCTCGCCTGGTACCTGCCTTTCGCCGTCCTGATGGCGGCGCGCCAGCCCTATTTCCACCGCATGGTCGAGCGCGACGGCGCGACGCCCGAGACGCTGCACCGGATCGCCGCCATCGCCGCGTTCACCGGCTGGCTGGCGCCGGCGTCGGTGCCCGTTTTCGGCCGCTTCCTGGAGATCGCCGACGTCGGCGTGCTCACCATCATCACGGTGGGCTGGGCCTCCGTGGCGGTGGCGGTGCTGGCGGTGCAGCCGCGCATCTACGCCGTCTACCTCACCGCCTGTTTCGCCGTGGTGTACCTGGCGTGGATGCGCTTTGCCGGCACCACGGAGCTGATGATCATCGGCATCAGCATGGTGCTGGGCGGCCGCATGATGATGAAGCTGGGCCAGGCCGTGTGGGGCCAGCTGCGCGATACGGTGGCGGCCAACGAGCAGAACGCGCTGCTCGTGCACCAGCTGCGAGAGGCGCTGCAAAGCCAGCAGGCCGCCTACAGCGCGCGCTCGCGCTTCCTCGGCGCGGCCAGCCACGACCTGCGGCAGCCGGTGCAGGCGCTGATGTTCCTGTCCGACATCTTCCGCAAGTCGAGCGATCCCGCCCGGCGCGATGCGATGGCGCAGCAGATCGTGCGCACCGGCGAGTCCATCGACGGCATGTTCCGCCACCTGGTCGACTTCGCCCAGATCGACGCCGGCACGATGAAGGCGGTGGTGCAGCCGGTGCGCCTGGAGCAGCTGGTGATCGCCGCCGCCTCCGGCTTCGCCGAGAAGTGCGCCGCCCGCGGTCTGCGTTTCCGGGTGGACATGCCCGAATCCTTCACCGTCGCGGCGGACCCGGTGCTGCTCGAACGCACGCTGCGCAACTTCCTGGACAACGCCTACAAGTACTCGCTGCAGGGCGAGATCGTGCTGAAGGTGGAGCGCGAAGGCGAGCTCATCTCGCTATGCGTGTCGGACGAAGGCGTGGGCATGGAGGCGGAGGACCTCGCGCAGGCCTGCAACGCCTTCTTCCGCGGCCGCTCGGCGACGCTGGCGGAGGCCGAGGGCATCGGCCTGGGCCTGGCGATCTGCAAGCACATGGCCGACCTCATGCGGTCGGAACTGCAGCTGCACTCGCGCCCGGGCTCCGGCACCCGCGCGATCGTGCGGCTGCCCCTCGCCGAAAGCATGCAGCCGCGGGTGGCCGTCCCGGCGCCGGAGCGGCACGAATCGCCGCTGCGCGGCCGCCTGATCGCGGTGGTGGAAAACGACCGGCTGGCGCGCGAAGCCCTGTGCGCCTGGCTGTCGGAAGCCGGCGCCCGCGTCGCTTCCGGCAGCGCGCTGGCGCCGGTGCGCGAGGCGCTCGAGGCCAGCCAGGAAACTCCGGACTTCATCGTGGCCGATTTCCGGCTGGGCGAGGAGACCGGGATGGCCGCCATCGAGTCGTTGCGGGCGAAGTACGGTCCCGTGCCGGCGCTCGTGATTTCGGGCGAACCGGACCTGCAGGACAAGGGCTTGCCGGTGCCGGTGCTGCAAAAGCCCGTGACGCCGGACCGCCTGCTGGAGGCGCTGCTCGCCGCGGCGCCTCAGTGGACCGGCGGTGCGGGCGACGCTTCGAGGTCGCGGATGCTCAGCCCGGCGCGCGCCAGGGCATAGACCGCCTCGGTGCGGTTGGAGACGACCAGCGCCGCCAGGATGTGGGCCACGTGCGACTTCACCGTGGTGTCCGACAGTCCCAGTTCGCGGGCGATCACCTTGTTCGGCTTGCCCTGCACGATCCCGAGGAGCACCTGCCGCTGGCGTTCGGTGAGGTGCGTGCCCAGGCGGCTCCAGGCGTCCTGCTGGGCGCGGGTGGCCGGGACGCCGACGCTCAGGCTGGTGGGCGGCAGGTAGACGCCGCCGGCGAGCACGCGCGCCAGGGCGGCGTTGAACTGGTCGCTCGGCGCCGATTTGGGCACGAAGCCGAAGGCGCCCAGGTCGATGCATTCGCGCACCACCGCCGGATCCTCGTTGCCGGACAACACCAGCACCGGCACTTCCGGCCTGCGGTTGCGCACGGCGCGCACCGAATCCAGCCCGGTGTAGCCGGGCATCTGCAGGTCCAGGATCATCAGGTCGGCCCGCAGGCCGGCGTCGAGGCGCTGGAAGGCGGCGTCGAGCGTGGCGCATTCCACGACTTCGACGCCCATGCCCGTGTTCTGCAGCGCGAAGGACACGCCGCTGCGGTAAAGGGGATGGTCGTCGACTACGAGGATGTTCATGGCTGGCTCGGCTGCCGGGATGTTAGCAGCCGCCTTCCGGCCCGAAACGGCCATTCGGACGAGGGATAATTTGCCCATGGCCGCCGTTTTCGAGAAACCCTCCCTGCTGCAGCGCCTCGTTCCCGTGATGCAGGGATTCGACGGGCCGCTCGCCTTCGCCGTGTTCCTGCTCGCCTGCGCGGGCCTGCTGACGATGTACAGCTCCGGCTACGACCACGGCAGCCGCTTCCTCGACCACGGGCGCAACATGCTGCTGGCGGGCGCCATCATGTTCGTGGTGGCGCAGGTCCCGCCGCAGCGGCTCATGAGCTTCGCCGTGCCGCTCTACCTGCTGGGGGTGGGCCTGCTGGTCGCGGTGGCGGTCTTCGGCATCACCAAGAAGGGCGCCAGGCGCTGGGTCAACGTGGGCGTGGTCATCCAGCCCAGCGAGATCCTGAAGATCGCGATGCCGCTGATGCTGGCGTGGTGGTTCCAGAAGCGCGAAGGCCAACTGCGGCCGCTGGACTTCATCGTGGCCGCCTTGCTGCTGGCCGTGCCCGTGGGCCTGATCATGAAGCAGCCGGACCTCGGCACCTCGCTGCTGGTGCTGGCCGCCGGCATGTCGGTGATCTTCTTCGCCGGCCTGCCCTGGAAACTGATCATCCCGCCCGTGGTGGTGGGCCTCGTGGGCGTGGTGCTGCTGGTGTCCTTCGAACCCATGCTGTGTGCCGAGGGCTACCGCTGGCCGGTGCTGCACGATTACCAGCAGCAGCGGATCTGCACCCTGCTGGACCCGACCAAGGACCCCTTGGGCAAGGGCTTCCACATCATCCAGGGCATGATCGCCATCGGCTCGGGCGGCGTCTTCGGCAAGGGTTTCATGCAGGGCACCCAGACGCACCTGGAGTTCATCCCCGAGCGCACCACCGACTTCATCTTCGCCGCCTACTCCGAGGAGTTCGGCCTGGCGGGCAACCTGTTCCTGGTGCTGAGCTTCGTCTTCCTGGTGCTGCGCGGGCTGGCGATCGCGCTGGAGGCGCCGACGCTGTTCTCGCGGCTGCTGGCCGGCGCGGTGACCATGATCTTCTTCACCTATGCCTTCGTGAACATGGGCATGGTGAGCGGCATCCTGCCGGTGGTGGGCGTGCCGCTGCCCTTCATCAGCTACGGCGGCACCGCCATGGTCACCCTGGGCATGGGGCTGGGGATCCTGATGTCGATCTCCAAGGCCAAGAGGCTGGTGCAGAGCTGACGGCAAGGCGTGTCTCTCCCCCAATGGGAAGAGGCGAGCGGCGCGAACGGAGCGGCAAGATCGGGCGTCGATGGGTGACAGCCCGCATCCGGCCTGGGATGGAGTAGGGCAAAAGGAGACAGCTATGCGAGTTCTGGTGTGCGATGACCATTCCCTTTTCCGCGAAGGGCTGCGCCTCCTCCTCGAGAAGCTGGATTCCAGCATGGAGGTCACGCTGACCGGCTCCGCCGAGGAGGCCCTCGCGGCCACCCGCGATGCCATGTTCGACCTGATCCTGATGGACTGGCACATGGACGGCCTGGCCGGCGCCCGGGCGCTGGAAGCCCTGCGCGAGTCCGCGCCCCTCACCCGCGTGGTGGTGCTTTCCGGCGACCGCAATGCCGAACTGGTGCGCAACGCCGTGGACATCGGCGCGGCCGGCTTCATCCCCAAGGACTCGCCGCCTGCGCAGCTGATGCTGGCGGTCAAGACGATCGCCGACGGCGGCGTCTACCTGCCCTCGGCCGCCGGCGGCTCCACCATCCGCACCCGCGACGTGCGCGACGCCTTCCCCACGCTCACCGAACGCCAGGCCGACGTGCTGCGGGCCGCCTTGCGGGGCAACTCCAACAAGCTGATCGCCCGCCAGCTCGGGATCAGCGACGGCACGGTGAAGACTCACCTGCGCGCGATCTACCAGGAACTGGGCACGCGCAACCGCACCGAAGCCGTTTACATGGCCGCGGAACAGGGCGTGCGGATCTCGTAAGGGATCTAGTCTTCCAGCGCGGCCAACAGTTCGGCGCGGATCTTCCACTCTGCGTTTTCGCGGCGGGCGTGCAGCAGGCCGCAGCCGTTGGCGCGGCCGTCGGCGACGCGCGCCGCCACCCGCACCTCGTAGCCGGTGCCCTTGTGCTCGAAGGTGAAGCGGTCGCGCAGCAGCAGGTTCCAGCGGTTCTCGTTGGCGAAGGGGAAGGGCGCGTAGAGCGCCGGCGCGTGGTGCGACGCGAAGGTGCAGCGCCTGCCGCCGCCGCTCACGGTGATGCGCGCGCTGCAAGCCAGGTGCGCGTCGCCGGAGAGGAAGACGACGTTGCGCGCTTCCTCCTCGCACAGCAGCGCGAGCAGGCCGCCGAGCGAAGCCGGATAGCCCTGCCAGTTGTCCTGCCGCAGCGGCTCGCCGACGAACAGGCGGGTCCGCGGCAACAGCATCGCCGCGGACGTCACGATCTTGAGGTCGTCCTTCGGTGCCCGCTGCAGGAAATCACGCAATTCCGCGGTCTGCGGCGCACCGAGGATGCTGGCGCCGCGCACGCTGCGCTCGTCGCGGAATTCGCGCGCGGTGCGGGTGTCCGTCATGAACAGGCGCCAGCCCTCGCCGGACTCCTGCAGCCACACCGGCGCGCGGACATCGGCCTTGTGCTGCGCCGCCTGCTGCGTCTCGCCGCGCTGGTAGCGCCAGTAGGCGGCCAGGCCGCGTCCCAGGTGGTCCTCGCGCACGCGGGTGCGCTGCGGTTCCCAGTCGTCGCGGATCTCGTGGTCGTCCGGCGTCATGCGGATCACGCGCTGCAGGTCCTGCGGCAGTTCGCCCAGCGGCCCGTCCCGCCCGGTGAGTTCCTCGTAGGGCGAGCGGTAGTGGTCGTCCAGCCGCGCCGGATCGAGCAGGCCGTAGGTGGCGTCGGTGTAGACCTGGTCCCCCAGCAGCAGCAGGCGCGTCGGCAACCGGGCGCCGCCCGGAAAGCGCCGGGCGATGGCGCGGTGCGACGCATTCGCCTGGGCGCGGTCCATCATGCCGGAAGGGAACTGGCAACTCGCGAAAGCGAAGCACAGGCCCCGTTCGGGCGAGGGTGCCTCGGGCTCGGCGGCGCTCACCAGCTGGTGCTCGAAGTCCTCGCCGAATTGCCGCTGCAGGCCCGCGAGCGCCGCACCCAGCTGGCGGGCGGACACCTTGTCGTGCGCGTTTTCCTCATCGGCGGCGTCCTGGATCCAGGGATGCTCGCGCCCGGAACGGCGGCTGGGCCGGAAGCCGAAGCGGAAACCGCCGCCTTGCCGGTCCCCCGGATGGTCGTAGCGCAGCATGCACAGGTAGTGGCTGGCGTCGTGCTCCTGCACGGGCGGGGCCAGCGCCCGCGGCGCATCGACCGGCACGCGGGCGAGGTCCAGCAGCACATCCGCTTCGGCGGCGATCTCCCAGCCGCCCTCGCCGCGGCGCAGCGGCGCCAGCAGGCCCCAGGCGTCGCCGAGCGCGCGGTCGGCCGCGGCGTGCCACTGGCCGTCCTTGCTAACCAGTCCGGCGGACGGGCTCTGCCAGAGGAAGGTGCGGCTGTGGCTGGTCATGGGCTTGCTCCAGGAATCGGTACACGGGCGCGAACACGTCGCGCGCGGCATGGCGGCCGATCAGGCAGTCCTGGTGGCCGTAGCCTGCCACCTCGTGCCGCTCGATCTGCACGCCGGCGCGCGCCATGTGCCGCTGGAACAGGTCCAGCGTGGCGACGTCGGCCAGGCCGTTGTCGGCGCCGTGCACGCACAGGGTGCCGTGGCGCGGCCAGCGGGCGGCGAGCGTCGCGCCCTGCGTGTCGATCGCGCGTCCGGCGCCGTCGGTGATGGTGTTGAGCCGCGCGAAATGGATCGCCTGCGACACCGTGTCCAGGTTCAGCGGCCCGAACAGGTCGTGGACGGAGCGCAGCGTGCGGCCCGCGATGTTGCCCAGGCTGAAGTCGCGCGCATAGAGGGCGTCCATGCGGTGGCGGAAGCCGGCCCACGGCGTGCGCTTCCACAGCAGCGGGTTCTCGCGGCGGAATTCGTCGTCGGGATAGGGCATGGTGGACAGCAGCCGGTCCAGCACGCCGGTTCCGAGCGGCTGGCCCGCCGGTGCCATGAACTGGAAGTCTTCGGGCAGCACGACGTGGCGCAGCAGCTTCATGAAGTAGGCGCGCAGCACGTTGGCGTCGCTGTACACCAGCAGCGGCGCCTTTTGCGACAGCACGATCTTGCCGACGCGCTCGCGCATCGCGGCCAGTTCGTCCACGTAGCGTTTCGGGCGCGGCCCGCCGTCGGCGACGTCCACCTGGTCGAACTGCGACAGTTCGTGCGGCTGCACCAGCAGCGCGGTGCCCAGCATCAGCGCGCCGATGCAGTGCGCGAACACGTCGACGCGCTGGCCGCGCACTTCGCTGATGTGCGCGAGGGCCACGGGCAGGTCGGCCAGCGCGGCGTCCTCGAAATGCCAGGGCAGGATCGCCGAGGGCATGCCGGCGCTGGTGCGCAGGTCCAGCACCCAGACGTCGTGCCCGCGCTGGTGCAGGTACAGCGCGAGCGGCATCGGGATGGCCTCGTGCGTGTAGGTGGTGCCGCTGGCGCTGTAGCCGTGGATCAGGGCGATCGGCGGGCCGTCGCTGGCGTAGCGCGTCAGGCGCAGCCGCACCGGGATGCCGCGCCGCGGCGGGTCGAGCTCGATCTCGCGGATCGCCGGTACCGGCAGGCGCTTCGGCATCGCGGTGGGCAGCAGCTGGCGTTGCACCGCCGGCGCGGGATCGGGCGCGCGGAACGACCACAGGTGGATCGACAGCAGCATGCGGGCCCAGCAGGCCGCCCAGGAAGCCAGTTCGGCGAGCGCCACCACCTGGTTTTCCTGGCGCGCGATCCGCAGCAGCGGATAGCCCTGCTTGACCAGGAAGCGTCCGTCGAGCACCAGCGTGCCCTTGCGGAAACCGGCCGGCACTTCGGTCAGCCGCATCTCGGTGAGCTGCCGCCACGGATTGCTGCAGAGGCCGTAGGTGAGGCGCTTCTCGCCGCGCAGCGTGGCGCCGGGCGCGAGCAGGGCCTGGCCTTCAGGCGATTTCAGGATGCGCTCGACGCGCACGTGGTAGTCGAAGCAGCGCGCCTCCGAAGCGCGGGCGGCCGATGCCTTGAAGTCCTTCAACCCCATGCGCCGCGTGCTGTCGCCCGCGAGCCAGTCCTTCGCGAGATCCCACAGCTCGCGCGTGCCGCGGTTGGCCAGCCAATGGATCGAGGCCCTGATCCAGCGACCGGGATCGACGTCCTGGCGCATGATGTCGAGCGAGCCCGAAATCTCGGCGACCAGCAGGGCGGCCTCGTCGCGCTGCGGCTCGGAGGCGATCTTCAGCCGGCGGCGCAGGCCGGAGTCGGCGGGGTAGACGCGCAGGAAGGAGCGCGCGGGGACGATGGCCAGCGCGGGACGGCCGCCCGACATCATTGCCGACACCGATTCGGGCTTGTAGCCCATCGTGAGCTCGAGCAGGTAAGGGCCGGATTCGCCGATCAGGCGCTCGGTGAGTTCGACCTCCGTCGGGCGCGCCGGCGGCGGCGTGCAGTGCTCCGGCGCACGGTACACCGGCCGCCTGTGTACGACGATGGGTTTCGCCTCGCCCTGCGCCGGCAGGAATTTCCATTCCTCGGCGAGCAGGCCGGCCGCGCGCTTGGCGACCGCCGCGATCGTGAGCGCGGGATTGGCGCCCAGCGAGGCCGGAATGACGGAGCCGTCCAGCACCGCCAGGCCCGTGTACACGCCACTTTCCCGCGGCCCGGGCGCGGGGTTGAACACGCGGCCGCAGTCGTCGACGACGCCCTGCTCGTGCGACTCGCCCATGGAGCAGCCGCCCAGCGGATGCACGGTGAGCACCGGGCCGCGTTCGCCCTTGACGAGGAAGTCCATCTCGTCGGGCAGCAGGCGCCACAGGGGATTGGGCAGGACGGCGACGCCTTCGCCGCTCGCCCGCGCCAGCTTGCGGGCACGCCCGAAAGCCTCTTCGAGTTCGTGCGAGCGGCGCACGCCGGGCCAGTGCACGTGCAGGCAGCCTTCCGCGTGCGTGCGGTCGTCGGCCGCCTGTTCCTCGCGCAGCTGCAGCTGCCCGCTGCTCTCGTCGTGGCCGATCAGCCCGACCAGCAGGGTGCGGTCCATCGCGCCCGCATCCACCGCGAAGGAGTCGCAGCCGCCGTGGCCCGGGGTGTTGGGCCGCGGCGGCTTCGACAGGGTATGCAGCAGCTTGGTCGTCGTGACGGCCTCGTCGAACAGGCGCTTGAGCGGCGCGGGCACGGCGAACTCCTGCACCAGCAGGCCGCCGAGGTCGATCATCGAAGTGATCGTCGGGCCCACGCGGCGCTGCGCGAGCGGCTCGGATTCGTCGGTCGTGGCGTGCACCACCTGCGGCCCGTCGTGCAGGGCGACGAGGTTGTCGCCGTTGCACGAGAAGCGCTCGCCGAGCTGCTGCGAGAACCGGAAGTCGGGCGTGCGCGAGCGCAGCAGGATCTCCGTGCTGCCGAGCGTGCCGGCCGCGAGGATCACGCGCCGCGCCTTGATGTCGACCGGCCAGTGGCGCTGGCGCAGCGATTCGTGGGTGTAGACGGTGCGCACCGTCCACGGCCCTTTCGGGTCGCCGTTGCGCTTGACCTTGATCACGCTGCCGCCGGTGTAGATCTCCGCGCCCTTGCGGCGCGCCTCGCGCAGCAGCGTGGTGTCGACCGACTTCTTGGCGCCGACGTTGCAGCCCGTCATGCAGTCGCCGCACAGGGTGCAGGGCGGGACGTCGGGATCCGCTTCGTCGCGCGCGACCTGCACGGTGATCGCGGCCTGGCTGAAGCGCGACTCCTCGCCCGCCGCCGCGGCCAGCGCCTGCAATGCCTTGTTCTTGGGCAGGTCCTTCGCGCGCGGATGGTCCTGCAGGAGCCGGTCGCTGGCGCCGAGCTGCTGCTTGACCTGTTCGAAGAAATCGTCGGTGAGCGCCTTCGCCAGCTTGCCGGGCAGGCGCCTGCAGTCTTCCAGGCGCGGTGTCGCCATCACGCCGGCGTTGATCAGCGAGGTGCCGCCGAGGCCGTTGCCCGTGAGCGTGCAGACGTCGGTGCCGAGCCGCACGTCCAGCAAGGCGTCGTAGGCGCCGAAGGTGCGGCCCTGCGCGGTGCGCCGCACGCGCACCTGCGTGGGCAGCTCCTGCAGGCTGGAAGGGAACATGCCCGGCGTGTATTCGTTGCCGCGTTCCAGCACGCACACGCGGATGCGGCGGCGCGTGCCGCCCGGCTCCTCCACCTCGCGGCCGGCGAGTTCGGCCGCGGCCATCCCGCCGCCGTAGCCGCTGCCGACGATCAGGACGTCGAAGACGGTGTCGTCGGCCTGCGCGCGCAGCTCCGCGTAGTCGCGCGAGAGCCAGCGCAGGCCCGGTGCGGTGTCGTCATGGACGCGTGCCTTCATGGCGGAGTCCCTTCTTGCCGAGGATGCGTGCGAGCTCGGCCTCCAGCGTCGGCAGCGCCACGGGCTTGTGCAGCAGCTTGATGCCGGCGCGCGTGGCCTCCTGCAGCCGGTCGGGGGCGGTGTCGCCGCTGATCAGGAGCGAGGGCGTGGGCCCGATGGCGGCGACGATGCTGTCGATCGCGCCGATGCCCGTTTCGCCGTTGCGCAGGCGCATGTCGGCCAGCACGATGTCGGGCTTGCTTTCCTGCGCCTGCCGCGTGGCCTCTTCCACCGTGCAGGCCTCCACGTAGCGGCAGCCCAGTTCCTCCAGCAGCACCCGCATGCCCATGCGCACCGAACGCTCGTCGTCGATCACCAGCACCGTCAGGCCGGCGAAGCTCTGGTGGTCGGCCGGCTCGGCCGGCGGGGCGGGGATGAGGCCGTAGCTTTCCAGCGGCACCTTCAGGGTGACGCAGGTGCCCTGGTCCTCCACCGAGCGCAGCTCCAGGCGGATGTCCAGCAGGCTGCACAGGCGCCGCACGATCGACAGGCCGAGGCCGAGGCCCTTGGTGCGGTCGCGCTCGGGGTTGTCGACCTGGTAGAACTCCTCGAACACCATCGCTTGTTCGTGCGCGGGGATGCCGCGGCCGCTGTCCTGCACCGAGATGCAGGCGCTCTTGCCTTCCACGCGCAGGCGCAGTTCGATCTGGCCCTGCTGCGTGAACTTGATGGCGTTCTCGGTGAGGTTGCGCAGCACGCGCAGCACCAGGGCGGGGTCGGTCCAGCAGCGCACGCCGGTGGGCGCGTCGACCAGGGGACGCAGGCCCTTTTCCTCGATCGCGGCGCGCATCTCCGCGTGGTGCATGCGCAGCATCTCGCCGAGGTCGACGATCTTCTTGTCCGGTTCGACCACCCCGGCATCGAGCTTGGAGATGTCCAGCAGCTGGTCGAGCTGTTCCGACAGGGCGACGGTCACCTGGCTCAGCAGGTCGACCACCTCGCGGTCGCGGCCCTCGATCGGCCGCAGCGACAGCGCGGCGACCAGCAGGCCGATGGTGTGCAGGGGCTGGCGCAGGTCGTGGCTGGCGGCGGCCAGGAAGCGCGTCTTGGCCTGGTTGGCCTGCTGCGCCGTCGTCAGCGCCTCGCGCAATTGCTGCGCCAGCTCGCGGTCCTGCCAGCGGATCTGCACCGACTCGCTGAAGTTGCGCCACGCGTTGTTGGCCAGGCCGAGCAGCACCCACAGGTAGAGGCCCAGCAGCACGGACAGCGACATGTCGACCCAGCCCGGAGCCGGGCCGCCGGGGTTGATCAACCACCAGACGGGCAACGATCCCGCCGCGAGGACGAGGTAGGCGAGGTAAATGGCGCGATGGCCCGCCGTGGTGCCCACGGCGCCCGTGCACAGGCCCAGCATCAGCAGGGTGAAGAAGGAGCGCTCGGTGTCCGACAGGACCGGGAACGCCGTCAGCATCAGGCCGTGGCTGAGGCCGTTGATCGCGCTCAGGATGACCGCGGTGCGCAGGCGGTCGGCGGTGGGGATCTCGGTGCGCAGCGGCAACTGCCCCAGCATCCGCCGGCGGAGCATCAGCACGGCCAGCGCGACGAGGAGCCAGACACCCGGGATCCAGGGGGGCAGGTGCCGGGCGGCCATCACGGCCACCATCACCAGGAGCAAGCTCACCGCGACCGGCACGCGCCGGCTCTGTTCCGCCAGCAACTCCAGCAGCCGCTGCTGGACTTCTTCGCGAGGCGCCCGCGCGCCGGTCGTCTGCATCACTGTCCCTCTCTCCGTCATGCCTGGTACTGCTCCCTGGGAGCGGATCATGGATCGTGCCCCAACCGCCGTCCTCTGCTCAATGGGGGAGACCCGCCCGGCCGATAATGCGCGCCCATGAACCAGGTGGTGGGGATCGTCGGGGTCGGCAACATGGGCGGCGGCATGGCCGCGCGCCTGCTCGCCAGCGGCTGGACGGTGCAGGCCTGCGACCTCGTGGAGGCGAAGGTGCAGGCGCTGGTGCGCGATGGCGCCCGCGCGGCCGCCACCCCGGCCGATGCCGCCCAAGGCGCGGCGGCTCTGATCGTCTGCGTGGTCGACGCGCAGCAATCGCACGAAGTGTTGTTCGGCGCACACGGTGCCGCGGCGTCGCTGCGCCCCGGCGCCGCCGTGCTGCTGTGTTCCACCATCGCGCCGCACGACGTCGAGCGGCTCGCCGCCGATCTGGACGCGCGGAGCCTGGCGGCGATCGACGCTCCCATGTCGGGCGGACCGGCGCGTGCGCGCGACGGCACCATGAGCCTGATGGTCGCCTGCGCCGATGCGGCCTTCGACGCCAACCGCGCCCTGCTGGAGTCGCTCAGCGCCAAGGTGTTCCGCGTCGGCACGCGCCTGGGCGACGGCGCGCGCACCAAGCTGGTCAACAACCTGCTGGCCGGCATCAACCTCGCGGGCGCCGCCGAAGCGATGGCACTCGCCGGCCGGCTCGGACTGGACCTGGGCCGCACGCTGGACGTGATCGAGCAGTCCAGCGGCCAGAGCTGGATAGCCTCCGACCGCATGCGCCGCGCGATCGCCGGCGACTACGCGCCGCGCGCCCACGTCACGCTGCTGCAGAAGGACACGCGGCTCGCGCTGGAAGCCGCACGCGCGGCCGGTTTCGAGGGCGCGCTCGGCCCCGTCGCCCACGAGGCCTTCAACCGCGCGGTCGAAGCAGGCGACGCCGAACTCGACGACGCCGCGCTGTTCCGGCTGTTCTCCCCGCAATGACGACGACGGTCCTGGTCGTCGAGGACGACGACGCCATCCGCACCAACGTTGCCCGCCTGCTGAAGCTGGAAGGCTTCGCGGTCCACGTGGCGGTGGACGGCATGGAAGGGCTGGAACGCGCGAAGGCGCTGCGGCCGCACCTGGTGGTCAGCGACGTCAACATGCCGGGCATGGACGGCTTCGCGCTGGTGCAGGCCTTGCGCGCCGATGCCGCGCTCGCCACCACGCCGGTGCTGATGCTCACGGCGCTCGACGATCGCGCCAGCATGCGCAGGGGCATGGCGGCGGGCGCCGACGACTACCTCGCCAAACCCTTCACGCGGCTGGAACTGCTGGAGGCGATCGACGGCCTGCTGAAGAAGCATGGACGCATCGAGCTGAGCATCCGTTCCGCCGTGCAGGCCAGCGAGGTCGAGGGCGCGCTGCGCAACCCGCTTTCCACGCTGCGCGAGCACCGGTTCCAGCCCGGCGACGCGCCGCTGCGCCTGAAGGGCTTCCGCCTCACGCGCAAGCTGGCCTCCGGCGGCATGACCGAGGTCTATCTCGCCGAGCGCGAGGAGGACGGCCTGCCGGTGGTGCTCAAGGTGCTGGAGGCGGCCGGCGAAGGGAGCGGCGCGCGGCTGGCGCGCTTCATCCAGGAGTACGCGCTGCTCTCGCGGGTGGAGCATCCGCACGTGATCCGCATCCACGACCAGGGCTTCTCGGACGACCACGCGTACATCGCCATGGAGTACTTCGAGCGCGGCGACCTGCGCTCCGAGCTGCGGATCGGCATGTTCCCGGAACGGGCCATCGAGGTCGCGCAGCAGGTGGCGCTGGCGCTCGATGCGGTGCATGCGGCCGGCATCGTGCATCGCGACCTGAAACCCGAGAACGTGATGCTGCGGCCCGACGACAGCGTGGCGCTGGCCGACTTCGGCGTGGCCAAGCCGCTGCAGAACGACGAATCGCTGGGGCTCGCGCAGACGCGCCACGGCGAGGTGGTGGGCACGCCTTACTACCTCAGCCCGGAGCAGGCGCGCGGCGACGCGATCACGCCGGCAAGCGATCTCTACAGCCTCGGCGTGATGTTCTTCGAGATGCTGACCGGGTCGCGGCCCTTCGGCGGCGAGACGCTGGACCTGCTGCTCGCGCGCCATCTCGGCGCGCAGGCGCCGCCGCTGCCGCCGGACCTGGGGGCGCTGCAACCCATCCTCGACCGGCTGCTCGCGAAGTCTCCGCGCGACCGCTACGGCAGCGCGCGCGAACTGCTCGACGACCTCGGCCGGCCGGAGCTGCTGCGCACCTTCTCCGGTTGAACGGCCGGGTCACGGGGCGGCGACCCGGCCCCTACAATGGGCCATGATCTCCCGCGAACCCACCATCGAGCGCCTGGCGATCGCGAAGGCGCTGCTGCTCGAGCCTTTCGGCCTGGACGAAACCCACTTGTCGCGCGCGCTGGCCGAGATCCGCGCCCACCGCGTCGACGACGCCGACCTCTACTTCCAGTACACGCGCAGCGAGGGCTGGAGCCTGGAAGAGGGCATCGTGAAGACCGGCAGCTTCAGCATCGACCAGGGCGTGGGCGTGCGGGCCGTGAGCGGCGAGAAGACCGCCTTCGCCTATTCCGACGACATCTCCGAGGCCTCGCTGCTGGACGCCGCGCGCACGGTGCGTTCGATCGCGGCGGTCGCGCGCGGCGGCCGCGCCAAGGTGGGCGCGACCCGCATCGCGGGCAGCCGTTCGCTCTACGAAGGGCTGGACCCGATCGCCACGCTCGACAGCACCGCCAAGGTCAAGCTGCTCGAGCGCGCGGAGCAGATGGCCCGCGCCAAGGACCCGCGGATCGCGCAGGTCATGGCCGGCCTGGCGAGCGAATACGACGTGGTGCTGGTGGCCCGCGCCGACGGCACCATCGCCGCCGACGTGCGTCCGCTGGTGCGCCTGTCGGTCACGGTGATCGCCGAGCAGAACGGCCGCCGCGAGATGGGTTCCGGCGGCGGCGGCGGCCGCTTCGGGCTGGGCTACTTCGACGATGCGCACATCGAAGGCTACGTCAACGACGCGGTGAAGGCCGCGCTGACCAACCTCGAATCGCGGCCGGCGCCGGCGGGCGAGATGACCGTGGTGCTCGGGCCCGGCTGGCCCGGCATCCTGCTGCACGAGGCGGTGGGCCACGGCCTCGAGGGCGACTTCAACCGCAAGGGCTCCAGCGCCTTCAGCGGCCGCGTCGGCCAGCGCGTGGCGGCGAAGGGCGTGACCGTGCTGGACGACGGCACCATCGCCGATCGCCGCGGCTCGCTCAACGTCGACGACGAGGGCAACCCCAGCCAGCGCAACGTGCTGATCGAGGACGGCATCCTGCGCGGCTACATCCAGGATTCGCTCAACGCCCGCCTGATGGGCGTGGCGCCCACCGGCAACGGCCGTCGCGAGAGCTATGCGCACATCCCGATGCCGCGCATGACCAACACCTACATGCTGAGCGGCGACCGCTCGCCGGAAGAGATCGTGGCCAGCATCGACAAGGGCCTGTACGCCACCAACTTCGGCGGCGGCCAGGTGGACATCACCTCGGGCAAGTTCGTGTTCTCCGCGAGCGAGGCCTACTGGGTCGAGAAGGGCAAGATCCTCTATCCGGTCAAGGGCGCCACCATCGTCGGCAACGGCCCCGATGCGCTCACGCGCGTCAGCATGATCGGCAACGACATGAAGCTCGACACGGGCGTGGGCACCTGCGGCAAGGAAGGCCAGAGCGTGCCGGTGGGCGTCGGCCAGCCCACGCTGCGCATCGACGCCCTCACGGTCGGCGGCACGGCCTGACGAGTGACGGCGGCGCCGTCCGGCGCCTGCCCGACCGCTCAGCCGCCGCAGGCGGCCGTTCGTAATGTGTAGGCCTTTGTGTTAAGTCGCGCCGGCGCCGGCTGAGCCGATACTCCGGCTCCCACGCCGCCGCCATGAACACGCTCCCCTCCACGTCGCGCCTGCCGTTCGGGCCCATCACCGGGTTCCCGAGCGCGAACACGTTCGGGGAGTTCAGCAATTTCCTGCGCAGCGGCCTGGCCGACGAGGACAGCCGGATCTTCTCGGAAAGCATCGGCGAGGTGGCGATGCATTCGGAAGCCGTGGTGGCGGCGCTGCGCCTGGACCGCCGGCGCGATTCGATCGCGCCGCTGCTGATGGACATGCTGACCGTGCTGCGCGAGCACCGCTCGCTGGTGGTGAACCTGGGGCTCGCCTGGCGCGGCCTCTACGAATACGCGGCCTACCTGCAGGCGCTGAACAACTTCCGCGTGGTGATCGGCCAGTGGCTGCTGCATGCGAGTCCCTGGGACGGCGAACTGCAGGTCACGGCGGAGGAGTTCGCGCTGGTGGCCTGGCGCACCATGGGCGAAGGCATGCTGCTCGTCGACATGTACGAGCAGTGGCGCGAGCGCGAGGAAGACGCGTCCAACCTCGGCCAGCTCGAGGAGCCGCAGCTTGAGCGCGTGCGCCAGTGGTGGCACAAGCTGCGGCGCTGAAGCCACGCGCCTCGTTCCACGCGGTGGACGTTTTCACCTTCTGTGCTACATTGACCTCCATGCGTACCGCTCGCGGTTTCTTCTTTTTTGGCTACTTTTGGTTCTCCAGCGCCCCCGGCGGAAGAGAGATCTGAGCGTACCCGCGACAAACGCAAACAGACACCTCGAAAAACCGCCGGCAACCCCGGCGGTTTTTTCTTGGGCCCGCGAAATCACCCACCCCGAAGAGAAAGCCCGTCATGAACGCCAAAGCCACCGCCGCTTCCGATGCCTGGTATGCGCATCCCGTCGACAAGACCAGCTCCACCGACGACGAACGCATCAAGGACATCACCGTGCTTCCTCCTCCCGAACACCTGATCCGCTTCTTCCCGATCCGCGGCACCGCGGTGGAAACGCTGATCGCGCAGACCCGGCGCAAGATCCACGACATCATGGCCGGGCAGGACGACCGGCTGCTGGTGGTGATCGGCCCCTGCTCGATCCATGACCCGGGCGCCGCGCTGGACTACGCGCGCAAGCTGAAGGAAGTGCGCACCAGGTACGCCGACACGCTGGAAGTCGTGATGCGCGTGTACTTCGAGAAGCCGCGCACGACGGTGGGCTGGAAGGGCCTGATCAACGACCCCTACCTCGACGAGAGCTACCGCATCGACGAGGGCCTGCGCATCGCGCGCCAGCTGCTGATCGAGATCAACCGCACCGGCGTGCCCGCCGGCAGCGAGTTCCTCGACGTGATCTCCCCGCAGTACATCGGCGACCTGATCTCCTGGGGCGCGATCGGCGCGCGCACCACCGAAAGCCAGGTGCACCGCGAGCTGGCCTCGGGGCTGTCGGCGCCGATCGGCTTCAAGAACGGCACCGACGGCAACATCAAGATTGCCACCGACGCGATCCAGGCCGCCTCGCGCGGCCACCATTTCCTCTCGGTGCACAAGAACGGCCAGGTGGCGATCGTCGAGACGCGCGGCAACAAGGACTGCCACGTCATCCTGCGCGGCGGCAAGACGCCCAACTACAACGCGGCCCACGTCGCCGCGGCGTGCAGCGAGATCGAGGCGGCAAGGCTCGAGTGCTCGCTGATGATC
>NZ_DASVNN010000145.1:0-28152 GCF_036383835.1 Ramlibacter sp.
GCCGGCCGCCACCTGCAGATCGAAGCCGGCGAGCGCCGGCGTGGCCGGCCGCGAGGGATAGTGGAAGCGCACGCCCTCGAAGCGAACGGCGCTGCCGGAGCGCAGCGCCGGCGCCGCCGCGGGTTGCGCGGGCGACACCACCGGCGAGCGGCTCGCCAGCAGCTCCATCAGCCGCTCCGTCGCGCCGGCGGCGCGCAGCAGGTCGCCGTACACCTCGCCCAGCACGGCCACCGCGCCCGCGAAGATCGCCACGTAGAACGCGGCCTGCCCGAGCTGGCCCGCGGTGATCGTTCCCTTCAGCACCGCCTGCGTGCCCTGGTACAGGCCCCACAGCATGAGTGCCGCATTCGCGACGATCACGAAGGCGACCAGCGCGGCGCGGGCGCGCGTGCGGCGCACGCCGGTGCCGAACGCCGTTTCCGTGGCGGCCTGGAAGCGCCGTGCCTCGCGCCGCTCCGCCGCGTAGCTCTGCACCACCGGGATCGCATTGAGCACTTCCGCCGCGATCGCGCTGGAGTCGGCCACGCGGTCCTGGCTCGCGCGCGACAGGCGCCGCACGCGGCGGCCGAAGGCCATGGCGGGCAGCACCACCACGACCACCGCCGCGAGCGCCAGCGACATCACGTAGGGATGCGTGATCACCAGCATCGCGAGCGCGCCGACGCCCATCACCAGGTTGCGCAGGCCCATCGAGAAGGACGAACCGACCACCGTCTGCACCAGGGTCGTGTCGGTGGTGAGCCGCGACAGCACTTCGCCGGTCTGCGTGTCCTCGAAGAAGGCCGGGCTTTGCTCCAGCACGTGCGCGTACACGGCATTGCGCAGGTCCGCCGTGACGCGCTCGCCGAGCCAGCTCACGAGATAGAAGCGTCCCGCCGAGAACAGCGCCAGCGCGATCGCGACGGCGAACAGCAGCAGGAAGTGCTCGCGCAACGCCACCAGCCGGTCGCCCGGCCCGGCCGCGAGGCCCTGGTCGATCATCGTGCGCAGCGCCACCGGGAACAGCAGCATCGCGCCGGCCGCCAGCAGCAGGAACAGCACGGCGAGCGCGATGCGGCCGCGGTAGGGCCGCAGGAAGGGAAGGAGTCCGGTGAGGGATTGCGGATTGCGGGAAGGCGCCGGGCGCATCGCCGCAGTGTAGTCATCCGTGGCGTCCGCTCCCTCGCCGCAAGGCGCTTAACCTGCCTGACGCCGAACCGCGCCGCGCGCGTCCTCGCGCTTACAGTGGTCCGCAAGATGCCTTTCTCCCTGCCCAGGAAGCCCGCATCCCGCAAGGACCTCGATCGTCCCTGGGAAGCCGGCGATTCCATTCCGCTCCCGGAGGCCGTCCACAGCGACGGCGATTCCGCCTGGGCGCTGTGGAACGAGCTGAAGAGCCAGCAGGAAGGACGCTTCGCCGACACGGCGCCGCTGACGCAGCCGCCCGGGCTGCCGCACGAGGAGGTCGCCTGGGCGCCGACGCTGCCCTCGGGCGGCCGCATGCGCGTGCTGCCCAGGGCCGCGCGCGAACCGCAGCCGCTCTTCACCCTCGACGCCGCGATGCTGGTCGCGCGCCGCAACAACCGGGTGTGCCCGCGGCCGGAGCGCTGGAACGCATTCACGGCCATGCTGCCGCCGCGCAAGACGCTGCGCGGCTTCGCGCAGCCGCCGATGCCGCCGACCGGGGCCGCCTGGGCGGTCACGCCGTCCCTCACCAAGCGGCTGTGCTTCCGCGAGCAGGTCGAGTGGGCCGAACGCGCCGGCGTGCTCGAAGGCGTCATGGCCTTCATGCAGTCCATGGCCGAGGCGGAATGGCTGCACATGGGCGAGGATTAGGAGCGGGGGCTCCCCGACCGTGGCCGAGTGTGGCAGCATGCGCCCGCATGCAGGACGAGCGCGTTCCCGACGATTTTGAAACGGCCATGCGGCACGCCATGACGGCGATGGCGCGGGCCGCGGCGCAGCGATGACGGCCCTCCCGTCCGAATCGCCGCCGATCCGCGCCCTCGTCGTCGACGACGATCCCATCATCGTGCAGCTGCTGTGCGCGTTCCTGCGCTCGCGCGGCTACGAAGCCGAGGATTGCGCGGACGGCCAGGAGGCGCTGGAGCGCGTGCGCGACGGCGGCATCAACCTGGTGCTGACCGACCGCCACATGCCGCGCATGGACGGACTCGCGCTGTGCCGCGCCATCCGCGCGCTGCGGTCCGATGCGTACATCTACTGCATCATGCTCACGACGGCGCGCGAGGAGTCCTCGCTGGTCGCCGCGATGGAGGCCGGCGTCGACGACTTCGTGCCCAAGCCGATCCGCCTGCAGGAGCTCGGCGCCCGCCTGCGCGCGGCCGAGCGCGTGCTGGGCCTCGAAGCGGGCCTGGCGAGCCGCAACCGCGACCTGGCCGAAGCGTACGAGCAGCTCAGCCGCGAACTGGAGCTGGCGCGCGTGCTGCAGCTCGGGCAGCTGCCGCCCGCCGGCAACTTCGGCCGCATCGGCTTCGACTGGGTGTTCGAGGCTTCGGGCTACGTCGGCGGCGACATCTTCGACTACTTCGAACTGCCCGGTGGCTGCGTCGGCTTCTTCCTGGCCGACGTCTCCGGCCACGGCGTCGCCGCGGCCATGATGGCCTTCCACGTGCAGCAGCAGCTGCGCGCGGTGTCGCAGTACGTGGCGCCCCCGGTCCTGCAGGCGCAGGGCCTCGGCGCGGCGGCCGTGGCGGCGGTCACCGAATACAACCGCCGCTTCCTGCAGATGAAGGAAACGAGCCTCTACCTCACGCTGCTCTACGGCCTGATCGATCCCGCGGCGGGGCAGCTCGCCGTGGTGCAGGCCGGCCATCCGCCCGCGCTGCATGCCGCGCGGGCCCAGGACGAACTCGTGCCGGTGGGCGACGGCGGCCTGCCGGTGGGCATCCTGCCGGAGCCCGGCTACGAGGCGGTGGTGCTGCCCTTCGGCGCCGGCGCGCGGCTGGCGCTCTATTCGGACGGCATCACCGACTGCCAGGACACGGCCGGCCAGGAGTTCGGCATCGACCGCCTGCGCCAGCTGCTGCAGCGCCATCGCGACGAGACCTTGAACGAGGCGGGACGCCGCTTGCATGCGGCGCTGCGTGCCTGGCACGGCGACGGTCCGTTCCACGACGACGTCACCTTCCTCGCGGTGGAGGGGCGTTGAGCGATGCCGCAAGCCGCCAAGGCCTGGCTCTGGGCATGCGCGCTCGTGCCAGCGATCGCCATGGCTGACTGGAAGCTCGACCAGGTGCAGGACTTCTCCGCGGCCCAGGCGCTCGACGCGGCGTCCTGGTCGCTGGAGACCGGCTTCTTCCGCAACCGCGAGAAGCAGTACTACACGCCCGCGAACGTGAGCGTGGGGCAGGGCTTCCTGCGCATCGAAGGGCGGCGCGAAGCGGTGCCGAATGCGGCCTACCGCAGCGGCGCGCGCGGCTGGCGCGAGTCGCAGCGCCAGTCGGAATACACCTCGGCGTCGCTCGTGTCGCGCCGCAGCTTCCAGTACGGCCGCTTCGAGATCGTAGCGCGCGGGCCGTCGGGCGCCGGCACGTGGCCGGCGATCTGGCTGCTGCACGAGAGCGCCGGCCAGTACGGCGAGATCGACGTCTTCGAAGCCGTCGGCAAGCACCCCGACACGGCGTTCGCCGGCGTGCACTACGGGCGCGAGCCGCAGACGCGGCAGCACCGCAACGGCAGCCGCGTCGTGCCCGGCCTCGAGGGGCGCTGGCACGTGCACGCCGTGGAGTGGACGCCGCAACGCATCGCCGTGTTCCTCGACGACGAACTGCTGTTCGAGTTCGATCCCGCGCACGCGGCGGTCGACGGCACCGATCCGCTGCGCCGGCCCATGCAGCTGCGCATCAACCTCGCGCTGGGCGGCACCTGGGGCGGCGACATCGACGACAGCCGCCTGCCGGCGCGCCTGGACATCGCCTCCATCCGCATCTGGCGCTGGGAGCCGGGCGCGGGCACGGCCGTCACGCCGGCCGTGGTGCCGGCGCAGGGTCCCGCTCCGGACCTGCCGGCCGCACCGGCGCCGAGCGAGCCGCCGCCCGTGCCGCGGTGGGGCCGTTGATGCGCAGGATCCTCTGCTGCGCAACGCTGGTCGCGCTGGGCTCGACGCACGCCGCCGCCCAGGTGCCCGCGGTCGGCACCGAGCAGCGCGGCGGCACCTACATCGAGCCGCCGGCGCAGGTCGATCCGGTCTACACGTCCGCCGGTCCCGTCGCGGCCGACGAGCCCGCGCGACAACCGCACCTGACCCTGCAGCTCGCCGCCGATTTCCCCTTGCGCGGCGGCGGCACCAACGCGCCGGGCCGCGGCACGCAGGGCTCCACCGCCGCTTCGCCCACGCTGCAGGCAAGCCTGCGCTGGGTGCCCCGGCACGATGCCTTCTGGTTCGGGCAACTCACGCTGCTGCGCTACCTGCACCGCGACCGGCAGCAGCCCTGGCATCCCGATTTCACCTATTCCTTCGGCTACGAGGACTTTCGGCCCGGCACCTGGAGCCTGGTGTACGCCAACTACACCGGCACGCGCTTGTCTCCCGACCGTGCCGCCGGCGAGCGGCGCCTCAACTTCGCCCAGGGGCAGTGGACGCTGTCGCGCCGCTTCGCGCTGCCGGAAACGCTGCAGCCGGTGTTCCTGGTGGGCGACGGCGACCAGGCCTTGTGCACCGCCGGCCTGCACGTCATGCCGCGCTACGTCGAGTTCGACGGCGGCGGGCAGCGCTCCGGCAAGACCTCGGCCTCGCTGGGCTGCCGCTATACCCGGCCGGAGGGCTGGTTCGCGCACCTCGCGCTGCAGGCCTGGCGCCGCTCGCAGCAGCAGCCCTGGGATCCGGATTTCACCTACGGTTTCGGTTACGAGCATCCGGGCCCCGGCCGCTTCACGGTGCGATACAACAACTACTCGGGCAACCGCTTCCCCGGCCGCGGCCGCGGCACGGGCGAAGGCAGCTTCCGCAGCGGAAGCATCACGATCAGCTGGACCGGGGAATGGTAAGGTGCGGCGGCAAGGAGCGAGCATGGAACTGGTGGGAGTGAGCCGCGAGCGCGGCGTGGCGGTGGTGGCGCCGACGGTGAAGCGGCTGGATGCGTCCGTGGCGCCCGCCTTCAAGCAGGCGGTGGTGCAGCTGGTGGAAGGCGGCGACACGCGCATCGTGCTGGACCTGGCCGGCGTGGAGTTCCTCGACTCCAGCGGGCTCGGCGCGATGGTGTCGATCCTGAAGAACGTCGGCAACCGCGGGGCCGTCGCCGTCTGCAACGCGCGCGGCGCGGTGCAGAGCCTGTTCCAGCTCACGCGCATGGACAAGGTCTTTTCCATGCACGGCAACCGCGAGGACGCCATCGCGCGTCTTGCTGCGTGAAACCGGGGAGTGCCGAGCGCATGACGGTGCAGCCGACGCTGCCGGACGTCGCGCGCGCGGTGGAAGCCTGGCAGGCGCGGCTGCCGGAGCGGCTGTCGGAGCACGACCGCTTCAACGTGGCGATCGCGCTGGCCGAGGTGCTCACCAATATCGTGGAGCACGGTTACGCCGGCCTCGGCGGGCCCGCGATCGACGTGGCGTGGTCCGCCAGCGGCAGCGGCTTCGTGGTGGAGGTGCGCGATGCCGGCCAGCCGATCCCGCGCGATCGCCTCGACACGGCCGGCCCGAGCACCACCTTCGGCTTCGATCCCACCGACATCGGCGGCCTGCCCGAGGGCGGCATGGGGCTGGGCATCGTCAAGACCGCGTTCGACCACGTGGCGTACAGCAGCAAGGCGGGCGTGAACCGGCTGCGCCTCGGAAAGCGCTTCCGATGAGCGAACCGGACTTCTACTTCCGCCGCTTCGAGCATCGCCGCCCGCCCGACCCCGCTCCGCATTCGCCGGCACGCGAGCTGCTGTGGCAGTTCCTCGCGATCGTGGCGCTGGTGCTGGGCGCCAACTACATCCGCTGGCGCTGGACGTCCTCGCTCAACCACGACGCGCTCTGGTTCGCGATCCCGCTGGCCGTGGCCGAAACGCTCGCCTACATCGGCCTGCTGCTGTTCGTCTTCAACCTCTGGAAGACGCGCGACGTGCCGCGCCGGCCGCCGCCGCGCACCGCGGCCGAATGCATCGACCCGGGCGCGGGCGAGCGTCCCGTCGCCGTCGACGTCTTCATCACGACCTACAACGAGGAAGAGGAACTGGTGCGGCTGTCGATCCGGGACGCGAAGCGCCTGCGCTATCCGCATCCGATCGACCTGCGGGTGCACGTGCTCGACGACGGCCGCCGCGCGACGATGCGGCAGGTCGCGGAAGAAGAGGACGTCCACTACATCACGCGCACCAGCAACGCCGGCTTCAAGGCCGGCAACCTGCGCAACGCGATGGAGCAGACCTCGGGCGACTTCATCGTGATCTGCGATGCCGACACGCGCCTGTTCCCCACCTGCGTGGAACACACGCTGGGCTACTTCCGCGATCCCGACGTCGCCTGGGTGCAGACCCCGCAGTGGTTCTACGACATCCCGGAAGGCACGTCGCTGCCCGACTGGCTGGGGCGCAGGCTGGGAAGCGCCGGACGCTGGCTCGGGCGCGCCGCCGAGCGCCTCGTCGGGCCGGTGCGCTTCGGGCAGGACCCGTTCGTGAACGACCCGCAGATGTTCTACGACGTCATCATGCGGCGGCGCAACTGGTGCTTCGCCTCGTTCTGCTGCGGCGCCGGATCCATCCACCGGCGCGAGGCGGTGATGCAGGCGGCGCTGCGCAGCTTCGCGCTGTCGGTGGACCGCGAGGTGGGCCGCTTCGCCGGGGAGATCGCCGACCCCGTGCTGCGCGACGACTTCAGCGACGAGATGCGGCGGCAGGTCGCGATCGAGCAGGAGCTCACGCCCTACAAGTTCCACGTCTCCGAGGACATCTACACCTCGATCGTGCTGCACAACGACCCGGCGCGCCGTTGGAAGTCCGTGCTGCACCCGCAGGTGGAGTCGCGCATGCTGTCGCCGCAGGACCTGCTCACGTGGATGATCCAGCGTTTCAAGTACGCCGGCGGCACGCTGGACATCGCGCTGCGCGACAACCCGCTGCTGCAGGGCCGCATGACGCTGTCGCAGCGGCTGATGTACCTCACCACCTTCTGGTCCTACCTGGGTTGCCTGTGGAACCTGGTGTTCCTGGCCGCGCCCATCATCTACCTGTTCACCGGCGTCGCGCCGCTGTCGTCGTATTCGACCGCGTTCTACCTGCACGCGCTGCCCTTCCTCCTGCTCAACGAGATCGCCTTCATGGTGGGGACCTGGGGCGTGCGCAGCTGGGACGGCAAGGCTTCCTACCTCTCCTTCTTCCCCGTCAACTTCCGCGCGCTGTGGACCGTGCTGCGCGGCGAGAAGATCAAGTTCCACGTCACGCCCAAGGACCGGCAGGAAGGCGCGTTCCTGCACCTGGTCTATCCGCAGATCGCCATCATCGTGCTGACGCTCGCCGGCCTGGCGTACGCGGCCTGGCGCGTGTTCGTGCAGGGCCACGAAGGGGAGCTGCCCAACCTGGTGGTCAACGTGGCCTGGGGCCTCAACAACGTGTTCGCCATGCTGCCGCTGGTGCGCGCGGCGCTGTGGCGGCCGGAAGAAGAAACGCAAGAGGGCGCGCCGCAGCCGGCGATGCCCTGAGGGGGATCGGGAACGCATGGAAAGCAACCTCGTCAAGGCCCGCGCCACCATCGTCTGGATCCTCGCGATCCTGGTGGCCTTCGGCGCCGTCTGGTGGATCGAGAAGCAGAGCGGCAAGGAGCTGATCGCACGGCGCAATGCCGCGTCCGCGGGCGCCGCGTCGCCGCAGCTGCCGGACAGCACCGGCATCGCCGCGACGCCCGCGCCGCGCGCGCTCAACGAGCAGGAGAAGGCCTGGGCCGCGGTCGCCTGGCGTTACTTCGAGGAAAACACGAACCCCGAAACGGGACTCGCGCCCTCGGTGGCGGGCTTCCAGGGCACCACCATGTGGGACACCGCGTCCTACCTGCTGGCGGTGCTCTCCGCGCATGACCTCGGATTGATCGAGAAGCGCGGCTTCGACCTGCGCATCGCCAAGGCGCTGGTCGCGCTCGAAACCATGCCGCTCTACGGCGGGCAGCTGCCCAACAAGTCCTACGACGTCGGCTCGCTGGACATGACCGACTACGCCAACCAGGCCGCGCCGCAGGGCGTCGGCTGGTCGGCGATCGACATCGGCCGGCTGCTGGTGCCGCTGAACACGATCGTGTGGCAGCACTCGGTGCACACGCCGGCGGTGCGGCGCGTGCTGGCGCGCTGGAACACGGAACAGCTCGCGCGCGGCGGCGAGCTGTTCGGCATGCAGCATGCGGCCGGCGCGCAGCCGCGGGCGACGCAGGAAGGGCGCCTGGGCTACGAGCAGTACGCGGCCCGCACCTTCGAGCTGATGGGCCTCGACGTCGAAGGGGCCGCCGACTGGCGCCGCCACCTGCGGCTGGTCGACGTGGGCGGCGTGCAGGTCTGCGCCGATGCCCGCGACCCGAAGCGCTTCGGTGCGCAGAACTACGTCGTGAGCGAACCCTATGCATTGAGCGGCCTGGAGTTCGGCTGGACCCGCAGCGCGCGCGAATGCGCCTGGCGCGTCTATCGCGCGCAGGAGCAGCGATTCCGCAGCACGGGCGTGCTCACCGCGGTGTCGGAGGACCACGTCGACCAGGCGCCGTACTTCGTCTACAACAGCGTCTGGTCCGCCGGCCGTGCCTGGGCCACCGTCAACGACAAGGGCGAGGACGCCGCGCCGCTGCGCACCCTGTCGACCAAGGCGGCATTCGCCTGGCACGCGCTGTTCCGCACCGACTACACGGCGCAGCTGGTGGCCAAGGCCGCGACGTTGCAGGAGCCGGGCCGGGGATTCCAGGCCGGCCTGTACGAGGAGGGCGGCAAGCCCAATCGCGCGCTCACCGCCAACACCAACGCCGTGATCCTGGAAAGCCTGGCCTACATCGCGCGCGGCCCGGCGCTGCAGGTGCATCGCCCCGGGGAACGGAAACCATGATGCGACGACTCCTCGCGCTGCTGCTGGTGCTGCCGGTCGCCGCCTTCGCGGCCGGAACGCCGGGTGCCGCCGACTGCAAGCCGGGCGACGTGCCGGCCGCGCGCTACGAACGCCGGAACGGCGCGCTCACCGAGCGCGAGCTCGCCATGGCGCGCACGGCCTGGAAGTACTTCGAGAACAACACGCAGCCCTCGGGCCTGGCCAACGCCGTCGAGAACTACCCCTCGTCGACCATGTGGGACACGGCTTCCTACATCGCCGCGGTGGTGAGCGCGCGCGAGCTGGGCGTCGTCGCGCCCGCCGTGGCCGACCAGCGCCTGGCCAAGCTGCTGGAAGCGCTGAACTCGCTGGCCTTCTTTCGCAACGAGCTGCCGAACAAGGTCTACCACACGGGTTCGCTGGAGAAGGTGGACTACGCCAATCGTCCGGGCGAGATCGGCTTCTCCGCGCTCGACCTGGGCCGGCTGCTGGTGTGGCTGAAGATCGTGAAGGAGCGCTATCCGCAGCACGCCGACGCGGTCGACCGCTTCGTGCTGCGCTGGAAGTTCGACAACGTGGTCGACCCGCGCGGGATGATGTTCGGCGCGATGCTGGACAAGGACCGCAAGCTGCAATACGTGCAGGAAGGCCGCCTCGGCTACGAGGAGTATTCGGCCAAGGGCTTCGAGCTGTGGGGCCTGTCGACCGAACTGGCCGCGCGCGCCGATCCCTATGCGACGGTGCCGATCTACTGCGTGGAAGTGCCTTACGACGCCCGCGACCCGCGCAAGTACTACCAGCACAACTACGTCGTCTCGGAAAGCTACGTGCTCGATGGCATCGAGTTCGACTGGGACCTCGCCCTCGAGCGCGGCACCGCCCGCAGGCACACGCATCCGTGGATGGCGGACTTCGCGCACCGGGTGTACCAGGCGCAGGAGAACCGCTTCCGCGCCACCGGCATCCTCACCGCGCGCTCCGAGCACCAGCTCGAGGTCGAGCCCTACTTCGTCTACGACACGGTGTTCACCGACGGCTATCCGTGGAACACCATCACCGAAGACGGCAAGTACCTGCCGCAGTTCGCCGCCGTGTCGCTGAAGGCCGCGCTGGGCATGTGGGTGCTCTGGCGCTCCGAGTACACCGACCGGCTGTTCGAGGCGATCGCCTCGCAGTCCGATCCGCAGCGCGGCTTCCACGAAGGCCTCCTGGAAAACGGCAAGGGTCCGATCCGTGCCTTTACCGCCAACAACAACGGCATCATGCTGGAGACGCTGCTGTACAAGGCGCAGGGCAAGCTGCTGAAGTGGGGGCCGCCGCGCCAAGGACTGTGGGAACGCGGCTTCAAGCCGCCGTGCCGTGCCGAGGGAGGCCGCGCTTGCTGAGCGCCGGCCGCCGCAGCTGCCTCGCCGCGCTCGCCTCGCTGCCGCTCGCGGGCTGCGGCCTGGTGGCTCGCCGCCCCGAGGGCAGCGCCAACGTCACGAAGCGCGCGCTGACGCCGGAGCAGCAATGGGCCCGCACGGCCTGGCGCTACGTGGAGAACAACACCGACTACGAGACCGGCCTGGTCAACGGCCAGGACCGCGAGCCGGTGTTCACCGTGTGGAACGCGGCCGATGCGCTGGCATCGGTGATGGCCGCGCACGAACTCGGCGTGATCGAGGCGCGCGAGTTCGACCTGCGGCTGTCGCGCCTGCTCGGCTTCCTGGGCACCATGGACCTGTCCGGCGGCCGCCTGCCGAACAAGGCCTACCACGCGGGCAGCGGCAAGATGGTGAACTTCGAGGGCCGGCCGGACGACATCGGCTGGTCCGCCGTCGACATCGGGCGCTTGATGCTGTGGCTGCGCATCGTCGGCCAGCGGCATCCGCGCTTCGCCGAGTACGCCGACCAGGTGGCGCTGCGCTGGACCTTCTGCGACGTGATCGACGATTGCGGAACGCTGTACGGCGCATCGCGCAGCGGTGGCCAGGTGCAGCGTTACCAGGAAGGCCGCCTCGGGTACGAGCAGCTGGCCGCCGCGGGCTATGCCGCCTGGGGCTTCGAGACGCGCGAGGCCGCGAGCTGGGCGCGCAGCGAGGCCTTCAACATCTACGGCCTGCCGGTGCGCTACGACGCGCGCGATCCGCGCACCACCGGCGCGCCGGCGCCCGTGCTCACCATGCCTTACGTGCTGATGGGGATCGAGCTCGGTTTCCGCGAGCCGACCGGCATGGCGAAGCCGCAGGCCGACCTGGTGTACCGGGTGCAGGAGGAACGCTGGAAGCGCGAAGGCCAGCTCACGGCCCGCAGCGACTACCAGCTGCGCCAGGCGCCGTGGCTGGTGCTGGATTCGGTGTTCGCCGCCGGTTATCCCTGGAACACCGTCGGCAGCGACGGCAAGGAGTACGAGCGGCTCGCGCTGGTGTCCACGCGCGCCGCCTTCGGCATGCGGGCGCTCTGGCCGGGGGAGTACACGCGGCTGCTGGTGGAGCGCCAGCGCTACCTGTTCGACCCCGACCGCGGCTGGTACGAAGGCCGCTACGAGCAGGGCGGCGGCCCGCAGGCGAACATCACGCTGTCCACCAACGCGGCGGTCCTGGAAGTGCTGCTGTACCAGGCGAAGGGCGCGCTGTACGCCCCCGAAGCGCGGCGTGGCGTGTTCGAGCGGCGCACGGGCGATCCGTTCCAGCAATTGAATCGCTGCACGCCGCCGGAACGGTCCGCCTGCAAGAGCGCCTAGGGCACACTCGCGCCATGGCGCAGTCCCCCGGCACCCGCTACAACCTCGCGCGCTTCGACCTGGTTTCGATCCGGCTGGTGGTCGACTGCGTGCAGCACGGCAGCCTGAGCGCCGCGGCGCGCGAGGCGCACCTCGCGTTGGCCGCGGCCAGCCGCCGCATCAAGGAACTGGAAGAGGCCGTCGGCGAGCCGCTGTTCGAGCGGCACGGCCGCGGCGTGCTGCCGACGGCGGCGGGACGCGTGTTCGCGCGGCATGCCGTCTCGCTGCTGCAGTCGCTGGAGCAGATGGGGACGGAACTCGCCGACCTGCGCCTGGGCATCGCCAAGCACCTGCGCCTTTGCGCGAACACCGCCGCGATCACCCAGTTCCTGCCGCCGCTGCTGGCGCGCTACGCCGGACAGGCGGCGCAGGTGCGCGTGGATCTCGAAGAGCAGGTCTCCACCGGCGTGGTCGCCGCGCTGCGCGAGGGCCGCGCGGACGCCGGCGTGTTCGTCGAAGGCGTGGAGACCGCGGGTCTCGACTGCCACCTGTTTCGCCGCGACGAGCTGGTCCTCGTGCTGCCGGCGCGCCATCGCCTCAACGGGCGCGGCGCGATCGCCTTCGGCGAGACGCTGGGCGAGGACTGGATCAGCCTTTCCGAAGGCGCCGCGCTGCTGCAGAAGCTGCAGGAGGCGGCGCACGCCGCCGGCCGGCCGCTGCGCCTGCGCATGCAGGTGCGCAGCTTCGATGCGGTGTGCCACCTCGTCGCCTCGGGCCTGGGCATCGCGGTGCTGCCCAAGAACGCGGCACTGCCCATCATCGGCGCCATGAAGCTGCGCTGGCGCGCGCTGTCCGATCCCTGGGCCTCGCGCCGCTTGCTGGTCGCCACCCGCAGCGGCCCGCTCGATCCCGCCGTGGAGGACCTGGTGCGCTTCCTCGCCGAGCCTTCGCAAAAGGCGAAAGCTCCGGGCCGCAAACGGCAATAGACGCGCGGGCGGCCCCGCCGCACACTCCGCGCCCATGGAGACAAAGACCCACGCCGGCGCGCTCGCCGGCCTCAAGGTTCTGGAACTGGGCCAGCTCATCGCCGGCCCGTTCGCGGCCAAGACCCTGGCCGACTTCGGCGCCGACGTCGTCAAGATCGAACCGCCCGGCGTCGGCGACCCGCTGCGCAACTGGCGCCTGGTCAGGAACGGCACCTCGGTGTGGTGGCAGGTGCAGTCGCGCAACAAGCGCTCGGTCGCGCTCGATCTCAAGCAGCCCGAAGCGCAGGAAATCGTTCGCAAGCTGGCGTCGGAAGCCGACGTGCTGATCGAGAACTTCCGCCCGGGTGCGATGGAGGGCTGGAACCTCGATCCGCACAAGCTGATCGAGGCCAATCCGCGCCTGGTGGTGCTGCGCATCAGCGGCTACGGCCAGACCGGCCCCTACCGCGACCGGCCCGGCTTCGGCGTGGTCGGCGAGGCCATGGGCGGCCTGCGCCACCTCAGCGGCGAGCCCGGCCGCGCGCCGGTGCGCGTCGGCGTGAGCATCGGCGACACGCTCGCCGCGCTGCACGGCGTGATCGGCATCCTGATGGCGCTGCACGAGCGCCAGCGGTCCGGCAAGGGGCAGGTGATCGACGTCGCGCTGTACGAGGCCGTGTTCAACGTCATGGAAAGCCTGCTGCCCGAGCACAGCGCCTCCGGCGCCGTGCGCGGCCCGGCGGGCAGCGCGCTGCCGGGCATCGCGCCCACCAACGCCTACCTCTGCAGCGACGGCGGCTACGCGCTGGTCGCGGGCAATGGCGACAGTATTTACAAGCGGCTGATGGCGGCGATCGGCCGCGAGGACCTAGGCAACGATCCCGAACTGGCCGACAACGCCGGCCGCGTGAAGCGCGTGCAAGAGATCGACGCGGCCATCGGCGAATGGACGAAGTCGCGCAGCGTCGGCGAGGTGCTGGCGGTGCTGGACGCCGCCTCGGTGCCGGCCGGCCGCATCTACACCGTGGCCGACATCGCGGCCGATCCGCACTATGCCGCGCGCGGCATGCTGCAGGAGATCACGCTCGATGGCGGCGACCGGCTCACGGTGCCGGGCATCGTGCCCAAGCTCTCGCGCACCCCGGGCGGCCAGCATCGCAATGCGCCGGGCCTGGGACAGGACACGGACGCCGTGATGCGCGAGATCGGACTCAGCGAAGAACAGATCGCGGCGCTCAAGGGCCGCGGCGTGATCAAGGGACAGGCATGAAAAAGAGGATCCATTTCAACGACGTCGTCACCCGCGACGGTTTCCAGATCGAGCCGGAGTTCATTCCCACCGATGCCAAGGTGCAGCTGGTGGACGCGCTCTCCGGGTGCGGCTACGCGAAGATCGAAGTCACCTCCTTCACCTCGCCCAAGGCGATCCCGATGCTGCGCGACGCCGAGGAGGTGATGGGCCGCATCCGCCGCGTGCCGGGGGTCGAGTACACCGTGCTGGTGCCCAACCTGCGCGGCGCCGAGCGCGCGATGGAGTCGCGCGCCGACGAGCTCAATCTCGTGATGTCGACGTCCGAGACGCACAACCTCGCCAACCTGCGCATGCCGCGCGGGAAGAGCTTCGCTTCGCTGGCCGAAGTGATCCGCTTCGTCGCCGGCCGCACACCGATCAACGTGTCGCTCTCCACCGCCTTCGGCTGTCCCATGGAAGGCGACGTGCCGCAGGAGGAAGTGCTGCGCTGGGCCGCCCGCTTCGCCGATCTCGGCGTGCGCGGCCTCACGATCTGCGACACCACCGGCATGGCCAACCCCGCGCAGGTGGCCCGGATGTGCGACGAAGCGCAACGCCGTTTCCCGCAGCTGCAGCTGACCCTGCACTTCCACAACACGCGCGGCATGGGCCTGGCCAACGTGCTGGCCGCCGTGCAGTCCGGCATCGTGCGCTTCGACGGTTCGCTGGGCGGCCTCGGCGGCTGCCCTTACGCGCCCGGCGCCAGCGGCAACATCTCCAGCGAGGACGCGATCCACATGCTGGAGACCATGGGCTACGACACCGGCATCGATCTCGCGAAGCTGCTGCAGGTGGCGCGCGCGCTGCCCGGGATCGTCGGCCACGAGGTGCCGGGGCAGGTCGCCAAGGCTGGCCCGACGTCCATGCTGCATCCCGTTCCGGCCGCGGTCACCGAACTGCGCGCCACGCTTTCCTGAAAACGATGAGAGACACCATGCATTCCATCTCCCGCAGAACCTTCGTCGGGGCCGCAGCCGCGGGCGCCGCCTCCATCGCGCTGCCCCTGCACGCGCAGAACCGTCCGATCACGCTGGTGGTCGGCTCCGCGCCGGGCGGCACGACCGACCTGTCGGCGCGCATGCTGGCCGAGCCGCTGGCGAAGATCCTCAACACCTCCGTCGTGGTCGACAACCGCAGCGGCGGCAACGGCAACATCGCCGGCCAGATGGTCGCCCGCGCGCCGGGCGACGGCACCACGCTGCTGGTGCAGTACTCCGGCTACCAGTCGATCACGCCGCTGCTGCAGCCGGTGCAGGGCTTCGATCCTTCCAGGGATCTCAAGCCGATCGGCCACCTGATCGACGCGCCGCAGGTGCTGGTGGTGCGCCCCGGCTTTCCCGCGAAGGACTTCAAGGAGTTCATCGCCTACGTGAAGGCCAACCCCGGCAAGGTCAACTACGCATCCAGCGGCAACGGCGCGCTGCAGCACGTCACCACCGAGCTGCTGAAGGACCTGACCAAGACCTTCATGACGCACATCCCCTACCGTGGCACCGGTCCGGCGCTGACGGACCTGCTCGCAGGCACGGTGGACCTGACCATCACCACGCCGCCCCCGCTGCTGCCGCACATCCGCTCCGGCAAGCTGAAGGCGCTGATGGTGACGGGCAAGACGCGCCTGCCTTCGCTGCCCGACGTGCCGACGGCCACCGAGATGGGCGTGGCGCTCGTCGCGTCCTCGTGGTTCGCGGTGTACGGCCCGTCCGGCATGCAGCCCGACCTGCAGAACAAGCTGTCGGCCGCGGTGCGCCAGGTGGTCGAATCCGCCGATTTCAGGCGCCGTGCCGAGGAGCAGGGCGCCACCGCGATCGCGATGACGCCGGCCGAACTGGCCGCGCTGGGCACCAGGGAGCGCGGCACCTGGGAACGCATCATCAAGGTCGCCCAGATCAAGGCGGATTAAAGTCCGTTCCACCCCAACGGAGACAAGCCATGACTCGACGTCCTTTCCTGCGCAACGCGGTGCTCGTCGCGGGTGCCGCCCTCATCGCCTCGCTCGCCGCGGCGCAAGGCTTTCCGGGCAAGCCGATCACGCTGATCGTCCCCAACCCGCCCGGGGGCCTCGTCGACACCTCGGCCCGCATCGTCGGCGACTCGCTCGCCAAGGTGCTGGGGCAGTCGGTGGTGGTCGACAACCGCGGCGGCGGCAGCGGCAACGTGGCGTACAGCCACGTGGCACGCTCGCCGGCCGACGGCTACACGCTGCTGACCTCCTACTCTGCCTACCACGTGGGCAATCCTTCGCTCACGCCGAAGCTGCCCTGGGCGCAGAAGGACTTCACCCCGATCGCGCTGGTGACGGTGGCGACCAACGTGATCGCGGCGCATCCTTCGGTGCCCGCGAACACGCTGCAGGAATTCATCGCGCACCTGAAGAAGAATCCCGGCAAGCTCAGCTACGCCTCGCAGGGCAACGGCTCGGTCTCGCACATCGGCACCGAGATGTTCAAGATGCAGACCGGCACCAGCATGGTCCACATCCCCTACAAGGGCTCGGGCGACGCGATCCGCGACGTGCTCTCCGGCCAGGTGCAGGTGTTCATGACCACGCCGCCGTCGGTGATGGGCCACGTGAACTCCGGCAAGCTGAAGGCCTTCGCGGTGACGGGCGCCAGGCGTCACCCGAACCTGCCGAACGTGCCGACCACGGCCGAAGCGGGACTCAAGGGCTTCGAGCTCGAATCGTGGGTCGCGATCTTCGCGCCCGCGGGCACGCCGCCCGATGTCGTGCAGAAGCTCAGCGCCGGCATCAAGCAGGCGCTGGAGTCGCCCGAAGCGAAGCAGCGCGCCGACGGCGCCGGCATCGAGATCCGCTACCTGCCGCCCGCGCAGCTCGATGCGATGGTGAAGAGCGAGACGGCGTTCTGGGCCAGGACGATCAAGGCCGCGGGCATCACTGCGGATTGATCCGCGGCCTCAGTGGCGGCTGGCGCCGTGCTCCGGCGGCGGCTTCGGCTGCCACGCAGCGGCGCCGCTCGCCGGCAGTTCATCGGCGAGGTCGGCCAGCGTGAGGTGGTAGGTCGCCACCCAGAGCACGAACTCGGGACTGCTCGCGGGATGGGGATTGCGCGGTTCGCCGGCCTGCCCGCTCGCCACGAGGCGGGCCGCCGCTTCGGCGTCCTGCCGGATCGCCGCCGCGCGTTCCGGCCCCATGCCGCTGTAGAGCACGCCCGGCTGGCTCAACGGCCGGTGCGGGCCGGTTTCGCGGCCAAGACGTTGGTAACGCAACTTGCGAGCGCGCCGTTCCAGCGCGCGCTTCGCGAGGCCGGCCACGTAAAGCAGGAGCGCCAGACCCACGACGGCTGCGACCAACCACAGGACGGCACTCGAGCTGCTCATCCTTGGAGTAGAGCAGTTCCGTAGATTTACTTATTTGCAGATATTTCCGATGTAAATATCGGAAACATGGCTCATCCACCCCGAGGGCCGCAGGATCCTGAAAATTCCGCTCCGCGGGACGACGAACTGAAACACGGCTCGTTTCGCATCCCACAATTTCTGGCGCAACTGTGTAGGCAGGCCGTTACGTTCGGCCACATGGTCACCCGCTCGAATCCCAACCCGGACATCGCTGCGGTACAGCGGGCCTTCCAGATGGCGTGCGGCCTGCCCACCCACGAACGGGTGCGGCTGCGGGTCGGGGTCCTGTCGGCCGACGGACTGATGATCAGCACCGGCACCTTGCGGGGATTCGAGCAGGCCGGTTTCCTGCGCGACCAGTTACAACTGCTCGGCTTTGCGGAATATGTGCCGCCCCGCGCCGTGGATGCACTCGGTTGCGATCTCCTGCTGAAGTACGTGCCCGAGGAGGGCGATTCCGCGCCCGACCTCCTGCGCACCGGCGGGCCGCTCTGGCCCCCGGCGCGCAACCGCGGCACCCCGTCGTCGTCGCGCTGAGCGCCGCGGGCGCGGCTTCCTGCTATTCGACCTTGGCGCCGGAGGCCTGGACGACTTTCGCCCACTTCTCCGTTTCCATCTTGTGGATGGCCCAGAACTGTTCCGGCGTGCCGCCGATGGGCACCCCGCCGAGGTCCGCGAGCTTCTGCAGCATGCCCGGGTCCGCTAGCGCCGCGTTGATCTCGCGGTTGAGGCGCGCGATCGCCGCGGGCGGCGTTCCCTTGGGCGCGGACACGCCGAACCAGGCGCTGGCCTCGTAGCCGGGCACCGTCTCCGACACGGTCGGCACGTTGGGCAGGGCCGGCGAACGCTGCGCGCTCGTCACCGCCAGCGCACGCACCGAGCCGCCGCGGATGTGGCCGATGATGGAAGGCATGTTGTCGAAGATCAGGTCGACCTGGCCGCCGATCAGGTCGGTGGTCGCGGGGCCGGCGCCCTTGTAGGGGATGTGCTTCATCCGGATGCCGGTCATCGACTTGAACAGCTCGCCCGAGAGGTGCACCGAAGTGCCCGAGCCGGACGAAGCCATGTTGACCTTGTCCGGGTTCTTCTTCGCGTACTCGATGAACTCGGGCACCGAGTGGGCCGGGAAGTTCTTCGTCACGGTCATGACGTTCGGCACCCGGATCAGGCCGCCCACCGGCGCCATGTCCTCCAGGAAGTTGAACGGCAGCTTCGAGTAGAGCGTCGCGTTGATCGCGTTGGCGGGGTTCACCAGGAAGATGGTGTAGCCGTCGGCGGGCGACTTCACCGCCATCTCGGTGCCGATGTTGTTGCCGCCGCCGGCCTTGTTCTCCACGACCACCTGCTGGTTCAGCCGCTGCGACAGCCAGGTGGACATCAGGCGTGCCAGCAGGTCGGTGGTGCCGCCCGGCGGATAGGGCACGATCCATTTGATCGGCTTGTTCGGGTAATCGGACTGGGCGGCCGCGGGCAGGGCCGCGACGCTGCAGAGCAGCGCCAGGCCGGTGGCCAGGGTTTTCAGAACGCGCATGAAGGCTCCCGTGTCGACAGCGACGCGGCAGGGTACAGGCCGCTGCCGCGCAGCGTCATCAGGGGACACCCTCGACGGGAAAGAAAGCTTCAGCGTTGCTGGAGCTGGCGGCTCGCGAGCAGCAGGCGCCGCAGGCGCTCCCGGCGTGTGGCCGGCGGCGCGAATTCCGCGGCGATGCCGTCGAGCGCGTCGCCCGGCTCGGCGCCGGGGGCGGGCACGATCGAGGACACGTGCACGGCAACCCCCGCTTGCGTGGCAAGGGTGAACACAGGGGTGGCGGGGGAGTTCATGCCTGCAGGATGGTCCCGCGGGCGCGGACTGCCCATCGCCGGGCGCCGCCAGGTGCCGTAGGCGGTGCCACGGGGCGGCATGGCCGGAATGCCTTGCGACGCCTTCCTACGGACCCGGGCGCGCCGTCAGCCTAAATTGACAGCGGACGAACGCCGATGCACAAGGAAGACGCATGCCCCATATCAGGAAGCTCATGAAGCACACCGGGGACATCCACCCGCCGGAGGTCGAGTCGGCACTGGACGACTTCGCCGGGGAAGACGCGGCCGTGCCCGACGCGGCCCTGCGCAGCGAGGCGCCGGGCGGACGGACCTCCGCCATGTCCACGCCCGCGACGATGGCGCTGCCGGCTCCGGAGCCGATGCCGCGCGGCCTCGGGGAGGATGCGCGGGAGCAGGTGCGCCGCCATCCGCTCGCCACGCTCTCGGCCGCCTTCGCGCTGGGAGTCGTGCTGGCGCGCTTGTTCCGTTGATGCGCCGGTGCGGCCTATGATGGCCGCACCATGAACAGCCTTTCCCGCCGGCCGCGGCACCGCGGCGTCTTCCCCGTCGTCCCCACCACGTTCCGCGAGGACGGCACGCTGGACATCGCCAGCCAGAAGCGCTGCGTCGACTTCATGATCGATGCCGGCTCCAACGGGCTGTGCATCCTCGCCAACTTCTCCGAGCAGTTCCTGCTCGCCGACGACGAGCGCGAGCTCCTGACGCGGACCATCCTGGAGCACGTCGCCGGCCGCGTGCCGGTGATCGTGACCACCACGCACTTCGGCACCGAGGTCTGCGCGGCGCGCAGCCGCCGCGCGCAGGAGCAGGGCGCCGCGATGGTCATGGCCATGCCGCCCTACCACGGCGCCACGATCCGCGTGGGCGAGGAGAAGATCCACGAGTTCTTCGCCCGGGTGTCGGACGCGATCTCCATCCCGATCATGATCCAGGACGCGCCGGTGGCCGGCACGCCTTTGTCGCCCGCCTTCCTCGCCCGCATGGCGCGCGAGATCGAGAACGTGGCGTACTTCAAGATCGAAACGGCGGGCGCGGCCAGCAAGCTGCGCGAACTGATCCGCCTCGGCGGCGACGCGATCGAAGGCCCTTGGGACGGCGAGGAGGCGATCACGCTGCTGCCGGACCTGGACGCGGGTGCCACCGGCTCCATGACGGGCGGCGGCTACCCGGACGGCATCCGCACCATCGTCGATCCGTATCTCGCGGGCCGGCGGGACGAAGCGATCGAGGCCTATGCGCGCTGGCTGCCCCTGATCAACCACGAGAACCGGCAGGGCGGCATCCTCACGGCCAAGGCGCTGATGCAGGAAGGCGGCATCATCGCCTGCGATGCGCCGCGCCATCCCTTCGCGGCCATGCATCCGGAGGTGCGCAAGGGCCTGCTGGAAACCGCGCGGCGGCTGGATCCGCTGGTGCTGCGCTGGGCGCGCTGAACGAACGAACACGAAGGAGAAGAGATGCGGGATGTGGGACTGATCGGCCTGGGCGCGATGGGCCTGGGCATGGCGCAATCGTTGCGGCGCGCGGGACACCGCGTGCACGTGTACGACGTGCGCGACGAGGCCGCGCGCAAGTTCGCGGCGGAAGGCGGCGTGGCGTGCACCAGCCCGGCCGACGTGGCGTCGCGCTGCGAGGTGGTGGTCGGCGTGGTGGTGAACGCGGCGCAGACGGAACAGGTGCTGTTCGGCGAGAAGGGCGCGGCCTCCTCGATGAAGGGCGGCAACCTGTTCGTGATGTGTTCGACGGTCGACCCGAACTGGTCGGTCGCCCTGGAACAGCGGCTCGAGGGGCTCGGCCTGCTGTACCTCGATGCGCCGATCTCGGGCGGCGCGGCCAAGGCCGCCGCCGGCCAGATCACGATGATGACCGCCGGCAAGCCCGCGGCCTATGCCATGGCCGGCGAGCTGCTCGAAGGCATGGCCGCCAAGGTGTACCGCCTGGGCGACCGCGCCGGCAACGGCAGCAAGGTGAAGATCATCAACCAGCTGCTGGCGGGCGTGCACATCGCCGCGGCGGCCGAGGCGATGGCGCTGGGCCTGCGCGAAGGCGTGGCCGCGGACGCGCTCTACGACGTGATCACGCACAGCGCCGGCAACAGCTGGATGTTCGAGAACCGCATGCCGCACGTGCTGAAGAACGACTACACGCCGCTGTCGGCCGTCGACATCTTCGTGAAGGACCTCGGCCTGGTGCTCGACACCGCGCGGGCGACGAAATTCCCCTTGCCGCTTGCGTCCACGGCGCACCAGATGTTCATGCAGGCTTCGTCCGCGGGGCATGGCCGCGAGGATGATGCGGCGGTGATCAAGATCTTTCCGGGGATCCAATTGCCGGATTGAAGCGGGAACGACATCTCAGCGGGAGACATCCATGAACGAGGAAGAACTGAACATCAGCATCCGCAAGTTCCTCAAGATGGTGGGCGTGAGCTCCCAGCGCGAGATCGAGCATGCGGTGGCGCGCGCGGTGCAGGAACGCGCCGTCGCGGGCACCGAAACCTTCCCGGCGAAGATGACGCTGGAGATCCCGGGCCTGAAGCTGCGGGTCGATTTCGACGGCGAGATCCGGCTCGGATAGCGGCGCGCGCGCAACAGCCCTCCTTCCGGCGTAGCCGCCGGGGCCGACTGCTGGGCTAGACTTCCGGCAGTTCGGAGGAGGGAATCATGAGGGCAGCATTCGCGGCCGCCGCGGCGCTGCTGGCCGCCGGCGGCGTCCAGGCGCAGTACTACTCGCAGTCGGCGCCGTACATCCCGTCGGTCGGCGAGGCTCCGCTCTACCTGAAGTACATGAGCCCGCGCTGCGCGGCCCTGCACGATTCCATCCGCACCGGCCCGGCCCGCGGCCTGAGCTCGCAGACGATCTCCGCCGCGCGCAAGGAATACGAGCGCGATTGCAGCGAGGACGAGCGCGACGCCAGGTCGCAACTGTCGAAGGACCAGCAGGAAGGCCGCGCGCAGAAGCGCGCCGAGCAGCAGGCGCAGGCCAAGGCGGTGGAACGGACCAAGCAGCAGGAGCAGCAGTGCGGCGAGTCCAAGCGCATCCTCAAGCTGAAGAAGGCCCGCACCGATCTCACGGACGGCGAGAAGGGCGATCTCAAGCGCTTCGAGGAAAACTACCTGGCGCGCTGCAGCTGAAACCGGCGGCACGGCCCGGAAGTGTCGTCCAATGGGGTTCCCCGATGTCCAAGGAGCGAACCATGCGCTGGATGCTTTCCGGATGCCTGCTGGCCTGGGCCCTGTCGTCCGCCGCCGCCCCGGTCCCGCCGGCGGCCCGCGCCGAAATCGACGCGCTGCTCGCCAAGCTGCAGTCCTCCGGCTGCACCTTCAACCGCAACGGCACCTGGCACGGCGCGGACGAAGCGCAGGCGCACCTGCGGCGCAAGCTGGAAGCCCTGGAAGAGCGCAACGTGGTGCAGACCACCGAGCAGTTCATCGCCCTCGGGGCGTCCACCAGCAGCGTGTCCAGCAAGCCTTACCTGGTGAAGTGCGGCGGCGGCACCCCCGTCGAGAGCAGGGTGTGGCTCACCAACGAACTGAAGGCGCTGCGTTCGAAGGCGAAGTGATCGCCGCGACGGCGCGCGGCAGCGTGTCGCAGTCCCTGGTGTTCCTGTATGAGGAACTTCGTTCCTTCTGGTAGGATGGCCCCGGCCTTTCCCAGAACGACAGGAGACTTCCCCTGCACGCGCGAATCCAGTCGGCGGCGATGGCCGCCGCCGTGCTCGCCTGCGCGCCCGCCAGCGCGCAGCGGCAAGCCGCCGAGTTGCCCACCGTCACGATCCCGAGCACGCGCGAGGACCTGCAGGGCGTTGCCGACAGCGCCAGCGAAGGCGTCGTCACTTCCAGGCAGTTGCGCACGCGGCCGGTGCTGCGCGCGGGCGACATCATGGAGGCGGTGCCGGGGCTCGTCGCCACGCAGCACGCCGGCGAGGGCAAGGCCAACCAGTACTTCCTGCGCGGCTTCAACCTGGACCACGGGACCGACTTCGCCACTTTCGTCGACGGCGTGCCGGTCAACATGCCCACGCACGGACATGGCCAGGGCTACACCGACCTGTACTTCGTGATCCCGGAACTGGCCGAGGCGGTGCACTACCGCAAGGGGCCGTACCACGCGGAGGAGGGCGACTTCGCCGCGGCCGGCAGCGCGCGCATCCGCACGGTGCAGCGGCTCGCGCGGCCCTTCGGCCTGGTCGGAGCCGGCGCGCACGGCTTTCGCCGCACGCTGGCCGCCGGTTCCTTCGCCGCCGGCGGCGGCGACCTGCTGCTGGCCGCCGAGCACGGCCGCGACGACGGCCCCTGGACCGTGAAGCAGGACCTGCGCAAGACCAACCTCGCGGGCAAGTACTCCCGCGGCGACGGGAACAACGGCTGGTCCGTGGGCCTCACGCACTACGCGGCCGACTGGATCTCGACCGACCAGGTCCCGCTGCGCGCCGTGGAGGCCGGCACGCTGGGCCGCTTCGATTCGCTCGACCCCACGGCGGGCGGGCGCACGCGCCGCACCGCGCTGAACGCCAACTGGGGCCATGGCGAAGGCGGCGTGCAGACGCGGTTCGGCGCCTACGCCATCCGCTATTCCCTGGACCTGTTCTCGCAGTTCACCTATTTCACCCGCGGCTGCGACACCGACCCCTTGCCTGCGGAGTGCAAGGGGCCCACGGCCCTCGACCAGTTCGAGCAGGTCGACCGTCGCAAGGTATTCGGCGCCTCGGCCTCGCAGGTGCGCGGCTTCAAGGTCGGGTCCGCCGATGTCGCGTGGAGCTACGGAACCGACCTGCGCCGCGACGACATCGCCGAGGTCGGCCTGTTCGACACCCGCCAGCGCGCGCGCACGGCCAGGGTCCGCAGCGACAGCGTCACGCTCGATGCCCTCGGCATCTGGGGCCAGCTGGACTGGCAGTGGACGCCGCAATGGCGCACCGTGGCCGGTTTGCGCTGGGACCGGCGGCAGGCCGACGTGACGAGCTCCGTGGCGCCCAACAGCGGCAGCAGCTCCGCCTCGATCGCGAGCCCGAAGCTGTCGCTGGTCTACCTGCCCAGCGACAGGCTGGACCTGTACGCCAACTGGGGACGCGGTTTCCACAGCAATGACGCGCGCGGCACCGTGATCACCGTCGATCCGCGCGATGGCGTCACGCCGGCCGGGCGCGCGACGCCGCTGGTGCGGGCACAAGGCCACGAGATCGGCGCGCGCAGCAAGTGGAGCCCGGCGCTGGTCACCACCGTGGCGCTGTGGACGCTCAAGCTCGATTCCGAGCTGCTGTTCGTGGGCGATGCCGGCACCACCGAGGCGTCGCGGCCGTCGCGGCGCTCGGGCCTGGAGCTCACCGCCAACTGGCGTCCCGCGCTCGGCTGGGAGATCGATGCGGACGTGTCGCTGACCCGCGCGCGCTTCTCCGATGCCGACCCGGCGGGCAGCCGGATCCCGGGTGCGATGGAGCGCGTCGCCACGCTCGGCGTGACCTGGCAGGAAGGACCCTGGACCGTGGGCGGCCGCGTGCGCCACTTCGGCGCGCGGCCGCTGATCGAGGACGATTCGATCCGCGCGGGCTCGAGCACCGTGGTGAACCTGCGCACGGCCTGGCGCTTCCACCGGGACGCGGAGCTCTCCATGGACGTGTTCAACGTGTTCGACCGGCGCACCAGCGACATCGAGTACGCCTACGCATCGCGCCTGCCGGGCGAGCCTGCGTTTTCCGGCGCCGCGACGCCCGCCACCGTCCACTTCCATCCGTCGCTGCCGCGTACCGTGCGGGTCGGCCTCAAGGTGAGCTTCTAGGCGCGCGTGGCGCCATGCCAACGCGAAGGGCCCTGAAACACTCGCTCCATCCGGCGCCGGCCGGATACTCCCTGCAACAACAGGAGGGAGTTCCCATGCAGTCCATCATCCGCAACGGCGTCGCCTGGCTGGCGCTCGCCGGCGCCGCCCTGGTCGCGCAGGCCGACACCGTCGCGCGCGCGATCGGCGGCACGTCCATCCAGGTGCCGGTGCCGCCCGGGTACGTCGAGGTCACCGATCCGCGCCTGCTGGATTTCGCGCGAAAGACCACCCCGAACGGCAACCGCCTGCTGGCGGTGTTCGTGTCGCAGGCCGACGACGAGCGCATGCGCGCCGGCTTCGGGCCGCTGATGCAGCGCTACTTCATGCTGCAGACGTCGCGCCGCGCGGAGGCGGCGAAGCTCAACCCGTCCGACTTCGCGCAGGTGAAGGCGGCGATCCGCGCGCAGATGCCCACGACCTCCGAGCGCGTGCTGCCGGGCGTCAACAAGGACCTGCGCAACAACCTGCAGGACGAGGCGGTGCAGGCCGAAGTCAAGAGCGTCGCGGGCGACGGCGTATTCCTGGACACCGACACCGCGATCGGCTTCGGCATGCGGGGCGAGGTGAAGGTCACCGCCGCCGAGCGCAGCGAAACGACGGAAATGGGATCGGCGGGCGTCACGGCCCTGGCGCGCGGGAAGCTCGTCTTCTTCTACGCCTACGCCATCGCGTCCGACCTGGACTGGGCGCGCGGCGAAGCACGCAGCTGGGCGGCGCAGCTGGAGCGCGCCAACCGCTGATCCTCCCCTCCTAGAGCACGGCGTCGAGCACCGTCGTCCACTTCTCCGCCAGCTTGCGGTAGCCGGCGCGGGTCGGGTGGATCTCGTTCTGCCAGTCCTCGGTGGGGCCGGGGTCCTGGTTGCCGGCCGGCGCGAGCGTGCGCAGGGTGTCGACCACGTGGACGTTGGCGAACCGCGCCGGGAAGCCGGTGACCAGCGCATGCAGCCGCGCGAACAGTTCGCTCGCCACGCCGTTCCATTCCGCTTGCGGGACAGCGAAGGTGATCAGGGCCCTGGACAGCCACGGCCCGAAGTTCAGGCCCGCGGCCGCATCGCGCGGCGCCGGCACGTCGTAGGTGTGCAGGACGATCGGCTGCCCCTGGTTGATCCCCCGGTCGCGCGCGGCGACGAGGTCCTGCATCACGGCCTGCAGGTGGACGCGGAAGGTCTCCCAGCCCGGGTCGCTCACGAAGGGGTGCGGACCGAGCTGCGGGTCGCCCACTTCGGTCTGCAGGCGCAGCAGGCGCAGGGCCGGGTCGCTCGCGGTGGATTGCAGCGCCTCGATCAGGTCGTTGCCGCCGCCGGACAGCAGGATGCCGCTCCAGTTGCGCGCCTTGGCCCCGTTCAGCAGCTGCAGGAAGCGGCGCGCGCGCGTGGTGTCGGTCATGCGCTTGAGGGTTGCGCCCGGCGACGCGCACTGCACGATGCAGGTGCCGGTGGACAGTTCCAGCTCGCGCAGCAGGTTGGTGGTGAGGAACGGCGGGATCGCGCCGATCGAGAACCACGAGTCGCCCTGCGCGAGGCAGCTGCGGGGGAACTGCTCGATGGGGAAGCCGGGCACCTCGCCGCTTCCCTCGAGTTGCTGCGGGTCGATGATCTGCACCGGGATGCGGGCCATGGCTCCTCCTTCGCGCGGTCGGGTGCAGCGATTCTGGCCGCGGCACCGCACCCGTCAATGCACCGGCTGGCGGATCACCACCCAGGCGCGCGCCGCATAATCCCGGGATCACCCCGAGGGACCCCATGACTTACCCCAACACCCAGCTCTACATCAACGGCCAGTGGCAGGACGCCGCCGAAGGTCGCACGCTCGCCGTGTTCAACCCGGCGAGCGGCAAGGAGATCGGCCGCGTCGCGCATGCCGGCAAGGCCGACCTCGACAAGGCCCTGGAAGCCGCGCAGAAGGGCTTCGAGACCTGGCGCGACATGCCGCCGGCCGACCGCGCGAAGATCATGCGCAAGGCCGCCGCGCTGATCCGCGAGCGCGCCGGCGAGATCGCGCCGCTGCTCACGCAGGAGCAGGGCAAGCCGCTGGTGGAAGCCAAGGGCGAGACGATGGCCGCCGCCGACATGATCGAGTGGTACGCCGACGAAGGCTTCCGCGTCTACGGCCGCCTCGTGCCTTCGCGCGGCAAGCCGGAACTGCGCCAGATGGTGATCAAGGACCCGGTCGGCCCGGTCGCCGCGTTCACGCCCTGGAACTTCCCGATCAACCAGGTGGTGCGCAAGGTCGGCCCGGCGCTCGCCGCCGGCTGCTCGATGCTGGTGAAGGCCGCGGAGGAAACGCCCGCCGGTCCCGCCGCCTTCGTCAAGGCCTTCGCCGACGCCGGCATCCCGCCCGGCGTGCTGCAGCTGGTCTACGGCGACCCGGCCGAGATCTCCGGCTACCTGATCCCGCACCGCGTGATCCGCAAGGTCACCTTCACCGGCTCGACGCCGGTGGGCAAGCAGCTCGCCGCGCTGGCGGGCCAGCACATGAAGCGCGTGACGATGGAACTGGGCGGCCACGCGCCGGTGATCGTCTGCGAGGACGCCGACATCGGCCTGGCGGTGAAGGCCGCCGGCGCCGCGAAGTTCCGCAACGCCGGCCAGGTCTGCATCTCGCCCACGCGCTTCCTGGTTCACGAGAGCGTGAAGAACGAGTTCGCGCAGGCGTTCGCCAAGTACGCGCAGGGCCTGAAGGTCGGCGACGGCCTGGCCGAAGGCACGCAGATGGGCCCGCTGGCGAATCCGCGCCGCGTCAGCGCGATGGCGGAGATCCACGAGGACGCCGTGAAGAAGGGTGCCACGGTGCTCACCGGCGGCAAGCGCATCGGCGATTCCGGCAACTTCTGGGAGCCGACCGTGCTGGTCGACGTGCCGCTGGAAGCCAAGGTGTTCAACGACGAGCCCTTCGGCCCCGTGGCCGGCATCCGCAGCTTCAACAAGCTGGAGGAAGCGATCGCCGAAGCCAACCGCCTGTCCTTCGGCCTCGCGGGCTATGCGTTCACCAAGTCGCTGAAGAACGCCGACCTGCTGACGCGCCGCGTCGAAGTGGGCATGCTGTGGCTCAACATGCCGGCCATGCCCAGCGCCGAGATGCCCTTCGGCGGCATCAAGGATTCGGGCTACGGTTCCGAAGGCGGCCCCGAGTCGCTGGAGGCCTACCTGAACACGCGCTCGGTCGCGGTGATGAACGTCTGAGGCTGGGGGGGACTGCCCCCCACCCCCACCCCC
>NZ_DASVNN010000146.1:0-38063 GCF_036383835.1 Ramlibacter sp.
GTCGTGCTGGGCCAGCAGCTCGCGGCCCACACGCAGGGCGTCGTGCTGACCTGCTCCGCGCTGAAGCGCGCCTACCGCGACCAGCTGCGCCAGGCCGCGCCCGGCCTCCGCTTCGTGTTCCTCGACATCGCCCGCGAGTCCGCGCAGCAGCGCGTGTCCGGCCGCGGATCGCATTTCTTCTCGGCCACCCTGGTGGACAGCCAGTTCGCCACGCTGGAATCGCCGGTGGGCGAAGAGGGCGTGCTGCGCGTCGACGCGCTCGCGCCCCTGGACAGCCTCGCCGCGCAGGTGCGTGCCTGGCTGCAAGACAAGGACACTCCATGAATCTTCCCGTGGGGCAAGGGCGCTTCCAGCGCCTGAGCAATTTCATGATGGCCGCCTGCCTCGGCGTGATGGCGCTGGCGGTGTTCGTCAACGTCGTGCTGCGCTACGGCTTCGGCAGCGGCATCGCGGCGAGCGAGGAGCTCTCGCGCCTGCTGTTCGTGTGGATGGTGTTCATCGGCGCCACCGCGGCTTATCCGGCGGGCGAGCACATGGCCTTCACCTCGCTGGTCGCCATGCTGAAGGACCGGCCCGGCGCCCTGGCGGTGATGACGGTGGTGATCCGCCTGCTGGTGATCCTGGCCTGCGTGCTCCTGGGCTGGGGCGCCTGGCAGCAGGTGGTGGTGGGCCTGGACAGCGAGTCCGTCGTGCTGAAGTACCCGACGGCGCTGCTGCCGCTGCCGGCGCTGCTGGCCGCGGTCGCCATCGGCGTGATGGCGTTGATCGAGCTCGTCAAGCGCGAACCGCTGGACCTGGGCCACGAAGTGGAAATGGAGTGATGGCAATGTCCTCCGAAGCCCTCGCTTTCATCGTCTTCATCGTCGGCATGCTGGCCCTGATGGGCATCGGCATGAACATGGCGCTGGCCCTGGTGCTCACCGGCGCCGGCATGGCCTGGGCGCTGAACTTCTGGGACACCCAGCTGCTGGCGCAGAACCTGGTGGCGGGCGTCGACAGCTTCCCGCTGCTGGCGGTGCCCTTCTTCATCCTGGCCGGCGAGCTGATGAACACCGGCGGCATCAGCAAGCGCATCATCGACATGGCGCAGGCGTGGGTCGGCCACATCCACGGCGGCCTGGGCTACGTGGCGATCGGCGCGGCGGTGCTGCTGTCGGCGATGTCCGGATCGGCCCTGGCCGATGCGGCGGCGATGTCGTCGATCCTGCTGCCGATGATGCGCAAGCACGGCTATCCGGTGGCGACGTCCGCGGGCCTGATCGCCGCCGGCAGCGTGATCGGCCCGATCATCCCGCCGTCGATGGCGTTCGTGATCTACGGCGTCACCACCAACACCTCGATTTCCGCGCTGTTCCTCTCGGGCATCGCCCCCGGGCTGATGATGGGCGCGGCGCTGGTGGTGGCCTGGCGGCTCGCGCTGCGCAAGATGGACGTGGTCGGCGAGCCGCCGGTGCCCGTCAAGGAGCGGATGCGCATCACGGGCCGCGCGCTGTGGGCGCTGCTGATGCCGGTGATCATCATCGGCGGCATGAAGTCGGGCGTCTTCACGCCGACCGAGGCGGCGGTGGTGGCGGCCTTCTACGCGCTGGCCGTGTCGCTGTTCGTCTACCGCGAGATGCGCCTGGCGGAGATCGGCCCGGTGCTGGTGCGCGCCGCCAAGACCACCGCCGTCGTGATGTTCCTGTGCGCCGGCGCGCAGGTGGCCAGCTACATGATCACGCTGGCGGACCTGCCGGCGGTGCTCACCGGCTGGCTCGGCCCGCTGGTGGAGAATCCCCGCCTGCTGATGGCGGTGATGATGGTGGTGCTGGTGCTGATCGGCACCGCGCTGGACCTGACGCCCACCATCCTGATCTTCGCCCCGGTGATGCTGCCCATCGCCGTGAAGGCGGGGATCGACCCGGTGTACTTCGGCCTGATGTTCGTGCTGAACGGCTCGATCGGCCTGGTCACGCCGCCGGTGGGCACGGTGCTGAACGTGGTGGCGGGCGTGGGCCGGCTGCCGCTGCTGCAGGTGGTCAAGGGCGTCAATCCCTTCCTCGTCACCTACGTGCTGATCCTGGCCCTGTTCGTCGTCTTCCCGCAGCTGGTCACCGCGCCGGTCGCGTGGATGCGCTGAACCTCGTTTTCCTTTGTTCCTTTCGAAAGAGATGCAAGTGAACTTCTTCCGTCGTACCCTCCTCGTGGCCGCCGCCGGCGCGGCGCTGCTGGCGCCCGTGGCCGGCTACTCCGCCGACATCAAGCCGCGCATCATCCGCTTCGGCTACGGCCTCAACGAGCAGAGCAACCAGGGCCGTGCCGCCAAGTTCTTCGCCGAGCAGGTGGAGAAGGCCTCGCAGGGCAAGATGAAGGTGCGCGCCATCGGCGCCGCCGCCCTCGGCCCGGACACGCAGATGCAGCAGGCGCTGATCGGCGGCGCGCAGGAAATGATGGTGGGCTCCACCGCCACCCTGGTGGGCATCACCAAGGAAATGGCGATCTGGGACACCCCCTTCCTGTTCAACAACGCCCGCGAAGCCGACGCCGTGCTGGACGGCCCGGTCGGCACCAAGGTGATGGACAAGCTGCAGGCCAAGGGCCTGGTCGGCCTGGCCTACTGGGAAAACGGCTTCCGCAACCTGACCAACAGCAAGCGTCCGGTGCAGAAGATGGAAGACCTGGACGGCATCAAGCTGCGCGTGATGCAGAACAACGTGTACCTGGACTCCTTCAAGACCCTGGGCGCCAACGCCGTGCCGCTGCCCTTCTCGGAGCTGTTCAGCGCGCTGGAGACCAAGACGGTCGACGGCCAGGAGAACCCGTACAACACCATCCTGTCCTCCAAGTTCTACGAGGTGCAGAAGTTCCTGACGGTGTCCAACCACGTGTACAGCCCGTGGATCGTGACCGTGTCCAAGAAGTGGTGGGACGGCCTGTCGAAGGACGAACAGAAGATCCTGAGCGACGCCGCCAAGGCCTCGCGCGACTTCGAGCGCCGCGACACCCGCGACGAAGGCGCCAAGGCGCTGTCCGACCTGAAGGCCAAGGGCATGCAGGTCAACGAGCTGCCCGCCTCCGAAGCCGCCCGCATGCGCGAGAAGCTGGCCAAGGTCAACGGCACCATCGCCGCCGAAGTCGGCCAGGACCTGTGGAACGAGACCCAGGGCGAGCTGAAGAAGCTGCGCGGCGCGAAGTAAGCGTCGGCGACGACAAGGGAAACGGGCCTTCGGGCCCGTTTTTCATGGGCCTGGAATAAGCTCACAACGCGATATTCTTTGCACGCCGCTCCCGCCCTTCGCACAATGGCCGCCTTCCTCCCCAGAAAGGACCCCGGCATGACCTTGCGACTCGGCGACACCGCCCCCGACTTCACCCAGGACTCCACCGAAGGCACGATCCACTTCCACGAGTGGGCCGGCAATGCGTGGGTGGTGCTGTTTTCGCATCCTGCCGATTTCACCCCGGTGTGCACCACCGAGCTGGGCAGGACGGCGGCGCTCTCGGGCGAATTCGCCAGGCGCGGCGTGAAGCCGATCGCCGTCAGCGTCGACCCCGTCGAGCAGCACCGCAGCTGGGTGAAGGACATCAACGAGACCCAGGACACCACGGTCGACTTCCCCATCCTCGCGGATGCGGACCGCAAGGTGGCCACGCTGTACGACATGATCCACCCGAACGCGCTGGCCAATGCCACGGTGCGCAGCGTGTTCATCATCGATCCGAAGAAGGTGATCCGCACGACGCTCACCTATCCGGCGTCCACCGGCCGCAACTTCGACGAGATCCTGCGCGTGATCGATTCGCTGCAGCTGACCGACAGCCACAAGGTGGCGACGCCCGCCAACTGGAAGCAGGGCGACGACGTGGTGATCGTGCCCAGCATCACCGACCCCAAGGAGCTGGCCGAGCGCTTCCCCAAGGGGTTCCGCGCGGTGCGTCCCTACCTGCGCCTGACGCCCCAGCCGAACAAGTAAGGCACGCATAACCTGCGTCGGCGGTAGGGATTCGCCACGCGGCCCCGGCCGGGACTAAGCTGCCTCGCGCATCCACTGACGTAGAGGAGCTGACATGAAGCAAGTACTGTTCGCTGCCCTGTGCAGCGCGGTCCTGGCCTGGCCCGCCGCCGTCCTGGCCGACGGTGGCGGGGGCGGTGGTGGCGGAGGAGGTGGGGACTACACCGCCCGCAGCCGCGAGAACAGCGATCCCGACTTTGCCGCCGGCATGCAGGCCGTCGCCCGCAAGGACTGGAAGGAAGTGGTGGCGCGCATGGGCGCCTACACGCAGCGCAAGCCCGAGGACGCCGACGGCTGGAACGAACTGGGGCACGCCCACCGCCAGACCGGCAGCATGCAGCCGGCGCTCGAGGCCTACGACAAGGCCCTCAAGATCAACCCGAAGCATCGCGGCGCCCGCGAGTACCTCGGCGAAGCCTACCTGCAGATGAACGACCTGCCGCGCGCGGAGCAGGAACTGAAGGAGCTCGACCGGCTGTGCTTCTTCAAGTGCAAGGAATTCACCGACCTCAAGCAGAGCATCGATCAGTACAAGCGGTCGCGGACGGCCGGGGCTCCTGCAGCGGCACAGTGAGAAGTAGCCGCCGAGCGGGTCGTTTCAGGGGCGCGCCACCGCCGGCGTGCCCGCGCGCTCGTCGTCGACGGCCTTCTGCACCGCCCTGAAGAAGTTCTCGCGCGCCGCGCTCGCCTCGCGGTCGCGCGCGCCACCTGCCCAGTTCGCATTGGAAGCGACGACGATCCGGCGCTTCGGGTCGATGAAGATGCCCTGGCCGAAGATGCCGATCGCGGAGAAGCTGCCGTCGGCGTAGGTCCACCACTGGTAGCCGTAGCCGCGGCCGGGCCGGCCGATGGCGGCGCGTTCGGTGGTCGCTTCGGCGAGCCAGCCTTCCGGCGCGATGGACTGGCCGTTCACGCGCGCGCCCTCGAGGATGAACTGGCCGAAGCGCGCGAAATCACGCGTGGCGGCCTGGATGCAGCAGCCGCTGATCTCCTGTCCTGTGCGACTGAGGATCCAGGTGCCCTGCTGTTCCATGCCGGCAGGCACCCAGACCTTTTCCGAGAGATAGGTGGCCAGCGGCTTCTTCGTCGCCTGGCTCACGAGGATGCCGACCAGGTTCGTCTCTCCGGTGCTGTAGTTCCAGCGCGTGCCGGGCGGCGCTTCGCGCGGCAGGCGCCGCAGGTAGCTCACGAGCGCGTCCACGCCTTCTTCCGGCTTGTGGTTGTTGAAGCGCGCCACGTCCGACTCCGGATCCGAGTAGTCCTCGTTCCAGCGCACGCCCGAGGTCATGGTGAGCAGCTGGCGGATGCTCACGTCGTCGTACGCCGAGCCTTTCATCTGCGGGATGTAGTCGGTGAGCTTGTCGTCCATGCTGCGGATGTGGCCGTCGCGGATCGCCGCGCCGACCAGCGTGGACGTGATCGACTTCGCCACCGAGAAGCTCGTCCAGCGGCCGTTCGCGTCGAAACCGAGGCCGTAGCGTTCCAGCCGCAGCTTGCCGTCGTGCAGTACGACGACGCCAGCGCTGCGCTGGCCGGCCATGTAGGCGTCCACGTCCACCGGCAGTTTCAGCGGCGGCCCCGGTGGCAGCGGCCGCGGCGTGGTGCCCGCGGGGATGACGCGCGACTTCGCGAGCACCGGCAACCGGTCGAGCGCGCGGAAGGCCGCGTCGCGCTGCGGCTGGCTCCAGAACAGCAGGTCGCGGTTGGTCGGCACCGTCTTCAGCAAGCCGCGCGTTTCCTGGTCGAGGCTGAACCAGCCGGCGGCCCCGGCGGCGACGAGGGCGGCGAACACCCCGAGCGCGATCTTCCTGGCTTTCACTGCGATGGCTCCTGGTGATCGACCATTGAACGATTCAACGCGGATCCGGCCCCTGGAACCTCACCCGGAGGGGCAGTGCGGCCTGCCGGCCCTGTTCGAGCATCCACTTGCGCGCGAACTCCTGCACCGTTTTCTCCGCGTTGCCGCGCTGCGCCTGGAGGTAGGCGGGGTCGGCGCCGCGCTGCGCGAGCTCCGGGCCGAGATGCCGGATCACCGCTTCCCGGTTGGGCGCCGCGGGCGGGGACAGCCAGCTGCTTTCCGTCGTCTGGATCTGCATGTCGGCCGTGTGGAAGGCCACCGGTGCCTGCAGCTGCGGCTCGGGCACCGTCAGCAGGTAGTGGTCACCCTCGCGCACGAGCTGCCATTCGGCTGCGAGCGGAACACGGTAGACGTAGTGGGCGCGCACGCGGATGCGCGAAATGGTCGGGCCCAGCAGGGCGGGGCAGTCCACGAGGGGGCAGGTGTAGCGCGAGCTCCAGCCGAACTCCTCGACCTTCTCGAGCGCGCCGACTTCGAGGAAGCCGCCGGGCGTGCGCAGCAGGACGATGCGCGCGGGATCGAGCACGGCCAGCGCTTCCTCACGGGGACCGCGGGTCCACCACGCGGCGGCCGCGGCCGCGAACACGGCTGCGAGCAGGACCCAGTGGATTGCCTTCCTGATCATGAAACCCGTTGTCTCCCGGCAGCGAACGAACTCGATGCTAGCGGCTTTCGGCTAAGCTGCCGTTCGTCACCGATGACCGCTATCGCTCCCGCACCCTACTGGCTCTACCTGCTCGAATGCGAGGGCGGCGTGTACTACGCCGGTATTGCGATCGACGTGGAGCGGCGCTTCTACCAGCACCTCTTCGGCGTCGGCGCGAAGTTCACGCGGGCCAGGCCACCCTTGCGCGTGATCGCGGCGCGCGAATATCCGAGCAAGTCCGATGCGCTGCGGGCGGAGCTGCGGCTCAAGGCGCGCTCGCGCGGCGAGAAGGTCGGCTTCTTCGCCGAAGCGGCGGGGGCCTGAGGCGATGAAGCTACTGCCGTACGAGCAAGTCGACGGGACGCCGTTCTCGGTGTCGACCGACGAGATCCTCCAGTCACGCGGCAAGCCCTGGAGAGCGCAGCGCAATGGGGTGGGGCTGCACGAGCTGGACTACGGCGACGTGGTGTACCGCTTCCAGGACTGCGGCCGGCTCGAGGAGGTGACCGCGGAGGCGGAGGTGTTGACGCTGGGCAATGTGTCGGTGCCGTTCGCGAGCCTGGCGGCGTTCATCCAGGCGCAGGATCCGGAGGCGTTCGAGCGCGCCGGGTTCCTGGTGAGTCCGGGATTCGGGCTGGCGTTCGATCCGAAGGAGCCGTTCTGGGTGACCGCGCTGGCGCGGCATTGCATTCCGGAGTGGAAGGCTTTGGAGTGAGTGCGTGGTGGGCAAGCAGAGCTTGCCCACCCTACGAAGGGGCAGGAGCCGTCGTCACGGGCGTAGGGTGGGCAAGCTCGCTTGCCCACCATCCTCAAGCCGGATGCGCCTCCATCAACTCGCTCTTGCGCATCTCGAGCTGCTGCCCCAGCTGCATCAGGTTGAGGTTCGCCGCCGACCTCGCCTTCGGGAACATCTTCTCCCGCTCGTCGTTCACGTGGTGCAGGATCGCGTCTTCCAGGTCGAGCATCAGCTTCGCGTTCTGCCGGTCCGCCTGGATCCGCGCGATCAGTTCGCGGGCTTCCTTGTGTTCGCGCCGTGCATCCTGCAGCAGCTGCTGGTCGCCGGTCGCCTTCTGGAAGGCGGGATAGAAGATCTCTTCCTCGATCTGCATGTGCACCAGCAGCGACTGGCAGAGTTCCGCGGCGATCGTCTGCTGGCGGCGGCCGTCGTGGGCGGCCTTGTACTGTTCGAACAGGCGCATCGCCTGGTTGTGGTCTTCGTCCAGCAATAGGGTGGCGTCTTGTTGAGGCATCAGAATTCTCCTGAGTCGTCGATGGACCAAGGTAACGCGCACCGGCCGCGGGCGGCCACCGCGGCCCTCGCCGCTTCGTGTAGTAGCCGGCCTACGGGACCGCAGGCTCAGGAAAACCACGATGGCCCGCCGCGGAGGCTTCGCTTACACCTGAGGCCCCGCAGGAAGGATTGGCATGGACCCGACCAGTGAACGACTCGCGCAGTGCTACACGGGCGTGGTGCACGACGTGATGCGCGCGATGGGCATGCGCGATTTCACCTTGCCGGCCGAACTGCGTCCGCTGTTCCCCGAGCGGCGGCTCGCCGGTCCGGCCTTCACCATCGACGGCCGCGTCGACCCGCGCGCCGATCCGCACGAGACCTTGCTCGCCTGGACCGGCCTGCTGTCGAAAGCGAAGCCAGGACACCTCTGGGTGAGCCAGCCCAACGACCGCGTGGTGGCCCACATGGGCGAGCTCTCCGCCGAGACGCTGAAGAACAAGGGCGTGCTCGGATGCGTGGCCGACGGCTACGTGCGCGACGTCGATTTCCTCATTGCCATGGGCTTCGAGACCTGGTCGCGCGGATGCACGCCGCGCGACATCGTCGGCTACTGGCTGCCGCGCGCGGTCGACGTCGACATCCGCATCGGCGATGTCATCATCGCGCCGGGCGACTACCTGCTCGGCGACCGCGATGGCCTCGTGCGCATCCCGCAGGCGCGCGTGGCGGAGGTGGTGGAGCAGGCCGAGCTCGCGATCGCCGCCGAGAACAAGGTGCGCAGCGCCATCCTGCGGGGCGTCGATCCGCAGCAGGCCTACCTGGAATTCGGGAAGTTCTAAGACACGATGACCGCATCCGAGCAACTCGCCGAACGGATCCTGGAGCAGACCACCGATGCGGTGGTCTACGCCGATACGCAAGGCACGATCACCCGCTGGAACGCTGCGGCGGAAGCCTTGTTCGGCTTCGGCAAGACCGAGGCGATCGGCGCCAACCTCGACCTGATCATCCCCGAGCACCTGCGTGCCGCGCACTGGAAGGGTTTCGACGCGGCGCTCGCCAGCGGCCGCACCCGGCTCGCGGGCCGGCCCACCGTCACGCGGGCCGTGCACCAGAGCGGCCAGCGGCTGTACGTCGAGATGACTTTCGCGCTGGTCAAGGACGACGCCGGCCAAGTGATCGGTTCGGTGGCCGTGGCGCGCGATGCCACCGAACGCATGGAACGCGAACGCGCCGCCCGCGCCGCGCCCCCCGCGGGCTGAGGGATCCGACCGAGGTCCGCCGTCATTGCGAGGGCGCGGCACGCGCGCCGGCGACGTGGCGCAGGCCACCCAGCGCTCGCGTCAGGATCGCCTCGTCCGCGCCTTCCGAATACACCGCATAGGCCGGGTACGGGAATTCGGGCGCGCCCGGCACGCGCCTGAGCTTGCCGGATTCGATATGGGAGCGGACCACGCCGAGGCGGAAGTAGCCCGCGCCGCCCATCGACAGCAGGTATTCCCGCACCAGCGGCCCGAAGTCGGACGACAGAGAAGGGCGCGACCATTCCGGGTACAGCAGGCGGTGCTGCTCGCCGAACTCCGGCCCCCAGTCGACGTAGACGTATTCGTGCGCTTCGGGCGGGGACGCTTCCGCGTCCGTCGTGACGAGCACCAGCTTTTCCTCGATCAGCAATTCCACGCGGGTGCCCGGCCGGTGGTGCGGCGCATACACGATGGCGATGTCCAGCGTGCCGTTCGCGATCTGCTCCAGCAGCTTGCCCGACGAACTGATCTCCGCGCGCACTGCGAGCTCCGGCGCCTCGCGCTTCATCCACTCGAGCCATTGCCGCAGGAGCGGATCCCACAGGCTCGGCTCGCAGCCGAGCACGACCACGCCGTCCCTTCCCGGCGGCAGGGCGATCTGGTGGCGCGCCCGCTCCCAGAGCTGCAGGAGCGAGGAGGCGTACGGAAGGAAGCGCTCGCCGGCGGCCGTGAGCACGGTGCCCGACTTGTGCCGGCGGAACAGCGGCGTGCCGAGTTGGTCCTCGAGGCTTTTCACCCGGGCGCTGACCGCGGTCTGCGTCACGTGCAGGCGCTGCGCCGCGGCGACGAAGCTGCCCTGCGCGACGACCTCCAGGAAGGTTCGCGCCAGCGCGATGTCCATGGCTTGCCTCCAATTTTCTTGCTGGCTGGGTCCAATATAAGTCGCTTTACCGCGGCGGGTCCGAAACCTATATTGATCCGGAACGGTGAAGGAGAAAGCATGAATGCCAGCGACATCATGAGCTCGCCGGTGGTTGTGGTGGGACCGCAGACGCCGGTCGTCGAGATCGCCTCCCTGCTGCGCGAACGGCGCTTCGGCGGCGTGCCGGTCGTGTCGGGGGACGAGATCGTCGGGATCGTGACCGAGAAGGACCTCCTGCACCGGCAGGAACTCGGAACCGAACGACGCAGCCACACGCAGGCCTGGTGGCGCCGCGTCGTCGGATCCACGTCGGAGCCCGACTGGTACGTCAAGTCGCATGGACGCTGCGCCGTGCACGTGATGACCCGCGACGTCATCGTCGTCGAGCCGCGGACATCGCTGCAGGACATCACGGCCGTCTTCGACCGCAAGCGCATCGGCCGCGTGCCCGTCGTGAAGGACCATCGCATGGTCGGCATCGTCGCCTGCGCGGATCTCGTGCGGGCCCTGGCGCAAGGGAGCCGGCAGGAAGCGCCGGACCGCGCGGACACGAGCAACGCGACGATCCGCGCCGCCCTGGCCGCCGAACTGGCCGCACAGGACTGGTGGACCGCCGGCCTCTGCGAGGTGCAGGTCGCGGCGGGCGTGGTCCGTTTCACCGGCTACTTCGAAAACGAATCGCAGCGGCAGGCCTCGCAGGTCGCGGCGGAGAACGTTCCCGGCGTGCAGCACGTGATCGACGATCGCCGGCCGATCGCGGAACTTTCCGTGATGCTCTGATCGCACCTGGTGAAACTGGGCATCGTCTCGGACCTCCACCTGTCGCGCGCCCCCCAGCGGACGCCGGCGAACGACGCCGACGCCTACGTGCTGGCCGGCGACATCGGCCGGCCCGGGCCGGCGATGGCGTGGGCGCGCGCGCTCGGCAAGCCGGTGGTCTACGTTCCCGGCAACCACGAGTTCTACGGTGGATCGCTGCCCGGGGTGCTCGACGAACTGCGCACGCTCGCCGCCGGCACGCAGGTCCGCATCCTGGACAACGCCAGCCTGTGCCTGGGTGGCATCCGTTTCCTGGGCTCCACGCTGTGGTCGGACTACCTGCTGGATGGCGACGGCGAGGGACGCGAGACCGCGGTGCGTGAAGCGCTCGAGAAGATGCACGACTTCCGCCGCATCCACCTGGACGAACGCCGGCAGGCGCTGTTCACCCCCCTGGACGCGGCGGCCCTGTGCCGGCGCAACACCGCGTGGCTCGCCTGGCAGCTGCGGCTGCCTTTCAGCGGCCCCACCGTCGTCGTCACGCACCATGCGCCCAGCGCCCGCAGCGTGGCGCCGCGCTTCCTGGGCTCGTCCCTGAACGCCTGCTTCGCGTCGCATCTCGACCACCTGCTGGGCCGCCCTGCCGTGGCGTGCTGGATCCATGGCCACATGCATCACAGCGTGGATTACGAGCTGCGCGGTACCCGTGTCGTCTGCAATCCGCGCGGCTACGCCCGGGAAGATGGCGACGAGAACCCGTCCTTCGACATCGACCTCTGCATCGAGATCGCCTGAGCTGGGCCCCTATTCGCGCCGGTCCTGGCGGCGTGCCGGTCGCTATAGTTCGCGGAATGCTGCCCGCCGAACGAACCGAAGCGCCTTCACTCGCCGGCTTCTCGCCCGCCAACTTCGCCATCGTCATGGCCACCGGCGTGCTCGGGGTGGATGCGTACCAGCAGCACTACGAGGGCCTGGGCCGCGTCCTGCTGGTGGTCGCTCTCCTCGCGTGGGCCGCCGTCGCGGCGATGAACGTCGGCCGCCTCGCCCGGTACCGCGACCGCATGCTGGAGGACCTGCGCAGCCACCAGCGCGCGCCCGGCTTCCTGACCGCCGTCGCCGGCACCTCGGTGCTGGGCAGCCTGTGGCTGCTGCTCGGCTGGAATGGCGAGGTCGGCGCGTTGCTGGACGCGATCGCTGCACTGCTCTGGGTCGCACTTACCTACGGCATCCTGATCGCGCTGACGGTGCAGCGCGACAAGCCGCTGCTGGCCGCCGGCATCAGCGGCTCGTGGCTGCTCCTGGTGGTCGCCACGCAATCGATCGCCGTGCTGACGGTGCTGCTCGCGGCCACGGCGCAGCAGCCGGTGCGCCTCACGCTGAACTTCGCCGCGCTGGCCATGTGGCTGTGCGGCGGCATGGTCTACGTGTGGCTGATCTCGCTGATCTTCTACCGCTACGCCTTCCTGCGCTTCGAGCCGGGAGACCTGGCGCCCACGTACTGGATCAACATGGGCGCGATGGCGATCTCCGCGCTGGCCGGCGCGCTGCTGGTCGCGCATGCGCCGGGGGCGCCCTTCCTCTCCGGGCTGCTGCCGGTGCTCGCCGGCGGCAGCCTCCTGTACTGGGCGGTCGGCACCTGGTGGATCCCGCTGCTCGCGGGCCTGGCCATCTGGCGTTACCTGCACCACCGCTATCCCTTGCACTACGACGTGGGCTACTGGGGCGCGGTGTTCCCGCTCGGGATGTATTCGGCCGCGACGCACCAGGTCTCCGTGGCGCTCGGCCTGCGCTTCCTGGCGCCGGTGGCGCGCGGCTTCTTCTATGTCGCGGCGGCGGCCTGGCTGCTCACCGCATTCGGCTTGCTGCGGCAGTTGTGGCAGGCGGGAGCTGCCGCGGTGGACGGGTCGCGCTAGTCAACGCCAGCCCGCGGGGCCGCCGCCCGCGCCGCCTTGCCGGCCCATTGCATGAACACGAGCTGGTTGCCGTCGATGTCCGTCAGGCGGAACTGCCAGGCGCCGCAGCAGGTGCGTTGCGGCGAGGAGCCGTCCAGCAATGCCGGCGCCACCCGCCACAGGTGCCGGTGGATGTCGAAGATCGGCGCATCGCCTTCCTCCAGCACGATGCGCGTGCGAGCCGGCCGCGCGTCCCGGCGGCCCCATACCTGCAGCGGGAAGGACGCGCTGCGCAAGGACGCGAACACGCCCACGATGTGCTGGGCCAGCTCGAACTCCAGCGCATGCACGTAGAAGCGGGCGAGCCGCAGCGGGTCCGCCGTCAGCACGACGGGGACGTGCATCGTCGGAAGCGCCGTCCCGGCGAGCGCCACGTCGCATTTCATTGCAGCGACGTCGGCGCGGGGTGGCGCAGCAAGCCGCCGGCGGCAGCGTTGCCGCCATCCTCCAGCAACAGTTCCCAGTGGCAGCGCAGCTTGCCCAGGGCGCAGCGGAACTGGCTGGAAAGCTGCGGATGCGCCGCCAGGAGCGCCATGTTGTCGACGATCCTGTTCATCATGTGGCGGCGCTGCGCGGGGCAGGAGGACTGCGCACAGCCCGTCATCAGGGCCAGTGTGCCGGCCAGCACCGCCTCGACGGCGGGCAGCTCGTATTCCTCGGAGACAGGGTTCGCTTCGAAGGGGGCCATGCAATTCCTTTCTGCGGCGGGATGCCGGAATCGCTGGCGTCGTGACCTCGTGCAGGTCCGTGGCTGGCAGGCCCGTACTCTATCTCAAATGCGAATAGTTCGCATCTGGAGCATCAACTCCCGGGACGGCGCGATCACGCGGCGTCGCTGCCGGACGACCATCGCGGCAGCGTGAAGCCCGTCTTCAAGGCCAGTCCGCGCAGGCCGGTGGCGGTGGCGGCAGCGGCCAGCAGCGCCCATCCCGGATCCACGCCGGCGTAGCGCGCGAGGACCAGCACCCAGCCGCCCGCGAAAGCGCAGATCGCGTAAGGGCGATGGTCGCGCAGGGCGCTGGGAATCTCGTTGCAGACGATGTCGCGCAGCACGCCGCCGAAGGTCGCGGTGATCACGCCCATCAGCACGGCGACGATGCCGGGCAGGTCCTGCTCCAGCGCGAGCTGCGTGCCGCTGGCGCTGAAGAGGCCGAGCCCCAGGGCGTCCGGCCACTGCATCGCGCGTTCGGTGGGCGCGAAGTGCCGCGCGCGCAGGAAGGCCATCGCACCCATGCACAGCGCCAGCAAGGCCCACAGCCACTCCGAATGCGCGACCCAGAAGAAGGGACGGCGATCGAGCAGGATGTCGCGCAGCGTGCCGCCGCCGAACGCGGCGAGTCCCGTGACGATGCAGACGCCGACGGCGTCCAGGCGCTTGCGCGCGGCTTCGAGCATGCCGGACAGGGCAAAGGCGAGCGTCGCGCTGCCCTCGATGACGGTCAGGAGCAGGGACAGCAGGGGAGCGTTGGACATGCGGGGATTGTCGCTGGGGCGATTCACGCCGGCGGCTTCGCCGGCGCCTCGCGCCGTGCCAGTTCCCAGAACGCCCGGCCCGCCGGCGAGAGCCGTGCGGAATCCAGGCAGGCGATGGCGACGCGTCGTGCCACGCGCGGCGTGATCGGTCGAAAGGCGAGGCCGGGGCGCGGTTCCGGGACGGTCAGGGAGGCGAGCACCGAAACGCCATTGCCGTGCGCCACGAACTCCAGGATCGAGACGACCTGGAACAGCTCGTGCGCGACCTTCGGGCGCACGCCCGCGCGATCGAACATGCGCATCACCATGTCCTGCGAGCCGGCCTGGGTGAGGATCAGCGGGTACTCGGCCAGTTCGCGCACGGCCACCGTCTTGCCGCGTGCGAGCGGATGGCCTTCCGGCAGTATCGCCATGAGTTCGTCGGTCGCCAGCGCCACCGTGTCCAGCGACGGCTGGGGCAGGCGGACGACGCCGATCTCGACCCTGCGCTCGACGAGGTCCTGCTCGATGTCGGCGTCCGCGCGTTCGGTGACGTGCACCTCGACGCCCGGATAGCGGCGGCGGAACTTCTCGAGCAGGGGCGGCAAGAGCCGCAGCGAGGTGCTGGGACCGATCGAGCCGATGCGCAGCAGGCCGGTGTGCAGGCCCGCGGAAGCAGCGGCGACCGACTTGACCTGCTGCAAGGAGGCGAACACGTCCCGGGCATGGGCCAGCGCCAGCTCGCCCGCGTGCGTCAGCACCACGCCGGCGGCCATGCGGTCCACGACCTCGCAGCCGAGGCCGTTTTCGAGGGCGCGCAACGCGTGGCTGGTCGCGGAGGCGCTCATGCCGATCTTCGAGCCGGCCGCCGCGATGCTGGAGGCGCCCGGCAAGGCCACGAGCAGTTCGAGCTGCCGCAGCGTGGGAAGGCCCGCGTCCGTAGCCATTGAAATCGGATTCAATTGAACATGAAGATCGTTGAATCCTAAACTTCAGCCCATGAACACGCAAGCACGAGTCCATCGCCTGCAGACCGGGCAGGCACTTCCCGTTTCCCGCCGCAGCGCGGGACCGGTGGTCCTGAGCGAGGGCGAACTGCTGGTGCAGGAGCCCGCAAGCTGGCTGGGCGGCACGGTCGTCGTGCCGCCGGCGGTTCGATTCGTGGCGCCGGCCGTGTTGCCTGCCGTGCTTTCCGGTTCCGCCGTCGCGGTGCGCGAGTCGACGGTGGTGGTGCAGGAGCCCGCGCCGCTCTTCGCGTCCGTCATCTCCTGTGTGCCGTGGGCATGGTGCCGGCCAAGCGACGCCGGCCGCGCCCAGCGCCCGGGCGCACCCGATCGGCCGCGGTCCTACGGCGGGTGACTGGAAGCCTCACACCGAGTTGAACGCCGCCCGCATGCACGCGACGAAGTGGTTCACGTGCGTGTCGCGCGGCGCGAGTTGTGAGCGCAGCATGTAGCTCCTGAACGGGATGTCGGGCTTGAACGGAAGCGCCCGGACCCCGGGGAAATTCATCGTGCGGCTCACGATCGGGTTGACCAGGCTGACGCCCAGGCCTTCGCTCACCATCCGGCAGATCGTCGCGGCGAACGGTGTTTCGAACGCCATGACGCGGCTTCCGTCGGGGAACACGGCGTCGATCGCGCGGCGCGAGGAGTTGCCGCTGGGCAGCGAGATGAAGCGCTCGCCCGCGAGGTCCCGGGGGGCGAGGCGCTTCTTGCCGGCCAGGCGATGATTCGACGGCAACACGCAGACCGCGCTTTCGGCGTGGATCACCGAAGCAACGACGCCCGGCTTGTCCGACACGTTGGAGACGAAACCGATGTCGCAGTGCTGGGTGGCGACCCAGTTGGCGATGACGTGGGACTCGCTCGTGTCCAGGACGATGCGCACCTGCGGGTACTTCTCGCCGAACATCCGCATCGCCAGGGGCAGCACGCTCAGCGAGATCGAGGCGGCCGCCGCCACGCGCAGCGTCCCGACGCCGGCGTCGCGGATGACGCGCGCCGAGTCGCTCAGGCTGTCCAGTCCCACGAACGCGCGCTCCACTTCCCGGAACAGCGCCTCGGCGCCCTTGGTGGCCGCCACGCGGCCGGGAAGCCGGTCGAACAGTTCGAACCCCAGCTCCGCCTCCAGCTTGCCGATGACGCGGCTCACGTTGGGCTGGGAGGTGTGCAGCTGCTTCGCCGCGACCGTCATGGAGCCGGTCAGCATCACGGCGCGGAAGGTCTCGACCTGCTTGAAGTTCATGCCGGCGATGGTACGGTCTCCTGCGGGGGGCCATATCAAAAACGCATCCCGACCGCGAAAACTGTCATTTGACCGGCATGCCGCCGCTGCGGACACTGGGCGCACATTCAACGGATGGTGAAGCATGGAATCGAAGGTCAGCCGCCGGCTCAAGGAGCCGCTCGCGCAGGAGATTTGCGAGCACATCTACGGTCCGCGCCTGGCGCGCGACTTCGACCGGCAGTTCGCCTGGCTCACCGAGGTGAACGAGGCCCACCTGCTGATGCTTCACAAGACCGGGCTCGTGTCGCCTGAGGTGGCCCGCAAGCTGGCCAGCGGCTTGCAGCAGATGGAGGCCGAAGGGCCGGCGGCCGTGGAACTCGACCCGGCGCGCGAGGACCCGTACTTCAACTACGAAGCCAAGCTGATGACGATCACGGGCCGCGACGCCGGCGGCCGCCTGCACATGGCCCGGAGCCGCAACGACATCGCCGCGACGATCGACCGCATGCGCGCGCGCACCATCGTGCTGGACGTCCTGGAGGCGCTGGGCCGCGTGCGCAGGATCGCGCTGGAGCGGGCGAGCACGTTCGCCGGCACCGTGATGCCGGGCTACACGCACCTGCAGCCGGCGCAGCCCATCACCTTCGGCTTCTACCTGAGCGCGCTGGCGGAGACCCTGGGCCGCGACATGGACCGGCTCGAAGCGGCCCTGCCCAGGATCGATGCGCTGCCGCTCGGTGCGGGGGCGCTGGCGGGCACGCGGTTTCCCATCGACAGGCGCGTCACGGCCGACGCCCTGGGGTTCGGCTCGCTGGTGCACAACACGCTGGATGCCGTCGCGTCGCGCGACTTCGCATGGGAAGCGATGTCGGCCATGGCGATCACCGCGTTGACGTGGGGACGGGTGGCACAGGACTTCTACGTGTGGTCCACGCCCGAGTTCGGCCTCCTGTCCTTTCCGGACCGGGTGGCGAGCACCTCGAGCATCATGCCGCAGAAGAAGAACCCCGCCGTGCTGGAGTACCTGCGCGGCAAGAGCGCGCATGTCGTGGGCTTGCTGAACACCTCGCTGGTCACCGTGAAGGGAACGCACTTCACGCACACCGGCGACAGCAGCCGCGAGAGCATGCGCAGCTTCTGGGAATGCTGCGAGGAGACCATGCGCTGCCTGTCGCTGTTCGAGCTGATCGTCGGCAGCGTCGAGCCGAGGCCCTCGCACATGCTGCGTCGCGTCGGGCTGGACTTCTCGGTGGCGACCGACCTCGCCGACGGGCTGGTCGCCGAAGCCGGACTCTCGTTCCGGGATGCGCACCACGTCGTCGGTGGCCTGGTGCGCATGGCGCTCGATGCGGGGCACTCGGCGGGCGAGCTCACCAGCGCCATGCTCGACCTCGCCGCGGCGGACGTGATCGGCCGGACCATCGGATGGCCCGAAGAGACGCTGCGCCAGTACCTGGACCCGATCCAGAGCGTGAACGCGCGCCGCAATGGCGGCCCGGCGCCGTCGGAAGTGATGCTTGCCGTCCAGCGGCAACTCGGACACCTCGAAACGGTGCTCTCCGCGGCCAAGGCCACGCGGCGGCGGCTCGAGGCGTCCCGCCAGCAGATGAAGCGCGAGATCGCCGCCCTGGCGAGCGCGTGAACTTTCACTTCAACCCTTCGCAACCATGAAGCCCATCCTCAAGCTCGTCCTGGCGGCGGCGGTCGCTTGCGTCGCGACCACTGCATCCGCGGCCTATCCCGACAAGCCGATCAAGCTGGTCGTGCCTTTCGCCCCCGGCGGCACGGTGAACCTCATCGGGCGCCTGCTGGCCGAACGGCTGTCGCACAGCCTCGGACAGCAGGTGATCGTCGAGAACAAGGGCGGTGCGGGCGGCACGATCGGCGCCGACTTCGTCGCCAAGTCGGCCCCGGACGGCTACACGCTGCTGCTGGCGTCTTCCAGCCACCAGTCCTTCCATCCGCTGCTGTACAAGAAGCTGCCATACGACCCGAACAAGGACTTCACGCAGGTCGCCCTGTTCGCGGCCGTGCCGAACGTGCTGGTCGTGTCGAACAACGTCCCGGCGAAGAACGTACGGGAGTTCGTCGCCCACGCGAAAGCCAGCCCCAAGAAGCTGTTCATGGGGTCGGCCGGCAACGGCAGCGTGAACCAGCTGGTCGGCGAGCTGTTCCAGCACAAGACGGGCACCGGCTTCGAGCACGTTCCGTTCAAGGGCGCCGGCCCGGCCACCGTCGATCTCCTGGCGGGCCAGATCGACCTGATGTTCGTGAACCTGCCCAACGTGATCGCGCACGTCCAGAGCGGCAAGGTGCGCGCCCTGGCGGTGGCCTCGGCGCGGCGGGTGTCCTCGCTCCCCGACGTCCCCACCATGGCGGAAGCGGGCGTGCCGGACTTCGTCGTGGATTCGTGGGCCGGTGTCCTGGCGCCCGCCGGCACGCCGAAGGCGATCGTCGACAAGCTGTCGATCGAGATCAACAAGCTCGCCAAGGACAAGGCGACGATCGACATGCTGGCCGCGCAAGGCGCGATCCCGCTGCCCGGCACCAGCGTGGAGTACGGAGCCCTGGTCCGCTTCGAGACGGAGCGCTGGAGCGAGGTGATCCGGAAGGCGAACATTTCCCTGGACTGAGCCTGCCGATGCTGGGTGTCCTCGGAGGAATGGGGCCGGCTGCCGGCGCCTGGTTTGCCTACCGGCTCGCGTTGCTGACGGGCGTGACGTCCGACCAGGAGCACCTGCCGGTGCTGCTGGTCAACGATCCGCGGATCCCCGATCGGTCGGAAGCGGCGTTGAGCGGTGGCACCAGTCCCTTGCCCGCCATGCAGGAGCGACTGCGCTTCCTGGAGTCCAGCGGGTGCGAGTGCGCGGTCATTCCCTGCAACACGGCGCACCACTGGTTTTCGGAACTGCAGGCGAGCGTGAAGATCCCGCTGATCCACATCGTCCCGGCTGCGATTGCCGGCCTGCGCGCGAGAGGGATAGGCGCGGGGCCGATCGGGTTGCTGGGAACGCGCGCCACCGTCCGATCCGACCTCTACAGGGGCGAGCTCGCGGCTGCGGGGTTCACCGTCCTTCCGTACACGCAGGACGATGTGGAACGTCTATGCGTCCGGCCGATCCAGGCGGTGAAGCAAAACCGTGTGGCGGAAGCCGCCGCGGCCCTGGCGGAAGCGATCCACACGCTGAAAGGTCGCGGCGCCCATGCGGTCATCCTCGGATGCACGGAACTGCCGGTCGCGTTTGCCGCGCTCGCCGCCGAAGACCTGGACTTGCCCGTGGTGGACTCGATCGACGCGCTGGCAGTGAGCGCGCTCGGGCACTTTGGCCTGGTCGTGAACAGGAGCGCGGCCGCCGGGAGCGGTGAACCGGCGCGATGACCTCAGCGGTTGGAGAGTTGCGCCAGCACGGCGCCCGCCTCCTCATCCTCCACGCAGGGCGTCACGCTCAACTCCAGCAGGTCGGCCCATTGCGCCTGGTATTGGTACAGCGCTTTCGCGTCGTCGGATCGCGCGATCGCGAAGCCGGATCCGCTCAAGCCATGCCAGCGCCCCAGGAGCTCGACTCCTTTCGGCGGGACCGCGCCGGTTTCCAGGAAACGCTCGACTGCAGCGCGGAACACGCTGGGCGGCGTCGTCCAGCTGAGGATGTATTTCATCATGGCCTCCATCTGCAAAAGACAGCGAGCGCCGACAGGCACGTGAGCGGCGCGTCGCTGCAGGATCCTCGCTCACGGGAGGAAGAGCGTACGCCCGCTCGCCTCACCTGCCAAGCCCGTACACGGAGAGATCGTCCCGCGCCAGGGCACGCTCCAGCGCATCGGCCTGGCGCAGGACGCGCTCGCGCGCCGCGCGTGAGCCCAGGGTCGCGAGCAGCCGTTGCGGCACGTCGCCTTCGCATGCACCGAGCGTGATGCACGCCGCGTGCGCCGCATCGGAACCGGCACTGCATTCCTCAGCGAAGCGGCAACGCACGATCTGGATCGCCTCCGGATCCAGCGTTTCGAAGACGTCGCCATCCGGCTGGTCCGTTCGCTCCTCGACGTAGGCGCCCAGGGCGTTTCCGGCCCATAGCAGCGCGGCACCGCCATGTTGACCGAGCGTGCCGGCCAGCCAGCGCGCCTGCGCCTGCATGGAAGCGAACGCGGGCACCGGATCGAGCTGGCGTTGCAGTGCGTCGCGGTCCGGCAGGTCTCGCAGCGACGCGCAGCGGCCGGCCAGGGACTGCCACGCCTGCTCCGCGAGCCGCACGCTTTTCCATTCCATCCACGGCGGGGGCGCAACCGCTGGAGGGAGCCGGCCGGGAGCAAGGACCGAAGCGCAATGGCGCAGGAGGCGATAGGCCTCCGTGCGCACTTCGGGGTCCTGGCTTTGCAGGGCCGTCTCGACCCGCTCCCTCGCTGTCGGCGCGACCGCGGCCGCGGTTGCCGGCGCGCTCCCGCTCCGTGGACTTGGGACCAGCGGAAGCGGCCTCGTGATGGCGGCCGAGGCCGGCGCCGCGAGGCTGGCCTGCTCGCGCGGGGCTTCCCGCCACGCCGCTCGCAGCGCCAGCAGCGCGAGGATCGCCACGATGCCCGCAGCGATCGCAACACGCGGCCGGCGCGAGGAGTGGAAGGTCCGCATCACTGGTTGGTGATGCTGCCCCGGTAGCGGTTCAAGACCTTGCCCACTTCGACCACGTCGTCCTGCGCCACGCCGGCGGCGATCGCCTGCGTCGCGACGATGTTGACGAACAGCGCGAACTGCGCGTCGGTGATGCGCATGCCCCGGTGCACGTTGGACATCGAGCTGCGGCACTGGTGCTGCACCGGGAACGGCGAAGCAGCCGGGTCGACGGCGATGCTGCCGTTCTTCGGCGAGGGGCCACCCAGGTCGTGGTCCAGCAGGCGCGCGAGGCAGGTCACCGTCTGCGACGTGGACTCGGTCAGCGGCACGACACCGCCGGTGAAGAAGACGCCGAGTTCGGACGCCACTAGCGCCGGCACCACGCGCGCATTGATGAAGGCGGCGATGCCATCGGCGCCGCCGAGCCGAGCCGCGACACTGCCCGCTGCGTCGTCGGCGAACGCCGCGCTCGATGTGAAGAAGGCCGACGCGGCGAACAGGGCCAGGCCGGTGCGCGAAGGACGATGGAACGGTGCCATGAAGAGTCTCCAATGCCGAGATCGGAAGCCCGCCGGAGCGGGGCGCTTGCGCCAGACAACCGCGCCGTAGTGATACGCGCGCGGCGGCGGTTTGGACGCAAGCCCCTTCCGATGCGAGGGTGTCCCGGCGAATCTTCGTCCTGTCGAGCGGCGGTGAGCGCCGGTCCCGATTGACGCGCTGGTGGATTCGGCGTCATATCCGCGCACGATCCGGTGCAAAGGAGCAAGGCATGCCTACGAAGAGACAACTGCTTGTCGCTTTGGCCGCGACAGTTCTCGCACCCCTTGCCGCCGTCGCGCAGTCGGACTATCCGAACCGTCCGATCAAGCTGGTGGTCGGCTTCGCACCGGGCGGCTCCACCGACATCGTGGCGCGCATCGTCGCGAAGCAGCTGGGCGAGCGGCTGGGTCAATCCGTCGTCGTCGACAACCGCGCGGGCGCCGGCGGCACGATCGGCGCCGACGCCGTGGCGAAAGCGCCGCCCGACGGCTACACGCTCACGCTGGCCACCACGAGCACGCACGCGATTTCCGCCGGCGCGTACAGCAAGCTGCCCTTCGTGCCGACGCGCGACTTCACGCCGATCTCGCTGGTCGCCATCACGCCTTACCTGCTGGTCGTGAATCCCCAGGTGCCCGCGCGCACGCTGCCCGAATTCGTGAGTCACTTCAAGGCGAGCGAAGGCAAGTTGAACTACGCGTCGGCCGGCAACGGCACGGCCACGCACCTCGCAATGGAAATGCTCAAGGACGCCGCGAAACTCGACATCAAGCACATCCCCTACAAGGGCAACGCGCCGGCCGACCTGGCACTCCTGTCGGGTGAAGTGCAGGCCGTGTTCGGCTCCATGCCCGCGCTGCTGCAGAACGCCAAGGCCGGCAAGGTGCGCCCGATCGCCGTGGGCACGACGAGCCGCTCGCCCGCGCTGCCCGACGTGCCGACGGTGGCCGAACAAGGCTATCCCGGGTTCAATGCGGCGCTCTGGCTCGGCATCATGGGCCCGGCCAACATGCCGAAGCCGGTGGTCGATCGCCTGCACAAGGAACTGGTGGCGATCGTCGCGACCGACGAATTCAAGAAGGCCATGGATGCCAACGGAGCGGAGCCGGTGAGCAGTCCCAGCTCCGAGGACTTCGCCCGCATGCTGAGCGGCGAGGTGGAGCGCTATACCCAGCTCGTGCAGGGGCTGGGGATCAAGCTGGATTGAGAAGACCTCGTGCCGTGCGTGTTGGCGAGTTCACGGGCGCCAGCGACGCCGCACCCCTCACTCCGCGTGCAGATTGAGTTTCCGCACCAGCGCCGTGAAGCGCTGGAGGTCTTTCGCGATCACGTCCGCGAATTCGGCGGGCGTGCTGCTGCGGGGCGTCGCACCCTGAGCGATCATGGTCTCGCGAACCTCCTTGGAGCCGACCACCTCGCGGATGTCGGCCGCGATTTTGTCGACGATGGCCTGCGGTGTGCCGGCGGGCGCGAGCACGCCGAGCCACGATCCCATCTCGGCGTTATTCAGTCCTTCCTCGGCGAGGGTGGGCACGTTGGGCAGCGCCGGCGAGCGCACGCTGCTGGCCACCGCCAGTGGTCGGAACTTGCCGGACTGGATGAAGCCGGTGGAACCGAATATGGTGGTGAATTGCATGTTCACGTGGCCGGCGATCACGTCCGTGTTCGCCAGGCCCCCGCCCTTGTAGGGCACGTGCAGGAACTTCGTGCCCGATGCGGCCTGGAAGATCTCGGCTGCCAGGTGCGTTGAATTGCCCGTGCCCGAGCTCGCGTAGTTGTGCCTGCCGGGTTCCGCCTTGGCCAGGGCGACCAGGTCCTTCACGTTGGTCGCCTTGAAGCCCGGATACGTGACCAGCACGATCGGCAGGTCGGCCACCAGTGAGACCGGCGCGAAGGCTTTCTCGGCGTTGTAGGGCAGCTGGCCGTATAGCGGCGGGTTGATCGCCTGTGTGCCGACGTTTCCCATCAGTAGCGTGTAGCCGTCGGGCTTCGCGCGGGCCACGAGGTCGGCGCCGACGATGCCGCCGGCGCCCCCGCGGTTGTCGATCACGACGGACTGCCCCCACTTCGCCGACAGGTGCTGGGCGAGCAGGCGCGCGCCGGTGTCGGTGCCGCCGCCGGGAGGGAAGGGCACGACCAGCGTGACGGGGCGTGAAGGGAAGGCGCCGGGCTGTTGCGCGAGGGCGGCCACGGGGACGCAGGCGGCCGCCAGTGCCAGGGAAAGCAGGATCTTGTTCATGGCATCTCTCCGATCGATCAGGCGCCGACGCGCCACCGCGCAGCCTCTTCCGAGAGGCTGAACCCCAGGCCCGGACGCTGTGGCAGCAGCATGTGGCCGCCCTTGATTTCCAGCCGTTCGTTGAAGGCGGGCTCCAGCCATTCGATGTGTTCCACCCAGGCTTCGTGCGGGTAGGCACAGCCCATGTGGATGTGGATCTCCATCACGAAGTGCGGCGCCAGCTTCAGGCGATTCAAGTCCGCGCTGTTGGCGATCTTCAGGAAGGGCGTGATGCCGCCCACGCGCGGCACGTCGGGCTGCAGGAATGTCACCGACTGGTGCTTGATCAGCTCCTGGCACTCGGCCACGCTGCTCAACATCTCCCCGGTTGCGATCGGCGTGTCGAGCTTCGCCGTGAGCTGCGCGTGGCCGCGATAGTCGTAGGCGTTGACCGGCTCCTCGAGCCACACCAGGTTGAACGGGTCCAGCATCCGGCCGGCGCGCAGCGCGGTGCTGAGGTCCCACTGCTGGTTGGCGTCCACCATCATCGGCACGTCGTCGCCCACATGCTTGCGCACGGCGGCGACCCGCTCGATGTCCTTCTTCAGGTCCGGCTGGCCGACCTTCAGCTTGATGCCGCCGAGCCCGCGCTCCAGCGATCGATCGACGTTGGCCAGCACCTCGGACGTGGAGGCCGACAGGTAGCCGCCCGAGGTGTTGTAGCAAGGCACGCTTTCGCGGTAGGCGCCAAGCAGCTTGCCGATGGAGACGTTGGCCGACCTGGCCTTCATGTCCCACAGCGCCACGTCGAAGGCCGCGATGCTTTGCACGGCCACGCCGGTGCGCGAGACGGAGGCGCCGAGCCACGCCAGCTTCTCCCAGAGGCGGCCGATGTCGCTGGGGTCCTCGCCCACCAGCGCGCCGGCGAGATCCTTCGCGTGCGCCAGCAGGGCGGAGCCGCCGGCGCGCAGCGAGTAGCTGAATCCGAATCCGCGGGCGCCGTTCACCGTTTCGATGGTGGCGGTGAGCATGTCCACGTGCGCCAGCGGCTTCTGGCGGCCGGTGAGCACCTTGGCGTCGCTCACGGCCTTGCGCAGCGGTACCTGGTAGAGGGCGACCTCGACGGTCTTGATGGGGTCCATGGGATGCAGTCCTGTGCGGGTCAATCGAGCTTGGCGCCCGAGTCCTTGACGATCCGCGCCCACTTGGTGGACTCGGAGGCGTTGTAGTTGCGGAATTCGGCGGCGGTGCTGCCGACCGGGTCGATGCCGCGCGAGGTGAGCTGCTCGCGCACGTCGGGCAGTTGCAGGATCGCGTGCACTTCGGCCGAGAGCTGCTCGACGATTTCCTTCGGCGTGCCCGTCGGTGCCCACAGGCCGTACCAGGTGCTGATGTCGTAGCCCGGAACGCCGGACTCCGCGATGGTCGGGAGGTCCGGCACCGCGGGCGAACGTTTAGCCGAGGTCACCGCCAGCGGCCGCAGCTTGCCGGCCTTGATGTAGGGAATGGTGGAACCGACGGAATCGAAGATCAGCTGCACGTGGCCCGCGATGACGTCGTTCATGGCGGGCGAGCTGCCCTTGTAGGCGATGTGCTGCAGGTTGATGCCCGCCTGCGTCTTGAAGGCCTCGGCGGACAGGTGCGTGGCGGACCCGTTGCCCGACGACGCGTACTGCAGCTGGCCCGGCTTGGACCTGGCCAGCGCGATCAGCTCCTGCACCGATTTGACATTGAGCTCCGGGTTCACCGACAGCACCAGCGGCGCGCGCGCGATCAGGCTGACGGGCGAGAAGTCCTTCAGCGGGTCGAAGGGCACCTTCTGGAACAGGCTCGGATAGATCACGTGCACCGAGGCGCTGACCAGCAGGGTGTAGCCGTCGGCCGGCGACTTGGCGACGGTATCGGTCCCGGTCATGCCGGTGGCGCCCGGCTTGTTGTCGATCACGAAGGGCTGGTGCAGCCGGTCCGAGAGCTTTTGCGCCAGCAGGCGCGCGATCAGGTCGTTGGGGCCGCCGGCCGGATAGGGCACGACGACGCGGACCGATTTCTTCGGCCAGGCCGGCGCGGCGGCCTGGGCGGTGGCGAGGAGGGGCAGGGCGAGCAGCGCCAGCGCGGCGGCGAGTTGCCGGCGGCGACGAGGGAAGGCGGGGGGATTCAAGGGTGGTCTCCGATCGCGGAAAGGGCGCGACGGCCGGATTCTGCGGGCCGTCGGCCGCCAAGTCAAGATCGTGCACGATCTTTGATGCATGATGCTCGACCGAGGAAGGTCGCGGCCGGGCCATAATGGCGGCATCTGAAAACGACGGAGGGATCGCGCATGGCCACCAGGAACGCCGCGCCGGGTCTGCGGCTGGTCAAGACCTCGCTGGCGGAACAGGCGTACGAGGAACTCAAGCGCCAGATCCTCGAGCAGCGCCTGCGGCCGGGCCAGCGCCTGAACATCGATGCGCTGTCGCGCGAGTGCGGCATCAGCAGTTCGCCGCTGCGCGAAGCCCTGGTGCGTCTCGGCTCCGAGGGCCTCGTCCTGTTCGAAGCCAACACCGGATTCCGCGTGGCGCCGGTCCCGGACGAAGCGCAGATGAAGCACCTGCTCGAATACCGGACGGTGCTCGAAGCGCACGGCGCGCGCGCGGGCGCCGTACTCGCCAACGAGGACACGCTGGCCGCGATGCGCAAGGCCACCGAGGGCATGGCCGCGATGCGCGCCAAGGGTGTCGGCTTGCGGCAATACCGCGCGTATTTCGAACTGGAGCAGGCCTTCCACCAGGCGCTGGTCGACAGCGCCGCCAACCCGGTGATCTCCGCGGCCTACCGCGAGCTGCAACTGGTGCTGCTGGTGGCGCGCCTGTCCGTCGTTCCGGACAGCAACAACGTGGGCTCGGACGTGGCGGTGGCCGAGCACCGCGCGATCATCGCGGCCTTCGAGGCGCGCGATCCCGATGCGGCGGAAGCCGCCGTGCGGGGCCACATCGGGGCGGCGCGACTGCGCATGCAGCCGGCCGCGGCCCCGGGCGGCCGCGTCGCGAACGAAGGATCCTGAAAGGCCCGCTTACTCCGCCGGGATCCCGGCCGCCTTCACGACCTTGCCCCACTTTTCGAGGTCGGACTTGATCAGCGCGGCGTAGTCCTGCGGCGTGCCGCCCTGGATGTCGATGCCGGCGGCCTCGAGCTTGGCGCGCACGTCGGGCAGCTTCAGTGCCGCGTTGATTTCGGCATTGAGCTTGGCGACGATCGCCTTGGGCGTGCCCGCGGGCGCGAGGAAGCCGCCGTTGGTGTTGGCGTCGTAGCCCTTGAGGCCTTGCTCGTCGGCGGTCGGCACGTCGGGCAGGGCGGCGGTGCGCTTGAGCGTGGAGACCGCGATGGCGCGCGCGTTGCCGGTCTTCACCTGCGACTGGATGGCGCTGATCGTGTCGATGAACAGCGCGGTGCGGCCTGCCAGCAGGTCCGGATGCGCGGCCGACGAGCCCTTGTACGGCACCAGCAGCAGGTCGACACCGGCGGCCATGCGGAACATCTCGGCCGCCATCTCCTGCGCGCTGCCGCGTCCGGACGTGGCGACCTTGGCCTGGCCCGGATGGGCCTTCGCCCAGGCCACGAATTCCGGCAGCGTCTTCGCGGGGATTTGCGGATAGATCGCGAACACCAGCGGCACCACGTGCGAGTAGACGATGGGTTCGAAGCTCTTCTCGGGATCCCAGGGCAGGCTCTTGAACAGGAACTTGTTGATGTTGTGACTGCCGCCCACGATGCCGATCGTGTAGCCGTCGGGGGCCGACTTCGCCAGGACGTCGGTGCCGAGGTTGTTGGAGGCGCCGGGCTTGTTGTCGATCACCACGGGCTGGCCCATCGAGGCCGCGAGCTTGTCGCCGACGACGCGGGCGATGAGGTCGATGGCGCCGCCGGGCGGGGCCGGCACGATGATCTTGATCGCGCGGTTCGGATAGGCCTGCGCCGATGCGAGGCCGGGCACGGCGGCCAGGCTCGCCGCGACGGCGAGGATCTTGAACAGGGTCTTGCGTTGCATGGATGTCTCCTCTGGCGGGTGGAATCAGGTGGTGAGGCTCATCGCGGGGCGTTCGCCCGCGAGGGCCTGGGCGAGGCTGGCGAGCACCATCTCGCCCATGGCGGTGCGTGTTTCCCAGGTGGCGCTGGCGCGGTGGGCCTGCAGCGTCACGCAGTCGGACCGGCGCAGCGCCGCCGGAACGCGGGGCTCGTCGACGAACACGTCCAGGCCGGCGCCGGCGATGCTGCCCGCGGCGACTGCCGCCGCCAGGTCGGCCTCGTTGACGAGACGGCCGCGCGCGACGTTGACGAGGAAGCCGCGCGGACCGAGTGCGTCCAGCACGGCTGCGTCGACGATGCCTTCGGCCTGGTCGGCCGCCGCGCACAGCACCAGCGCGTCGGACTCGCGCGCGAGGTCCAGCAGATGGGGCACGAAGCGGTGCGCGACATCGTCCATGCGATGCAGGTCCGTGTAGGCGATGGGACAGCCGAAGGCGGCGGCGCGCGTGGCAACGGCGCGTCCCACGCGGCCCATGCCCACGATGCCGACCTTCATGCCGCTGAAGCGGCGCGCGAGCGGGATGGCGCTGGGCTGCGGATGCAGTTCCCATTGCCCGTCGCGCACGAAGCGGTCGCCGGCGCACAGGTTGCGGCAGGCGGAGATCAGCAAGCCGATCGCCAGGTCGGCGACGTCTTCGGTCAGCGCACCGAGGGTCGCGGTGACGGGCAGGGCGCGTGCGCGGCAGTACTCGAGGTCGACGGCATCGGTGCCGACGCCGTTGACGGCCACGACCTTGACCCGCGGCATTTGCTCCAGCATCGCCCGCGAGATGCCGGTGTGGCCGCCGGTGATCACGGCGTCCATCGAGGGGCCGTGTTCACGCAGCCAGGCTTCGCGGTCGGCGAGCTCGAAGAACCTGTGGACGGTGTAGAGGGACGCGAGCCGTTCGTTGATCGCGGGGACCAGGATCGGATTGAGCTGCAGGACCTGCGGTTTCATGGGATGCGTTCGAAGGAAAGCGCATCCTAGTCAATGGTTGATAGAGTGGGCAAGATTGACGTATAAAATCAATATAAACAACTTCAACGGACCGCCATGGCTTCCTGGGTCTCCATGGACGAAGCTTGCCGCCTGCTCGGCGTGCAGCGGCAGACCATCTATGCGTACGTGAGCCGCGGCAAGCTGGACGCCATGCCCGATCCGGCCGATACGCGCCGCAGCCTGTACCGCGCCGAGGACGTCGCCGGCCTCGCGAAGCGCAAGGAGGCCGGCCGCAAGCTCGAAACCGTGGCCGCCAACACACTGTTCGGCGCGGAGCCCAGTGTTCCCACCGCGCTCAGCGGCTTCTTTCGCGGGCACCTGCATTACCGGGGCCAGGACGCGATCGAGCTGGCGCGCTCGTCGACGCTGGAGGACGTGGCGCGGCTGCTGTGGGGCGCGGAGCAGGCCGTCGATTTCTCTTCCGAGCCCGGGACGCGGCCGGCGCCTTCGGGGCGCGGCGCGGCGTTCGCTGCGCTGGCCAGCCTCGCTGCCGTCGGCCATTCCACTCGCGGTCGCCTGACGCGGGTCTTGCACAGCGAGGCGCAGGGCCTGGTCGCCCAGCTCGCCGATGCGTTCGGCGCGCAGCCGGGGCAGCAGCCGCTGCACTTGAGATTCGCCAAAGGCTGGAGGCAACCGGCGCGCGTGGCCGACTTGCTGCGAACCGCGCTGGTGCTGCTGGCCGATCACGAGTTGACGAGTTCCGCGTTCGCGGCGCGCATCGCGGCATCGACCGGCGCCTCCCTGCCTGCCTGCCTTCTGGCCGGACTGGCCACGCTCTCGGGTCCGTTGCACGGCGATGCCTCCGGCCGCGTCAAGGCGCTGTTCGGCGAAGTGGAGCGGCTGGGCGAGGACCAGGTGCTCGATCACTACCTGTCGACGGCTTCGCCGCTGGCGGGTTTCGGGCACCACCTCTATCCCGACGGCGATCCGCGCGCTGCCGCCTTGCTGGCGCTGTTCGAGCCGCCGGACGCGATCGCGCGCTTCATCGAGAAGGTCGCGCAACTCACCGGCCTGCGGCCCAACATCGACGTGGCCCTGGCGGCGCTGGTCGCGCACCATCGCCTGCCGGCCGACGCGGCCTTCGCGCTGTTCGCCACGGCGCGCAGCGTGGGCCTGCTGGCCCACGGCATGGAGCAGCTCGGTGTCGCGCAGGTGATCCGTCCGCGCGGGCGCTACGCGGGGCCGGTGCCCGGCACGGCGAACCGCGCGTAGCCCTCGGGCTGGGGACTACGCCTGAGCCGGTTGCACGGATCGGCAGGCTACCTGCCTGGAGACCGTGCGTCCGCCATCAGGGATGTTACCGATATCATCCCATGATGGGATCGATACCATCCGGCGCATGAAACTCCTGAAGATCATGGGCTGCGTGCTCCCTCTCGCACTGCTGAACGCCTTCGGCGCGAGCGCCCAGGAGGCCTATCCGCGCAAGCCGGTGAAGATCATCGTGGCCCACGCACCCGGTGGCGGCAGCGACCAGCTTGGCCGGATGATGGGCCAGAAGCTCGCAGACTCGCTGAAGCAGCCCTTCATCGTCGAGAACAAGCCCGGGGCAGGGGGCAGCATCGGGACCAAGGAAGCGGCCAGGTCGCCGGCGGACGGCTACACGCTCCTCGTGGGCACCAGCGCGACGCACGGGTCCAACCCCTGGCTCTACGACGGGATCGGCTACGACGCCATGGCGGATTTCGTGCCGATCACGGTGATGGCGTCGACCGACTACGCGCTGGCGGTGCCGGTCGATTCGGGCATCCGCTCACTCGCGGACCTCTTGAAGAAGGGCAAGGACACCGAGCTGGACTACGGGTCCAGCGGCAACGGCAGCACCGGGCACATGGCCGCCGCGGTGATGGGGTACAAGGCCGGCATCAAGACCAACCACGTTCCGTACAAGGGCGCGGCGGCGGCGATGAACGACCTGATCGCGGGCCGCTTCGCCTTCATGTTCGAGAACACGAACGTGCTTGCGCCCTTCCACAAGGCCGGCCGGCTGCGGATCATCGCCGTCAGCGGCCAGCAGCGCTCGCAGGCCCTGCCGGACGTTCCCACCGTGTCGGAGGCGGGTGTTCCCGGCTATTCGATGCTGGGATGGTGGGCCCTGTTCGCACCCGCGGGCACGCCTGCCGCTGTCGTCCAGAAACTGAACGCCGAAGCCAACCGGATCCTGACGAGCGAGTCCGTCAGGAACACGCTGCTCGCCAACGGCAACGTGCCGCTGGCGCTCTCGAGCGAGGACTCGCGCAAGTACGTCAACGGCCAGCTGGACTACTTCAGGAAGGTCATCGCGGACTCGCACATCAAGCTGGATTGACCCTCAGGGGATCGGGTCGAACTTCAGCTCCGAAAGCGGCATGACCTTTTCCTCGCGCGTCAGCTTGAACTCGGTGCCGGCGCCCAGCCACTTGTCCCACAGCTTGTTGATCTCGCCCGACTTGTCGAGGGCGACGAGGGCTTCGTTCACTTTGGCCAGCAGCGCGGGCTCGCCCTTCTTCATGCCGATGCCGATCGGCTGGAACAGCATCGGGTCCTGGATCATCTTCAGCTCCACGGCGCCCCCCGCCTTGGACTGGTTCACCAGCTTGGTGATGGTCATGGTGTTCGCCACCATGCCGACGGCCTTGTTCTGCTGCACGGCCATGTAGGCGGAGCCGGTGTCCTGGAAGGTGACGGGTTCGGAGCCGTTCAACTTGATCGACTGCTCGGAGGTGGAGCCCTTGGTGGAGGCGATGCGCTTGCCCTTGTAGTCCGCCTTCTTCGAGCCCGGGTCCGAGGCCTTCACCGCGAGCATCTCCTTGGCCAGGTAGTAGGGGTGGCTGAACTGGATCTGCTCGGCGCGGCTGAGCGTGTAGGCCAGGTTGGCGACGGTCACGTCGACGCGGCCCATCTTCACCTCGGGCACCCGGGCCTCGACGGACACCGGGGTGACGCTCGCCTTGACGCCGAACTGCTTCGCCAGCGCGTTGCACAGGTCGACGTCGAAGCCCACCATCTCGCGCGTCCTGGGATCGGGAGCGGCGAAAGGCGGCACGTCGGCGAAGGTGGCGCAGCGCAGTTCCTTGCGTTGCTGGATCTCCTGCCACTGGTCGGCCAGGGCGGGAGCGGAGGCGGCGCACAGGGAGAGTGCGGCGAGGGCGATGCGGCGGGTGTGCATGGTCGGTCTTCCTGGTGGTTTCAATGGGAGCGCAGGTCGCAGAGAAAGCGCTGCGCGCGCGGGTGCCGGGGCTGGCTGAAGAAGGTCTGCGGGTCGGCCGTCTCGAGGATCTGGCCGGCGTCCATGAACCACACGCGGTCGGCGACCTCGCGGGCGAAGTTCATCTCGTGGGTGACGCACATCATGGTCATGCCGTCGTTGGCCAGGCCGCGCATCACCGCCAGCACCTCGCCCACCATCTCGGGGTCCAATGCACTGGTCGGCTCGTCGAACAGCATGGCCGGCGGCTCCATCGCCAGCGCGCGGGCGATGGCCACGCGCTGCTGCTGCCCGCCGGAGAGCTGCGCGGGATAGGACTCGGCCTTGTTGGCGAGGCCGACGCGCTCCAGCAGCGCCATGGCCTTCTCGCGGGCCTGCGCCTTGGGCATGCCGCGCAGCCGCACGGGCGAGAACATCACGTTCTCCGCGACCGACATGTGCGGAAACAGGTTGAAGCTCTGGAAGACGAAGCCGATGTGGCTGCGCAGGTGGTTCAGCTCCTTGCTGCCCATCGGCCCGCTCACCTTGCGGCCGTCGAATTCCAGGTCGCCGGACTGGATCTCCTCCAGCCGGTTGACGGTGCGGATCAGCGTGGACTTGCCGGAACCCGAAGGCCCGCACACCACGACGACTTCCCCCTTCTTCACGCCGGCGGTGACGTCGACGAGCGCGTGGTAGTCGCCGTACCACTTGTTGACCTGGGAGAAGTTGATCATGGCAGGGGCCTCGTCGACATGGCGACCAGCGGCCGGTCGGTGGGAAGGGGAGAGACGATGGATCCGGCGTCGGCCGCCGCGCGGGTGGGGCGGGTGCCGGCACGCTTGGCCGCGATGCGGCGCTCCAGCCAGCCGGCGAGCTGCGTCAGGCTCCAGCAGAGGATGAAGTACATCACCGCCAGCAGGAAGAAGACGTGGAACGGCTTCGTGAGCAGCTGGTTGTTGATCTGGTTCGCCGCGAAGGTGAGCTCGGGGACGTTGATCACGTAGCCGAGCGTCGTCTCCTTGATGGTGGAGACGAACTGGCTCAGCATGCTGGGCAGCATGTTGTAGAGGGCCTGCGGCAGGATCACGGACCACATGGCGCCCAGGTAGCCGTGGCCTAGGGCGCGCGCCGCTTCCATCTGGCCCTTGGGCAGCGCCAGGATGCCCGCGCGCACCACCTCGGCGAGGAAGGCCGATTCGTAGACCACCAGCGTCACGACCATCGTGGTGAAGCCCGTGACGTTGCGGCCGATCAGCACCGGCACCAGGAAGTACACCCACAGGATGATCATCAGCAGCGGGATGCCCCGCGCGCCGTACACCAGGGCGGTGGCGGGCCAGTTCAGCAGGCGCCACTTCGACAGGCGCGCCAGGGCGACGAGCACGCTCACGGGGAAGGCGAGCGCGATCGCCAGCACCGACAGGATCAGCGTGCAGGCGAGGCCGCCCAGCGGGCCGTTCGGGTATTGGCCGACCAGCAGCAGCAGCCAGTTGTCGCGGACGATGGCGAGGAGGTCGCTCATGCCGACCTCGCGGTGGCCAGGGCGGCGCGCCGGTCCATCCAGGCCCCCGCGGCCATGATGACCAGCGAGATGGCGAGGTACAGGATCGTCGCGATCAGGTAGGTCTCGAACGCGCGGAAGGTCTGGCTTTCGATCTCCTTGACCACGTGCGTGAGTTCCGCGGCGCCGATCGCCATCGCCAGGCTGCTGTTCTTGAACAGCGACACGCTGTGGTTGACCAGCGCGGGAATGGCGTTGCGCACGGCCTGCGGCATCAGCACGTGGCGCATGGCGCCGATGTAGCCGTGGCCCAGCGCGCGCGCCGCCTCGTTCTGGCCGGGGGGCACGGCGCGGAAGCCGGAGCGCAGGTCTTCGCTGAAGTACGCGGCCTGGCACAGGCCCAGCGAGATGACGGCGAAGAGGGCTTCGGCGTGGTGCTCCGACAGCCAGGTCTGGGCCGCCGCGGGCAGCAGGCTGGCGATGCCGAAGTACCACAGCATCATCTGCACCAGCGTGGGCACGTTGCGGTGGTAGGACACGTAGGCTTCGACGGCGCGCTGGGCGACGCGGCTGGGCGTGAGGCGCGCGGTGAGCAGCACCAGGGCCAGCGTCATCGCCAGCAGCCAGGAGCCGGCCGCGATCAGCAGCGTGGTCTTCATGCCTTGCAGCAGCATCGCGCTGAACTCGGGCTTCAGCAGGATGGCGAGCAGGTCGAAGTCCTTCATGGCCGCGCCTTCGTGGTTCAGGCCTGGGGCCGCTCGGGGCGCGTGGTGGAGAGGCCGCCCGGCACCTGCAGCGTCGGCGTGATCTCCATGTGGCCGATGTTCACCGCCACCGGCGCGGCGATGGCGAAGGCGATCGCGTTGGCGATGTCCTCGGCCTGCGGCAGCTCGAAGCCGTCGATGAAGCGCTCGCGGATGGCCGGCGAATCGCCGTGCACGTGCGCGAAGATGTCGGTGGCCACGCGGCCCGGGCAGATCTCGGTCACGCGCACGCGCTTGCCGAAGGCGTCGATGCGCAGTTGCCGCGACAGCATGCTCACGGCGGCCGTGGTCGCGTGGTAGGTGCTGTTGCCGCCGAAGTTGTAGGCGCCGGCGATGGAGCTGATGTTCACCACGTGGCCGCGGTCGCGCTGCACCATGCCGGGCACGACCAGGCGGCACAGGTGCAGCACCGCGCGCAGGTTCACGTCCACCAGCAGGTCGATGTCCTCGGCCTCCGCCTGCAGGATGGAGCGCGGACGGTCGACGCCGGCGTTGTTCACCAGCACGTCGAACGGCACTTCCCGGGCCAGGCGGGTGACGCCTTCGAGGTCGGTCACGTCCATCGCGTGCGGGATGCAGCCGGTCTCGGCGGCGAGCTTCTGCAGGGCGTCCGGCGAGCGTGCCAGCGCATGCACCTGCAGGCCCTCGGCGCGCAGCCGCCGGACGACGGCGGCGCCGATGCCCGAGGAGGCGCCGGTCACGAGAGCGGTTCGATAGTCTGCGAAGGGCATGGGGTTCTTTCGAGGCTGGTGGTCAATTTAGCGAGCGCGGCGCCGCAAGACCAAGACGGAATGGGTGTGTTGGGATAAGGGCGCCTTATCACGGGGCTAACCCTTAGAGCAGCTGGCGCGAGATCGGGACGATCGCCCCGCCGCTGGCCTCGATCTCCGCGCGGATGGTGCGCGCAAGCTCGACCGCGCCGGGCGTGTCGCCGTGCAGCAGGATGGAGCGGGCCTGCATGCGCAGCGTGCCTCCGCCGTACGTCGTGACGGTGCCTTCGCGCAGGAACTGGCGCACCCGGGTGAGCACCTTCGCCGGGTGCTTGATCACGGAATCCGGCAGCTTGCGCGGCACGAGGAGTCCCTCGTCGTCGTACGCGCGGTCCGCCAGGAAGGTGCTCGCGACGGTGAGGCCCAGGCGGGCGGCCGCTGCCTCGATCGCCTGGCTGGAGGAAGAGCTGATGACCAGCTTGGGATCGAAGGCGGCCACGGCTTCCAGCAAAGGCTGCGCGAGCGCCGCGTCGGCGGCCGCCATGTTGCCCAGCGCCCCATGGAAGCTCATGTGCGTCATGCGGCAACCCGCCGCGCGGGCGATGCCGGCCAGCGCCCCGAGCTGGTAGACGACCATGGCGGCGAGCTCGTTCACCTCGACCTGCATGACGCGCCGGCCGAAGCCCTGGCGGTCGGGGAAGCCGACGTGGGCGCCGACGTCGATGCCGCGGGCGCGCGCCAGCTGCACCGTGCGCTGCATGATCAGCGGGTCGCCGGCATGGAAGCCGCAGGCGATGTTGGCGGAGGACACGATCTCCAGCAGGTCCTCGTCCTGGCCCATGCGCCAGGGGCCGAAGCCCTCGCCGAGGTCGGCATTCAGGTCGATGTCCATGGGGCGCTCCTTCAGGAGAGTTCGACGATGGGGGAGCCGAAGCCGACCGCGGCTTCATGTACGGCGACGATGCGGCGGACGATGCCCGCGCGGGGCGCGGCAACCGGCAGCAGGACCAGGCCGATCTTCAGCAGCGCGACGGCCTGTCCCGCCGCGACCTGCTGGCCCACGCGCACCAGCGGTTCGGTGCGCAGCGGATGCGCGAGCAGCAGCACGCCGACGCTGCCGGCGCGCACCACGGTCGCGTCCGGCGCGGGCGCCGACGTCGCCGCCGCAGCGGGGAGCTCCGTCAACTCGCCGGCCGGATCGCGCCGCAGGCGCACCAGCTCGCCGGGTCCGCTGAGTTCCAGCAAGGTGATGTCGGTGCCCTCCAGCCACTGCGAGAGCTGGCGCACCCGGGCGATGTGCGAATCGGTCACGCGCTGCTCCTGGTGGTTCGGTAGAGGTCGACCTGGCGGGCGGCGTCGGCCAGCCAGGATTGCAGTTCGTCGAGGGCATCCAGCGCCTCGTCCCAACTCGCCTCCAGGAAGCGGATGCGGCTGCCGATGGGCGCCTGGCCCAGCCGCCACAGGTCCGCCTCGATCACGGTGCCGAGCTTCGGGTAGCCGCCGGTGGGCTGCGCATCGCGCATCTGCACGATCGGCTGGCCGTCCGGCGGCACCTGGATCACGCCGGGCACGATGCCGTGCGAGCGCATCTCCAGGGGCGCGATCGCCTGCAGGGCCTCGCCGGCGAGGCGGTAGCCGTAGCGGTCGCTTTGCGGCGTGATCTTCCAGGCGGTGCGCCAGAAGCCAGCGCGCGATGGGGGCGTGTAGCGCTCGTACTCCGCCGCGGGCAGCACGCGCACCGCGGGAACGCCGTCCTTCGTCAGCGGCATGGCGAGTTCGGGCGGCACCAGCGCCAGGCCGGTGCCGGCGGCCTCGCGTGCGGGCGCGCCGGCGCGCAGGGTGTCGCCCCGCTGCAAGGCCCGGCCGCCGAGCCCGCCGAAGGCGCCGCGCAGCTGCGTGCTGCGCGAATGCAGCACCATCGGCACGTCCACGCCGCCCGGCAGGCAGAGGTAGGCGCGGCTGGTGCGTGCGGGGCCGGCTGGAGGCGTGCCGAGGATCAGCTCCTGGCCTGCGCGCGCCTGGTGGGCGGACCAGGGCACGAGCGGCAGCCCATCGAGTTGCGCCGCGCAATCGGCCCCGGTGAGCGAGAAGGCGCAATCCGCGCCGAAGCGCACGCGGAAGGGAAAGATCTGCACCTCGACGGCGGCGCAGCCTTCCTCGTTGCCCAGCAGGATGTTGCCGGCCGCGAGCGCCATGCCGTCCATGGCGCCCGCCGTTCCCACGCCCCAGCGCAGGCAGCCGTAACGGCCGCGGTCCTGCACGGTGGTGAGGGCGCCCGCGCCCAGGATCTCGATCATCGGATCACCCTTTCGACGCGGAAGCGGATGCTGTCGCCCGGCTGCAGCAAGGCCGGGGCGTCCTGCTCCGGATCGAAGAAGGCCATGCGGGTGGAGCCGATCGTGTTCCAGCCGCTCGGGCCCGCGGAGGCGGAGACGCCGGTCTGGAAGCCGCCGATCGACACGGCGCCGGCGGGGATGCGCAGCACCGGCTGCTTGCGCCGCGGCGTCGCGATGCGCGGGTCCATGCCGCCGAGGTAGCAATAGCCCGGGTGGCTGCCCAGCGCGTAGACCGGATAGATGGGCGTGCTGTGGAGTTCGACGACCTCGTCCACGCGCAGGCCGGTGTGGGCGACGACGTCGGCCATGTGCGGGCCGCCTTCGCCGCCGTAGACCACGGGCAGGTCGATCACGCGGCCTTCGAGCGTCGTGGCCGGCAGCAACGACCAGGCGTCGAGGACGCGCTGGCGCAGCGCGGCGAGGTCGCGCGGCGGCCGCGCGAGCACCAGCATCAGGTTGTTCATGCCGGGCACCGCTTCCAGCACCTCCGGCCAGGCCTGCGCCTCGCGCGCCAGCGACCAGATGCGCTGCTGCGTCGCCAGCGTCATGCCCGCGCCCGGCGCCTCGAACAGCACCGCGCTCGTGCCCAGCACGCTGAAGTCGGGATGGTCGCCGATCATGCCGCCGGCCTTTCCTGGAGCCAGCGCTCCAGGTAGTGGATGTCGACGCCGCCTTCGGCGAAGTTCGGGTCCGCCGCCAGTTCGCGATGCAGCGGGATGTTGGTGGCGATGCCGTCGACGCGCAGTTCGCCGAGCGCGACCCGCAGGCGCGTGAGCGCGTCTTCGCGGCTGGCGCCATGGACGATCAGCTTGGCCACCATCGAGTCGTAATAGGCCGGCACGCGGTAGCCGGTGCGCGCGTGGGTGTCGATGCGCACGCCCCAGCCGCCG
>NZ_DASVNN010000147.1:0-19293 GCF_036383835.1 Ramlibacter sp.
CTGACGCACATGCCCACCGGCATCGTGGTGCAGTGCCAGGACAGCCGCTCGCAGCACTCCAACCGCGACGTCGCCTGGCGCCGCCTGCGCTCGCGCCTGTACGACTTCGAGATGCGCAAGCGCCTGGAGGCGCAGCAGAAGCTGGAGGACTCCAAGACCGACGTGGGCTGGGGCCACCAGATCCGCAGCTACGTGCTGGACAACAGCCGCATCAAGGACCTGCGCACCGGGGTCGAGATCTCCGCCACGCAGAAAGTGCTGGATGGCGACCTCGATGCCTTCATCGAAGCCTCGCTGAAGCAGGGCGTATGAGGAAACTCCCGTCATCCCCGCGAAGGCGGGGACCCAGGGCATTCGGAACCGGCGCGCGCGGCGCGTTGGCCTTCAACGCCCTGGATTCCCGCCTTCGCGGGAACGACGGCGGTGGGTGCGCGCCCAACCAACAACCGATGAAGAACGAATTTCTGGAGAGCCTGCATGCGTGAAGGACAATCCAAGGTGATCCACCGCGCGGACTACCAGCCGCCGGCCTTCTGGATCGACACGGTCGAACTGTGCTTCGACCTCGACCCGGCCAAGACGCGCGTGCTGAACCGCATGCGCCTGCGCCGCAATCCCGAAGTGATGCCGCAGCCCCTGCGCCTCGACGGCGAGGAACTGAACCTCGCGCGCGTGCTGGTGGAGGGCCAGGGCACTTCGTTCAAGATGGAGGACGGCCAGCTGGTGCTGGAGAACCTGCCGGCCGGCAACGAGCCCTTCGAGCTGGAGATCTTCACCACCTGTTCGCCGGCGAAGAACACCAAGCTGATGGGCCTCTACGTCAGCAACGAGTCCTTCTTCACCCAGTGCGAGGCCGAGGGCTTCCGCCGCATCACGTACTTCCTGGACCGTCCCGACGTGATGGCCAGCTACACGGTGACCCTGCGCGCGGACAAGCAGAAGTACCCGGTGCTGCTGTCCAACGGCAACCTGGTCGACCAGGGCAACCTGGACGACGGCCGCCACTTCGCCAAGTGGGTCGATCCCTTCCGCAAGCCCAGCTACCTGTTCGCGCTGGTGGCCGGCCAGCTGGTGAGCCGCGAGCAGCGCATCACCGCCCGCAACGGCAAGGACCACCTGCTGCAGGTGTACGTGCGCCCCGGCGACCTGGACAAGACCGAGCACGCGATGAATTCGCTGATGGCGTCGGTCGCCTGGGACGAGGCGCGCTTCGGCCTGCCGCTGGACCTCGAGCGCTTCATGATCGTCGCCACCAGCGACTTCAACATGGGCGCGATGGAGAACAAGGGCCTGAACATCTTCAACACGAAGTACGTCCTGGCCAACCAGGCCACGGCCACCGACACCGACTACTCCAACATCGAATCGGTGGTCGGCCACGAGTACTTCCACAACTGGACCGGCAACCGCGTGACCTGCCGCGACTGGTTCCAGCTGTCGCTCAAGGAAGGCCTCACGGTCTTCCGCGACCAGGAGTTCAGCATGGACCTGGCCGGCAGCGTCTCGGCGCGCGCCGTCAAGCGCATCGAGGACGTGCGGGTGCTGCGCACCGCGCAGTTCCCCGAGGACGCCGGCCCGATGGCGCACCCCGTGCGGCCCGACCAGTACCTCGAGATCAACAACTTCTACACCGTCACGGTGTACGAAAAGGGTGCCGAGGTCGTGCGCATGATGCACACCCTGGTGGGCCGCGAGGGCTTCGCCCGCGGCCTGTCGCTGTACTTCCAGCGCCACGACGGCCAGGCCGTGACCTGCGACGACTTCGCGCAGGCGATCGCCGATGCCAATCCCGAATCGCAGCTCGCGCGCAGCCTCGAGCAGTTCAAGCGCTGGTACAGCCAGGCCGGCACGCCGCGCGTGCGCGTGCAGACGCATTTCGATGCGGTGTCGGGCATCTATTCGCTGACGCTCGCGCAGTCCTGCGCGCCGACGCCGGGCCAGGTCGACAAGCAGCCCTTCGTGATCCCGATCGCGCTGGGCCTGCTGGATGCCGACGGCCGCGAGCTCACCGGCGGCATGCACGTGCTGACGCAGGCGAGCGAAACCCTCACCTTCCCGGGCTACGCCGCGGAACCGGTGCCCTCGCTGCTGCGCGCCTTCAGCGCGCCGGTGATCCTGGAATACGACTACAGCGACGGGCAGTTGCTGACGCTGCTCGCCAACGACACGGACCCGTTCAACCGCTGGGAAGCGGCGCAGCGCCTGGCCACGGCCCGCGCGCTGGCCTTCGTGCGCTCCGGCGACGAAGTGCGGCTCGACGCGTCCTACGTCGAGGCGATGCGCAGCGTGCTGCGCCATCCGCAGCTCGATGCGGCCTTCAAGGAACTGGTGCTGACGCTGCCCGCCGAGACCTACATCGCGGAACAGCTGGACGTGGTCGATCCGCAGCGCATCCACGCGGTGCGCGAGGCGATGCGCGAGCAGCTCGCCCAGGCGCTGTTCTCCGACTGGGAATGGGCCTTCGAGACGCACCAGGAAAGCGGCGCCTATCGTCCCGACCCGGTGTCGAGCGGCCGCCGCGCGCTCTCCGGGCTCGCGCTCACGCACCTGTGCCTGGCCGCGCGTGCCAGCGGCGATCCGGTGTGGCCCGGCAAGGCCTACCAGCGCTTCAAGGACGCGTCCAACATGACGGACCGCTTCAACGCGCTGGCGGCGCTGGTCACCACGGACCATGAACTCGCGGCGCCCGCACTGCAGCGCTTCCACGCGCTGTTCAAGGACGAAGCGCTGGTGCTGGACAAGTGGTTCGCCCTGCAGGCCGGCGCGCCGGACCGCGGCGGCAACATCCTGCCGGTGGTCAGGCAGCTGATGCAGCACGCCGACTTCAACGTCCGCAACCCGAACCGCGCCCGGAGCGTGATCTTCAGCTACTGCAGCGCGAACCCGGGGGGCTTCCATCGCGCCGATGCGGCCGGCTACGTGTTCTGGAGCGACCGCGTCATCGAGCTCGATGGCATCAACCCGCAGGTCGCCGCGCGGCTGGCCCGCGCGCTGGACCGCTGGAAGAAGCTGGCGGAGCCGCAGCGCAGCGCGGCGCGCGAGGCGATCGCCCGGGTTGCGGCCAAGCCGGATCTGAGCAACGATGTGCGCGAGGTGGTCTCGCGCGCGCTCGCGGACTGAGCCACCAACCTCGGAGGCGCGGCATGGCGGACACCAGGAACGCTTTCTATGCGCAGTCGGGCGGCGTCACCGCCGTGATCAACGCGACGGCCTGCGGCGTCATCGAAACGGCGCGCGCCCACGGCGACCGGATCGGCACGGTCTACGCGGGGCGCAACGGCATCATCGGGGCGCTGACCGAGGACCTGATCGACACCAGCCAGGAAAGCGCAGCCGCCATCGCGCTGCTGCGGACGACGCCGGCGGGCGCGTTCGGGTCCTGCCGCCACAAGCTCAAGTCGCTCGACGCCAACCGGCGCGAGTACGAGCGCCTGATCGAGGTGTTCCAGGCGCACGGCATCGGCTACTTCTTCTACAACGGCGGCGGCGATTCCGCCGACACCTGCTTCAAGGTGAGCCAGCTGTCGGCGAGCATGGGTTATCCCCTCCAGGCGATCCACGTCCCGAAGACCGTGGACAACGACCTGCCCATCACCGACTGCTGCCCCGGCTTCGGCTCGGTGGCCAAGTATGTCGCGGTCTCGGCGCTCGAGGCCTCGTTCGACGTGCGCTCGATGGCGAAGACCTCCACCAAGGTGTTCGTGCTCGAGGTGATGGGCCGCCATGCCGGCTGGATCGCCGCGGCCGGCGGGCTGATCGAGGACCAGGGCATTCCCGTCGTCGTGCTGTTCCCGGAGATCGCGTTCGACGAGGCGAAGTTCCTGGCGCGCGTCGGCGCGCTGGTGAAGGAGCACGGCTTCTGCACCGTGATCGTCTCCGAGGGCTGCCACCATCCGGATGGCACCTTCCTGGCGGAACAGGGCACGAAGGACGCCTTCGGGCACGCGCAGCTGGGCGGCGCGGCGCCTGTCGTCGCCGGCATGGTGAAGCAGGGGCTGGGCTACAAGTTCCACTGGGCGGTCGCGGACTACCTGCAGCGCGCCGCGCGCCACATCGCGTCGGCGACCGACGTGAAGCAGGCCTACGAGGTCGGCGCGGCCGCCGTGAAGCTCGCCCTGGAAGGGCACAACGCGGTGATGCCCACGATCGAGCGCCTGGGCGACGCGCCTTACGCCTACCGCATCGGCACCGCGCCGCTGTCCGAAGTGGCGAACCGCGAGAAGTTCATGCCGCGCGACTTCATCAGCGCCGACGGCTTCGGCATCACGGAGCAGTGCAGGCGCTACCTGCGCCCGCTGATCCAGGGCGAGGATTACCCGCAGTACAGGGACGGCATGCCGGTGTTCGCGACCTTGAGGAACGTGGCCGTCGCGAGAAAGCTGCCCGCCTTCGAGCTGCGCTGAGCCGTGAGAAAATGGCGGCAATGACCGCCAAGATCTCCCTCACCCGCTACCTCGTCGAGAAGCAGCGGGTCGACGAAAGCGTCCCCTCCCACCTGCGCCTGCTGATCGAAGTCGTGGCGCGGGCCTGCAAGAGCATCAGCCACGCCGTGAACAAGGGCGCGCTGGGCGGCGTGCTGGGCACGGCGCACACCGAGAACGTGCAGGGCGAAGTCCAGAAGAAGCTGGACATCATCGCCAACGAGGTGCTGATCGAGGCCAACGAATGGGGCGGCCACCTGGCCGCGATGGCGAGCGAGGAGATGGACGAGATCCTCGCGGTGCCCCATCGCTATCCGCAGGGCGAATACCTGCTGCTGTTCGATCCGCTCGACGGCTCGTCCAACATCGACGTGAACGTGAGCATCGGCACGATCTTCAGCGTGCTGAAGAAGCCCGAGAACGGCCATGGCCAGGCCGTGAGCGAGCAGGACTTCCTGCAATGCGGCAGCCGGCAGGTGGCGGCCGGCTACTGCATCTACGGCCCGCAGACCACGCTGGTGCTGACGGTCGGCGACGGCGTCGCGATGTTCACGCTGGACCGCGAGCAGGGGTCGTTCGTGCTGACCGAGGACCAGGTGCGGATCCCGGAGGATACGAAGGAATTCGCGATCAACATGTCCAACATGCGCCACTGGGACGCGCCGGTGCGCCGCTACGTCGACGAATGCCTGGAAGGCAAGGAAGGCCCGCGCGGCAAGGACTTCAACATGCGCTGGGTCGCCTCCATGGTGGCGGACGTGCACCGCATCCTCACGCGCGGCGGGATCTTCATGTACCCGTGGGACAAGCGCGAGCCGGAGAAGCCCGGCAAGCTGCGCCTGATGTACGAAGCCAACCCGATGTCGTGGCTGGTGGAACAGGCCGGCGGCGCCGCCACCAACGGCAGGCAGCGCATCCTCGACGTGCAGCCGAAGAAGCTGCACGAGCGCGTGAGCGTGATCCTCGGGTCGAAGAACGAGGTGGAGCGGGTCACGAAGTACCACGGGACCTGAAATCCCGTCATTCCCGCACAGGCGGGAACCCAGAGCTCCCATGACAAAGCGGCCCAGCGGGCCGCTTTGCCTTTGAATGCCCTGGATCCCCGCCTGCGCGGGGATGACGGGGAAAAAGCGCCCTTCAGTCGGGCGTGATGTTGTTGCGGCGGATGAACTGGCCCCAGTGCTCGCGCTCCTTGCGCAGGTCCGCGGCGAACTCCTCCGGCGTGTCCAGCACCGGGATCAGCGCCTGCTGCTCCAGCCGCTGCACCACGGCCGGCGTGCGCAGCGCGCGGCGGATCTCGTCGCCCGCGCGCCTGACGATCGCCGGCGGCACCCGCGACGGCGCCATCACGCTGAAGGAAGTCCAGGCGCGGACGTCGGGCAGGCCAGCCTCCGCGAGCGTGGGCACGTTGGGCAGCAGCGGCGACTTCTGCGTGATCGCGAGCGGCACCACCTTGCCCGCCTTCACGTGCTGCTCGATCGACGCCAGGTCGGTCAGCATGAACTGCAGGCGGCCGCCGAGCAGGTCCTGGTAGGCCGGGCCCGCGCCCTTGTAGGGGACATGCGAGAAGCGCGCGCCGCTCGCCTCCTCGATCATCCGCACGCCGATGTAGAGCGGGCTGCCGGTGCCGGCGGTACCGTAGAACATCTTGCCCGGCTCGCGCCGGCCCTGCTCCAGCATGTCCCTGAGCGTCTTCCAGCCGGTCGAGGGGTTCGCCACGATCACCATCGGCGCGAACACGCCGCGCGTGATCGGCGTGAGATCGCGTTCGATGTCGAAGGGCATGCTCCTGAGCAGCACCGGATTGATGCCCAGCGAGGAGTTGGAGGCCACCAGCAGCGTGTAGCCGTCCGGTTCGGAGCGCGCCGCCAGCTCGGCGCCGATGTTGCCGCTGGCGCCCGGCTTGTTGTCGACGATGAAGTTCTGCCTGGTCTGCTCGCTCAGGGCCTGCGCCAGGATGCGCGCGAACACGTCGGTGCCGCCGCCCGGCGACGAGGGCACGATCACGCGCACCGGCCGCGCGGGCCAGGTGTCCTGCGCGAAAGCCGGCAATGCGGCCGCCGCGGCGGCGCAGAGGATCAGGGCGCGGCGAGATTGAAGGATGCGGGGCATCACGCGCTCCGGCGGCTTTGCGCCGCGGCTTTCCACAGGGCCCAGGGACGCTCGACCTGGCCTTCCGTGCTTTCCATGGCGCTCACCGCTTCCTGCGCGGTCAGGAATTCGGGATCGCCCAGCTGCTGCGCCTGCATCTGCATGCGCGCATTGACCTCCGCGTACACGGCGCGGTAGACCGCCAGCTTCAGCGACGGCGCCACCGTCGTCGAGCCGTGTCCGCGCATCAGCACGAAGTTCGCGCCGCCCAGGCTGTCGGCGAGCGCGGTGCCGAGGCGGTCGTCGCGCACCAGCAGGTCGGAGCCCGCGCCGGCGGCGTCGCGGATCTCGAACAGCGGCGCGCCCGCGCCCAGGAAGCCGCTCATGTGGCACACCGGCCGCAGCCGCGCGCCCCTCGCGATGCTGAAGGGCACGACCGCGGGCGAATGGCTGTGCACCACCGACATGACGTCGGGCCGCGCGCGGTAGATCGCGCCGTGGATGAAGCGCTCCAGGTAGACCCGGCGGTCGCCGGCATCCAGCGGCGTGCCGTCGAACGCGAACTGCAGGATGTCCTGCGGCCGAACCTGGCTGGGCGCCATGTTGCGCGCCAGCAGGAAGCGATCCGGATGCTGCGGGTGCCGCACGCTCACGTGCCCGAAGGCATCGACCACGCCCTGGTCGGCGAGGATCTGGTTGGCGGCCGCAAGGTCTGCGAGGAGGTCGTGCATCGGCCCATTCTGGACCGTGGCCGCCGCCCGGGCCATGGGGGCACACCCGAGTTGCCCTATAATCGCGGGCTTCGCCGGAGTAGCTCAGTCGGTAGAGCAGCTCATTCGTAATGAGAAGGTCGGGGGTTCGATTCCTCTCTCCGGCACCAGACGCAAAGGGCGTGCCGCCACATCGAGGGCGGCACGCCCTTTTTCTTTCGGCGAAGCGCTTTTTGACCGGCGACTGCAGTTCCGGCCATTCGGTAACATTTCACTGCCGAGCACCCATCGGGCGCCGACGCACATACGATGTGCGCCGATGGATTCAAGGTTTCAGATCGTTGGTCGCTGTGAGGCGCGGGTTACGCGAGTCACGGCGCATGTCCGCGTTCACATGCTCGCCCGCAACGGAGCGCACGGATGATCCGCGTCTTCGTCGCCGAGGACTCGCCTGGCATGCACGAGCTGATCGCGGAGCTGCTCGTCACTTCGGCGCGCTTCGAGCTGGTCGGCAGTGCCGCCACCGAAGCGGAAGCGAGGCACTGGCTGCAAGAGCACCCTGCGGACTGGGACCTGGCCATCGTCGACCTGGTGCTGCGCGAAGGCAGTGGCTTCGGCGTCGTCGAGCGTGCGCGCCAGGTGAACAAGCAGAGCCCCGTCCTCGTTTTCAGCGGGTACCTGAGTCCCGGCGTCACGCTGCATTGCCTCGAGCTCGGCGCGACGGCGGTCCTCGACAAGGCGCAGGCCAACAGTTTGCTGCAGTGGCTTGCAGACGTCGCGAACGTGCGGCGCACCGAATAGTCCGAGCGATTCCTCCTTCCGGATGTGCCCTTGCATTCGTATCAACGATTGCAAGTTGCGAACACCCCCGTCCATAATGATTTCGCATGCGTGCGGGGCGGGGCTGGTGGTTCCAAAGGAGGCTTCCATGGAGGGGTCCAACTTCGACGGCTGTCTGTTGGACGCGGGCGCGCCTCCTTCCTTCGGCGCCAGGCTGTTGCGTGCAGCGCGGGCCGCGCGTGCGGCACTCGCCGGAAGACCGGGACGTGCCTTCGACCTGCTGCGGTGGTTCTCGATCACCAGCCTCGTCGCACTCGTGCCCGCCGCGGCGTTGACCGGCACGCTCCTGTCGCACTTCATCGCCGAGCAGGCGCTGCGCCGCGATGCGCTGCTCACGGCGCAATTCATCCGCGACGCCATCGGCGTGCAGGCCGCGGTGCTGGGCACCCGGAGCATGAACGAATACCTCGATCGGCGCGCGAACGCGGCGCCGCCGGGGATCCCGCACGAAGCCGTGGCGCGCGCGCGTGCCGCGATCTACGAGCACCTGCGGCAGCTTCCGGACGTTCTCCAGAGCACCGTGTATGCGGCGGACCGGATGATCGTCTGGTCCAGCAACAAGGCCCTGGTCGGATCGTACGTGCGGAACGACGAGGAACTCGAGGAGGCGTTCGCAACCCGCGGCGAAGTGACGCGCCATCACCGCGGCACGGACCCGTTCCGCCACGAAAGGTGGTTCAGCGTCGCGCCTTCCGACCTGTTCGTGGAGAGTTACGTGCCGCTGCTCGACGGCGCCGGCGAGGTGGTGGCCGTGATCGAGGTCTACAAGCAGCCCGGCGACCTGATGGAAGCCATCCGCGCCGGCCAGGCCCTCGTATGGGGCACGACGGCGCTGGGCGGCGTGCTGATGTACCTGGGCCTGTTCGGCATCATCCGGCGCGCCGACAGGATGCTGCGTCAGCAGCAGCACCAGCTGGTCGACGCGCAGTTCCAGCTGTTCGCGGGCGAGATGGCGACCGCCCTCGCCCACAGCCTGCGCAATCCGCTCTCCAGCGTGCGCAACAGCGCGGAACTCGCGCTGTGCAGCGACGACCTGCCGGTGCGCAAGAACGCGCAGGACATCATCACGCAGGTGGATTTCCTGTCCCAGTGGATCCGCGAGCTGCTCCTGTATTCGCGGCCGCTGAGCGGCGAACAGGAACCCGTCGAGCTGTGCGCCGTCCTGGACGGCGTCCTCGCGTCGTTCGCTCCGACGCTCGAGCACCTGGCGATCCGCCTCTCCTGGGACCGCGAACCCTGCGCAGGCGCGCGCGTGCAAGGCAGTACGGCGCTCGTTCGCCAGGCGCTGCACAGCGTGATCTCGAACGCCGTGGAGGCCATGCAGGCCGGCGGCGAACTGCGGGTGGCGATGCGCGAGACCAAGGAGCCCGCCGGCATCGAGCTGACGATCGGCGATTCCGGCATCGGCATGTCGACGCAGCAGCTCGCCGCGGCGTTCCAGCCCTTCCACACCACGAAGGCGCAAGGGCTGGGCGTGGGGCTGCCGATGGTCAGGCGGGCCATGGAGCGATTCGGTGGTTCGGTCGCGCTGTCCAGCGTCGAGAACGCGGGCACGCAGGTCAGGCTGCAGTTCAGGACGTGAGGTGGCGCCATGGGCAGAGCGATCCTGGTCGTGGAAGACGATGCCATCCAGGCGAGGAACATCTCGGCCTACCTCATCCGCCAGGGCTGGGAAGTCGAGACCTGCGCGAGCGCGGAGGACGGGCTGCGCGTGTGGGAGACCCTGCACCCGGATGCCGTCGTCACCGACCAGAGGTTCCGCGGCCTGAGCGGCATCGAGATGCTGCAGAAGATGCACAAGTCCGACCCGCACGTGAAGTGCATCGTCATGACGGGCGACGACAGCGCGCAGACCGCGGTGCAGGCCATGAAGGCCGGCGCCTATGACTACGTGATCAAGCCCCTGGTGCTGGCGGAGCTGCACCTGCTGCTCGAACGCGCGATCGGCGCCGCCCGCATGGAGCAGGCCCTGCAATTCCACCAGGAGCGCCAGGCCGATGGCGCCGGAGTGGCCTCCATCCTCGGGGAATCGCCGGCCATCAAGTCGCTCCAGGCCACCTTGCGCCACCTGCTGGACACCGAACGCCGCATCGACGATGGCGACCTGCCGGCCGTGCTGATCACGGGCGAGACCGGCACGGGCAAGGAGCTCGTCGCCCGCTCGCTGCACTTCGACGGCCCGCGCAGCCGGGGGCCCTTCGTGGAGATCAACTGCGCCTCGATCCCCTCGCACCTGCTGGAGTCCGAGCTGTTCGGCCACGAGAAGGGCGCGTTCACCGACGCCAAGGAAAGGCGCACGGGCCTGATCGAGGCGGCCGACGGCGGCACCCTGTTCCTGGACGAGATCGGCGAGGTCGAGCCGTCGCTGCAGGCCAAGCTGCTGAAACTGCTGGAGGAGAAGACGATCCGGCGGATCGGCGCCGTCAAGGAGCGCAAGGTCGACCTGCGCATCATCAGCGCGACCAACCGCGACCTCGAGGCGATGGTGCGCCAGGGCCGGTTCCGCAGCGACCTGTACTTCCGCCTGCGCATCGTTTCCATCGTCGTGCCCGCCCTGCGCGCACGGGGCGACGACATCCTGCTGCTGGCGCGGCACTTCCTGGCGGCGCACGGCCGGCGCTACGGCAAGCCGGCCTTGCGCTTCAGCGCCGAGGCGGAACACGCACTCGCGCAGTACTTCTGGCCCGGCAACGTGCGCGAGCTGCGCAACATGCTGCAGCAGACGGTGCTGCTGGCGCACGGCGATGTGGTGACGCCCGGCCAGCTCGCCCTGTGCACCGGACTGGCACCGGCGCCCACCATGTCCGGCGACGTGGATGCCGCCCCCCCCGCCGCTGCCGTGGTGCCGCGCAACTGGGCGGAGCTGCAGAACGAGGAGCGCACGATGGTCGTCCGGACCCTGGAGCGCACCGGCTGGAACGTGACCAAGTCGGCACGGATGCTGGGTCTGTCGCGCGACATGATGCGCTACCGCATCGAGAAGCTGGGACTCTCGCGTCCCCCGGAAGACTCCGGCACGCTGCTGCCGGGCTCCTAGCGCGGGCGGGCGAGCCCCCCGAGTGGGGGAAAAGCCCCCGCGTCTGGGGAAAGTCACCCCCTCCCCCTGTGCGGAAGTCGAGGCGCCCAGAGCGCGATGCAATCGAACACACGATGGTACGCATCGTGCTTTTCGTTTCCCGGGAGTGGGGGTTGTCCTGCGTAGCCGCAGAACGTTCTGCCCCCTGGCGACCAGCAGTCGTTCGCGGCGCCTTACAACAAGCTTGAGTCGAGCAGACAACCTGGAGGAGGTTCACATGGACATCCGCATGTCATGCCAGGCGTTCGCCGGTTGCGGCGTGACGCTCGCGCTGCGCAGCGCACGGCCGCCCAAACCCGCGTCCTAGCCACTGCCCCACGGCTGGCCGGCATCCGCCGCCAGCACGCCCCGCTTTTCACCCTTTAGCTGCCGGCCGGGCCGGCCCAGCTGATTGTCCGCTTGCCCCCGGGCCGGCACGGGGGAGGCTTCGCCCTGAACGCGCACGCGCCGGATCCGTCCCGATCCCGCAGGAGAAACAAGATGGCATCCCTCATCCGCTCCGACCTGGAATTCATCCTCGACCAAATCGCGATCGCAGAAGCGCACGCGGCCGGCGCCGACCTGACCACGCTGGTGTCGAATCCCTACGCGCCGCTCGGCTTGCGCACGGTCGATGGCTCGTACAACAACATCCTGAGCACCTCGTCGGGCGCGGCCGACCAGCCGTTCCCGACGCTGGTCCCGCCCGACCCGCCGGCGCCCTACGACGGATCGGTGCCGACGCCCCCCGGCCTGCCGCCCGGCTCGGTCGTGGACCCGCAGCCGCGCATCATCAGCAACCTGGTCGCCGACCAGTCCAGCAACAACCCGGCGGCGGTGCAGGCGTTCGTCGACGCCGGCTTCGGCTCCATCCGCGCATCCGACGGCGCCCTGCTCGATGCCAACGGCGTCGTCATCCCGCCCGGCACGCTCCTGAGCATCACGAACACCGCGCCCGACGCCGGACTGTCCGCGCCGTTCAATTCGTGGTTCACCTTTTTCGGGCAGTTCTTCGACCACGGCCTGGACCTGGTCAACAAGAGCAGCACCGAATTCATCATGATGCCGCTGCAGCCGGACGATCCGCTGTTCAACCCGGCCAGCCCCGGCACCAACTTCATGATCGTCTCGCGCGTCACGAAAGACGCCGCGGGCAACCCGACGAACGCGACGACGCCCTTCGTCGACCAGAACCAGACCTATACCTCGCATCCCTCGCACCAGGTCTTCCTGCGCGAGTACGTGCTCGACGCGAGCGGCCATCCGGTCGCCACGGGCAAGATGCTGAACCACGCCGACGGCGGCCTGCCGACCTGGGCCGACGTGAAGTTCCAGGCCGAGCACGTCCTGGGCATCCAGCTGCACGACACCGACGTGCTGGACCTGCCGATGGTCCGCGCCGACGCGTACGGCAATTTCATTCCCGGCCCGAACGGCTTCCCGCAACTGGTGTTCCCGGGCACGCCCCCCACCCTGCAGTCGGGCAACGCGACCACCCCCGTCTCCTCCACCGGCGCCCAGCACACCGGCCACGCCTTCCTGAACGACATCGCGCACAGTGCCGCGCCGGTCTCCGACACCGGCGCTGCGCTCGCCCCGGACGGCGACAACGTGATCAACGCCGGCCCGCCCGCCGCGGGCACCTACGACAACGAACTGCTCGACCGCCACTTCATCACGGGCGACGGCCGCGGCAACGAGAACATCGCGCTCACCTCGGTGCACCACATCTTCCACGCGGAGCACAACCGCCAGGTCGATGCGATCAAGGACACCATCCTGGCCACCAACGACGCGGCCTTCATCGCTTCCTGGCAGCTGCCCGACGGCTCGTGGGACGGCGAACGCCTGTTCCAGGCCGCCCGCTTCGCCACCGAGATGCAGTACCAGCACCTGGTGTTCGAGGAGTTCGCCCGCAAGCTGGACCCCAACATCGACGAGTTCCTGGCGCCCGACGGCTTCGACACCACCATCAACCCCGCCATCGTCGGCGAGTTCGCGCATGCGGTGTACCGCGTCGGCCACACGATGCTGACGGGCTCCGTCGACCGGTTCGACCCGAACTTCAATTCGAGCAGCCTTTCCCTGCTCGACGCCTTCCTGAACCCGGTCGCCTACAACAACAACAACACGCTGTCGCCGGAGGCGGCCGCCGGCGCGATCGTGCGCGGCATGACGCGCCAGGCCGGCTCCGAGATCGACGAATTCGTGACCGACGCCGTGCGCAACACGCTGCTGGGCCTGCCGCTGGACCTGGCGGCCATCAACATCGCCCGCGGCCGCGACACGGGCATTCCCTCGCTGAACGAAGCGCGGCGCGAGCTCTACCACCAGGCGAGCGCCAACATGGCGCTGGGCGTGGGCGCCAGCGAGCTCAAGCCCTACACGAGCTGGTTCGACCTCGCGATGAACCTGAAGCACCAGGAGTCCGTGGTCAACTTCATTGCGGCGTACGGCACGCACGAGGCCTTCGCCGCCGCCGACGTCGACACCGTCGCGGAGCGCCGCGCGATTGCGGTCGCCCTGGTCTTCGGCGGGACCGCCCAGATCACCGACAGTCTCGGCAACGTCCGGACCTTCGACGCCAACGCCGCCGGGGTCGACCGCCTCGATTTCCTGAACAGCACCGGCCGCTTCGCCAACGCCGCCGGCGGCGTCACCATCACCGGCGTCGACGACATCGACCTGTGGATCGGCGGCCTCGCCGAGAAGCAGATGCCCTTCGGCGGGATGCTGGGCAGCACCTTCAACTTCATCTTCGAGAACCAGCTGGAAAGCCTGCAGAACGGCGACCGCTTCTACTACCTCTCCCGCACCGCGGGCCTGCACTTCGGCATCGAGCTGGAAAACAACAGCTTCGCGAACCTGGTGATGCTGAACACCGACGCCACCCACCTGCCGGGTGACGTCTTCGCCACGCCCGCCTTCACCCTCGAGGTCGACCCGAGCCGGCAACACACCGGCCTGGGCATCGACGGCAATGCCGACCCCGCCGGCGGCACCGGCATCGTGCCGCTCGTGATCCGCGACAACCCGGACACGCCCGGGCCGGATACCAACTACCTGCACTACACCGGCGAGGACCACGTGGTCTTGGGCGGCACGGCGGCAAACGACACGATCATCTCCAGCATCGGGGACGACACGCTCTACGGCGACGGCGGCAACGACCGCATGGAAGGCGGCTACGGCAACGACATCATGCGCGGCGGCGCGGGCGACGACATCATCACCGACATCGGCGGCGACGACGTCATCCACGGCGACGAAGGCAACGACGTCATCCACGGCGGCGCCGGCGGCATCGCCGCCCCGCAGAACCTGTTCGGCGGCGACGGCAGCGACTTCATCGTCACCGGCGAGGACATCTCCACCACCTTCGGCGGCACGGGCAATGACTTCATCCTCGGCTCCAAGCTGAACCTGCCGACCCTGGGCAACGAGGGCGACGACTGGATCGAGCTCGGCACGCAGGACGGCGCCGGCGGCGACAACTTCGACCCGCTCGGGCTGGGCACGATCAAGGGCAATGACGTGTGCATCACCGGCAACGGCTTCGACGAATTCGAAGGCGAAGGCGGCGACGACATCATGGTGTTCTCCGACGGGCAGGACAACTACGGCGGCGGCGGCGGCTTCGACTGGGCGAGCTACGCCACCGATCCCTTCGGCGTGAACGCGGACCTGTTCATCAACATGCGGGTCGAACCGCTGCCCACGCCCTCCAACGCCGGCATCATGGACCGCTTCGCCGAGGTCGAAGGCCTGACCGGCTCGGCGCACGCCGACTACCTGCGCGGGGACAGCGACCTGCTGGCGCACGTGGGCGGCACCCCCGCCGCGCTCGATCCCACGCTGACCGACGTCAGCCTGTACGTGGGCCTGCAGCCCGTGCTCGGCGCCGGCGTCACGTCCTTCACCGCCGGCAACATCATCCTCGGCGGCGACGGCAGCGACCTGCTGGAAGGTCGCGGCGACGACGACATCATCGACGGCGACCGCTGGCTCAACGTGCGCATCAGCGTGCGCCAGAACGCCGACGGCACCGGCCCCGAGATCCGCAGCGTGCAGAGCATGACCGAGCTGGTGCCCGACATGCTGTCCGGCGCCATCAACCCCGGCCAGCTGCAGATCGTGCGCGAGATCCTGCCGGGCAGCCTCGCCGACGCCGCAACCAGCTTCGATACGGCCATGTACTCGGGCAACCGCGCCGAGTACACGATCACCACCGCTGTCGACGGCACGGTCACCGTGGCGCACGTCACGCCGGTGGGCCCCAGCGATGGCACCGACACGCTGCGCAACATCGAAAGGCTGCAGTTCAACGACCAGGCGGTCGTGCTGCAGGGGGCGGACCGGAACGCCGGCCCCACCGGTTCGCTGGCCGTGTTCGGCACGCCGCAGATCAACCAGGTGCTCAACGTCACCACCGGGGACGTCGCCGATGCCGACAACGGCGGCTCCATCGCGGGCGCCCCGATCACCTACTACTGGCAGATGGAGTCCGTCGCCGGCTCCGGCGTGTTCGAGGACATCGTCGTCGCCACGCTGGGCAACCGCGAATCCGTCACCGGCAACACCTTCATGGTGACCGCCGCCCAGGACGGCCTCGCCCTGCGCGTGCGCGCCGTCTACCGGGACGCCCACGGCGTCCTGGAGAACGCGTACTCCGCGCCCACGGCGACCGTGGCCGGCACGGCGCCCGCCGCCCCGGCACCCGGCGCGCTGCCCGCGGAGAGCGACGTCGCCACGCCCGGCATCCACCTGATCCGCTCCGACCTGCAGTTCATCCTGGACCAGATCAAGATCGGCGAAGCGAGCTCGAACGCCTACGGCCATGATCCGGTCGACCTGCGCTCGCTGCTGCCCAACACGCGGCTGCCGTATGGCCTGCGGACGGTCGACGGCTCGTTCAACAACCTGGTGCACGGCCAGGAGCTCTTCGGCGCGTCGGACCAGAACTTCCCGATGCTGCTGAACCAGATCTTCCGCAACGACCTGGACGGCGACAGCATCGACCTCAACGGGCCCGCGCCCGGCGGCGTGCTCACCAATACGAACTACGCCACCAGCGGACCCGGCGCGAGCGTGGTCGACGCCGACCCGCGCATCATCTCCAACCTGATCGTGGACCAGACGGCGAGCAACCCGTCGGCGGTCGGCGCCAACGGCGGCGCCGCTCCGGCCGTCAGCCCCGGGCTGGACGGCCTGTTCGGCACCGCCGACGACCGGCAGGTGTTCTTCATCCCGAACGTCACCCCCGACGCCGGACTCTCCTCCCCGTTCAATGCCTGGTTCACCTTCTTCGGCCAGTTCTTCGACCACGGGCTGGACCTGGTCGACAAGGGCAACAACGGCACGATCTTCGTGCCGCTGATGGCCGACGATCCGCTGATCGCGGGAGCGGACGGCATCTTCGGCAACGGCGACGACCTGCCGGTGTCGCAGCGCTTCATGCTGCTCACGCGTGCGGACAACACCTCCGTGCAGGCCGGCGCCGACGGCGTGTTCGGCACGGCCGACGACAGGCACTTCCACAACAACGAGACGACCCCGTTCGTCGACCAGAACCAGACGTACACCTCGAATGCGTCGCACCAGGTCTTCCTGCGCGAGTACGCGTTCAACGCCGCCGGCGATACGGTCGCCACGGGCAAGCTGATCGACGGCGCCCACGGCGGCATCGGCAACTGGGCCGAGGTGAAGGCGCAGGCCGCGCAGTTCCTCGGCCTCCTCCTGACCGACGCCGACGTGGTCGACGTGCCGATGCTGGCGACGGACCAGTACGGCAAGTTCATCCCGGGCCCGAACGGCTTCGCGCAAGTGGTGACCAACCTCGGATTGATCGAGGGCGTGGCCGGCGGCCTGGACATCCACCACCTGCCGGGCGGCGCCATCGTCGCCCGCACGGGCCACGCGTTCCTGAACGACATCGCGCACAACGCCGCGCCGGTGTTCGACGCGAGCGGCAACCTCGCGCCGGACGCCGACAACGTCGCCGGCAACGTCATCGTCCCGGGACCCAACGGCCAGAACGCCACGTACGACGACGAACTGCTGAACAAGCACTTCATCACGGGCGACGGGCGCGGCAACGAGAACATCGGCCTCACCACCGTGCACTTCATCTTCCACGCCGAGCACAACCGGCTGGTGGATTACCTGAAGCAGGTGATCGATGCCTCCAACGATCCGGCCTTCGTCGCCCAGTGGCACCTGCCGGACGGCTCCTGGAACGGCGAACGGTTGTTCCAGGCCGCCCGCTTCGCCACCGAGATGCAATACCAGCACCTCGTGTTCGAGGAGTTCGCGCGCAGGGTCCAGCCGAACATCGACCCGCACCTGCCCGAGGGCCAGAACTACGAATCGCCGATCAACCCCGCCATCGTGGCCGAGTTCGCCCACGTGGTGTACCGGTTCGGGCACTCGATGCTGAACGAGACGGTCGATCGCTTCGACCCGGCGTTCAACACGGTCCACGGCGACCAGCAGATCGGGCTGATCGCCGCCTTCCTGAATCCGCTCGAATTCACCGCGAGCGGCGTGACGGACATGCAGGCGGCCAGCACGATCATCCGCGGCGTGACCCGGCAGCAGGGCAACGAGATCGACGAGTTCGTCACGGAAGCCTTGCGCAACAACCTGCTGGGCCTGCCGCTGGACCTGCCGGCCATCAACCTCATGCGCGGACGGGACGCGGGCGTGCCTTCGCTGAACCAGGCGCGGGCCGAGTTCTGGACCATGACCGGCGACGCCAACCTGAAGCCCTACGCGAGCTGGGCGGACTTCGCGGGCCACCTGAAGCACGAGACCTCGCTGATCAACTTCATCGCGGCCTACGGCACGCATGCGGGCCTGGCCGCGGCCGACGTCGACACGATGGCCGAAAAGCGTGCCGTGGCCCTCGCCCTCGTGGTGGGCGGCAGCGCGGTGATCAACGCCGGCACGGGAGCGGAGCGGACCTTCGTCGCCAACGACGCCGACCGCCTCGCGTTCCTGAACGGCACCGGCATCTATGCCAACGCACCCAGCGGCGCGACCACGACGGGCGTGGACGCGATCGACCTCTGGATCGGCGGCCTGGCCGAAAAGCAGACGCCCTTCGGCGGCCTGCTCGGCTCCACCTTCAACTTCGTGTTCGAGAACCAGCTCGAGAACCTGCAGAACGGCGACCGCTTCTACTACCTGGACCGCACGGCGAACCTGAACTTCCTGTCGGAGCTGGAGGGCAACAGCTTCGCCCGGCTGATCATGGCCAACACCGACGTGAAGCACCTGCCGGGCCTGGTCTTCTCGACGCCCGCCTTCACGCTCGAAGTGAACCAGCCCGACCAGCACACGGGCCTGGGACTGGATGGCCGCGCCGACCCGACCGCCGGCCCGGGCGCGCTCGTCCCGCTCGTGATCCGCGACAACCCCGACACCATCGGACCGGACGGCAACTACCTGCGCTACACGGGTGAGGACCACGTCGTGCTGGGCGGCACGGCCGGCAACGACATCCTCCTCAGCGGCATCGGCGACGACACGCTGTGGGGTGACGAGGGCAACGACCGCCTCGATGGCGGCGCGGGCAACGACCAGATCCGCGGCGGCGCCGGCGACGACATCATCACCAACGAGTTCGGCGACGACAACCTGCAGGGCAACGACGGCAACGACGCCATCCACGGCGGCAGCGGCCTCGAGCTCGTGATCGGCGGCCACGGCAACGACTTCATCGTCGGCGGCAACGACGCGACCGAGATCATCGCCGGCCCGGGCAACGACTTCATCCTGGGCGGCAAGGGCAACGAGTTCACCTTCGGCAACGAGGGCGACGACTGGATCCAGGAGGGCGCCGCCGACGGCGTCGCGGGCGACAACTTCGACACCCTCGGCCGCGACCCCGTCTCGGGCAACGACGTCTTCATGGGCGGCGGCGTGGCCGATCGCATGGACGGCGAGGGGGGCGACGACATCATGATCGGCATGGGCGGGTCGGTGGACCGCTATGCGGGCTTCTCCGGCTTCGACTGGGCGTCGTTCCAGCACCCGAGCATGGGCGCGTACGCCGACATGACGCTGCGCATCGCCAACACTTCGGGCCTGCTCCCCGGGTCGCTGCCGCAGACGCAGACGCGGTTCCAGACGACGGAAGGCATGTCCGGCTCGGCGTTCAGTGACGTCCTGATCG
>NZ_DASVNN010000148.1:0-2818 GCF_036383835.1 Ramlibacter sp.
CTGCTCCGTTGCGCGGCCGCTCTGTCGGCGGCCGCCGTCCTGCTTGCCGGCTGCGGCGGCGGCGGGGGTGGGGACGGCGGAGGTGGGGGCGGCGGCGGTGTCGCACCCGAGTTCATCCAGCCCACGACGCCGCTCGGCTCCTCGCGCCAGTACTCGCAGGCGGTCGCCGGCTGCTCCCTGGACACGCAGAAGAAGTTCGTACGCAGCTACCTCGACGAGGTGTACCTCTGGTACAACGAGATCGTCGACGTCGACCCCAACGCCTACAACAACGTCCCGGATTACTTCAACGCGCTGCTGGTGCGCACGCCGGATGTGAACGGGCAACCGAAGGACCGCTTCAGCGCCGTCATCCCGGCCGCCCAGGCCCGCAACCTGGCGCAGCAATACGCGGTGCACCAGGCTGCCGAGGCGCTCACGAAGGATGGCCCCGGCACGGTCCTGAAGTCGCACACCAACACGGTCCCGGTGACCAACGTGGTGGCCAGCACCAACGGCCGGCAGGTCGGCTACATCCTGTTCAACTCGCACGACCTGGGCGCCCAGGACGACCTGATCGCCGCCTTCCAGCAACTGCAGGCGGCTGGCGTGCAGGACCTGATCCTGGACCTGCGCAACAACTCGGGCGGTTTCCTGTACATCGCCCTCACTGCCGCGTCCATGATCGCGGGCCTGTCCAGCGAAGGGCAGGTCTTCGAGCGGCTGCAATACAACGACAAGCGCGCGGCGCTGACGGCCTCCAGCGCCCTGCGCTTTTCCTCGCGCGTGCAGTTCGCCGAGCCGGACTCCCCGGTCGGCACGCCCTTGCCGCAGCTCGCGCTGCCTCGCGTGTTCATCCTGACCAGCGGCAATACCTGCTCGGCGAGCGAATCGATCATCAACAGCCTGCGCGGCATCGGCGTGCAGGTGGTGCGCATCGGCGACACCACCTGCGGCAAGCCCTACGGTTTCACGGAGAGGGACAACTGCGGCCTGGCCTTCTTCCCGATCGAGTTCAAGGGCAGCAACGCCCAGGGCTTCGGCGACTACACGACCGGTTTCCAGCCGACCTGCCGCATCGCCGACACCGGCGCCACGCCCGGCAGCGCCACCGACCCGCTGTACAACGGCGCGCTGTTCTACATCGACAACAACGCCTGCCCCGCCGGCACCTTCTCCGGCGTGCAGAGCGCCGCCTCGCCGCTGCTGTCCGGGACCGTCGGCACGAGGCCGAACCGGCCCTCCTGGGCCGGCCGCGTGCTGCTGTCCACGCAGCAGTCGGAGCGTTGACCGCCGCCGCCATGCAGCCACTGCGCGCGTGGCCCGCGGCCGCGCGCGCGCGCATCGCCGGCGTGCTGACCGACATCGACGACACGCTCACGACCGAAGGCGTCGTCGGCGAGGAGGTCGTGCGGGCCCTGCAGTCGCTGGCCGATGCCGGGCTCCACGTCATCCCGATCACCGGGCGGCCCGTCGGCTGGAGCGAGCCTTTCGCCCGGGCCTGGCCGGTGGACGCGATCGTGGCGGAGAATGGCGCCGTCGCACTGACGCACCGCTCGCCGGCCGAGCCCTTGCGCAAGCTGTACATGCAGGACGCCCCGCTGCGCGCCGCGAACTTCGCGCGCATGCAGCAGGTCGCCCGGCGCATCGTGCGCGAAGTGCCCGGCGCGACGATCTCGCGCGACAGCGGCGGCCGCGAGACCGACATCGCGATCGACCACGGCGAGTTCGCGCACCTGCCGCAGGAAGCGATCGATCGCGTGGTGGCGCTGATGCGCGCCGAAGGCATGAACGCCACGGTGAGCTCCATCCACGTCAACGGCTGGTACGGCGGCCACAACAAGCTGGCGGGCGCGCGCTGGGTGGTGCGCGAGCTGCTCGGACGCGAGCTCGACGCCGAACTGGATCGCTGGGTGTACGTCGGCGACTCCACCAACGACGTGCTGATGTTCGAGCACTTCCCCCACGGCATCGGCGTGGCGAACATCCGCCGCTTCGAGCAGCAGCTGGCGTTCAAGCCGCGATATGTGACCGAAGGGGAACGCGGCGCGGGGTTTGCGGAAGTGGCGCGGGCGATCCTCGACGCGCGCTGATCATGCATCGTAGGGTGGGCAAGCTCCGCTTGCCCACCATTGGGCTCCGGACACGCCGCGATGGTGGGCAAGCAAAGCTTGCCCACCCTACAAGAAGGCGGTTTCCGTCATGCCGGGTCCCGCTGCCCGCGATGCGCGCGGCAGGCATCGGCGAAGGCCTCCAGCGTGCGCTGGTAGAACGGGTGGCGCTCGTGCCGCCATTCGGGATGCCACTGCACGCCGAAGGCGAAGGCCGGCGCGCCCTGCACGCGCACGCCCTCGACCAGCCCGTCGGGCGCAAGGGCTTCGGCGACCAGGCCTTCGCCCAGGCGCTTGAGGCCCTGGCCGTGCAGCGAATTGACCTTCACCCGCGTGGCGCCGGCCCATTGCGCGAACGCGCTGCCCGGTTCCAGCAGCACGTCATGGCGCTCGGCGAACTGTTCTTCCAGCGCCTCGCCGTCCGGTTCGCGGTGGTCCAGCATGCCCTCGCGCGCGTGCACGGCCTGGTGCAGGCTGCCGCCGAGCGCGACGTTGATCTCCTGCAGGCCGCGGCAGACGCCGAACAGCGGCACGGCCTTGGCGAGCGCCTCGCGCACCAGCCGCATGGTCAGCTGGTCGCGGCGCGGATCGAGCAGGTCGGTCGGCAGCGCGGTTTCGCCGAAATGCGTGGCCTCGACGTTGGAAGGCGAACCCGTGAGCAGCACGCCGTCGACCAGCGGCAGCAGGGTGGGCACGTCCTCGGCTTGCGCCATCGGGAACAGCACGGG
>NZ_DASVNN010000149.1:0-16297 GCF_036383835.1 Ramlibacter sp.
GGTGGTCGGCAGCTTCGAGGAGGCGATCGACTGCTGGCGCAACTACGCGCAGCGCTTTCCCAACGACAACGACGGCGTGATCCTCGCCGCGACTTCCGGCGCCGTGAACGTGCGGCTGGGGGGCGAGGCGCTCCAGCCGGATTTCGCGGCGAACAGCAACGGCGGCCTGCGCGCGACGGAGCCGCCGCTGGATACCGCGAGCACACCCGGCCGCGAGGCCGATGTCGCGCACCTGCGCAGCGTGGTGGGGCTGGTGTGGCGCTCGGTGGTGTTGTGGATGGTGTTGCTGGCGCTGTTGACGCTGGCGAATCTGCTGGGGTAGGCGTCGGGGTTCGCCTCCGGGCTCACCCCGACCTACGAAATCCCGCGATCAAACCTCCGTAGCCGCGCGCGACAGCTGCGACTGCGCCCAGCGCACGATGTCGTTGGCGCCCATCGCGCCCGACTGGCGCGCCACTTCGCGGCCGCCCACGAAGAGGGCGATGGTCGGGATGCTGCGGATGTTCAGGCGCGCGCCCACGCCGGGCGCTTCGTCGGTGTTCACCTTGACGAGCTGCATGCGCGGTTCGAGTTGCCGGGCCGCCTGCTCGAACGCAGGGGCCATCATCCGGCAGGGGCCGCACCACGGTGCCCAGAAGTCCACCAGCACCGGCAACTGGCTTCGCGTGATGTGCCGTTCGAACTCGGCCGCTCCGAGGTTGGCCGGCTCGCCGGTGAACAGCGCCTGGTGGCAACTGCCGCAATCGGGCCGGTTCGCGAGGTCGTCCGACTGGACCCGGTTGGTGGTATGGCAGTGCGGGCAAACGACGTGCAGCTGGCTCATGTGTTGTCGGGCGTCTCCTTCCCTCCAAGATGCGGGCGGCGCTCTCCCATGCAAGACCCGCTTTAGTAACGGGGCTGTGACAGCTCCTCGAACAGGCTGCGATAGATGCGGTAACGGCTGGGCTCGATGCGCCCGCCGCCGGCATTCGGCGTGTCGGACACTGCGTTCATCACGCCGCAGCTCGGCTCATGCATGTGGGTGCAGTTGTAGAACCGGCACTCGGGCACGTGCGGCCGCAGGTCCGGCATCAGCGCCGGCAACTGCATGCGGTCCACGTGGTGCAGGCCGAATTCCTGGAAGCCGGGCGAATCGATGAGGGCCGTCTTGCGGTCCGCGTCGACCCAGTACAGGGTGGTCGAGGTCGTCGTGTGCTTGCCCGAGTTGAGCGCTTGCGAGATCTCGCCGGTGAGGACCTGGGCTTGCGGCACCAGCAGGTTGATCAGGGTGCTCTTGCCCGCGCCCGAAGGGCCCAGCACGAGCGTCGTCTTGCCTTCCAGGTGGCCCAGCAGGTGCGCGCGGTCGGTGTCCTTGGAGACGCGCAGCGACAGCGGCAGCACGCCGTAGCCCATGTGCTGGTAGGGCAGCAGCCGCGTCCAGGCGCGCTCGAAGGGTTCCACCAGGTCGCTCTTGTTGAGGGCGATGAGCGGCTGGATGCGCTCGGCTTCCGCGGCGATCAGCGCGCGGGCGAGCTGCATCTCGGAAAACTCCGGTTCCGCCGCGATCAGCACCAGCACCTGGTCGAGGTTGGCGGCGAAGGACTTGGTGCGGATCTCGTCCTGCCGGTAGAAGAGGTTGCGGCGCGGCTCGACGCGGGCGATCACCCCTTCGTCGCCGGTGGTCCGCCAGCGCACGTGGTCGCCCACCACCGCTTCGTTCTTCTTGCCCTTCGCGTGGCAAAGGGTCCGCACGCCATCGGGCGATTCGACCAGGCAGTGCCGCCCATGGCTGGCCACCACCAGTCCGGTATGTGTCTCGTCTGCTTCAGCCAAGTGAAAGCGTCCTCATGCCAGCAGGGCATCGGTGCGCGCGGCGCACTCGAAGTCCGTCTCCGAGATGCCCTTCAGCGAATGCGTGCTGAAGCGCACCACGCACCGGTCGTAGTGCACCGACAGGTCCGGATGGTGGTCCAGCGCATTGGCGACGAAGGCCAACGCGTTCACGAAGGAGATCGTCTCGTAATAGTCGGCGAAGGTGCAGGTGCGCTCGATCGCGACCTGGTCGCCGTCGCCGGTGAGCTTCCAGCCCGGCAGGTCGGCCAGGCGCTTGACGATCTCGGTCGGCGTCAGTGCGCGGCGCGACAGCTGCGACCCGTCCCGCTTCCTCAACATGGAGGTCATGCTGCAGCTCCCTCTCCCAGGCGCGCGAGCCGCTCGCTGGCCGGCGGATGGGAGTAATAGAACTTCACGAACACCGGATCGGGCGTGAGCGTCGATGCGTTGTCTTCGTAGAGCTTCAGCAGCGCCGTGCCGAGATCCTTGCCGCTGGTCTGCGTCGCGGCGAAGGCGTCGGCCTCGAACTCGTGCTTGCGCGAGAACTGCGCCAGCAGCGGCGACACGAAATAGGTGAACACCGGCACGGCCAGCATGAACAGCAGCAGCGCCAGCGCGTCGTTGGGCCCTTCGAGGTTGGGGCGCACGCCCAGGCCCATGTAGAACCACGCTCGTGAGGCCAGCCAGCCCAGCAGCGCGAAGCCCGCGAGGCTGAAGGCGAACAGCATCGCGATCCGCTTGACGATGTGCTTGTGCTTGAAGTGGCCCAGCTCGTGCGCCAGCACGGCGTCCACCTCGCCGGGCGAGAGCTTGGCCAGCAGGGTGTCGTAGAACACCACGCGCTTGGCGGCGCCGAAGCCCGTGAAGTAGGCATTGGCGTGGGCGCTGCGCTTGCTGCCGTCCATGACGAACAGGCCCTTGGCCGCGAAGCCGCAGCGCTGCATCAGAGCGGTGACACGGGCCTTCAGGGTCTCGTCTTCCAGCGGCTGGAACTTGTTGAACAGCGGCGCGATGAAGGTGGGATAGATCACGAGCAGCAGCAGGTTCAAGCCCATCCATACGCCCCAGGCCCACAGCCACCACCCCGGGCCCGCCGCGCCCATGAGCCAGAGGATCAGGGCGGCGATCGGCAGGCCGATGGCCGCGCCGAGCAGGCTGGTCTTCACCAGGTCGGCGAGCCACAGTTTCCACGTCATCTTGTTGAAGCCGAAGCGTTCTTCCAGCACGAAGGTGTTGTAGAGCGAGAAGGGCAGGTCCACGAGGCCGCCGATCAGCGCGAACGAGGCCAGCAGCGCAAGCTGCTGGCCCATGCCCGTGCCGAGCCAGCCGGCCAGCGCGCGGTTCAGCGCGTCGAGGCCGCCGAGCAGCGTCCAGGTCAGCAGCACCGTCGCGGCGAAGGCCGTCTCGACCAGGCCCACGCGGCTCTTGGCCATCGTGTAATCGGCGGCTTTCTGGTGGGCCGACAGCGACACCGTCTGCGCGAAAGGCGCGGGCACGGCGGCGCGATGCCGCGCGACGTGGCGCACCTGGCGCGTGGACAGCCAGAACTTCACCAGCAGCCCGGCAAGCAGGAAAGCCGCGAAGGCGAGAGTGAGCGCATTGGAAGCATCCATCCCTGAAATCTTAGGGCATCGGCGACAATCCACGGATGACCGAGCCGATCCCCGCTGCCTTGCCGACCCTGGAGAAGAACGACCAGAACCTCGTGTGGCTCGACTGCGAGATGACGGGGCTGGATCCGGAGCGCGACCGGATCATCGAGATCGCGGTGGTGGTGACCGGCCCGCATCTGGAGCCGCGCATCGAGGGGCCGGCGCTCGCGATCCACCAGACCGATGCCCAGCTGGACCTGATGGACGCCTGGAACAAGGGCACGCACGGCAAGAGCGGCCTGACCGAGCGGGTGCGCGCGTCCACCCTGAACGAAGCGGACGCCGAAGCACAGCTGCTGGAGTTCGTCGGCCGCTACGTGCCCAAGCAGTCCACGCCCATGTGCGGCAACACCATCGGCCAGGACCGCCGCTTCCTGGTGAAGTACATGCCGAAGCTGGAAGCCTGGTTCCACTACCGCAACCTCGACGTCAGCACGCTCAAGGAACTGTCGCGGCGCTGGCGGCCGGAGGTGTACACCTCGTTCAAGAAGCGGCAGCTGCACACGGCGCTGGCCGACGTGCACGAGTCGATCGACGAACTGGCGCACTACCGCGAGCACTTCCTGAAGCTGGCCTGAACGTTCAAGGCGGGTCGAGCCCGCAATGACAAGGGTCGTGGGTTCTCCAAGCACGATCCTCCGATTCCTGCGATAATCGACGGCTTCGCTGCTTCACGGCAGCTGAATCGCGCATCTGCCTTCTTGCACTGGGCCGCTTCCTTTCTCGGGAGCTCGATTGGCCCGCAGGCCTTACGCCTGTTTGTCGTCGGAATGGTTGATGTTTTCCAACCATTTCGATGACGGCGCGCCCGCCCGGGCGCCGCCGTGTGGATTTTTCATGACCGAACAAACGATTCCCGTCGGCGCCGCCGACCAGGAAACCCCCGTGGCCAACGGCTTTGCCGCCCTGGGCCTCGCCCCCGAACTGCTCGCCGCCGTGGCGGACCTGGGCTTCACCGTGCCCACCCCCGTGCAGGACCAGGCCATCGGCCGCGCGATGTCGCAAGGCGCCGGCAACTACAACGACCTGATGGTCTCCAGCCAGACCGGCAGCGGCAAGACCGCCGCCTTCCTGCTGCCGGTGCTCGACACGCTGATCCGGCAGAAGGCCGCCGAGGTGGAAGCCGAGCGCAAGGCGCGCGAGGAAGCGATGGCCGGCGGCGAGGCGCCGGCCAAGAGCGGCCGCAAGAACCCGCTGAACCCGCGCCACTTCAAGGCCGCCGTGCCCGGCGCCCTGGTGCTGTGCCCCACGCGCGAACTCGCGCAGCAGGTGGCCAGCGACGCCATCGACCTGGTGAAGCACACGCGCGGCCTGCGCATCGCCAGCGTGGTGGGCGGCATGCCCTACCAGATGCAGATCGCGCGCCTGCAGAACGCCGACCTCGTGGTCGCCACGCCGGGCCGCCTGCTCGACCTGCAGCGTTCCTCGCAGATCAAGCTGGACAAGGTGCAGTTCCTCGTCGTCGACGAGGCCGACCGCATGCTGGACCTGGGCTTCGCCGAGGACCTGGCCGAAGTGCACCAGCTCACCGCCAACCGCCGCCAGACGATGATGTTCAGCGCCACCTTCGCGCCGCGCATCCAGCAACTGGCCGTGCGCGTGATGCGCCAGCCGCAGCGCATCGAGATCGCGTCGCCGCACGAGCGCCACGCCAACATCGAGCAGAAGCTGTTCTGGGCCGACAACATGCACCACAAGCGCCAGCTGCTCGATCACTGGCTGCGCGACGCCTCGATCGACCAGGCGATCGTGTTCGCGAGCACCAAGATCGAATGCGACGGCCTCGCCGAGGACCTGCAGCAGGCCGGCTTCGCCGCCGTCTCGCTGCACGGCGACCTGTCGCAGGGCCTGCGCAACCGCCGCCTGATGGCGCTGCGAAACGGCCAGGTGCAGTTCCTGGTGGCCACCGACGTCGCAGCGCGCGGCATCGACGTGCCGACGATCACGCACGTGTTCAACTACGGCCTGCCGATGAAGAGCGAGGACTACACGCACCGCATCGGCCGCACCGGCCGCGCGGGCCGCGACGGCCTCGCCGTCACCTTCGCCGAATTCCGCGACCGCCGCAAGATCGGCGACATCGAGCATTACAGCAAGCAGCGCTTCGACGCCGAGACCATCCCGGGCCTGGAGCCGAAGTCGCGCTTCGAGCAGCGTCCCCCGAGCAAGGGCTTCGGCGGCAAGCCGGGTCGCCCGGGCGAGCGTCGCCACGGCGGCGGTGACCGCAACGGCTACGGCAAGCACACCGGCTTCGGTGCGAAGAGCTTCGGCGATCGTCGCGAAGGTGGTGGCGGCGGTGGCGGCGGCGGCTTCGGCGGCCGGCGCGAGGGCGGTTTCGGCGATCGCCGCGAGCGCGGCGATTTCGGCGGCCGGCGCTAAGCGTCATCCCCGCGGAGGCGGGGACCCAGGGCATTGATGAAGCGGCGCATCGCGCCGCTTTTTCTTTGCGTCGGGGTTCGGCGCTTCGCGCGCTCACCACCGACCTCCGGGTATTCGTCGGTCGGGGTGAGCGCGAAGCCGAACCCCGACGCGTATTCAAGCGATCGCCGCCCGCCCGGTCTCCGGCCACTTCGCCCTCACGGACAGCCACGCCACCAGGCCCACGCTCATCATCAGCAGCGACGCCACCGCCAGCGCCTTCGTCGAGTGCATCACCAGCGGCGCGATCGCGCCGGCGACGATGCCGTTGGCCGCCGACCCGATGAAGGCCTGCAGCGACGAGGCCATGCCGCGCCGCTCCGGATGCAGGTCCAGCACCAGCAGCGTGACCACCGGCACCATCAGCGCCCAGCCGAAGGAGAAGACCGCGATCGGCAGCAGCGCCCAGCGCGCATCCGGCGCGAACAGCAGGTTCGCCGCCACGTTCACCAGCGACACCGACACCATCACGATGAAGCCGTAGCGGATCTGCCGCTTCGGCTGGATCTTTCCCGCCAGGCGCCCGCTCGCGAAGGAGCCGGCCATGATGCCGCCGATCGTGAGCAGGAAGAACCAGAAGAACTGCGTGGGCGCGAGGCCGAGGCGTTCGCCCAGGAAGGCCGGCGCCGACAGCACGTACAGGAACATGCCGTTGAAGGGGATGCCGCTCGCCAGCGCCAGCAGCAGGAAGCGCGGGCTCGCGCCCAGCTGCCAGTAGCCGCGCATCAGGTTGCCGACGTTGAAGGGCTGGCGATGCGAGGCATGCAGCGTCTCCGGCAGCAGCTTCCAGTTGGCGAGCCACAGCGCGACGCCGATCGCGGTGAGGAACCAGAAGATGCTGTGCCAGCCCGCGTGCACGAACAGCCAGCCGCCGATCACCGGCGCAATCGCCGGCGCCACGCCGAAGTAGATCGTGACCTGGCTCATGACCTTCTGCGCCTGGTCGGGCGGGAACATGTCGCGGATCACCGCGCGCGAGACCACCCAGCCCGCGCCGGTGGACAGGCCCTGCAGCGCGCGGAACAACACGAGTTGGCCGATGCTGTTCGACAGCGCGCAGCCGGCCGACGCGAGCGTGAAGATCGCGATGCCCCACAGCACCACCGGCCGCCGGCCGAAGCTGTCGGCGAGCGCGCCGTGGAACAGGTTCATGAAGGCGAACCCGAACAGGTACGCCGAGAGCGTCTGCTGCATCTCCACCGGCGTCGCCCCGAGCTGCCGCGCGATGCCGGAGAAGGCGGGGATGTAGGTGTCGATGGAAAAGGGGCCGAGCATGCCCAGCAGGGCAAGCAGCAGCGCGAGCGCCCAGCGCGGGGCGGACCAGAGTTGGCTGGCTTCGGGATTCATGGAGGAAGGCGGAAGGGACCCCGGGGTTGTACCAAACCCCGGGCCGTCACGCTTCCGGATGTCGCGTCACTCGATCGTGCCGGAGCCGTCGCGCAGCATGTCCTTGGTGACCAGCACCACGCCGTTGTCGCTGCGGTGGAAGCGGCGCCCGTCCTCCTCGGCGTCCTCGCCGATCACGGTGCCGGGCGGCAGCTTGCAGCCGCGGTCGACCACCACCTTCGACAGGCGCGAGCCGCGGCCGATCACCGTGTCCGGCATGATCACCGCCTCGTGGATCGTGCAGCAGGACTCCACTTTCACGTTGGAGAACAGCACCGAGCGGCGGATGTTGGAGCCGACCACGATGCAGCCGCCGGAGATCAGCACGTTGGAGGTCTCGCCGTTGAGGCCGCGGTCGTCGGGCACGAACTTCGCCGGCGGCAGCTGCTCCTGGTAGGTCCACACCGGCCAGTCGCGGTCGTACAGGTTCAGCTCCGGCATGTCGGAGGCGAGGTCCAGGTTCGCCGCCCAGAACGCGTCCACCGTGCCGACGTCGCGCCAGTAGGGGTGGTTGCGTGTCGAAGCCGGGATTGCCGAGAGGTTCAGCGGGTGCGCCACCGCTCCGCCATCCTTGACGATGCGCGGGATCAGGTTCTTGCCGAAGTCGTGCTCGGAGTCCGGGTCGTTCATGTCCGCCTCGAGCAGGGAGTACAGGTATTCGGCCGCGAACACGTAGATGCCCATGCTGCCCAGCGCCCGGTCCGGCTTGCCGGGGATCGCCGGCGGGTCCTTGGGTTTTTCCAGGAAGGCGGTGATGCGCCGGTTGTCGTCGACGTGCATCACGCCCAGCGCCGTGGCTTCCATGCGCGGGACCTCGATGCATCCCACCGTGCACTTCGCGCCGCTCTCCACGTGGTCCAGCAGCATCAGCGAGTAGTCCTGCTTGTAGATGTGGTCGCCGGCCAGCACCAGGATGTACTCGGGGCCGTAGGCGCGCAGGATGTCGATGTTCTGCGAGATCGCGTCGGCGGTGCCGCGGTACCAGAAGGCCTCGTTCACGCGCTGCTGCGCGGGCAGCAGGTCGATGAACTCGTTGTGCTCGCCGCGCAGGAAGTTCCAGCCCCGCTGCAGGTGCCGCAGCAGCGAGTGCGACTTGTACTGCGTGAGCACGCCGATGCGGCGGATGCCGGAGTTGATGCAGTTGGACAGCGCAAAATCGATGATGCGGAACTTGCCTCCGAAGTACACCGCCGGCTTGGCGCGCCGGTCGGTGAGGTCCATGAGCCGCGAGCCCCGGCCGCCGGCGAGCACCAGCGCGATCGTGCGTTTGGGCAGCTGGCGCGCGAGGATCATGCGCTCCATGGCCGTGTCGCTGCCGAGGCCGGCCACGGCCTCGAGGATGCTCATGTCTTCCTTCATGGCTTTCGTTCCCCCTGTCGAACCCGACGATCACTGTCGGTCAGGGTGCGGACCAGCCATGTAGGACGCTTTCGCCTTTCCCCGGCGCGCTCCGCGCGCGGCGCGGCTCGTAGGACGGCACCGCCATTTGGAGGAGAGACCGGTGGTCCGGCCCCGCACGGACGGGCTTTCGCCGTAGCATGCTGCTCCTCCCGTTCCCGGAGCGCCACGATGAATGCCCCGTCCCGCATGCCGCTGGTGCTGGCCTTCCTGATTGGCATGTTCGTGGCCGCCACGGGGCTGGCCGTCGCCGTGCTGGCGTCGTTCAGCGATCCGATGGTGCTGGCCGTCGCCGGGATCGCGGGCGCGGCTTGCATCGTCGCCGGCCTGATCACCTGGTTGATCCTGCGCGGCGTGCGGCAGGAACCGTACGAGCTGGCCGGCCTCGAGGACGACGCCCTGCCGGTGCGGCACGCTCCCGCCCGCATCCATGCCTTGCCGTCTGGGGAATTGCCGCCGGCCTACCTGGCAGCGGTGATGAAGGGGATCGCGGCCAACCGCGCGGCGATGCGCTCCCGCGACCTGCACCACTAGATTCCTGCCCGCCGGCGTGACGGAGCACCGGGGCTTCAGGTCTTCGGCATCGCCAGCTCGTGCAGCGGCCGGCTTTGCAGCTCCGGCGCCGGCGGCAGGCCGGTGGCTTCCAGGATCTCCTGTTCGGAGACCGTTTCCTTCTCCAGCAGCGCGCGCACCAGGCCGTCGAGCGAGGCGCGGTGCTCGAGCAGCAGCCGCTTGGCCTGTTCGTGGCAGTCGTTGATGATGCGCTGCACCTCGGCGTCGATCAGGCTCGCGGTCTGTTCGCTGAACGGCTTCTCGCCCATGAAGGCGCCGCCCGTGCCGAGATACTGGTTGCTCGCGCCCGCGAGCTGCACCATCCCCACCGCGTCGCTCATGCCCCAGCGCGTCACCATGTTGCGCGCCAGGTTGGTGGCCTGCTCGATGTCGTTCTCGGCGCCGGTGGTCTTGGTGCCGTAGACCACTTCCTCGGCGGCGCGCCCGCCCAGCATGCCGATGATGCGCGCGCGCAGGTAGGCCTCGGGATAGTTGTAGCGGTCGGTCTGCGGCCGCTGGTAGGTGACGCCCAGCGCCTGGCCGCGCGGCACGATGCTCACGCGGTGCACCGGGTCGGCGCCCGGCACCAGCAGGCCCAGCACCGCGTGGCCGCTCTCGTGGTAGGCGATGCGCTCGCGGTCGTCGGGGCCCAGCAGCAGCGGCCGCTCCGGGCCCAGCACGATCTTTTCCAGCGCGTCGTGGAAGTCCTTCTGCGTCACCTCGTTCTCGTTGCGGCGTGCCGCCAGCAGCGCGGCTTCGTTGACGAGGTTCTTCAGGTCGGCGCCGGAAAAGCCCGGCGTGGTCTGCGCGAGTTCCTCCAGCAGTACGTCCTTGGCGAGCGGCACCTTGCGCACGTGGACCTTCAGAATCGCCGCGCGCCCCGCCTTGTCGGGCAGGTTCACCACCACGCGGCGGTCGAAGCGGCCCGGGCGCAGCAAGGCGCGGTCCAGCACGTCGGGCTGGTTGGTCGCCGCCAGCACGATGATCCCTTCGCGGCCGGTGAAGCCGTCCATCTCGGTGAGGATCTGCTGCAGCGTGTGTTCCTGCTCGCTGGCCCCGCCGATGGCGACCTGCCCGCGCGCGCGGCCGATCGCATCGATCTCGTCGATGAAGATGATCGCCGGTGCGCTTTCGCGCGCCTGCTTGAACAGGTCGCGCACGCGCGCGGCGCCCACGCCGACGATCATCTCCACGAATTCGGCCGCGCTCATGGAGAAGAAGGGCACGCCCGCTTCGCCCGCGACCGCGCGCGCGAGCAGCGTCTTGCCGGTGCCGGGCGAGCCGATCAGCAGCACGCCCTTGGGCGCCGTGCCGCCCAGGCGCGTGTACTTCTCGGGCGACTTCAGGAAGTCGACGATCTCCACCAGCTCGTTCTCGGCCTCGTCGATGCCGGCGACGTCGTCGAAGGTGACGCGGTTGTCCTTGTCGGCGTCGTAGCGCCGCGCCTTGCTGCGGCCGATGCCGAAGATGCCGCCGCCGCCCATGCCGCCGCCCTGCGAGGCGCGCCGGTACATCCAGACGTAGAAGGCGATGATCAGGATCGCCGGCCCGAAGCCGTAGAGCAGGGTGGCCCAGCCGCTGCCCTGCTGGATGGGCACGGCGCTGATCTCGACGCCGTTGCCGATCAGCAGGTTCTCGAGCCCGCGGTCGAAGAAGGTGGGCAGCTCGGTGGTGAAGGTCCCGGCGGTGCGGGTGGGCGGCCGCGGCTGCGCGCCGGGCACGGGCGCCTGCTTGGGCTCGTTCGGCGGCGGCCAGGTCACCGGCGCGCGGAAGCGCCCTTCGATGCTGGTGTTGCGGCTGTAGATGGCGCTGACGTTGCCCTTGCCCACCTGGTCGCGGAACACCGTGTAGGGCACCGTGATCGGCGCATCCCCGCTGGGGAACAGCAGCGTCGAGACGAGGTAATTGATCAGCAGCACGGCCAGGAACAGGCCCCACACCTTGCGCGGCGGCATGCCTCGCGGAGTGAGGCCCGGACCGGTGCCGGGCCGCTGCGGGGCGGACTGCTTGCTGGGAGGCGGGTACCCGTTCATGGGAGCCCATCATGCCCGCAAGCCGCGCTCGCGTGGGCGGCTTCCGGTCCAGAATGGCGGCGCCAACAAGGAGTCGCCATGCGCATGCCGGCCGCCTTCATCGGGCATGGCAGCCCGATGAACACGCTCGAGGACAACCGCTACACCGCCGCCTGGCGCGCGCTCGGCCGCAGCCTGCCGCGCCCGCGCGCGGTCCTCTGCATCTCGGCGCACTGGTTCATCCACGGCAGCGCCGTCACCGCGATGGAGCGGCCGCGCGTGATCCACGACTTCTACGGCTTCCCGCGCGAGCTGTTCGCGTTCGACTATCCGGCGCCGGGCGCGCCGGACGTCGCGAACGAGATCGCCGAGGTGGTGAGGCCCGCCTTCGTCGGGCTCGATACCGACAGCTGGGGGCTGGACCACGGCACGTGGTCGGTGCTCGCCCACGTGTTCCCGCAGGCCGACATCCCGGTGCTGCAGCTTTCGCTGCACGGCGCGGAGGACATCGACTACCACGTCGACCTCGGCGCGCGGCTCGCGCCGCTGCGCGACCGCGGCATCTTCATCGTCGGCAGCGGCAACGTGGTGCACAACCTGCGCGCCATCGACCGGCAGCGCCGCGACAACGCGTACGACTGGGGCGAGCGCTTCGATGCGAAGGTGAAGGAGATCATGACGATGGACCCGGCGCGCCTGCCCGAGGTGCTGCGGCATCCCGATTACGCGGCGGCCGTGCCGACCCCGGAGCACTTCCTCCCGCTCGCCTACCTCGCGGGCCTGTGCTGCGCCGCGGGCGAGCCCGCCGTGCCTTTCGTCGAAGGCGGTGTGATGGGTTCGCTCACCATGACGAGCTACGTGCTCGGCGCCCCGCCGCCGGCGGCCGCGCAGCAGGACGTGGCCGGCGCCGACGCCTTGCCCGATCCCGCGCTGGTGCCGCCGGAGCAGACCAACACCTGAATCGGCGGATGCCGGGACGAGGCGCTCAGCCGCCGAACAGGCGCGCGACGCCGCCGCGCAGGTGGCGGTCCATCGCGGCGCGCGCGGCTTGGGGGTCGCCCGCGGCGATGGCTTCGTCGATCGCGCGGTGCTCCTCGCGCACGTCGCGCGAGCGGTCCTGCCGCGCCTGCGGCGACAGCTCGCGCACCAGCTTGACCGCGTAGCGGAACTGCTCTTCCAGCGCCGCCATCGTCAGCACGAAGAAGCGGTTGCCGCCCGCCTCGGCGATCGCGCGGTGGAAGGCGATGTCCTCGTCGATCGCCGGCTTGCCCTGCGCGACCGCGGCGTCGAACAGGCGGCGCTTCGCGGTGATCGCGTGCAGCAGGTGCCGGTCCTTGCACAGTGCCGCGCGCGCCGCGGTCTCGCCCTCCAGCACGCCGCGGAAGTCCAGCAGCGCGCGGATGTCGGACAGGCTTTGCAGCGAACCGAAGGTGACGCCCGACAGCGGCAGCGGCTCGCCGACGAAATTGCCGGCGCCCTGGCGCGCGTACACGCGCCCTTCGGCGCGCAGCCGCGCGAGCGCCTGGCGCACCACCGGCCGCGAGGCGCCGAAGCGCTCGCCGAGCGCGGCCTCGCTGGGCAGGCGGCCGTGGGGCGCGAGGCCGTCGCGGGCGATGAAGGCGACGATCTGCTCGTAGACGTGGTCGCCGAGGCTGGTGGTGGACATCGAAGCAAGTGGCGGAGAGTTGTTTGACAAGTTTGTCATTTCGTTGACAGGTTTGCCAGGCGATTCGGAGAATGCCCCCATGTCCCTCGTCACCGCCCTGCGCACCATCCGCATCGCCGAACGGCCCAACCTGATCTGGGTCGAGATCGAAACCGACGACGGCCGCACCGGCCTCGGCGAATCCTTCCGCGGCGCGCAGGCGGTGGAAGCGGTGCTGCACGAAACGGTCGCGCCCTTCCTGGTGGGACGCGATGCGCGCCACATCGAGGCGGTGTCGCGCCACCTGATGACGCCTTACCTCGGCTTCCACAGCGCCAGCGCCGAAGTGCGCGCGGCCAGCGCCGTCGACATCGCGCTGTGGGACCTCGCCGGCCAGCGCCAGGGCCAGCCGGTGTACGTCGCGCTCGGCGGCGGCATGCGCGACCGCATCCGCGCCTACAACACCTGCGCCGGCTATGCGTACAACACGGCCGGCGGCGTGCGGCGCTCCATCGGCAGCGGCGACGCCAGCATCGGGCCCTACGACGACCAGGTCGCCTTCATGCGCGACGCCGGCGCGCTCGCCGAGAGCCTGCTCTCCGAGGGCTACAGCGCGATGAAGATCTGGCCCTTCGACGACTACGCGGCGGCCTCCGGCGGCCACATGATCTCGCTGGCCGACCTGAAGAAGGGCCTGGAGCCTTTCGTCAAGGTGCGCCAGGCGGTGGGCGACCGCATCGAGGTGATGGCGGAACTGCACAGCCTCTGGAGCAGCCACGCCGCCGCGCGCATCTGCCGCGCGCTGGAAGACGTCGGCGTGTTCTGGGCCGAGGACCCGATCTCGAAGATGGACGATGCGCGCGCGCTGGCCGACCTGCGCCGGCAGACCCGCACGCCGATCTGCGGCAGCGAGACGCTCGCCGGCACCGTGCCCTTCCGCGACCTGCTGGCCGCCGATGCGGTCGACATGGTGATGCTCGACCTGGCCTGGTGCGGCGGCCTCACCGAAGGCCGCAAGATCGCCGCGCTGGCGGAGGCCTACGCAAAACCGCTGGCGCCGCACGACTGCACCGGCCCGGTGACGCTCATGGCCGGCCTGCACCTCGCACTGCACGCGCCGACCGCGATCTTCCAGGAGGTGGTGCGCGCGACGCTCAGCACCTGGTACCGCGACCTCGTGACCGAACTGCCCGTCATCCGCGAAGGCATGGCGCTGGCGCCGCAGGGCGCGGGGCTGGGCACGCAACTGCAGCCCGGCGTGCGCAAGCGCGACGACGCCGTCGTGCGCGTGAGCGGCAAGGCGCGATGATGCAGGTCACCATCGCCGGCCAGCACGTGCCGCACGTGCCGCTGCTGCAGCGGCTGCTCGGGGAGGCCTGGCGCGTCGACGGCATCGCGTCGCTGCCCACGGAAGGCCCCATCGCCACCGACGTCCTCGTCACCACGCGCCTGAACGCGCAGGAGGCCGCGCGGCTGCAATGCCGGCTGCTGCAGGCGCCCGGTGCCGGCATGGACGCGATCGCGCTCGCCGCGATCCCGAAGGACTGCCGCGTGTGCAACGTCTACGAGCACGAGATCCCGATCGCGGAGTTCGTGAGCCACGCGGTGCTGGACGACGCGATCTTCGGCGAGACGAAGCCGGTGCCGCTGGACGCGGCGCACTGGCCGCGGTCCTACCTGGAGCGCCCCTTCCACGACGAGGCGTACGGGCGCCGTGCCGCGATCGTCGGCTTCGGCGCGATCGGCCGCGCCACCGCCGCGCGGCTGCGCGCGCTGGGGCTGCATGTGACCGCCGTGACGCGGCGCGCCGAACCGGTCGAAGGTGCCGATGCGGTCCATCCGGTCGCCGATCTCGCGGCACTGCTGCCGGACGTCGACGTGCTGGTGCTGTGCTGCCCGCTCAACGAACAGACCCGCGGCATGGTCGGCGCGCGCGAGCTCGCGGCGATGAAGCCCACGGCGATGCTGGTCAACGTCGGCCGCGCGCCCCTGGTGCAGGAGCAGCCGCTGTTCGACGCGCTGCGCGACCGCCGCCTCGGCCGCGCCGTGCTCGACGTCTGGTACCACTATCCCACCGCGGGACAGACCGAGCTCGCCCCTTCCGCGCTGCCCTTCCACACCTTGCCCAACGCGCGCTGCACGCCGCACATCTCGGGCTGGACCCATGGCTTGCTGGCGCGCCGCTACGCCTTCATGGCCCGCAACATCGAGCGCCTGCGCAACGGCGAGGCCTTGCAGAACGTGGTGCAGTGAGCACCGCGCCTTTCACTTCGATCGAGACCGAGGAGACATCATGACCCTGAGACGACGCACTTTCCTGCAATCGGGCACCGCGCTGGCCGCTGCCGCCGTGGGCGCGCCCGCTCTCGCCGCCGCCTGGCCCAGCAAGCCGCTGCGCATCCTGATCCCGTTCGCGCCGGGCGGAACCTCCGACACCATCGCGCGCCTGATCAGCAAGCCGCTGGGCGACCTGCTGTCCGCCACGATCGTGATCGAGAACAAGACCGGCGCCAACGGCATCATCGCCGCGCAGTCCACCGCGCAGGCGACCGACGAACACACCATGATGCTCACCGACATGAGCTCGCTGGCGATCAGCCCGCTCGTGACCAAGGAGCTGCCGTACAAGCAGTCGGACATCAAGGGCGTGACGATGCTCGCGTATTCGCCGCACCTGCTGGTGGCGCATCCTTCGGTGGCGGCCGCGAACATGAGCGAGCTGGTGGCGTTGTCGAAGACCAGGCCGATGAACGTGTCGTCGGCCGGCTCCGGCTCCGCGAACCACCTGGGCATGGTCGACATCGCGCTGTCCACCGGCCTGCGCTGGCAGCACGTGCCCTTCCGCGGCGGCGCGGCGGCCCTTGCCGACACGGCCGCCGGCAACACGCAGCTGTGCCTGAACGGCATGCTGGCGACCCTGCCCATGGTGCAGAGCGGACGGCTGAAGGTGATCGGCGTGTCCAAGCGCACGCGCACCGCGCTGCTGCCCAATGCCGCCACGATCGCGGAGCAGGGCGTGAAGGACTTCGAATCGGGCAGCTACCAGGGCATCGTGGTGCCCGCGTCGCTGCCCAAGGCGCAGGCCGAGCGCCTCGCGGCCGCGCTGATCCAGGTGATCCGCGCCCCCGAGATCCGCGCGCGGCTGACGGAATCCGGCGCCGAGGTCATGACCTCCACGCCGCAGGAGACGAGCGAGTTCCTCGCTCGCGAAGGCAAGCGCTGGGCGAACGTGATCCAGCGCGCGGGCAAGCAACTCGAAGGAAACGCATGACCATGATCGGCAGGCTCGTCGCGGTGGCCACCTTGGGCGCCGCGTTCGCGTGCGGCGCGCAGACCGCGTGGCCGGAAAAGCCGGTGACCGTCGTCGTCCCGTTCCCGGCGGGCGGTTCGACCGACACGGTGGCGCGCGCCGTCGCGCTGCA
>NZ_DASVNN010000150.1:0-87220 GCF_036383835.1 Ramlibacter sp.
CTCGCCACGGAGGGAATGGTGGGCAAGCGGAGCTTGCCCACCCTACGGGGTGCCGGGGCGATCACCGGGGTTGCGCGGCGATCGTTTCGGCGTAGGGTGGGCAAGCTTCGCTTGCCCACCATTCCCCGCGCCTACCGGAGAAGCCCATGCCCGACGTCGACTCCGACGGTGTCTCCATCCACTACGAGCTGAGGGGCCACGGCTCGCCCGTGCTCCTGCTCGCCGGGCTGGCGGGCGTGGCAGCGTCCTGGGGGCCGCAGCTCGAGCTCTTCGCGGCGCATCACCAGGTGATCGCACCGGACCACCGCGGCACCGGCGCCTCCGAGCACACCGCGCGTGGCATGACGATCGCGCAGCACGCCTGGGACATGGCGCGGGTCATCGAGGCCGTCGGCTGCGGGCCTGTCCACGTGGTGGGATCCTCGACCGGCGGCGCCATCGCGCAATGGCTCGCGATCCGCCACCGCGAGCTGCTCCGCAGCGCCACGATCGTGTCTTCGATCGCGCGCGCCGACGCGTTCTATCGCCGCCAGTTCGAGATGCGCCGGCGCATGCTGGCCGACTCCGGCCTGCGCGCGTCCACCGAAGCCAACGCGCTGTTCCTGTTCGATCCGCGCTTCATGCGCGAGCATCCGGAGCGGGTGCAGGCGTGGGTGGACGCCGCATCGGCCGGCCCCTTCGAACCGGAGATCGCCTTCGCGCGGATCGACATGATCGTGGGACACGATGCCTTCGAAGAACTGCCCTCGATCACGACGCCGACGCTGGTGCTGGTGGGCGAGCGCGACTTCTGCGCCCCGCCGCATTTGTCCAGTGAGCTGGCCGAGCGGATCCCCGGCGCGGAGTTCGCCGTGCTGGACGGCGGGCATTTCATCTTCCTGGAGCAGCCCGAACTGCTGCACGACACCGTCGAGGCTTTCATCGCCAGGCACGAAGGGTGATCAGGCCGCGCCGCTCGCCAGCGTCTTCATCCCCCGAGCCGCCGCGATGCGCGCGAGCTTGTGCGGATTCATCACGTTGTCGATGCGCCGGATACGGTCGCCTTCCACGGACACCTGCATCACCGACAGCAGCAAGTCGCCCACGATCAGCAAGGCCGCAGGCCCGCCGTTGACCGTCTCCACGCGCACCACCAGGTCCGGCGGGATCTGCTGCGACAACCCGACATACAGGCGCGACACGGCGCGCACGCCGACGACGGGCTTGGTCGCGGCCGTCACATGGCCGCCGCCGTCCGCGCGCGACTCCACGTCGTCGGCCAGCAGCTGCGCGAGCTCGTCGACGTGGCCGCGCCGCACGGCGGCGATGAAGGACAGCAGCAGTTCCCGATGGCGCTCGGCGGAGGCCGTGGCCGGCTTGCGCACCGCGAGGTTCTGCTTCGCGCGGCTGAGCGCCTTGCGGCAAGCCTCCGGCGTGCGGCCGACGATGGTCGCGACTTCCGCATGCGGGTAGTCGAAGACCTCGGCCAGCAGGAACACCGCGCGTTCCAGCGGCCCGAGCGTGTCCAGCACGGAGAGGAAGGCGATCGAGATCGACTCCAGCCGTTCCACGTCCTGCTCGGGAGTGCCGGCGGCCACCGGCGCCGCGGCCGCTTCCGCCAGCGTGTCGTCGGCCACGGGTTCGGGCAGCCACACGCCGGGGTAGTGCTCGCGCTGCCGGCGCGCGCTCTTCAGCTCGTCGAGGCAGAGATGCGTGACCACGGTGGTCAGGAAGCCGGGAGGGTTCCGCACGTCGTCGCGCGTCTGCGAATACCAGCGCAGATACGCTTCCTGCACCGCGTCCTCCGCTTCGCCCACGCTCCCGAGCATGCGGTAGGCGAGGGCGAACAGGCGCGGGCGCTCCCGTTGCAGCGGATCGGCTTCGGCGCTCATCCCGGGGCGCGCTCCGCCCGCGGCATGGCCTGCGGCGCGCGGCCGGTGCGCTTCCACACCACCGCCTTGGTGCCCCGCGATTCCATCAGCAACGCCCACCAGGTCGAACGACAGATCATTTCCTTGAACCATGCACCGCGCCGGCCGGTGAGGATGCGGCCCGTGAGCCGTCCCTCGTCGTCGGCCCACTGGATCAGCCCGTCGCGCCGGCCCAGGCTCACGCAGTAAAAGAGCAGCGCGTAGTCGAAGGCCTCGCCCGGCTCGCCGCGCAGCTCGCGCGCGAGATTGTCGCCTACGTGCGCGCCCATGGGCATCGCGCTCTTGCATCCCATGGGCACGGTCTGCCCCGGCGGCAGCACGGGTGCGGCGATGTCGCCGGCGGCGTAGATCCAGGGATGCGAGACGGATCGCAGCTGCGGATCGACCAGCACCTGCCCGTGCGCGTTGACCCGCAGGCCCGCGTCCCAGGCCAGCGGCGGCAGCGCGAAGCCCGCGGCCCAGACGCAGAGGTCGAAGGCGAGCGCGCCGCTGTCCGTTTCGAGCCGCGCCGCGCTCACCGAATGCACCCGCACGCCTTCGTGCACGTCCACGCGCAGCTTGCGCATCACGTGCAGGATGTGGTCGCGGCCAGCGGGACTGAAGTCGTCGACCAGCCGGCCTTCGGTCGCGAGGCTCACCTCCAGCCGCGGGAAGGATTCGGCGACCTCGCTGGCGGCCTCGATGCCGGTGAGGCCGCCGCCGACGACCAGCACGCGCGCGTTGCGCGGCAGCGCCTGCAGGCGCTCGCGCAGTGCCGGCGCCGTCGCCGGATTCAGCGTGTGCGCATGCTCGGCCACGCCGGGCACCTCGTCGGATCCCGAGCGCGATCCGATCGCGAGCACCAGCCGGTCCCATGCGAACTGCTGCCCGCCCACGTGCACGGCGCGCTCCTGCGGGTCGATGGCTTCGGCCCAGCCTTGCACGAGTTCCACGCCCGAGCGGCGCAGCAGCGTGCCGATGCGGCGCTCCCGCAGCCCCTGGCCGGTCGCGGCCTGGTGCAGCCGGATGCGTTCGACCAGCACGGGCGCTGGATGGATGAGCCGGATGCGCGCGGCGGTGCCCTGGCGGCGCGCCCGGTGGGCCAGCCGCAGCGCGCATGCCACGCCCGCATAGCCGCCGCCGATGATGACGATGTCCATGGTTTTGCTCCTTCACCTCCATGACGATCGGCGCGGGCGAAACGTGACGTGCCCAGCTCGGCCTTGCTGCCCGTCAGGCCCCATTGCTTTTGCGGCAGAGCGACCTATCCTGCAACGGATGGGTGGAGCGACCGTCGCCACCCCGGCGCCGCGCTTTCCGCTCCCATCGAGGAGGCCGCCATGTCCGCTCGAGAGCCCGCCACCGAAACCGGAACCGCCTTCATCGCCCCCGGCAGCTACCGGGTCGAGCGGCCGGCCGGCCCGCAGGATGTCGTCGCGCTGATCGAGAACAACGGCATCCAGGTCGTCGACCTCCGCTTCACCGACCTCCCGGGCATGTGGCAGCACTTCTCGATCACGCTGCCCGAAGTGCACGAAGGCCTGTTCGCCGACGGCATCGGCTTCGACGGCTCCTCGATTCGCGGCTTCCAGGAGATCCACGAGTCGGACATGCTGCTCAAGCCCGATCCGGCCACGGCCTTCATCGACCCGATCTGCGAGATCCCGACGCTGTCGATGATCTGCGACGTGCACGATCCGGTGCTCGGCAAGCCGTACTCGCGCGACCCGCGCTACATCGCGAAAAAGGCCGAGAACCACCTGAAGGGCACGGGCCTCGCGCAGACCTGCTACTTCGGCCCCGAGCTGGAATTCTTCATCTTCGACTCGATCCGCTTCGGCCAGGACGAACACTCCGGCTTCTACTACGTCGAATCGGCCGAAGGCCAATGGAACACCGGCGCCGACGAGGGCGCCTACGGCGGCGGCAACCTGGGCTACAAGTCGCGCCTGAAGGAAGGCTACTTCCCGGTGCCGCCGCACGACACGCTGCAGGACATCCGCTCGGAGATCGTGCTGGCGCTGATGCAGGCCGGCATCCAGGTGGAGATCCACCACCACGAGGTGGCCACCGCGGGCCAGAACGAGATCGACATGAAGTACGCGCCGCTCACGCGCATGGCCGACAACGTCATGATGTACAAGTACGTCTGCAAGAACGTCGCGCGCCGGCACAACAAGGTCGCCACTTTCATGCCCAAGCCGATCTTCGCCGACAACGCGAGCGGCATGCACTGCCACCAGAGCCTGTGGCGCGGCGACAAGAACCTGTTCTACGACCCCGAGGGCTGGGCGCTCACCTCGCAGGAATGCCGCTGGTACATCGGCGGGTTGCTGCAGCACGCGCCGGCGCTGATGGCCTTCTGCGCGCCGACCACCAATTCGTACAAGCGGCTGGTGCCGGGCTACGAAGCACCGGTGAACCTCGCGATGTCGCAGCGCAACCGCTCCGCCGCCGCGCGCATCCCGATGTACTCGACGTCGCCGGCCGCCAGGCGCGTGGAGTTCCGCTGCCCCGATCCTTCGGCCAACGCGTATCTCGCCTTCGCCGCGATGCTGATGGCGGGGCTGGACGGCATCGCCAACAAGATCGAGCCGGGCGAGCCGCTGGACCGCAACATCTACGACCTGCCGCCGGAAGAAGCGGGCAAGGTGCGCCAGGTGCCGGGCTCGCTGCAGGAGTCGCTGGCGGCGCTGGAGGAGGACCAGGGCTTCCTCACGCGCGGCGAAGTGTTCACGCGCGACGTGATCGACACCTGGATCGACTACAAGCGCCGCAAGGAGATCGACCCGGTGCGCCTGCGCCCGCACCCCTGGGAGTTCCACCTGTACTTCGATGTCTGATCATGAAATGGGTCAGCGTTCTGGTGCGGCCCTTTCGCGTCGACGAAGTGGTGGCCGCGCTCGAGGCGATCGGCGTCGGGCGCCTGACGGTGACCGAGGTGCAGGAGTGGAGCGAGCACACGGTGCACGATCCGGCGGACGAAGACGAGGAAGTGCTGGAGAGCGGCCCGGGCTTCGTGCCGCACCTGCGCATCGAGATGGCCTTGCCGGACGAACAGCTGCGGCGCGCGATCGACGCGGTGCGCCGGTCCGCCCCTTCGGGCGCGCATGCCGAGGACCGGATCCTGGTCTGGCCGCTCGGCTTCGCGATGCGCATCCGCACGGCGGAGAGCGGCGAGGCCGCCCTCTGACGTGCCACAGCTTCAGGGTTCCGCGCCTTGCCGCAGCGGATAGCCGGCCTCGCGCCACGACTGCATGCCGCCGTCGAGCGCCACCGCGCGCTGGAAGCCCATGCCGCGCAGGGTGGCGGCGGCGAGCGTCGAGATGCGTCCCAGCTCGCAGCAGGTCACGATGCGGCGCGTCGGATCCGGCAGTTCCTCGTTGACGCGCAGTTCCAGCTGGCCACGCGGCAGCAGGTGGGCGCCGGGGATGTGGCCGTTCAGGTAGGCCTCGCGCTCGCGCACGTCCAGCACCACCAGGTCCGCATCCTGGTGCCCGATGCGTTCCTTCAACTGCGCCAGCGACATGAACGGCACCACCGCGGCGGCCTCGGCCAGCATCTGCGCCACCGTCTTGCCGCCGCTCAGGTTGGTGCGCAGCGCTTCGGTGATGTGGGCGGGCATGTTCAGGTTCAGGTTGCCCATCATCTCGATGAACGCCGCGCGGTTCTTCACCTGCAGCCGCGGGTTGCCGGCGATCTCCTCGCCGATCGTGGAGTGGCTGTGCCCCTTGTAGTCGTGCGCCGGGAACACCTTCAGCGCGGCGTCGAGCTTCAGCAACTTGCCGAACAGGCTGTCGTACAGCGCGCCGGCGTCGCCCGTCGGCAGGTCGGTGCGGCCCGTGCCGCCGATCAGCAGGGTGTCGCCGGTGAACACCCGGTCTTCGGCGACGAGGCACAGGGAGTCCTGCGTGTGGCCCGGGGTGTGCAGCACCTGCAGCTTCAGCTTGCCCACCAGCAGCATGTCGCCGTCGTCGACGCGCATGTCCACCCGCGGCGCCGTGCTCGCCCGGTGCATCACCAGCGGCGCGCCCAGCGACTGCGCGAGCGAGCGGCCGGCCGAAAAATGGTCGGCATGCGTGTGCGTGTCGACCACGTAGTGGATGCGCAGGCCGTCGCGCGCGGCCAGCGCCAGGTAGCGGTCGACCTGGCTGGCCTCGGGATCGATCACGGCGGCCGAACAGGTGTCGCCGCAGCCGACCAGGTAGGACTGGCAGCCGCCGGTGCGGACGTGCTCGAAGAGCACGTCTCACCCCGGCTGCTTGACCACCCGGAGATAAGGCCGGGGTGCCGCCCAGCCTTGCGGGAACAGCTTCTTCGCCTCGTCGTCGCTGACCGAGCCGGCGATGATGACGTCCTCGCCCTGCTTCCAGTTGACCGGCGTGGCGACCTTGTACTTGATCGTCAGTTGCATCGAGTCGAGCACGCGCAGGATCTCGTCGAAGTTGCGCCCGGTGGTCATCGGATAGGTCAGCATCAGCTTGATCTTCTTGTCCTGGCCGACGATGAACACCGAGCTGACCGTCTGGTTGAGGGCCGGCGTGCGGCCCTCGGACGTGCCGGGCTCCTCGGCGGGCAGCATGTTGTACAGCTTCGAGATCGAGAGGTCGGGGTCGCCGATGATCGGGTAGTTGACCTTCGCGCCCTGCGTCGCTTCGATGTCCGCGAGCCAGCGGCTGTGGCTGTCCACCGGGTCGACGCTCAGGCCGATCAGCTTGGTGTTCCGCTTGCGGAACTCGGGCTCGATGCGCGCCATGTAGCCCAGTTCGGTGGTGCACACCGGAGTGAAGTCCTTCGGGTGCGAGAACAGGATCGCCCAGCCGTCGCCGATCCACTGGTGGAACTGGATGGGTCCCGTCGTCGTGTCGGCGCGAAAGTCGGGTGCCGTATCGTTGATGCGCAGTGACATGGGATCCTCCGTGGGTCCGCGAACAGGGAGGTCAATGATGCGCGTGCGCATGCTCGGGCGTCAACGTGCCGCCGGCGTGCGTACGGACGAGAACCTCTCCTGCCGGTGATGTCTTCCGCGCGCGCGCCGGCCGGGTCTATGCTGGGCCCATGGACATCCGCGATGGCGTCACCGAAGCGGTGGGGCGCACGCCGCTGATCAGGCTGAGGAAGGCTTCGGAGCGCACCGGCTGCGACATCTTCGGCAAGGCCGAGTTCATGAACCCGGGAGGCTCCGTCAAGGACCGCGCCGCGCTGTACATCATCCTCGACGCCGAGGCCCGCGGCGATCTCCGGCCGGGTGGCCTGATCGTCGAAGGCACAGCGGGCAACACCGGCATCGGGCTGGCGCTGGTCGGCAACGCGCGCGGCTACCGCACGCTGGTGGTGATCCCGGAAACGCAAAGCCAGGAAAAGAAGGACCTGCTGCGCCTGTGCGGGGCCGAACTGCGCGAGGTGCCCGCGGCGCCGTACAGCAATCCGGGCAACTACGTCCACGTGGCGGAGCGCCTGGCGCGGGAGCTCGCGGGCAGCGAGCCCAACGGCGTGCTGTACGCGAACCAGTGGGACAACCTCTCCAACCGCGAAGGCCACGTGCGTTCGACCGGTCCGGAGATCTGGGAGCAGACCGAAGGAAAGGTCGACGGCTTCACGTGCTCGATCGGCACCGGCGGCACCCTGGCCGGCGTCGGGCTGTACCTGAAGTCGGTGAAGCCATCGGTGGTGATCGCCGCCGCCGACCCGAAGGGCGCCGGCATGTACCACTACGTCAAGCACGGCGAGCTGCGCAGCGAGGGCTCCTCGATCACCGAAGGCATCGGGCAGAACCGCATTACGCGCAACCTGGAAGGCGCGCCGATCGACGACGCCTGGCAGGTCCCTGACGAAGAGGCCCTGCCGGTGCTGTTCGACCTGCTGCGCGAGGAAGGCCTGTGCCTCGGCGGATCGAGCGGCATCAATGTCGCCGGGGCGATCCGCCTGGCGCAGCAGCTCGGGCCGGGCCACACGATCGTCACCATCCTCGCGGACAGCGGCACGCGCTACCAGTCCAAGCTGTTCAACCCGGAATTCCTGCGCGCGAAGAACCTGCCGGTGCCGGAGTGGCTCGCGCGCTGAGCGCTCAACTCGCCGGAACGTGCCGGCGCAGGAAGGCCAGCATCCGCGCCTCGTCGTAGTCGTTGTCGGCTTCGAGTTCCGCGGAGGGCTGCGAGGCGAGCACCCGTCCGTCCGCATCGAGCACGTAGAAATGCGGGTAGCCCTTCGCCTTCGGCCAGCGTGACAGCAGCGCCGGGTTGGGGTTGCGCGGCGAGTAATTCACCTTCACCAGGATGTAGCGCTCGCGCAGCGTTCGGAGGACCTCCGGCCGCGCAGCGACGAAGCGGTCGAAGACGTGGCACCAGGAGCACCATTCGCCGCCGAGGTCGACGAACACCAGCTTGCGCTGCTCCCGCGCCAGCGTGAGCGCCAGCTGCACGTCCGCCTCGGCATCGCGCGCGGGATCGAACTTCGCGGGCAAGGTCTGCGCGCCCAGCGCAGGGGCGAAGGCGGCGAGGGCAAGCAGCAGCAGTCTGCGGTGCATGCGGGAATTGTAGGAACAACGAAGCGCGCGGGCCATTGATCGTCGTCAAGGTCGAGTTCACTTGCAGGGAGAAATGCGTGCTCGCGCGGAGGGCCCATTGCATAATGCAAGCGACGTTTCCAGATGCCATGAACCTGCTCCGGCCCTCCCACCGCACGGCCCGCCTCCTGACGGCGTGGCTGGTGGTGTGGTTCCTGGCCATGGCGTGGCGTCCGGCGATCGGCATCGCCGATGCCGGCATGTTCGCTCCCGCAGGCATCGCGGCGATGCAGGCCGAGTACTGCGGAGGCGACGAATCCGCGGGACCGCACGCGCACCAGGGACACGACGGCGCGCAGGCGCATTGCCCGCTGTGCGCGCATGCGGCCTCGTCGCTTTCGCTGGATGCCGCCCCTGGCTGGCGTGCCCATGCATCGATCGCTTCTGCGCCCCCTGCCATCCCGTACGTGCCGGTGCGCGCCACGGTGCCGCCACCGGCGCGGGCACCTCCTGCCTTCTCCTGATTCCCTGCTTTTGCATTGACGGCTGCCGCCCGCCGCGGCGCAGCCTCGCCTTCCGGAATCCTCGAGGAGAAACAACATGAACCCATTCGCCGGGACTGCGGCACGTGCCGTCCGCAGTTCGCTTTCCGCCATCGTCATCGCCGCCTGCTTCCCGCTGTCCGCCCATGCGAGCTGCGGGTCCGCCTTCTGTTCGCTCAACACCGATTGGGGCGCGGGCACGACCGGGCTGAACGAAGGCAGCACGCTGGATTTGCGCTACGAGCGCATCCGCCAGGACCGCCTGCGCTCCGGCTCGCGCCGCATCGGCATCGGCGACGTTCGGCGCCACCACGACGAGGTGCGCACGCTCAACCAGAACCTCGTGGCGACCTACAGCCACACCTTCGCTTCGGGCTGGGGCGTCGCCGTCACGCTGCCTTTCGTGGATCGCGACCACCTGCACATCCACAACCACCACGGCGAGAAGCTGCCCGAGCAGTGGAAGTTCCGCGAGCTGGGGGACGTGCGGGTGACCGGTCGGTACCAGCGCTTGCTCGAAGGATCCGATGCGGCGCCGCGCCTCGTGGGCGCGTTCGCGGGCCTGAAGTTGCCCACCGGCAAGACCGGCGTGGCCAACGGTGACGGCGACGTCGCCGAGCGCAGCCTGCAGCCCGGCACCGGCACCACCGATCTCGTGCTCGGTGCCTTCCACCACCAGCAGCTCGCCCCGGGCGGTGCGGCGTGGTTCGCGCAGGCGCAGGTCCAGGCGCCCCTGAATTCGCACGACGGATTCCGCCCGGGAGTCCAGGTGGGCATGGACCTCGGCTATGCGCATCCGCTCACGGACCGGCTTTCCGCGATCGTCCAGCTCAACGCGGTCGTCAAGCGACGGGACCGCGGCGCCAATGCCGAACCCGAGGACAGCGGCAGCCGCTCGCTGTTCCTGAGTCCGGGCCTGAGCTACAAGATCGGCGAGCAGTTCCGCATCTACGGCTACTTCCAGCAGCCGCTGCGGCAGTCGGTGAACGGCGTGCAGCTCACGGCACGCAACGCGGTGGTGCTCGGCGTCTCCACGCTGTTCTGAGGCGCCGAGTCCGCGCGCGGCTATTTCGCCTGGGAGACCATCCCGCTATGCTGCGCGCACCATGATGAAACGCCTCGCCGGCGCCTGCCTGCTGCCGCTGATCGGCGCCTTGCTGCCGGCGCAGGCGCGCGCGGCGGCCGAAGACTGCGATCCGCGCTTCCTGGCTTCGCCGCAGTTCGTGGCGCAGGATTGCGTGTTCCGCAACCCGCCCAACCCGGACGCGAAGCCGCACCGTTCGACCTGGGCGATCTGGTCGCGCATGGTGCTGGAAAAGAAGCAGGGCACCGTGCCCGTCGATCCGATCCCGGTGCGCACCCTGGGCCGCGCCGACCTGGATGCACTGGACGCCGCGTCCAACCACGTCATCCGCCTGGGCCACTCCTCGCACCTGCTCAAGCTGCGCGGCAAGTGGTGGCTGATCGATCCCATGTTCGGGCAGCGCGCCTCGCCGGTCTCGTGGGCCGGGCCCGAGCGCAACCATGCCGCGCCGGTGGCGCTGGCGGACGTGCCGCCCATCGAAGGCCTGGTGCTCTCGCACGACCACTACGACCACCTCGACGCGCCCACCATCGAGGCGCTGAAGGACCGCGTGCAGCGCTACTTCGTGCCGCTGGGCGTGGGCCGGCGGCTGCGGGAGTGGGGCGTGCCGGCCGACCGCATCGAGGAGATGGACTGGTGGCAGGAAAGGCAATGGGGCGGCGTGACGGTCACGGCCACGCCCTCGCAGCATTTCTCCGGCCGCACCCTGTGGGACCGCAACCGCACGCTGTGGGCCTCGTGGTCGCTGCGCAGCGGCGCCGAGCGCATCTTCTACAGCGGCGACAGCGGCTACTTCCCCGGCTTCAAGGAGATCGGCACGCGCCTGGGCCGGTTCGACATCGCGCTGATCGAGAACGGCGCCTGGGACAGCTACTGGCCCACCGTGCACATGACGCCCGAGGAAACGGTGCAGGCGTTCCAGGACCTCGGCGCGCGCACGCTCTTCCTGGTGCACAACAGCACCTTCGACCTCGCCTTCCACGGCTGGCGCGAACCGCTGGAGCGCGTGGCCGCCCTGGCGCAGCAGCGCGGCATCGCGCTCGCCACGCCGGAGATCGGCGAGGTGCTGACGCTGGGCCAGCCGCGGCAGAACCGCCACTGGTGGGAGGGCTTGCGGTAGATTGCCTGTCCACGCCCATTTTGGAGTCGCAATGCTGAGCAAGAACACGATCTGTCTCTGGTACGACAAGGACGCCCTCGAGGCCGCGCAGTTCTACGCCAAGATTTTTCCGGACAGCGCCGTGGGCGCGGTCCATCGCGCGCCCGGCGACTATCCGTCGGGGAAGGAAGGCGACATCCTCACCGTGGAATTCACGGTGATCGGCATCCCTTGCATCGGCCTCAACGGGGGATCGACCTTCCAGCACAACGAGGCCTTCTCGTTCCAGATCGCGACCGAGGACCAGGCCGAAACCGATCGCCTGTGGAACGCGATCGTCGGCAACGGCGGCCAGGAGAGTGCCTGCGGCTGGTGCAAGGACAAGTGGGGCCTGTCGTGGCAGATCACGCCGCGCATGCTGATCGAATCGCTCTCCGACCCGGATCGCGCCCGGGCCAAGCGCGTGTTCGACGCGATGATGGACATGGGCAAGATCGACATCGCGAAGCTCGAGGCGGCGAAGCGGGGGTGAGGCCCCGGGGGGCGAAGCCGTTCGGGAGCGGCCTTCATCAGGGCGTCGCTGCACTCCCCGCCGCCGCGGACTCGACGATGAGGTCGAGCACGCGGCGAAGCTCCGGCGCAACGCCCGGGTCGTTGTACTCGCCGGCCGTGAGCACCACGACCAGATCCAGGTCCGGCACGATGAAGAGGCGCTGCCCTCCGTTGCCCACCGCAGCCCGGAAGGCGAAGCTGCGGCCGCCGGCCCGTACCGTCCCGAGCCACCACTGATAGCCGTAGTTGCTGTCGCTTCCCATGCCAGGCTCGCCGTACGGAACGCGCGGCGCGAACGAGGCCTGAAGCCACGCGGCGGGCACGACTTCGCGCCCCTGCCAGGTGCCGCCGGCGAGCACCAGGCGCCCGAGGCGTGCCAGGTCGCGGGGACGCAGCCTCAGCCCCGCGTAGGCGCGGGCGCGCCCGCGCAGGTCGGTGCCCCATTCCCAGTGCGTGATCCCGAGCGGCTCGAACAGCTTGCGCCGGACGTATTCCTGCAACGTGCTGCCGGTGCGCTGCTGGATCAGCTCTGCGAGGACGGCCGTGTGGCCGCCGTCGTAGTTGAAGTGCCGGCCGGGACCCGTAGCCAGCGGACGGTCGAACACGTAGCGCGGGATGTCGCCGCGCCAGGCCAGCCCGTTCTCGTCGTTGCCGAGGCCGCCGTACCGGCCCATCTCGTCCCACGCAAGCCCGCTGCGCATGGACAGCAGGTCTTCGAGGGTGATCCGTTCGCGCCCGCCGGTTCGCAAGTCGGCCAGGTGGGGGAACAGGTCCAGCACGGGCGTCTGGACGGGCGGCAGGCCGACATCGGCCTGGGCGATCCCCCAGAGCAGGCCGACCACGGACTTGCTGATCGATCGCATGTCATGGAGCGTGCCGGGTCCGAAGGTGACGCGCCGCGGCGCCACGAGAAGCCAGGGGACGTCGAGGCCGGCGCGGTAGGTCTCGGCGACGACTCTGCCCCCGCGCTCGACCACCACCGCGTGCAGGTTGCGCGGGCTGGTGCGAAACGCGCGAAGGGCGGCGCAGAGCCTGGCGGGATCGAACCCTGCGCCCGCGGCGTCGGCGACCTGCCAGCCGTCGTCCAGGCTGACGGGAGCTGCGCAGTCCGCCAGTGGCTCCGCGGTGGATGGCATAGGGGACGCCAACGAAACGCACAGGAACAGCAGAACCAGAATGCGACGGTGGTGACCCATTTTCTTCCCCTTGACGATGCGCGCACTATGAGAGGGCGGCGCGTGCTCGTCCCCGGGGATGCGACGAAACGGGCGGCGGAGGGGGCGAAATGCGTGGGTGAGGGCGCGAATGGGGCGATCGGGCGAGGGCGGCCTGGCGTCGGTTGTTGGCATACTCGGCCATTTGCCAGCCAGGGCATGCGTTGAACCCCATTGCAGTCATCGACTTCGAGACGACCGGCTTGTCGCCCGCCCAGGGAGATCGCGCGACGGAGATCGCCGTCGTGGTGCTGGAGGGAACGCAGGTCGTCGATCGCTTCCAGTCGCTGATGAACGCCGGCGTGCGCATCTCGCCGTTCATCGAGGCCTACACCGGCATCAGCAACGAGATGATCCGTGCGGCGCCCCCGGCCGCCGACGTCATGTCCGAGGCCGCGCGTTTCGTGGGCGACACGCCGCTGGTCGCGCACAACGCTGCGTTCGACCAGCGCTTCTGGGCAGCAGAACTGGCGAGGCTGGGCGGCCCTGCGCGCCCCGATCCATCGATGGCCTGCACCCTGCTGCTCTCCCGCCGCCTGTATCCCGAGGCCGGAAGCTACCGCCTGGGCTCGTTGGCGGCCTTCCACTCGATCGCCCCGGCGGGGCGCGCCCACCGCGCCATGGCCGACGCCGAGGTGGCGGCCGGCCTGCTCTCGCGCATCCAATGCGACATTCGCGAGCGGTACGAGGTGGACGAGGCACCGCACGACCTGCTGCTGAAGCTGCAGCGCTCCCCGCGGAAGGCCTTGCCCAAGGCCGTCCACGGCTACTTCCGGTCGTTGCGCGAGCATTGAGCCCCGGGGACGGGAGCCCCCTCGACGCCTCATGCCACCACAAGGCGGCTTGACGACAATCCCCCCCATGGACCTGGCTTCCCTCGAAATCCTCGTGGCCGCCGTGGAAGAGAAGAGCCTGTCGCGCGCCGCCGAGCGCGTGCACCTGGTGACCTCCGCCGCGAGCAAGCGCATCTCCGAGCTGGAACGGCGCCTCGGCACGACGCTGCTGCTGCGCCACGGCCGCGGCGTCGAGCCCACGCCCGCGGGCGTCGTGCTGTACCAGCAGGCGAGGGTGATCCTGCGCAACGTCGCCCAGGCGCGGGACTTGCTGGCCACCTATTCGAGCGGCGGCGTTCCGAGCATCCGGCTCGTGGCGAATTCGTCGACCGTGCTGCAGTTCCTGCCGAAGGAGATCAGCTCCTTCGCGCGCAAGATGCCGGGCGCGCGCGTCGACCTGCTGGAGGCCTTCAGCTACGACGTGGCCCCGATGGTCGCCGACGGCCAGGCGGACATCGGCATCTACCATGCGGAGCATCCGGCGTCCGGCGTGATCTCCATGCCTTACCGGCGTGACCGCATCGGGCTGGTGGTGCCGGTGGGGCATCCGCTGTCGCGCCGCAAGAACCTGCGCTTCAACGACGCGCTCGACTACGACTTCCTCGGCAACTTTCCCCGGCACAGCCTCGACGAATTCCTCACGCTCGCGGGCGCGACGATCACCCGGCCGGTGCGGGTGCGCGCGCAGGTGTCCAACCCGGAGGCGCGCTGTGCGATGGTGCGCGAAGGCCTGGGCCTCGCGGTGATGCCCGAGGGCATCGCGCGCAACTACGTCGGCCGCATGGGCCTGGTGGTGGTTCCGCTGAGCGATCCCTGGGCCGAGCGGCACCTGTTCGTCTGCGTGCGCGACCCGCAGGCGCTTTCGCCGCAGGTGAAAGCATTGCTGGAGCACCTGCTGCCTTCCTGAATCCGGAAACGGAGCTTTTCCGAATCGTCAAACCGGGGCGCCCGGCCATGCCTAGACTGCGGGCATGCCGCGGCGAAAGCATCCGCGGCGCAACGAACGGAGACGATTCATGAGCATTCCGGACAAGAGCAGGCGCGGCCTGCTGCAGGCGGCGGCCGCCGGCGCGACCTCGCTGGCCTTTCCTTCCTTCCTGGCCCTCGCTTCCGGCCGCGCGGCCGCGCAAGGCAGCTTTCCGTCGCGGACGATCCGCATCGTCATCCCGTTCACGCCCGGCGGCGGCACCGACCTGGTCGCGCGCACCGTGGCCGAAGGCATGGCCCGCGACCTCGGCCAGCCCGTCATCGTCGACAACAAGCCGGGCGGCGGCACCGTGATCGGCTCGGACCTGGTCGCGAAGGCGCAGGGCGACGGCTACACGCTGCTGGTCACCACTTCGGCGCACGCCATCAATAGCAGCCTGGTCAAGAACCTGCCGTACAGCACCGACAAGTCCTTCGCCGACATCTCGCTGGTCGCGCGCGGCCCGAACATGCTGGTGACCCACCCCAACTCGAAGTACCGCACGGTCAAGGACGTGATCGACTTCGCCCGCGCCAATCCGGGCAAGCTCACGTACGGCTCCTCGGGCAACGGCACGGCGGTCCACCTGGCCGGCGAGCTGTTCAAGATGATGGCCAAGGTCGACATCACGCACGTGCCGTACCGCGGCGCCGGCCCGGCGTACACCGACCTGCTGGGCGGCCAGATCGACCTGGTGTTCGCCACTGCCGCCGGCGCCGGCAAGTTCGTCGAGGCCGGCAAGATGCGCGCGCTCGCGGTGACGTCGCAAGCCCGCTCGCCCTCGTGGCCGCAGGTGCCGACCTTCGCCGAGTCGGGCCTGCCCGGCTACGAGGCCGATGTCTGGTACGCGGTGTTCGCCAGCGGCGGCACGCCGCCCGACATCGTGGCGCGTCTCAACACCGCCGTGCGCCGCGCCGTGGAGTCGCAGAACTTCCGCGACCGCGTGGCCAGCGAAGGCCTCGTGCCTTCGCCCACCACGCCCGAGGAACTCACGCGCTACGTGCGCGCCGAGGAGGCACGCTGGCGCAAGGTCGTCGTCGAGGGCAAGGTCTCGATCGACTGAGCGGCCACGAGATTCACCCAGGAAGAACACAGACATGACCAATACGAAAGGCGGCCGCCTGCAGGGCAAGGTCGCGATCATCGTGGGCGCCGGGCAGCAGCCGGGCGACACCGTCGGCAACGGCCGCGCGGCGGCGGAGCGCTACGCCGAGGAAGGCGCCACGCTGCTGCTGGTGGACATCAACGAGGAGTGGGCCCAGGACACCCTGAAGGCCGTGCAGCAGTACGGCCAGCCGGCCTCGGTGCTGACGGCCGACATCACGCGGGAGGAGGACTGCAAGCGCATCGCCGACGCCTGCGTGGAGCGCTACGGCCGCATCGACGTGCTGCACAACAACGTGGGCCGCTCCGGCGGCGACCGCAAGACGGTGGACCTGGACGTCGCCGTGTGGGAAGCGCTGATGGACATGAACCTCAAGGGCATGTTCATGACCTGCAAGCACGTGCTGCCGCACATGATCGCGCAGAAGTCCGGCTCGATCATCAACATCTCCTCGACGTCCTCGCTCGCCGCGCGGCCGACGATCACCTACAAGACCAGCAAGGGCGCCGTCAACACGATGACGCAGCACATCGCGATGGAGAACGCCGGGCACGGCGTGCGCGCCAACGCGATCCTGCCGGGCCTGATCGACACGCCGATGGCGATCGAGCGGCGCGCCAAGGAACGCGGCGTGTCGCGCGAGGTGGTGCGGGCCGAGCGCGAAGCGCTGGTGCCGATGCGCCGCATGGGCAGCGCCTGGGACGTGGCCAACGCCGCGGTGTTCCTCGCCTCCGACGAGGCACGCTACGTCACCGGCGTGCTGCTGCCGGTGGACGGCGGCCTGCTGGTCAAGCGCGGCTGACGCGATGGACCTGCAGCTTTCCGGCCGCCACGTGCTGGTCACGGGCGGCAGCAAGGGCATCGGCCGTGCCTGCGCCGAGGCCTTCCTCGCCGAGGGCGCGGTGGTGAGCCTGGTCGCGCGCGACGCGGCGGCGCTGGACGAAGCCACGGCGCGCCTGCGTGCGTTGCATCCCGGCGCCCGTGTCGCCGGCTTCGCCGCCAACCTGCGCGATCCCGCGGCGGCGCGCGCTGCGCTCGATGCAGCCGAGGCCGCCCACGGCCCGCTCGACGTGCTCGTGAACTGCGCGGGCGCGGCCAAGCGCACGCCGCCGGCGGAGCTCGATGCACAGGCCTGGCACGAGGCCATGGAAGCCAAGTACTTCGCCTATGTCCACATGATGGATCCGGCGGTGAAGCGCATGGGCGAGCGGCGCAGCGGCGCCATCGTCAACGTGATCGGCGCGGGCGGCAAGGTCGCCAATCCCACGCACCTCGCAGGCGGCGCGGCCAACGCGGCGCTGATGCTGGTGACCGCCGGCCTGGCGTCGGCCTATGCCGGCCGCGGCGTGCGCATCAACGCGATCAACCCGGCGCAGGTGCTCACCGAGCGCCTGCGCGCGCGGCTGGACGCGGAAGCGCGCCTCGCCGCCAGCGAAGGCCGGCCCGCGCCGGGCGCGCCCGGCGAGAAGCTGCCGATGGGGCGTCCCGCCGCGCCCGAAGAGATCGCCAACGTGGCGGTCTTCCTCGCCTCGCCGCGCGCGAGCTATGTCAACGGCGCCATCGTCGCGGTCGACGGGGCGTCCACGCCGATGGTCGTCTGACCTCCAGGAGGATTCATGCAGAGATTCGAGAACAAGGTGGCCATCGTCACCGGCGCCGGTTGTGTCGGCCCCGGCTGGGGCAATGGCCGCGCCATCGCCGTGCGGCTGGCGGAAGAGGGCGCGAAGGTGTTCGCGGTGGACCGCGACATGGCGGCCCTGCAGGAAACGCTGGAGCGCGCCGGAGCGGCGCGCGCATCCATCGTGCCGTTCGCGTGCGACGTGACCCGCAGCGCTTCGGTGCAGGCCATGGCGCAGGCCTGCCTGGCGCAGTTCGGCACCATCGACGTGCTGGTGAACAACGTCGGCGGCTCCGCCAAGGGCGGGCCGATCGAGCTGTCCGAGGAAGTGTGGGACACGCAGGTCGACGTGAACCTCAAGAGCGTGTTCCTGACCTGCAAGCACGTGCTGCCCACGATGGTGGCCAAGGGCTCGGGCGCGGTCGTCAACATCTCCTCCGCCTCCGGCCTGCGCTGGACCGGCGCGGCGCAGGTCGCGTATGCGGCCACCAAGGCCGGCGTGATCCAGATGTCGCGCGTCATCGCCGTGCAGCATGCGCCCGACGGCGTGCGCGTCAACTGCGTCGTTCCCGGCCAGCTGCACACGCCGATGGTCGAAGTGAGATTGGCGAAGCAGCGCGCCGGCGGCGACGTCGATGCGCTCCTCGCGCAGCGCCAGAAGCGCATCCCGCTCGGCTTCATGGGCGACGGCCGCGACACGGCCAGCGCCGTGCTGTACCTCGCGAGCGACGAGGCCCGCTTCATCACCGGCACCGAGATCGTGGTCGACGGCGGCATGACCGCGCGCTGCGACTGATCGCCTTTCCGACTCCAGGACCATCGACATGAAACTTTCCTTGCGCACCATCTTGCGCGGGCTCGCCGCGGCGGGCCTGGCCCTCGGCCTGCAGGCCTCCGCTCTCGCCGACACCTGGCCGAGCAAGCCCGTCAAGCTGATCGTCACTTTCGTTCCCGGCGGCGGCGCCGACATCATCGGCCGCTACGTCGCCAAGCACCTGGGCGATGCGCTGGGGCAGCCGGTGATCGTCGAGAACAAGCCGGGCGCCGGCGGCCTGATCGGCGTGCAGGCGGGACTCGCGGCTCCCGCGGACGGCTACACCTTCGTCCTGATCTCTTCCAGCTACACGGTCAATCCGAGCCTGTACAAGCTCAGGTTCGACCCGGTCAACGACATCACGCCAGTGGTGCAGGTCTCGAAAGGCCCGCTGCTCGTGGTCGCCAACCCGAAGCTGCCGGCCACCAACCTGAAGGAGCTGATTGCGCTGGGCAAGGCGAAGCAGGGCGCGCTGAACTACGCCTCGTCCGGCCAGGGCAGCCTGCTGCATCTCGCCGCCGCGCAGTTCGCCGACGAAGCCGGCTTCGACATGCGCCACGTGCCGTACAAGGGCGGCGGCGCGGCGCTCACCGACCTGGTCGCCGGCCAGGTCGACCTGTACTTCGCGGCCACCGCCAGCGCGATGCCGCACGTGAAGTCGGGCAAGCTGCGCGCGCTGGCCGTCACCACCGAGGAGCGCATTCCCGCGCTGCCCGACGTGCCGACGATCGCCGAGTCCGGCTTCAAGGGCTACGAGGCGACGCTGTGGTACGGCATCATCGCGCCGAAGGGCCTGCCGCCCGAGATCCTGCGGCGCATGAACGCGGAAGTGAACAAGGTGCTCGCGATGAAGGAGACGCCGGCGAAGCTGGAAGTCGATGGCGCGCTGCCCGGCGGCGGCACGCCCGCCGCCTTCCAGGCCGTGATCGCACGCGAGATCCCCAAGTGGGGCCAGGTGGTCCGCAAGATTGGCATCCAGCCGGAATGAGCCCAGGAGAATCGACCATGCGCATCGCCCCCATCCCGCCCGGCACCCGCCCCGAACTCGCCGAACAGGAAGCGCAGATCGCCGCCCAGCGTGGCCGCGTGTCGACGCTGTACCAGGTGCTCCTGAACAGCCCGCCCATGGCGCATGGCTGGGAGCAGCTGCTGACGGCCGTGCGCAACCGCAGCACGCTGCCCGCGGACCTGCGCGAGCTGATCATCATCCGCGTGGCGGTGCTCAACGGCGCCACCTACGAATACGAAGCGCACGTGCCGATCGCGCTGAAGGCCGGCGCGACGGAGCAGAAGATCGCCGCGCTGCGCGACCCGAAGCGGATCGGCCCCGGACTCGGCGACATGGAACAGGTGCTGATCGAGCTGACCGACACCATGACGACGGCGATCGAAGTGCCGGCGGCGCTGTACGAGCGCGTGCGCGGCTTCCTCGACGAGCGCCAGACCGTGGATGCGATGGTGACGATCGGCGCGTACAACATGGTGTCGCGCTTCCTCGTGGCGCTGGAGATGTCGCACTGACCTCCGCCGGCGCCGGCGGTGCGAGGCCGCCTGGCGCGCGCTACGCCCGGCGGTTCCAGTCGACCAGGGTGTCCGCCGCCAGCAGCACCAGGATCGTGGACAGCCACACGAACGTCGCATTGCCGCCGGCGTCCGCGGGGATGCGCACCTCGAGTACTTCGGTGACGAAGCGCGAGAGCACGAACGTGAGCGTGAGCGCGTAGCTGCGGACCATCCACGTCTGGTGCGACGGCATGTGGCGCGAGCGGATGGCGAGGAACGCGGCGACGGTGGTGACGACCCAGATGAGCGCCTGCGAGACGTGCGCCGTCGCCTCGGCCATGGGGGTGTACTGCAAGGCGACCCAGATGGCCAAGGGCGAAGCGAGCGCCGTGGTGCCGACGTAGACGTAGCCCGCCATGCGGTGCAGGCGCGGGTACGTTCGCCGCCACTCCGAAGAAAACTGGGTGGCGCCGGCGAGCAGGGCAGCGACGCCGCAGACGGCGTGCAGGTGCAGCAGTTCCTCGTACGGCCGGATCTTCTCGGTCCACGCCGGGTTCATGCCGAGCAGCAGCGGCATCTCCACCAGGAGGAAGACCCACAAGGTCATCAGGCAGATGAGGACGAACAGGATCGCCCCGGCTCCGGGGCGGCTCTGCATGGTTTGACGCAGGGTCGGTGGCTTGCGAACGCTCATGGGATCCCCCCGAGAAGAAGATTTTTTTCCCAAGAACGTCGCAGGCGCCGAAGTGCGTTGTGTGTCCGCGTTGCGAGGGCAACGCGGTGCGCTCTGGATGCCAGATTACGAAGATCGATGGGCGCGGGCAACCCTCCGATGGGAGGAGGCCGCTCCTGCCCCATTGCCGCGTTGCCCACGCATGTCGATGAGCCCGCCCGCGTTCATGGCATGACCCGCGCGAGCCCCTGCAGCGTCCAGCCGGCGCCCAGCAGCATCATGCGGGTGTCGAATGCCTCGAACGAGGTTCGTTCCACGCGGGAGTCCATGACCGCCAGGTGCTTGTCGCGGGTGGAGACCAGGGTGAGCGGGTGGGACCGCGCCAGCGACATCCAGAGCCGATACGCCGCGGGTGATTGGCGCGGCCCGCTCACCAGGCACAAGCCCGCCTCCAGCGCCCATCGATAGACGGCACTGGCCATGCCGCGCCGGCGATAGTCGGCCGCGTAGCGCGAATGCGGACTCCGAAGGTGGCGCCCCATGCGGCGGTCGAGCTCGAAGACCCGGTGGAACGACGTGCATCCGGCCAGGACCTGGCGCTGCCTGTCCTCGACATACACGTGGAACTCGCCGTCCGATTCCCGGTACCTGAACACGAAGTCCGGCATCGGCGTGGCGATCTCCGGCAGGCGGTGCAGGACGTCGCCCGGGCGTTGCATCCTCGCGTGCAGGCCGGCGAGTTCCACGGCGAGATCGCGGTGTTCGAGGGAAACGTCAATGCGCATGTTCCGCCTCCCGGCATCCGCTGACCAGCGCCGCGGGCTTGCGCCGCGCCGAACGGATGTCGCTTTGCGTCGAGGTGCATGCCGCATGCGATGCCCGCGTCGCAGATGAGGTCCTGCCACACGCGCAGCGATCCCGCGGCGTCCAGCAGGTCGCCGCCGCAGTCCACCGGAATCCCTCGGCGCAGGGGTTTTTCGAGCGGACGAAATCTTTCGTGAAATCCATGGCGGTGCGCGCGTCCGCGCGAGGGGACGCGTCGAATTCATCGTGTTGGAGCCGCGGAGGGACTCAGGCTGGCGCGAGGCTGGCCCGACGGTCGAAGGTGCGCTGGAACGAAAGGGAGGGGACCGCCGGGCTCAGGGATGCGCGGGCGTGCGCTGTGGATGCATGGCGGGGCGGGAGTATAAGCAGCAACGCGAGTGCCGGGAAGTGCGCGCGCTCATTCTGGCAAGGATCGTCGGGTCATGCGCCCCGCGGCGCGCAACAGCTCCTACACTGGCACGCATCACCTCATGCACACCCCTGTCCGTCCGGATCGCCACGCACGTCGCCTGCCGCACCCTGTGAATGCGGCGGGCCCGACCGTGCCTGCGCAAGCGCGCGCTGCGGGCCATCGAGGCACGCCAGCAGATTCCTGAGCCCGGCGGTCCCCTTCCTTCTTCAGCGCTGAACATCGACCGCCGGGCAAGTCCCAGGCGCCATTGCGAGCCGCCGCCGGCGCGGCGCTCGTACTCGATGGAAGTGCAGCATGAAATACGAATCGAGCGCCGCCTTTCTGGCGCAGGTCGAGGCCCGCAATCCTGGCCAGCCCGAGTTCGTGCAGGCCGTGACCGAGGTGATCGACAGCCTCTGGCCCTTCATCGCGGCGAACCCGCGATACGCCGACCACGGCCTGCTCGATCGCCTCGTCGAGGCCGAGCGCATCGTGCAGTTCCGCGTCGCGTGGGTGGACGACCAGGGCCAGGTGCAGGTCAACCGCGGCTACCGGGTGCAGCACAGTTCGGCCATCGGTCCCTACAAGGGCGGGCTGCGCTTCCATCCGTCCGTGAATCCGTCGATCCTGAAGTTCCTCGCCTTCGAGCAGACCTTCAAGAACGCGCTGACCACGCTGCCCATGGGCGGCGGCAAGGGAGGATCGGACTTCGAACCGAAGGGCCGCAGCCCCGGCGAGGTCATGCGCTTCTGCCAGGCCTTCATGAGCGAGCTGTTCCGCCACATCGGCGGCGACACCGACATCCCGGCCGGCGACATCGGCGTCGGCGCGCGCGAGGTGGGCTACCTGGCCGGCATGATGAAAAAGCTCAGCAACCGGTCGGACTGCGTGTTCACCGGCAAGGGCCTGTCCTTCGGCGGCTCGCTGGTCCGCCCCGAAGCCACCGGCTACGGCACGGTCTACTTCGCGCAGGAGATGCTGCGGCGCGCCGGCAAGTCCCTCGAAGGCCTGCGCGTGAGCATCTCCGGCTCCGGCAACGTGGCGCAGTACGCGATCGAGAAGGCCATGGCGCTCGGTGCGCAGGTGCTCACGGTGTCGGACTCGGGCGGGACGGTCGTCGAGCCCGGGGGCTTCACGCCGGCCAAGCTCGCGGTGCTGATGGAAGTGAAGAACCAGCTGTACGGGCGGGTGAGCGACTACGCGCGGCGCACGGAGGCGCACTTCCTCCCGGGCAGGAAACCGTGGGCCATCCCGACGGACGTCGCCCTGCCATGCGCCACGCAGAACGAACTCGATGCGGAGGATGCCCGCACGCTGGTGGCCAATGGCGTGCAGTGCGTCGCGGAGGGCGCCAACATGCCGGCCACGCTGGCGGCGGTGCACGTGTTCGAGGAGGCGCGCGTGCTGTTCGCGCCGGGCAAGGCCAGCAACGCCGGCGGCGTCGCCACCTCGGGGCTCGAGATGAGCCAGAACGCCATGCGCCTCGCCTGGCCGCGCGAGGAGGTCGACGCGCGGCTGCTCACCATCATGCAAGGCATCCACGCCGCCTGCGTGCAGCACGGATCCCGTCCCGACGGGAGCGTGAGCTACGTACGGGGCGCCAACATCGCCGGCTTCGTGAAAGTGGCCGACGCGATGCTGGCGCAAGGCGTCATCTAGCAGTCCGGGGAGGAACCGACATGAACGACAGTCTTCGCCTTTCGCTCCCGCACGTGAAGAAGGTGCTGGTGCTCCACGACCTGCATGCCGATGCGGACAACGCCGCCTGGCGTGGCGGCATGCTGGCGCGCGCGCACGGCGGCTGGCTGCGCGTGCTGAACCTGGGGCGCTTCCGCAGCGCCGAGCCGGCGCGCCAGCGCCTGGAGCCGCTCGCCTGGCGGCTGCAGGAGCACCTGCAGATCGCGGTGCTGGCGCAGGCCCTGCGCGGCTCGGTCAGCGGCGAATTGCGGCGGGCCGCGGAGGAGGCCGATCTCGTCGTGGTGCGCGCGCCCTCGGGCCTCGACGCCGCGACCGGGCTGCATCCCCTGCGGATCGCGCAACTCGCCGGCCGGCCGACGCTGGTGGTGCGCACGCCGGCGACCGCCGCGTACCGGCGGGTCCTCGTCGGCGCGGAGCAGGACGCCGCGGTGGAACGTGGCCTGGCCGCCGCGTTGGCCGACGGCAAGGAACTGCCGGCGGTGGCGCCCCTGCACTCCGCTCCCGCGCTGCTGCAGCGCGAACGCGCGCTCTTCCCCGACGTCGTGGTGCTGCCCTGCACGCAGTCCCCCTCGCTCGCGCGCCGCTTCCTGGCGCTGACGAAGACCGACACGCTGCTGCTGCCCGCGAGGCCGGAAGCCCGCGCACGGTCGCGCATGGCGGATGCGATGGACACCGCGCCGCCCGTGCCCGGCGGTCCGGCTCTCGGATAGAGTGCAGCGCATGCCGCTGTGGTGGATCGTCCTGCTGCCGTTTGGCGCGAGCGTGCTCGCGGCGGTGCTTCCCACGCGCGCGCGCAACTGGGAATCGCTACTGGCGGGCGCGGTGGCGGTGGCCGCGGCGGCGGGCCTGGGCTCGCTCTATCCGCGCATCGCCGCGGGCGAGGTCCCGAGCCACACGGTCGCCTGGCTGCCCGGCCTGGGCGTGTCCATGACGCTGCGCGTCGACGGCTTCGCCTGGATGTTCGGCATGCTGGTGAGCGGCATCGGTGCACTGGTGGTGCTGTACGCCCGCTACTACCTCTCCGCCGCCGATCCCGCGGCGCGCTTCCATGCGCTGCTGCTCGGATTCATGGGCGCGATGCTCGGCGTGGTGCTCTCGGGAAACCTGGTGCAGCTGGTGGTGTTCTGGGAACTCACCAGCCTGTTCTCCTTCCTGCTGATCGGCTACTGGCACGACCGCAAGGACGCGCGGCGCGGCGCGCGCATGGCCTTCGTGGTCACCGCCTCGGGGGGACTGGCCCTGCTGGCGGGCGCGATCCTGCTCGGACAGGTCGTCGGCAGCTACGAACTCGACGCCGTGCTGGCGGCCGGCGACCGGGTCCGCGCCCATCCTCTGTACGTGCCGATCGTCGTGCTCGTGCTGCTCGGGGCGCTGACCAAGAGCGCGCAGTTCCCGTTCCATTTCTGGCTGCCGCACGCGATGGCCGCGCCCACGCCGGTCTCGGCCTACCTGCACTCCGCCACGATGGTGAAAGCCGGCGTGTTCCTGATGGCGCGCCTGTGGCCCGTGCTGGCCGGCACCGACACCTGGCTGCTGCTGGTGGGCGGCGCCGGGGTGATCACGCTGCTGCTGGGCGCCTACCTCGCCATGTTCCAGCAGGACCTGAAGGCGGTGCTCGCGTATTCCACGATCAGCCATCTCGGCCTGATCACGCTGCTGCTCGGGCTGGACAGCCCGCTCGCCGCGGTGGCCGCGGTGTTCCACACCGTGAACCACGCGACCTTCAAGGCCTCGCTGTTCATGGCCGTGGGCATCATCGACCACGAGACCGGCACGCGCGACATGCGCCGGCTGCACGGGCTGTACCGCTTCATGCCGCGCACCGCCACGCTGGCCATCATCGCGAGCGCCGCCATGGCCGGCGTGCCGCTGCTGAACGGCTTCCTGTCCAAGGAGATGTTCTTCGCCGAGACGGTGTTCGTCAGCTCCACGCCCGCCGTGCAGTTCGCGCTGCCGCTCGCGGCCACGGTGGCCGGCATCTTCGCGGTGGTGTATTCGCTGCGCGTCGCGCACCGCGTGTTCTTCGGCCCGCCACCCGACGACTGCCCGCGCGTGCCGCACGAGCCGGTGCGGTGGATGCGCGTGCCGATGTTCGTGTTGGTGGTGGCGTGCGTCGTGGTCGGCGTGCTGCCCGAGGCGGCCGTCGGCGGCTTCCTCGCAACGGCGGCGCGACCGGTCGTGGGCGGCACGCTGCCGGAATACAGCCTCGCGGTCTGGCACGGTTTCAATGCGCCGCTGGCGATGAGCCTGGTCGCCCTCGCGGGCGGCTGGGTGACGTACGTCCTGTTCGCGCGCATGCGCCGGCAGGGCCGGCTCGACAAGGCGCCGCTGCTTTCGCGGCTGGACGGCAAGCGCATGTTCGAAGCGGTGCTCGCCGCCGGCACGGACGCCGCCCGGCGTGTCGTGCGCCGCGCGAGCAGCCCCCACCTGCAGCGGCAGCTGCTCTGGATCGTGGTGGTGGCCGGCGCCACGGCGCTCAGCGCCGCCATGATCGTTCCCCTCGAGTGGGGTTCTCGCCCGCGCGTGCCCGCGACCATCGACTTCGTCCTGCTGTGGCTGGTGGGCGGCGCCGCCGCCATCGGCGCGGCCTGGCAGGCCCGCTTCCACCGTCTCTTCTCGCTGGTGCTGCTGGGCGTCACGGGCGTGGTGCTGTGCGTGACCTTCGCGTGGTTCTCCGCGCCCGACCTCGCGCTGACGCAGATCGCGGTGGAATCGGTGACGCTGGTGTTCTTCCTGCTCGGGCTGCGCTGGCTGCCCAAGCCGCTGCCGAGCGACGAAGACCCGCGCCTGGCCTGGCGCGCGCTCTGGCGGCGCAGCCGCGATCTCGTGCTGTCGGTGGCGGCGGGCGCCGGCCTCGCCGCCGTGTCCTATGCGCTGCTGACGCGCACGGGCGCGCAGAGCATCTCGCCCTTCTTCCTCGAGAACGCCTTGCCCGGCGGCGGCGGCCGCAACGTGGTGAACGTCATGCTGGTGGACTTCCGCGCCTTCGACACGCTGGGCGAGATCACGGTGCTGGCCATCGTGGGCATCGCGGTCTATGCGCTGCTGCGCCGCTTCCGGCCCGCGCGCGAGCTGATGGACGTCCCGCCGCAGCAGCGTCTGCCGATGCGGCAGGCGCCCTCCGGCGAGGAGGATTCCCTGCGTGCCTACCTGGTCGTGCCGGCCGTGCTCGTGCGGCTGATGCTGCCCGTCACGCTGGTGGTCGCCGCCTACCTGTTCCTGCGCGGGCACAACCTGCCGGGCGGCGGTTTCGTCGCCGGACTCACCGTCACCATCGCCTTCATCGCGCAGTATCTGGTGGGCGGCACCCGCTGGGTGGAAGCGCGCCTGAACGTGCGTCCGCGCGCGTGGATCGCCTTCGGGCTGTCGGCGGCGGGGGTGACCGGCCTGGGATCGCTGGCGCTCGGCTATCCGCTGCTCACGACGCACACCGCGCATTTCACGCTTCCGGTGCTGGGCGGGATCCACTTGCCCAGCGCGCTGTTCTTCGACCTCGGCGTCTTCCTGGTCGTGCTCGGCTCCACCATGCTGCTGCTCACCGCGCTGGCGCACCAGTCGGGCCGCGCGCGGCGGCGCCCTGCCGGGAGCGAGGCCTGATGGAACTCGTGATCGCCCTCGCCATCGGCGTGCTGACGTCTGCCGGCGTCTGGCTCGTGCTGCGGCCGCGGACCTTCCAGGTCCTTGTCGGCCTGTCGCTGCTGTCGTATGCGACCAACCTGTTCATCTTCAGCGTCGGCAGCCTTTCGATCGCGCGCGAGCCCATCGTGCAGCCCGGCGTCGCGGCGGACCTGGTGCAGTACACGGACCCACTGCCGCAGTCGCTGGTGCTCACGGCCATCGTGATCGGCTTCGCCACCACGGCGCTGTTCCTCGTCGTGCTGCTGGCCCTGCGCGGCCTCACCGGCAGCGACCACGTCGACGGCCAGGAGGAACGCCCTTGAGCGCGGCCGCGCATCTCCTCGCCGCGCCCGTGCTGCTGCCGCTGGCGACGGCGGCGCTGCTGCTCGGCCTGGGCGAGCGCTGGCGCGACGCGAAGGCGGGATTGAACCTCGCGTCCCTGGTCGCGAGCCTGCTGGTCGCCGGCTGGCTGCTCGCGCAGGCCCAGGGCGTGCGCGCGCCCGTGGCGGTCTACCTGCCCGGCAACTGGCCGGTGCCGTTCGGCATCGTGCTGGTGCTCGACGGGCTCGCGGCGGGCATGCTGGTGCTCGCCGCCTGCACCGCGCTGGCCGGCCTGCTGTTCTCGCTGGCGCGCTGGCACCGGGCCGGCGTGCACTTCCATCCGCTGCTCCAGTTGCAGCTCGCGGGGCTCAACGGCGCCTTCCTCACGGGCGACCTGTTCAACCTGTTCGTCTTCTTCGAGGTGCTGCTCGCGGCCTCCTACGGCCTGCTCCTGCACGGCGGCGGCAGCAGCAGGGTGCGGCCGGGGCTGCACTACATCGCCGTGAACGTGGTGGCGTCCTTCCTGTTCCTGATCGGCGTGGCGCTGCTCTATGGCGTGACGGGAACGCTCAACATGGCGGACATCGCGCGCAAGCTGCCGCTCGTGCCGGTGGAGGACCGCGGCCTGCTGCATGCCTCCGCGGCGCTGCTCGCGGTGGCCTTCCTCGCCAAGGCGGGATTCTGGCCGCTGAACTTCTGGCTTCCCGCGGCCTATGCGGCCGCGAGCGCGCCTTCGGCGGCCGTGTTCACCGTGCTCACCAAGGTGGGCGTCTACACGGTGCTGCGCCTGTGGACCCTGTGCTTCCCCGCGGGCGCCGGGTTCTCGGCGCACTTCGGCGGCGCGCTGCTGGTGTGGGGCGGCCTGGCGACGCTCGCCTTCGGTGCGCTGGGCATGTTGCGCTCGCACCAGCTCGGGCGGCTCGCCGGCTACAGCGTGATCGCGTCTTCCGGCACGGTGGTCGCGGCGGCCGGCCTGGGCACGCCGGCCCTCACCGCCGGTGCGCTGTTCTATCTCGCGAGCTCCACGCTCGGCGCCGCCGCGCTGTTTCTGCTCGCGGAACTGGTGGAGCGCAGGCGCCAGGCGGAAGTGGATCCGCCCCGGGTGGACGCCGGCGGGCAGCTGCCCCGATTCGGCGAAGCGGCGCCGCCCGATGCGAACCTCGACGACAGCGCGGCGCCCGTGGTGGGCCGTCCGATCCCCGCATCGCTGGCGCTGCTCGCCGCGGCGTTCCTTCTCTGCGCCGTGGTCGTCGCGGGCATGCCGCCCTTGTCCGGTTTCGTCGGCAAGCTGGCGATGCTGCACGCCATCGCGCAAGGCGGACCGCGCGCGCCGGGCTTGCCCGGCTGGCTGCTCTTCGCGTTGCTGATCGTGTCCAGCCTCACCGGCGGCATCGCGCTCCTGCGCGCCTTCGCCACCCACTTCTGGGCCGCCAACGCGCGCGGCCCCGCGGCGCTGCGCCTCACCGAAGCGCTGCCGGTGGCCCTGCTGCTTGCCGGCTGCGTGGCGATCGCGGTGTCCGGCGAGCGCGTGCTCGCGTTCACCAGCGACGTCGCAGCGTCCTTGCACGCGCCGGGCCGCTACGTCGACACGGTCTTCGACGCGAAGCCGGTCCCCGCGCCGACGGGAGCGGGTCCGTGAGGCGCTGGCTGCCGTCCCTGCTGCTGTCCGCCGCGCTGCTGGCGCTGTGGCTGCTGTTGAACGATGCGATCGGCCCGTCGGACCTGCTGCTCGGGGCGATCGTGGCCGTGGTTGCGCCGGCCCTGGTCGCGCCGCTGAAGCCTCGCGGGCCGCAACTGCACAAGCCGCTGGTGCTCGCCCGCCTGATCCTGCAGGTCGGCCGCGACGTCGTGGTCTCGGCCCTGGAGGTCGGCGCCGGCGTGCTGCGCGCCGGCACCCGGCGGCCGCGCGGCGCCTTCGTCGCCGTGCCGCTGGACCTGCAGGACCCGCATGGCCTCGCCGCGCTCGCCATCATCACCGCCGTGGTGCCCGGCACCGTCTGGTGCGAGCTCGCCGCCGACCGCGGCAGCCTGCTGATCCACGTCTTCGACCTGGCGGACGAAGCCGCCTTCATCGCGCTGTACAAGCAGCGCTACGAACTGCCGCTGAAGGAGATCTTCGGATGAACCTGCTCGACGTCGCCATCACCGCCACGCTGTGCGCGTACTGCGCCGCCATGATCGTCGGCCTGGCCCGCGTCCTGCGCGGCCCGCGCGCGCTGGACCGCGTGGTCGCCTTCGACTTCGTGTTCACGGTGGCGCTGCTCGGGGTGCTCGTGCTGGCCATCCGCTACGGCAGCAGCACGTACTTCGATGCGGCATTGCTGATGGCGGTGTTCGGCTTCCTGGGTTCCGCCGCCCTCGGCAAGTTCCTGCTGCGCGGCGAGGTGATCGAATGATCGTGGAAGCGCTGGTCGCCCTGCTGCTGCTGGCCAGCGGCGGGCTCGTGCTCGCCGCCGCACTCGGCCTGTGGCGGCTCGACGATTTCTTCCTGCGCATGCACGCGCCCGCGCTCGCGAACACGCTGGCGAGTTGGGCCGTCGCCCTCGCGTCCATCGTCTACTTCACCGCGGCCAGCGGCCGGCCCGTGCTGCACCAGTGGGTGATCGTGATCGTGCTGGCCATCACGGTGCCGGTCACCACGGGCATCGTCGCGCGCGCCGCCTTGTTCCACCTGCGCAAGGACCGCGCGTGAGTCCGCGCGCAATGCCCTTGCATTCCTTGCCGGAATCGATTCGCGGCATTCGTGCACCGCGGCCTATACTCGGGCCCATGGCAATCCAAGCCGCCTTGCACCTCGCCGCCTTCATGACCCTGGCCCTCGCGGCACGGGCCGTGATGGCGCGCCGGTCCGCGCCAATGCGCGCGGGCCTGCAGCGTACGCCCGCACATTCCTAGGCCCGGCGGCCGCCACTTCCCCTCAAGCGCCATCCATCGACCGCCGGGCACCAGCCCGGCGCGCTTGCGAGCCCGTGCCCCCGCGGCCGGCTCGCGCTCGAATGGAGTGCCCTCATGCGTGCCTCGAATCCCGGAGAGCGGAAGCTCGCCGGACCTGGCTTCAGCCGTCAGACCCAGTTCACCGCGATCCTGGTGGCCACGGATCTTTCCGCGCAGGAGAACCTTGCGCTGCAGCGCGCGTGGCGGCTCGCCGATGCGCAACGTGCGGCCCTGAAGCTGATGTACATGCCGCCCGCGGGCCAGCCGGTGGCACGCGACGCCGCGGTGCGCCTGGCCAGGCTGGCCAGGCACCTGGAGGACACCTTCGCGCTGCGCGTGAAGACCGTGCCGCTCCAGTCGCACAGGCTGGAGGACCTGGTCGCGCAGTCCCGGGGCATGGACCTCGTGGTGCTGCCGCACCGGCGCGAACGCTCCACCGCCGCCTTCTTCCGCGGCCAGCCCGTGCTGCGCCTGGTGCGCAACGCCAGTTGCCCGGTGCTCGTCACCCGGCAGGCGGGAGGACAGCACTACGGACGCATCCTGGTCGCCGTCGACTTCTCGCCGGAATCGGAACGGCTCGTGCGGATCGCGGCCGGCCTCGAGGCGCACGCGGAGCTGGAGGTCTTCCACGCGATCGATACGCTCGGCGAGGCGCGGTTGCGCGCGGCGGAGGCCAGGGAAGAGGCCGTGCGCACCTACCGCGAGCGCTGCCTGCGCGACGCGCAGAAGGGGATGCTCACGCTCACCGATTCCTTCGATGCGCGCCGCAACCGCGTGTCGACCCTGATCGGGCGCGGCGACCCGGGCCGCCAGGCGGTGGTGCAGCAGGAGCGCTCGGGCGCGGACCTGGTCGTGGTCGGCAAGCGGCGCAGCTCCGCGTGGCAGGACTTCTTCAGCGGCAGCGTCGCCCATCGCGTCCTGAGCTGGGGCAGCAGCGATGTGCTCGTCGTGCCGCCTGCGCGCGAGCCGGCGACGGGGCCGATCGCGGCACGTCGCATCCACGGGGCGGACGGCGCCGCGGCGCTGGAGATGCGCCCGGCGGGAAGGAGGGCGTCATGATGCACGTGCGTGACCCGCTCGACCTGCTGCCCCTGCGCCAGATGGTGACGGCGCGCGGCGACGCCGCCCTCGTCTTCGCCCGCCCCGGCCTGCTCGATGGCTTGTCCAGGCCGGATCGCTACCGGATCGCCGGCCACGACCAGGGCGGGCAGATCCTGGCGGCGAGCGAGTTCGCGCTGGCGGACGCCCGGCTCCTGCTGCAGCAGGCCTATGGCGACCTGGTCGGCTTCGGGGCGCCCACCGTGCACACGTACGTGGACGCCGCGGCGCAGTCGCTGATGGTGCCGATCATGTTCCTGCGCATCGACGCACCGCGCCCGCACATGCTGCAGCTGCTGGAGATCCTGCAGGCGCGGCGCGCCCGGTGGTTCGAAAAGGAGACGCCAAGGGACCGCGTCGTGATCCGGGCGGAGCTGGCGTTCTCGCGCGCGCACGGGCTGCAACGGCAACTCCTGGAGCTGACCGACGGGTCCGCGCACTGCCTGTCGTGGCTGCTGGGCTATGAGCGGTCGCTGCAGGAAGGGAAGGCGGGATCGGCGAAGGACGCGGGGGTGCACGCATGAGCGCGGAAGACGTTGCGCTGTTGCTGGCCCTCCTCGGCGGCACTTCCGTGGCCACGTCCTGGCTGGGGCGCCGCAAGGGCGACGCGCCGCGGGACGTCCGGCTGCTGTCGGCCTTCGGCTCGGTCCTCCTGTCCGCCGCGGCCGCGACTTACTTCGCGTGAGCGATCGTCGACAAGGCCGCCATGGGCCTTACCTGGCCGAGGTGGAAACGAGCGGCGCGCGCTTGTTGTTGGCTTTCACGTACACCGTGGGGGTGTCCGTGGCGGCCGTTGCCGCCGGTTCGGCACCGACGAAGTGCGTGAAGCGGTAGACGCCCACGGCGGCCAGCACCGCGAGGGCCAGCACGTAGCGCTTCTCGTTCCTGCGGTTGCCGCTGAAGATCGCCAGCAGCGCGAAACCTGCAATACCGATCACCAGCATCTTCAGGTCGAGCGACAGTGAGTGGAAGAAGTCCATGTTGAGTTCGTATCGGCAGGAACCCAACTCTAGCGAGGATGTGCGACCGCGGCCAGCGCGCCACGCGTTTTCGCGCGGCCGGTGTTGCGGCGATCCACGCGTTCCATCCCGATATGCAACACGATGTTCTTGCGTGCTACGAATCGAAGGCCGGCGTGATGGAATCGCGATCGGCTTCCCGATGCATTCAGCGTTGGCGCGGTCGCAGCGCCTCGGCAATGCCGTCGACCAGCTGCGCATTGCTGAGGTCGGCCCGCCGCACCACGCCTACCGGCGGCAGGTTCCATTGCAGGCGCTGCGGCAGGACGCTGGCGCCGCTGGACTCGGCCACTTCGAGCGCGATGTCGTCGGGCAGGATGGTGATGGCGTCTGGCAGCTGGCGCAGCACCGAACTGACGGTCTTCTGCGCATAGGCCTCCAGCACGGGTGCGGGCACCTGCTGCCCGGCCGAAGCGAAGATCGCATGGATCATGTTGCGGATGGGCGAGTGCTGCGGCGGCAGGATCCACTGCAGCGACGTGAACGCATCCCAGTCGATGCCGCGCCGCGCCAGCCGCCTGGCCGCCGCGCGCGAAGCCACCAGCCGCGGCTCCTGCGGGTAGAGGTGCTGCTGCACGAGCCCGCTGCCCGCGCGGGCGGAGGTGAACCTGCAGATCGCGCAATCGAGCCGCCGGCTTTTGACGGCCTCCAGCAGCCGGTCCGTCGTGGCCTCCTCGACGGCGAAGCCGAGGGCAGGCCGCAGCCCGAGCAGGTGGCGCCACAGGGTGTCGTGCGTGTCGTTCGACAGGAAGGGGATGACGCCCACGCGCAGCACGCCCTGGAAACCGGCCGTGAGCGAGGCGAGGTCCTGTTCCAGCGCCGAGGCATCGAGCAGGGCGTTGCGCGCGCGTGCCAGCACGAGCTCGCCCGCGGGCGTGGCCTCCAGGCCCCTTCGGCCGCGCACGAACAGCGGCGTCATGAAGATGTCCTCGATCTCGGCGAGCGCCCGGGTGACGGTCGGCTGCGCCAGGTTCAGCCGCTGCGCGGTGCGGCTGATGGACCGCTCGCGATCGAGTTCGGTGAGCAGCATGAAATGGCGCAGCTTCAGCCGCGAGGACAGGCGCTGCAGGGTCGGCGTGGTCATGCGCCCATCCTAGCGCCCGTATAGCAGGCAATGCATGAACCCATCGAAAGATATGTCAGCCGGGCTATTCCAGATGCCTACACTGCCGGCGATGTTCACCACCCGGCCCGAAATCATCGGCACGTTCGGCGTTGCTTCGTCCACCCACTGGCTGGCGTCGCAGACGGCCATGGGCGTGCTGGAACGCGGCGGCAACGCCTTCGATGCCGCAGTCGCCGCCGGCTTCGTGCTGCAGGTGGTCGAACCGCACCTGAACGGCCCCGGCGGCGAAGTGCCGATCCTGTTGTGGGACGAGCGCCAGCGCCGCATGCACGCGCTGCGGGGACAGGGTCCGGCGCCGCAGGACGCGAGCGTGGCGGCCTTTCGTGCCCTCGGCTTCGACCAGGTCCCGGGGATCGGGCTGCTGCCGGCGGTGGTGCCGGCGGCGTTCACCACCTGGCTGACGATGCTGCGCGACCACGGCAGCTGGGACCTGGCGGACGTGCTCGCGCCCGCCATCGGCTACGCCCGCGACGGCTTTCCGGTGCTGCCGCGCCTGTCGCAGGCCATCCTCGCGGTGCGCGAACTCTTCACGCGGCACTGGCCTTCGTCGGCCGCCACGTGGCTGCCGGGCGGCAAGGTCCCGATGCCGGGTTCCCTGCACACGCTGCCGGCGCTGGCAGACACCTACGAGCGCATCCTGCAGACCGCGCAGCGGGAGGGTGGCACGCGCACCGGCGTCATCGATGCCGCGATCCGTTGCTGGCAGCAGGGCTTCGTGGCCCGCGAGATCGACCGCTACTACCGCAGCGAGGCCGTGTACGACACCAGCGGCGACCGGCACACGGGCTTGCTGCGTTACGAGGACATGGCCGATTGGCGGCTGGAACCCGACGCGCCGGTGACCGCGGACTTCGGCCGCTATACGGTCGCCAAGTGCGGCTTCTGGAGCCAGGGCCCGATGTTCCTGCAGCAGCTTGGCGTGCTGCGGCACGCCGACCTGGCCGCGCATGCGCCCGGCACCGCGGGTTTCGTGCATCTCGTGAGCGAGGCGGCGAAGCTGGCCCTGGCGGATCGGCTCGCCTGGTACGGCACGGCACCGGGCGCCGAGGCGCGCCTGCAGGAGGCCTTGCTGTCCGACGACTACCTGCGGGCGCGCTGGGCTTCGATCGACCCGCGCCATGCTTCGCGGGAGCTGCGCCCGGGACAGCCGCTGGGCGTCGCGCCCCGCATGCCGGACCTCGGCGTCGCCGCCCGCACGCTGGAGAAGGCCGACATCCGCTTCGGCATCGGCGAGCCCACCTTCGCCACGCTGCCGCCGCCCTCGGAATGGGCGGAGCGCGAGATCTTCGTCGGCGACACCTGCCATGTCGACGTGATCGACCGCCACGGCAACATGGTGTCGGCCACGCCGTCGGGCGGCTGGCTCTCGTCGAGCCCGGCGATCCCCGCGCTCGGCTTCGGGATCAGCACGCGCCTGCAGATGACCTGGATGGACGAGGGCCTGCCCAACACGCTCACGCCGCGGGTGGCGCCCTGCACCACGCTGTCGCCGACGCTCGCCCTGCGCGACGGCGAGCCCTGCCTGGCCTTCGGCACGCCCGGAGGCGACCAGCAGGACCAGTGGTCGCTGGCGTTCTTCCTGCGCCACGCCGTGCACGGAATGAACCTGCAGGAGGCGATCGACGCACCGGCGTGGCACGTCAAGCACGCGCCCAGTTCCTTCTGGCCGCGCCAGACGGTGCTGAACACGCTGCAGATCGAGTCGCGCTTCGACCCGCGCGAGATCGACGCCCTGCGCGCCCTGGGCCACGACGTCAACGTCGGCGAGCCGTGGTCCGAGGGCCGCATCTGCGCCGCCAGCCGCAGCACGGACAGCCGCGGGCGCCGCGTGCTGCGCGCGGCCGCCAATCCGCGCGGCATGCAAGGTTACGCGGTCGGCCGCTGACCCACCTTTTCCCGAATCGAGACCACAGGAGACAACCATGTTCAAGAACGTCCGCCGCGCATTGCTGGGCCTGGCCCTTGCGTTCACGGCCCACGCGGCGCTCGCCGACTATCCCGATCGCCCCATCACCCTGATCGTGCCGTGGGCGCCCGGCGGCTCGACCGACATCCTGGGCCGGGCGATCGGTGACCAGCTCGCGAAGTCCATGGGCCAGCCGGTGGTGGTCGACAACCGCGCCGGCGCCTCGGGCAACATCGGGTCGGCCGCCGTGGCGAAGGCCAAGCCGGACGGCTACACGCTGCTGATCGGCTCGATGAGCACGCATGCGATGAACCCCGCGCTGATGGCCAGCATGCCGTTCCGGGGCTCGGACGATTTCACGCCGATCGCGCTGGTGGCCAACGTGATCAACACGATGGTCGTGAACCCCTCCGTGCCCGCGAAGAACCTGAAGGAGTTCATCGCCTATGCCAAGGCCCATCCGGGCAAGCTGGCCTATGCCTCCGCCGGTGCCGGTTCCACCAACCACCTGAGCGCCGAGATGTTCATGAAGGCGGCCGGCATCGAGATGCTGCACGTCCCCTACAAGGGAGGCTCGCCGGCCGTGCTGGCCACGGTGTCCAACGAAACCCAGGTGCTGTTCTCCGCCGGCACCCAGACGCTGCCGCACGTCAAGGCCGGCAAGTTGCGGCTGCTGGCGGTCACCGAGGCGACGCGGTCCAAGCTGCTGCCCGACGTGCCGACGGCCTCCGAGGCGCTCCCCGGCTACGAGATGGGCGTCTGGTATGCCGTGTTCGGTCCGGCCGGAATGCCGCGCGAGCTGGTGCAGCGCTTGAACGCCGAGATCAACAAGGCGCTCGCCCTGCCGGAGATGCGCGCGCGCATGGATGCCATCGGGGTGGACCTGGTGATCAGCAAGCCGGAACAGCTCGCACGCCAGCTCAAGTCGGACACCGAGCGCTACGGCAAGGTGATCAAGGACCTGTCGATCAAGCTGGACTGAGCGTGGACGCCATGGCCGTGCTCGCGGCAAGCGAGCGCCTGTGCGATGCGCTGCACCGCTGCAATGACCCCGCGGCTGCGCTGGGCCACGTCGAGGCCGCGCGCCTCGCCCTCCTGGGGGCGGGCCTGCTCACCGTCAACGTGGATGCGACGAAGCCCGGGGACCCGCCCGGCGAGATCCACCTGATGCGGGCCTGGACGTCGAACGCCCTGGCGTATCCCGTCGGCGGGCGCAAGCGCAAGCTGCGGACCCCGTGGACCGAGCAGCTGCTGGTGCGCGGCGAGGTGTTCATCGGCGAGGGCGAGGCGGCACTGGGTGCCGTGTTCGACGACGCGGCGCTGATCGCGTCGCTCGGCCTGCGCAGCGTGATCAACGTGCCGCTGCTGGACGGCGGCCTCACCCGTGCGACGTTCAACGTGCTGGGCCCGCGGCCGCATTGGCAGGCGCACGAGGTCGCCGCGGTTCGCCTGCTCGCGCTCGTGGCGCGGCCTTTCATCCTGCGCCTGGCGTCGGTGTTGGAGAGTGCCGACTAGGGGGCGGACCAGGGAGATTCCGGATGATCGAATATTTTCAGTATCATGCCGGCGATTGAAAAAAAATCTCCATCGATGAGTTCGCCCCGTTCCGGCAATCCCTCCCTGGCCCAGCGCATCGCCCGGGTGCTGCCCGCGCTGACGCCCTCGCACCGGCAGATCGCCGACTGGGTGCTGGCGCATCCGCTGCATGCCGCGACGATGCCCATCGACGAGCTCGCCGCGACCGTCGGCGTCTCGGTGGCCACCGCCAACCGCTTTGCCCGCGCGCTGGAGTTCGAGGGCTATGCGCAGTTCCGCGCCGCTCTCGTCCTGGGCTTCGAAACGACCCTCGCGCCGGTGGAGAAGCTGCGCAGCAAGCTGGAGCGCTCGGCCACCGTGGGCGAGGTCTGCGCCGGGGTTCTGGCGGACATCCAGCAGAACATCGCGGCCACCCGCCAGGCGCTGGACGCGCAGGCCTGCGAACGGGCCGTGGAGGCCATCCTGCGCGCGCGGCGCGTATATGTGGTCGGCTTCGGCGCGAGCAGCTGGCTCGCCGGCCTGCTGCAGCGCGGACTGGATGCCTATCACGAGAACGTGCACGCGCTGCCCACCGTGGAGGGCGCGTCCTTCGCGGCCAAGGTGCTGGCGCGGGCGCAGGCCGCCGACCTGCTGGTCGCCATCGCCTTTCCTCGGTACCTGGCCGACACGGTGCGGCTCGCGCGGCTGGCGCACGAGCGCGGCATGACCGTGCTGGCGCTGACCGACCGCGTGACCTCCCCGCTGGCGCCGCTGGCCGACGTGTCCCTGTACGCCGACGTCGACAGTCACTACTTCGCCGCCTCCGAGGCCAGCGCGCTGCCCCTGATCGAGGCCTTGTGCAGCGCGGTCGCGCATCGCGCCAAGGGCTCCGTGCACGCGGCGACCCAGCTGGCCGAATCGGTGCTGCCCTGGCTGCACGACGGCGAGCGCGGCAACACCCGCGCCGGCACGCAACGTGCTGCGCCCCCGGCACGCGGCCAGCGCACCGCGACCCGGCGCGCGACCCCCAGAACCATTTCCAGGACTTCCAAGTGAACGCCACCCCTTTGCGTCCCGTCATCGCCATCCACGGCGGCGCCGGCACCATGAGCCGTGACAGCGCCGCCGCCGCGCAGCAGGCCGCCTACCACGACGCGCTGCGCGCCGTGCTGCTGCCGCCGCAGCAGCTGCTGGCCGCGGGCGGCAGCGCGCTCGACGCCGTGACGCTGGCGGTCGAACTGCTGGAGGACTGCCCCCTGTTCAACGCCGGCCACGGCGCGGTGTTCACGCACGACGAGACGCACGAACTCGATGCCGCGGTGATGGATGGCGCCACGCTGCGCGCCGGCGCGATCGCCTGCGTCAGCCGCGTGCGGCGCCCGGTGCGGGCGGCCCGCGCCGTGATGGAGGACAGCGACCACGTACTGTTCGCCGGCGCCGGGGCCGAGGAGTTCGCGCGCCGCCAGGGCCTGGAGATGGTGGAGCCTTCCTACTTCTCCACCGAGGCGCGGCGCGAGCAGCTGAAGCGCGCGCTGGGCAGCGACCGCGCGGTGCTGGACCACGACGGCGCGGCGCTGGCCTTCCGCACCCCCGCGCCGCCGCTGGAGGAGCGCGGCAAGATGGGCACGGTCGGCGCCGTCGCCTTCGATGCGCACGGCAACGTGGCGGCCGCCACTTCGACCGGTGGCATGACCAACAAGCAGCCGGGCCGCATCGGCGACTCGCCCCTCATCGGGGCGGGCACTTATGCCGACAACGCGACGGCGGCGATCTCCTGCACCGGCACCGGCGAGATGTTCATCCGCCTCGCGGCGGCCTACGACATCTGCGCCCGCATGCGCTACGCCGGCCTGCCGCTGGACCTCGCCGCCGAGCTGGTGGTGCAGGAGGCGCTGCCCGCCATCGGCGGCCGTGGCGGCCTGGTCGCGGTCGACCGCCACGGCAACGTGAGCATGCCGTTCAATACCGAGGGCATGTACCGCGGCTACGCTCGCGTCGGCGAAGCGGCGCACACGGCCATCTTCCGCTGAGCATGCAGACACCCCCGACCGACTCCCTGGTTCCGCTCCTGCTGCCGGAGCAGCGCGTCGTGCAGGTCGACGACCTGTCGGTGCGCTTCGCCAACTCGGAGCGCACGGTGGACGCCGTGCGCAACGTGTCCTTCCACGTCGACCGCGGCGAGACGCTGGCCATCGTCGGCGAGTCGGGCTCCGGCAAGTCGGTGACCTCGCTGTCGCTGATGCGGCTGGTGGAGCACGGCGGCGGGCGGATCGTCGGCGGCCGCATGGCCTTCCGCCGCCGCGACGGCCAGGTGCTGGACCTGGCGCGCACGAGCGACGCCGCGATGCGCGGCATCCGCGGCGCCGACATCGCCATGATCTTCCAGGAGCCGATGACGTCGCTGAACCCGGTGTTCACCGCCGGCGACCAGATCGCCGAGTCGGTGCGCGTGCACCAGGGCAAGACGGCGGCCGAAGCGCGCGCCGAGGCGCTGCGCATGCTGGAACTGGTGCGCATCCCGGAGGCGCGCTCGGTGCTGGGGCGCTATCCGCACCAGCTGTCCGGCGGCATGCGCCAGCGCGTGATGATCGCGATGGCGCTGGCCTGCCGGCCCGCGCTGCTGATCGCCGACGAGCCGACCACGGCGCTGGACGTCACGATCCAGGCGCAGATCCTGCAGCTCATCCGCCTGCTGCAGGAGGAGATGCGCATGGGCGTCATGTTCATCACCCACGACATGGGGGTGGTGGCCGAGGTCGCCGACCGCGTGCTCGTGATGCGCGGCGGCCACCAGGTGGAGACGGGGCGTTCCGAGGAGCTGTTCGCGCGGCCGCGCGAGCGCTACACCCGCGCCCTGCTGGCCGCGGTGCCTCGCCTGGGCGCCATGCAGGGCACCGAGCTGCCGCGCAAGTTCGAGCTGCTGCGCGCCGACGACGCGGCGGCGCCCGAAGTGCCGCCGCAGCCGCAGGACACCGTGCGCGCCGACCAGGCCGCGGTGCTGCGCGTGCAGGACCTGGTCACGCGCTTCGACGTCCCCGGCGGCCTGTTCGGGCGCGTGAAGCGGCGCGTGCATGCGGTGGAGCAGGTGAGCTTCACCCTGCAGCCCGGCGAGACCCTGGCGCTGGTGGGCGAGTCGGGCTGCGGCAAGTCCACCACAGGACGCTCGCTGCTGCGGCTGGTGGACAGCGAGGCGGGCCTCATCGAGTTCGGCGGCAAGAACGTGCGCGAGCTGCCGCGCGGCACGCTGCAGAACCTGCGGCGCAACATCCAGTTCATCTTCCAGGACCCCTTCGCCTCGCTGGACCCGCGCCTGACCGTCGGCTTCACGATCATGGAGCCGCTGCTGATCCACAAGATCGCTTCGGGCCGGGAAGCGCAGGAGCGCGTCGAATGGCTGCTGCGCAAGGTGGGCCTGCCGCCGGACGTGGCGCAGCGCTATCCGCACGAGTTCTCCGGCGGCCAGCGCCAGCGCATCGCGATCGCCCGCGCGCTGGCGCTCAACCCGCAGGTCGTGATCGCCGACGAATCGGTGTCGGCGCTGGACGTGTCGATCCAGGCGCAGATCGTCAACCTGATGCTGGACCTGCAGCGCGAGCTGGGCATCGCCTTCCTGTTCATCTCGCACGACATGGCGGTGGTCGAGCGCATCAGCCACCGCGTGGCGGTGATGTACCTCGGCCAGATCGTCGAGATCGGACCGCGCCGCGCGATCTTCGAGAATCCGCAGCATCCCTACACGCGCCGGCTGATGGACGCCGTGCCGATCGCCGACCCCGCGCGCCGCCACCTGAAGCGCCAGCTGCTGGAAGGCGAGGTGCCCAGCCCCATCCGCGCCGTGGGCGACGCGCCCGCGGTGCGGCCGCTGGTGGAGGTCGGTCCCGGCCACTTCGTCGCCCGGCATCCGGTCGGCGACTACAGCATTTCCGTCATCCCCGCGCAGGCGGGGATCCAGGGCATGGGAACGCGCGCCGCCGGCGCGCCGCTCGAAAGCCCTGGATTCCCGCCTGCACGGGAATGACAGTCGAGTTTTTCACTGAGGAGACTGCAATGAGATATTCCCTTGCTTCCGTCGCCGCCCTGGCGCTGGGCGCCTCGCTGGCGGCGACGCCGGCTTTCGCCGCCAAGGACGTGACGGTGGCCGTCGCTTCGACGTTCACCACCATGGACCCGTACGACGCCAACGACACGCTGTCGCAGGCCGCCGTGAAGTCCTTCTACCAGGGCCTCTTCGGCTTCGACAAGAACATGAAGATGGTGCCGGTGCTCGCCGAGAGCTACCAGGCCGGCAAGGACGGCCTGGTCTACACGGTCAAGCTGAAGAAGGGCATCAAGTTCCACGACGGCACGGACTTCAACGCCGAGGCGGTGAAGGTGACCTTCGACCGCGTCACCAATCCCGAGAACAAGCTCAAGCGCTACGTCCTGTACAAGAACATCGCCAGGACCGAGGTGGTGGATGCTTCGACGGTGCGCTTCACGCTGCACGAGCCCTTCTCGCCTTTCATCAACTCGCTGGCGCACCCCTCGGGCGTGATCATCTCGCCGGCGGCGCTGAAGGAGCACGGCAGCAAGGGCATCGCCCAGCACCCGGTGGGCACCGGCCCGTTCAAGTTCGTCGAGTGGAAGCCCAGCGACTACCTGAAGGTGGCCAAGTGGGACGGCTACTGGCGCAAGGGCTATCCCAAGGTGGACACCATCACCTGGCGCCCGGTCGTGGACAACAACTCGCGCGCCGCGATGATGCAGACGGGCGAGGCCAACTTCACGTACCCGGTGCCGTACGAGCAGGCCGAGGTGCTGAAGACCAAGCCGCAGCTGAACCTGGTCGCCGCGCCCTCCATCGTGCATCGCTACCTGTCGATGAACACGATGCAGAAGCCCTTCGACAACCCGAAGGTGCGCCAGGCGATCAACTACGCCATCAACAAGCAGGCGCTGGCGAAGGTGGCCTTCTCCGGCTACGCGATCCCGGCCGAGGGCGTGATCCCCAACGGCGTGGAATACGCGGCCAAGCTGGGCCCGTGGCCGTATGACCCGGCCAAGGCCCGCGAGCTGCTCAAGGAAGCCGGCTACCCCAACGGCTTCGAGACGCAGCTCTGGTCCGCGTACAACCACACCACGGCGCAGAAGGTGATCCAGTTCGTGCAGCAGCAGCTGGCCCAGGTTGGCATCAAGGCGTCGGTGCTGGCCCTGGAAGCCGGCCAGCGCGTCGAGAAGGTCGAAAGCGCGCAGGACCCCGCCACGGCGCCGGTGCGCATGTATTACGTGGGCTGGTCCTCGTCCACCGGCGAGTCCGACTGGGCGCTGCGTCCGCTGCTGTTCGGCGAGTCCATGCCGCCCAAGATGTTCAACACTGCCTACTACAAGAACGAGGCGGTGGACGCGGACATCAAGAAGGCGCTGAACACCACCGACACCAAGGAAAAGGCCGCGCTGTACACGGACGCGCAGAAGCGCATCTGGGCCGACGCGCCCTGGGCCTTCCTGGTGACCGAGCAGCTGCTGTCGGCGAGCACGAAGAACCTCTCCGGGTTCTACGTGATGCCGGACGCGTCCTTCAACTTCGACGAAGTCGACCTGAAGTAAGCCGACCCGCACCGCGATGGCCAGTTATTTCCTCAAGCGCCTGCTGGGCCTGTTGCCGACGCTGCTGATCGTCGCGGTGCTGGTGTTCCTGTTCGTGCACATGCTGCCGGGCGATCCCGCCCGGATCGCCGCGGGCGTCGACGCCGACGCCCAGACGGTGGAACTGGTCCGCAAGGACCTCGGCCTGGACAAGCCGATCGCGCAGCAGTTCGTCGACTTCTTCGCGCGCATGCTGCACGCCGATTTCGGGCAATCGCTGCGCACCAAGCGCGCGGTGTCCACCGAGATCGCCGAGCGCTTCATGCCGACGCTGCTGCTCACCCTTGCCGGCATGGCCTGGTCGGTGGTGTTCGGCATGGCCATCGGCATCGCATCGGCCGTCTACCGCAACCGATGGCCCGACCGCCTGGGCATGACCCTGGCCGTGTCGGGCATCTCCTTCCCCGCCTTCGCGCTGGGCATGCTGCTGATGGAGGTCTTCTCCGTCTACCTGGGCTGGCTGCCGACCGTGGGCGCGGACAGCTGGCGCCACTACATCCTGCCGTCCGTGACGCTGGGCGCCGCCGTGGCGGCCGTGATGGCGCGCTTCACCCGCGCCTCCTTCATCGAGGTGGTGCGCGAGGACTTCGTGCGCACCGCCCGGGCCAAGGGCCTGAACGAACGCGTGGTGCTGTTCAAGCACTGCATGCGCAACGCACTGATCCCGGTGGTGACCATGATGGGCCTGCAGTTCGGCTTCCTGCTGGGCGGCTCCATCGTCGTCGAGACGGTGTTCAACTGGCCCGGCCTCGGCCGCCTGCTGGTCGACGCGGTGACCACGCGCGACTATCCCGTGATCCAGACGCTGGTGCTGCTGTTCTCGCTGGAATTCATCCTGATCAACCTCATCGTGGACCTGCTGTACGGGTTCATCAATCCGACCATCCGCTACCGATGAACGCGCCCGCCACCCCGTCCCTCGTGACCGACGCCGCGGCGCCGGAAGCGGACGCCGCGCCGGCCGTGGCCGCGGCCTCGCGCGTGCGCACGCCCTGGAGCGAGTTCTGGCGCAAGTTCCGCCGCCAGCACGTCGCCGTGGGCGCACTCGTCTTCGTGCTGCTGCTGGTCGCGGTCGCCATCGTGGCGCCGTGGATCGTGCCTTACGACGCCGAGAACTTCTTCGACTACGACCGCCTGAACCAGGGCCCGTCGTGGGTCCACTGGATGGGCGTCGACGCGCTGGGCCGCGACATCTTCAGCCGCATCCTGATGGGCGCGCGGATCTCGCTGGCGACCGGCTTCTTCTCGGTGGCGATCGGCGGCGTCATCGGCGCGGCGCTCGGGCTGCTGGCCGGCTATTACGGCGGCTGGTGGGACCGCATCGTGATGCGCATCTCCGACGTGCTGTTCGCCTTCCCCGGCATCCTGCTGGCGCTGGGCGTGGTCGCGATCCTCGGCTCCAGCATGGTCAACGTGGTGGTGGCCGTGTCGGTGTTCAGCGTGCCGGCCTTCGCCCGCCTGGTGCGCGGCAACACGCTGGTGCTCAAGCAGATGACGTACGTCGAGGCGGTGCGCAGCGTCGGCGCCTCGGACTGGACGATCCTGATGCGGCACATCCTGCCCGGCAGCATCTCGGCGATCGTCGTGTACTTCACCATGCGCCTGGGCACCTCGATCATCACCGCGGCCAGCCTGTCCTTCCTGGGCATGGGCGCGCAGCCGCCGACGCCCGAGTGGGGCGCGATGCTCAACGAAGCGCGCGCCGACATGGTGAACGCGCCGCACGTGGCGCTGTTCCCCAGCCTCGCGATCTTCTTCACGGTGCTGGCCTTCAACCTGCTGGGCGACGGCCTGCGCGACGCGCTCGATCCGAAGATCGACCGCACCTGAGTTCCATGGAGCTTCCCTTCATCGGCCGCCTTCCCGCCGGCGCGCGCGACGCGATCAGCGACGTCGGCAGCGTGACGGTGGGCCATTGCACGCTGGACGACGGCGCCGTGCAGACCGGCGTGACGGTGCTGCGACCGCATGCTGGCGACCCCTACCGCGACCGCGTGCCGGCCGCGGCCGTCGTCCTCAACGGCTTTGGCAAGAGCGTCGGCCTGGTGCAGGTGGAGGAGCTCGGCGTGCTGGAGACGCCCATCGCGCTGACCAACACCTATTCGGTGGCGGCGGTGGCGCAGGCGCAGATCCGCGCCTGCATCGCGGCCAACCCGGAAAGCGGCCGCGGCCTGCCCACGGTCAACCCGCTGGTGTTCGAGTGCAACGACGGCTTCCTCAACGACATCCAGCGCATGGCGATCGGCGAGGAACATTACGCGCAGGCGCTGGCGAATGCCGGCGTGGACGTGGCGGAGGGCTCGGTCGGCGCGGGCCGCGGCATGTCCTGCTTCGGGCTCAAGGGCGGCATCGGCACGGCCTCGCGGCTGGCGGAGGGCTGCACCGTGGGCGCGCTGGTGCTGGCGAACTTCGGCAAGCTGCCGCAGCTGCGGGTGGCCGGCGAAGCGATCGGCGAACGGCTCGCGGCCCGCCAGGCCCGTGCCGAAGCGGGACCTGAGAAGGGCTCGATCATCCTGCTGCTGGCCACCGACGCGCCGCTCGACGCGCGCCAGCTGCGCCGGCTGGCGCTGCGCGCCGGCGTCGGCCTCGCGCGCACCGGCTCCGTGTTCGGGCACGGCAGCGGTGACATCGCGCTGGCTTTCTCCACCGCGTACACGGTGCCGCTGCAAGGCGATCGCCCCATGCCCGCACTGGCGATGCTGCACGAGACCCGGCTCGACGCGCTGTTCGAGGCGGCGGCCGACAGCACCGAGCAGGCGATCCTGCGCGCCCTGTGGCGCGCGCAGCCCGTGACCGGCCGCGATGGCCACAGGCGCGAGGCCCTTTCCGAACTGACATGAAAGTCCTGATCTCCACCGACATCGAAGGCGTCGCCGGCGTCGTGAGCCCGCAGCAGACGCGCGCGGGCAACCCCGAGTACGAGCGGGCCCGCCTGCTCATGACGGCGGAGGCCAACGCGGCGATCGCCGGCGCCTTCGACGCGGGCGCCGACGAAGTGCTGGTCAACGATTCGCACGGCGACTATCGCAACATGCCGGCGGAACTGCTGGATCCGCGCGCGCGCTACGTGCTGGGCAAGCCGCGCTACCTCGGCATGATGGGTGGCGTGGAGGAGGGCGTCACGGCCGTGTGCATGGTGGGCTACCACTCGCGCGCTCAGGGCCGCGGCATCCTGGCGCACACCATCAACAGCTTCGCCTTCGCCCGCGTGTCCTTCAACGGCCAGGAACTCGGGGAAGCGGGCATCTACGGTGCGCTCGCCGGCGCCTACGGCGCCTCGGTGGTCATGGCCAGCGGCGACGACGCCTTCATCGAGGAACACCGTCCGCTGTTCCCGCACGCGGTGTTCGTGCAGACCAAGCGGGCCACCGGCCAGACCAGCGGCCTCAGCCTGTCGCCCGCCGAGTCCTGCGCCGCGATCCGCGCCGGGGTGATGCAGGCGCTGGAGAACCATGGCCGAGCGAATCCGCTGCTGTTGCAGGCGCCCGTGACCGTGCGCATCCAGACGCAGACGCCGGCGCTGGCCGACCTGTTCTGCCAGTGGCCCACGCTGCAGCGGTTGGGTGGCGACGAGATCGGCTTCGAGGCGCCGACCGTGGAAGCCGCCGTGCGGATGGTCAACTGCCTGTCGGCGATGTCTGCGCTGCTGCGCTAGGGAATGCGGAGCTCGGCCGCAGCGTCCGGAGGACGCGCGGCCCGGCAGCTCGCTTCTTTTTCCGCGAACAACGCGTCTTCAGCTCGGGAGTTGCCCTGAGCCGGCCCCGCAAATCGTGCCGCCGGGCTAGCATGGGTCATGAGCGCGGAAGATCGTCGACAGTTTCAATTCACCGAGCTCGAGAGATGGCTCGACGAGCGTCGGGTGACCGAAATCGAGTGCCTCGTGCCCGACCTCACGGGTGTCGCGCGCGGCAAGATCCTGCCGCGCGAGAAGTTCACCGAGGACCGCGGCATGCGGCTGCCCGAAGTGGTGGTCGCGATGAGCGTCACCGGCGAGTATCCGCACGACGGGCCGTTCTTCGACGTCATCAGCCGCCACGACGCCGACATGCACCTGGTGGCCGACCCGAGCACCGTGCGCATCGTGCCCTGGGCGGCCGATGCCACCGCGCAGGTCATCCATGACTGCTACGACCGCGACGGCACCCTGGTGCCCTTCGCGCCGCGCTCGGTGCTGCGCCGGGTCTGCGACATGTTCGAGCGCAAGGGCTGGGTGCCGGTGGTCGCTCCGGAGCTCGAGTTCTACCTGGTGGCGCGCAACACCGATCCCGACCTGCCGCTGAGGACGCCGGTGGGCCGCAGCGGCCGCGCCGAGACGTCCCGCCAGGCCTATTCCATCGACGCCGTGAACGAATTCGATCCGTTGTTCGAGGACGTGTACGACTACTGCGAGAAGATGAACCTGAGCGTCGACACGCTGATCCACGAGGTCGGCGCGGGGCAGATGGAGATCAATTTCCTGCACTCGTCGGACCCGCTGGCCATCGCCGACGAGGTGTTCCTGTTCAAGCGCATCGTGCGCGAGGCCGCGCTGCGCCACGACATGTACGCCACGTTCATGGCCAAGCCGATCGCGGGCGAGCCCGGCAGCGCGATGCACGTGCACCAGAGCCTGGTGAGCAAGGAGACCGGGCGCAACATGTTCAGCAACGCCGACGGCAGTCCGAGCCAGGAGTTCTTCTGGTACATCGGCGGCCTGCAGAAATACGTGCCGGCGGCGATGGCGCTGTTCGCCCCCTACGTGAACAGCTATCGCCGGCTGGCCCGCTTCACCGCCGCGCCGATCAACACCGAGTGGGGCATCGACAACCGCACCGTCGGCATCCGATCGCCCGTGTCCACGCCGCAGGCCCGGCGCGTGGAGAACCGCGTGATCGGCGCCGACGCGAACCCGTATCTCGCGCTGGCGGCCACGCTCGCCTGCGGCTACCTGGGCATCGAGCAGCGCCTGGAGCCGACGCAGGAGTGCGCGGGCGACGCCTACCAGAGCGCGCAGGCGCTGCCGCGCAGCCTGGCCGACGCCGTGTCTCTGTTGCGGGACGACGGGGACCTGGGCCATGTGCTGGGCCAGGAGTTCCTGACCGTGTACACCGAGATCAAGGACCTCGAGCACGAGGAGTTCATGCGGGTGATCTCGCCGTGGGAGCGCGAGCACCTGCTGCTGCACGTCTGAAGGAGACGCGTCCATGTCCGCCCGACCCGCCGTCACCAACCAGGACCTGCAGGCCTTGTCCCAGCGCAGCACGCGGGAGTGGCAGGACGCGGACGCCGCGCACCTGCTGCATCCCTTCACCGACCACCAGGCGCTCGCGGCCAGGGGCGTGCGCGTCATCACGCGGGGCGAGGGCGTGTACGTGTGGGACAGCGAGGGCCAGCGCATCCTGGATGCGATGTCCGGCCTGTGGTGCGTCAACGTGGGCTACGGCCAGGAAGCCCTGATCGCCGCCGCGACGCAGCAGCTGCGCACGCTGCCCTACTACAACGCGTTCTTCCAGACCACCACGCCGCCGGCCACGGCGCTGGCGGAGCGGCTCGCCGCGGTCACGCCGGCGCACTTCCAGCACGTGTTCTTCAGCGGTTCCGGCTCGGAGGCCAACGACACCAACATCCGGCTGGCGCGGCGCTACTGGGACCTGATGGGCGAGCCCGAACGCAAGGTGATCGTCTCGCGCACCAACGCCTACCACGGCTCGACGATGGCGGCCGCATCGCTTGGGGGCATGGCGGCGATGCATGCGCAAGGCGGGCTGCCGATCCCGGACATCGTGCACATCGGCCAGCCGCACTGGTGGGCGCATCGCGAGGGCGCCGCCAAGGGCCTCACGCGCGAGGAGTTCGGCCTCGTCGCCGCGCGCTGGCTGGAAGAGAAGATCGCCGGGATCGGTCCGCAGAAGGTCGGCGCCTTCATCGCGGAGCCGGTGCAGGGCGCCGGCGGCGTGATCGTGCCGCCGTCCACCTATTGGCCCGAGATCCAGCGCATCTGCGACCGCCACGGCATCCTGCTGATCAGCGACGAGGTGATCACCGGCTTCGGCCGCACCGGCCGCTGGTGGGGCTGCGAGACTTTCGGCTACAAGCCCGACCTCATGACCTTCGCCAAGGGCATCACCAGCGGCTACGTGCCGCTGGGCGGCGTGATGGTGGGCGAGCGGGTGGCGCGCGTGCTGATCGAGCGCGGCGGCGAGTTCGAGCACGGCTACACGTATTCGGGCCACCCGGTGGCCTGCGCGGTCGCGCTGGCGAACCTGGACGTGATCGAGCAGCAGGGGCTGGTGCAGCGCGTGCGCGAAGACACCGGGCCTTACCTGGCGCAGCAGCTTGCCCCGTTGCAGGACCATCCGATCGTCGCCGAGATCCAGAGCTGCGGACTGATGGCGGCCGTGCAGCTGTGCCGCCATCCGCCCACGCGCGAGGCCTTCGCCGTCGAACACGGCATCGGGATGGTCTGCCGCAAGCACTGCTTCGACAGCGGGCTGGTGATGCGGGCCGTGGGCGACCGGATGATCGTCGCGCCGCCGCTGGTCATCACCCGCGCCCAGATCGACGAGATGGTCGGACTGGTGCGGCAGGCGCTGGACCGCACGCATGCGGAGGCTCGGGCCGCCGGTTGGTAGGAAACTGCCCGACGGCGGGGCGCGAGCGGGCCTGGCCCCGTCTGCTCAGAGGGTGCCGACGTTCGCCTTCAACCCGATGGTGGAAGAGCCGCGAATGAATTCACCATTCCAGCCGAGCGTGCCGATCCGCAGTTTGCCCGGCGCGGTGCGTTGCAGGGTCACCGCGGCCCCGGCCCGGAGCGCGCCTTTCAGCATCCAGCTGGCCGCGGCGCCGAGCTGCAGGGTCTTCCGCTCGAACCGGGCCTCGATCGTCCCGTCCCGGTCGCAGACCTGCGCCCGGCCTTCGGCCAGCAGCCCCTCGCCGGTTTTCTCGAACGAGATGAACAGGGCGCCCTGGCGGTCGCCCAGGGACACGATCAAGGGGCGCGCATCGCTCATGCCGGTTTCCTCCCACGTGAGGGGGAATTCCTGGTCCTGCAGCAGAGTCCGCAATTGAGCAACGCTGCCGGCGCAGCTCGCTTGTGCGTGGCTGGCCGCGGCGAACAGCAAGCAGGCGACCGAAGTCCTGCGAATGGCGGCGAATGTGAACTGCACCGCGCGGATTCTGCCCGCCGTTCGTGACAGTTCTGCTGCAGGCGCATTTCCCGCGCGCCGGCAGTTGACGCTCAGGAAAGTGCTGTCCCGGGCAGGCGCCCGGCCGCAAGACGCTGGCCGTGGCGGGTCGCGGCCGAGTAGTACTGCGCGAGCCGCCAATCGCGCAGCACGCCCATCGCGAGTTCGAACCGGTCGAAGCCCAACGCGTAGAGTCTTTCGAGGTCGAACGGCTCTTCCGCCTCGAGTGCATGCAGCAGGCGCTGCAGCGTGAGCAGATCTTCCTCATGTGGGGATCTGGCGATGGCGGCACGAGCGGATTCAATCGCGTTCATGGAATGCTCCGGGGGTTGGAGGCAGGGCGCGGTGCGGCCCGCGCGAATTCTCGTGCATGACGCCCTGCCAGCCGAACTGCCGTTCGTCGCGCGAGCAGGTAGGAGATGGCTGGCGACGCCATTCACCCGCGCCTGCCATCAAAACGTCATGTTGGGTCCCCAGCATCCCGGGAAATTCTCCTGGAGCTTTCATGGATGCAGCGATCCGCGTGCGCGCACTCGACAAGACGTTCGGCAATGGCCGCAAGGCACTGCAGGCCATCGAGCTGGACGTCCGGCCTGGCGAGATGGTCGCGCTGATCGGGGCTTCCGGCTCGGGCAAGTCCACGCTCCTGCGGCACATCGCCGGCCTGATGGCGGCGGATCGGGGCGCGGGTTGCATCGAGCTGCACGGCCGCAAGGTGCAGCAGGACGGTCGCATCGCCGCCGACATCCGCGAGGTTCGTGCCGGTGTCGGCTTCGTGTTCCAGCAGTTCAACCTCGTCGACCGGCTGCCCGTGCTGGTGAACGTGCTGGCGGGGACGCTGCACCGCGTTCCGCTGTGGCGCAGCCTGCTGCGCTGGTTCACCCCCGAGCAGAAGGCGCATGCCGTCGAAGCCCTGCGGCGCGTCGGCATCGCCGAGTGCTGCCACCAGCGTGCTTCGACCCTCTCCGGCGGCCAGCAGCAGCGCGCCGCGATCGCCCGCGCGATGGTGCAGGGCGCGCGCGTGATCCTCGCCGACGAGCCCATCGCTTCGCTCGACCCCGAATCGTCCCGCCGCGTGATGGACATCCTCGCCCGCGTGAACCAGGAGGATGGCTGCACCGTGGTCGTGTCGCTGCACCAGGTGAACGTCGCGATGCGCTACTGCGCGCGCACTGTCGCGCTGCACCACGGCCGCATCGTCTACGACGGCCCCTCCGCCGCGCTCACGCCCGCGCTGCTGCGCGACCTGTACGGCGCCGAGGCCGACGAGATCCTCGCCCTGGGCGACTCCATTTCCTCGCTGCACGAGCCGCGCCGGCCCGCGCAGCCCGTCACCTGGACGCAGCCGCTGCCGCAGGCCGCCTGACCTTTTCCCCCGCTCCAAAGGACCCACCCATGAACAAGCAGATTCTCGCCGCGCTCGCGGCCATCTTCGCGCTGGCCACCGCCGGCGCCCAGACGCCGAAGGAGATCAATTTCGGCATCATCTCCACCGAATCCAGCCAGAACCTCAAGCAGGACTGGCAGCCCCTGCTGGCCGACATGGAGAAGCGCACCGGCCTGAAGGTCAATGCCTTCTTCGCTTCCGACTACGCCGGCATCATCGAAGCGATGCGCTTCAACAAGGTGCAGGTCGCGTGGATGGGCAACAAGTCGGCGATCGAGGCCGTGGACCGCGCCGGCGCCGAAGTGTTCGCGCAGGTCGTGAACGCCGACGGCACCCTGGGCTACCACTCGCTGGTGTCCGTGCACAAGGACAGCCCGTACAAGACCATGGACGAGGTGCTGAAGAACGGCAAGTCCCTCAGCTTCGGGATCGGCGACCCCAACTCCACCTCCGGCTTCCTGGTCCCCAGCTATTACCTGTTCGCGAAGAACGGCCTCGAGCCGCGCGCGACCTTCAGGAACGTGCGCGCCGCCAACCACGAAACCAACATCCTGGCCGTGGCGAACAAGCAGGTGGACGCCGCGGTGCACAGCTCCGACGTCCTGGACCGGATCGAACAGCGCCAGCCCGAGGTGTTCGGCAAGATCCGCGTGATCTGGAAGTCGCCGCTGATCCCGGCCGACCCGCTGGTGTGGCGCAAGGACCTCGATGCGGACGTGCAGCAGCGCGTGAAGCAGTTCATGCTCTCCTACGGCAAGGGCGCCGAGGCGCAGCGCGAGAGCGCCATCCTGAAGAAGCTGGTGCTGAGCGGCTTCCGGCCCTCGGACAACGGCCAGCTGAATCCCACCCGCGCGCTGGACCTGTATCGCGAAAAGCTGAAGCTGGAAGCGGACGCGGCCATGAACGCGCAGGAGAAGGCCGGCAAGCTCGATGCGGTCAACCGCAAGCTCGCCGAGCTGCAGCGCGCCTCGTGAAGCAGCGGCGATGAACCAGACCGGTCACCTGGCCGCCGTCCCGCCGGGCCTGCCGCAGCCGCCCAGGGCGAACTGGGGCGCGCTTCTCGGCTGGGGCGTGCTGCTGGCGCTGCTCGCCGCTTCCTGGAAGGGCGCCGACATGCGCCCGCTGGACCTGCTGCGCGACTCGGCCAACATGACGCAGTACGCCGGCAGCTTCTTCCCGCCGGACTTCCGCGACTGGCGCGTGTACCTGCAGGAGATGCTGGTCACGGTGCAGATCGCGCTGTGGGGCACCGGGCTGGCCGTCGTGTGCGCGGTGCCGCTGGGGCTGCTGTCCTCGTCCAACATCGCGCCCGCCTGGGTGCGCCAGCCGGTGCGCCGGCTGATGGACGCGGCGCGCGCGATCAACGAGATGGTGTTCGCCATGCTCTTCATCGTGGCCGTGGGCCTCGGTCCCTTCGCCGGCGTGCTGGCGCTGTGGGTGCACACGACGGGCGTGCTCGCCAAGCTGTTCTCCGAGGCCGTGGAAGCCATCGACCCGCAGCCCGTCGAGGGCATCCGGGCGACCGGCGCCAACGCGGTGGAGGAGGTCTTCTACGGCGTGCTGCCGCAGGTGCTGCCGCTGTGGATCTCCTATTCGCTGTACCGCTTCGAGTCGAACGTGCGTTCCGCCTCCGTCGTCGGGATGGTGGGCGCCGGCGGCATCGGCGTGGTGCTCTGGGAGATCATCCGCGGCTTCCAGTACGCCCAGACCTGCGCAGTGATGGTCATCGTGATCGTCACCGTCACCGTGATCGATCTCGCTTCCGCCCGCATCCGCCGGGTGTTCGTCTAGGAACCGCCATGCCCCTGACCATTCCGCAGATCGTGCGCCTCTACGAAACCGAAGGCGCGGCCCGCTACGGCAACGAAGCCATCAGCCAGGAACAGCATGCGCTGCAGTGCGCGCTGCTCGCGCAGCAGGCCGATGCCCGCCCGGAACTGGTGGCCGCGGCGCTGCTGCATGACCTGGGCCACCTGCTGTACGCGGGGGTGCCCGACGCGCCAGAAGGCGACGACCTGCACGAGTTCCGCGGGCTGCCCTTCCTGCGCGGCGAGTATCCCGAGGCGGTGCTCGCGCCGATCCGCCTGCACGTGGCGGCCAAGCGCTTCCTGTGCGCGATGGACTCCACCTACTCGGACACGCTTTCGCCGGCGTCCCGGCGCAGCCTGGAGCTGCAGGGCGGCCCGTTCAGCGCCCTCGAGATCGAGGCCTTCCTGCGCGAGCCGCATGCGATGGACGCGGTCGCGCTGCGCCAGTGGGACGACCTGGCCAAGAGCCCGACCCGCGCGACGCCGGGCTGGGCGCATTTCGGCAAGGTCCTGCGCGAGGTGAGCCTGCGGGAAGACGCGGGAGTGCCCGCCTAGGCGAGCGACTTCACCAGGTACTTCGGCGACTCTGCGTAGCCGATGCGCGCGTAGAAGCGGTGCGCGTCGACGCGCCGCACGCCGCTGTGCAGCTCGATGCGGTCGCAGTCGCGCAGCCGTGCCTGCGCCTCGGCCCAGGCTTCCAGGCGCGCACCGATGCCCAGCCCGCGCGCGCCTTCCGCGACGCACAGGTAGGCGATGCGGCAGAAGTCGCGCGGCAGCGCGAGCTGCGGCAGGAAGTGCAGCGAAATCACGCCCAGCACCACGCCATCGGCTTCGGCGACGCGCAGCAGGGCGTCGGGATGCTCGTCGAGCTCGCGCAGCCGGCGCTCGATGAAAGCCTCGGCCCCGGGATAACCGAGTTGCGCCAGCAGCTCGACGATCGCAGGCGCGTCGCCCACGTGCGGATGCCGCAGCAGCGGCGTCATCGCGCCAGCTCCACGAGGTAGTCGCGCAGCGCGGCGCCGGCGTTCTCCAGCGCGCTGTCGTTGGCGATCACGCGGTGGGCAAAGGGCGCGGACAGTCCGGCATTGCGCGCCAGGCGCAGCGAGATCGACTTCGCATCCTCGCGGGCGCGTGTGTGCAGGCGGGAATGCAGCACGTCCGGCGACGCGGTGAGCAGCACGCAGCGCAGGTCGCTCCGGTGCGCCACGGACCGCGCATGCTCGCGCGAGCCGTTCACCACCACGATCTCGCCGGCCGCCACGCGCCGCGCGTACTCCGATCGGATGCCATAGCGAAGGCCGTGCGCATCCCAGTTCCAGGCCAGGCCGCCCTGGCGCCGCAGCGCCTCCAGGGTTGCCGGGTCCACCGGCTCGTGCTCGGACCCCGGCTCGCTCGGGCGCGTGACGAGCCGCCGCGCGAAGCAGATGGCCGGGTGCGATGCGAGCTCGCGCTGCGCCCAGCCCAGCACGCTGTCCTTGCCGGCGCCGGAGGGGCCGCAGACCATCACCCACCACCCCTTCATGGCCGCAGCTCCGCCTCGTGCACGCGCGCGAAGGGGGCGGCGGCGTGGTCCTCGCGGAATACGCAGAGCCGGTCCAGGCGAAGCGCGTCGAGCCGCGCGAGCGTGGTCTGGGTGCCCTGCACCAGCCGGTCCGCGGTGGCTGGATCGACTTTCGCGCTGAGTGTCAGGTGGAAGCGGAACTGGTCCAGGACATACGGATAGCCGTAGTGCTCCAGCAGTTGGCGATGGCGCGGGGAGAGGCCGGCGGCGCGCCGCGCGAGGTCGTCCTCGCTCATGGGCCCCCGCAGGTCGTCCAGGTCCTTCACGCAGCGCGCCGCCAGCTCCGCCAGGCCGCCCGGAGAACGCACGGGAACGAGCGCGATGAAGCGGGCGATGAGCACGGGCTCCATGGCGCCGAGGGGCACCGCGTTCAGCTGGCGCGCCAGGTCGTCGACGCGCCGCTGGAGGTCCTGCTGCGTGGCGCCTTCACGAAGGCGGAACGGGGCCTTGAGCGTCGCGTGGAAACCGTAGCGGCGGGGCTCCGCGGTGATCTCGTGGAAGTCCTCGCGCGCGATGCCGTGCACCAGCGGCTGAGGCAGGGGCTTGCCGCGCATCTCGTCCCATCCCAGCCAGCCCGCGCCGAAGCGCCACCAGGGGGAATCCACGGCGGGCGCGAAGTACACCGCGTAGCGCGCGCTCACGAAGGGGTCTCCGCGTCCACGGTGAGCTCGATGCGGTCGCCGCAGAAGAGGGTCTCGCCGAACTTGATCGGCCGGCCTTCCAGGTCGACGTCGACGCTGGCCACGCACAGCAGCGGCCGCGTGGGCGGCTGGCGCAGCAGGCGCGCGGTCTCGTCGCCGGGCATGCGCGAGGTGACGCGGCTGTGCGCGCGCAGGTAGTCGGCCACGCCCAGCTCGCGCAGCACCTCCGTGGTGGACGCGCCGTCCTGCACGCGTTGCGGCAGTGCCGCGAAGCGGTCGGCGGGATACCAGGCAGTCATCACGCTCAGCGGCTGGCCGTCCGCTTCGCTGAGGCTTTCGATGCGCACGACGGAGGCGCCGGCGGCGAGCTGCAGTTCCGCGGCGACGCGCGCATCGGCTGCCTCGATGCCGGCGGACAGCAGGTGCTGCGCCGGGGCGAGCCCCTGGCGCCTGAAGTTCTCGGAAAAGCGCGTGCGGCGCGACAGCGGATAGGCGAGCAGCGAGCGCTGCACGAAGGTGCCGCGGCCCCGCTCGACGCGCAGGAGGCCTTCGTCCTGCAGCGCCTGCATCGCCTGGCGCAGCGTGTGGCGCGCGACGTGGAAGCGGGCCGCCAGCTCGCCCTCGGCGGGCAGGCGGCCTTCGGCGAAGCGGCCGTCACGGATCTCGCTGGACAGGGTGTCGGCGATGCGGCGCCAGACCGCGGCGCCGCTGCGCTGCGCGGGAGCAGCATGGCGGAAGACGTCGGGTGTCATCAGTCGGTCATGTTGGGGGTTTGAAGTTCGTTCCTGCAAGGCAACGCCACTGTAGGAATCGAACGAGACATCCATATGACAGAACCATCGGCATCGACGCAGGAGCGGCAGCGCTGGCTGGCCGTGCTGGCGCGCGCACCCCGCCAGCGCCTCGAAGGCGCCTTCCTCCAGCTCGCGCCGCCCGCGCACGAACTGGTGCGCAAGCCGGAATGCGGCATGGCCATGCTGCGTGGCAGGGTGGGCGGCACCGGCGACGCGTTCAACCTGGGCGAAGCGACGGTCACGCGATGCGCCGCGCGCGTCGGCGACTTCCTGGGCGTCGGCTACCTGCTGGGCCGGGACCGGCGCCGCGCCGAACTGATCGCCGTGTTCGATGCGCTGCTGCAAGACGAGGCGCGGCGCGGCACGATCCTGCGGGACCTGGTGGAGCCGCTCGCGCGCGAACAGGCCGAGGTGCGTGCGGCGCGCGGCCGCGACGTTGCCGCCTCGCGCGTCGAGTTCTTCACCATGGTGCGGGGAGAAGCGTGATGGATGCCATCCCCGCTGGCGGCCTGGGTGATCCGGTGCACGACGCGCAGCAGGCCTTCCGGGTCGCGCTGGAGGCGCTCTCGCGGCCCGGCCGCGCGCAGGCGCTCGGCACGCCCATCGCAGGCTTGCCGCTCGGCGCCGCGCAGGCGCACCTGCTGCTGACGCTCACCGACGAAGACACGCGCGTGTGGTGGCAGGAGCCGTCGCCGGCGCTGCAACGCTGGCTGCGCTTCCACACGGGCGCGCGCTTCGTTGCCGATCCCGCGCAGGCCGCCTTCGCGGTAGTCACGCGCCCCGCGGACCTGCCGGAGCTGCGGCGCTTCCGCGGCGGCACCGCCGCCGAGCCGGAGCACTCGTGCACGCTGCTGGTGGAAGTGCCCTCGCTGCAGGGTGGTCTCTCCATGGATGCGCACGGCCCCGGCATCCCCGGCGGCGTGCGCCTGGCCGTCGCCGGCCTGCCCGAGGGATTCTGGGCCGAGTGGCAGGCCAGCCATGCCGGCTTCCCGCAGGGCGTGGACATCTTCTTCACCTGCGGCGCCCAGGTGCTGGGACTGCCCCGCACGACGCGCGTCGGCCGGCTGCAGGAGGTCTGAGATGTACGTCGCAGTCAAGGGCGGCGAAGCCGCCATCGAACATTCCTGGCGCCTGGTCGCGGCGCAGCGGCGCGGCGATCCGTCGGTGCCCGAGCTCTCGGTCGAACAGGTCCTGCAGCAGCTTCCGCTGGCCGTGGACCGCGTCATGACGGAAGGCTCGCTGTACGACCGCGACCTGGCCGCCCTGGCGATCAAGCAGGCGGCCGGCGACCTCGTGGAGGCGATCTTCCTGCTGCGCGCCTACCGCACGACGCTGCCGCGCCTGGGCACCTGCGAGCCGCTCGACACGGCGCGCATGCACCTGAAGCGCCGCGTCTCCGCGACCTTCAAGGACGTGCCCGGCGGCCAGGTGCTCGGCCCCACCTACGACTACACGCAGCGCCTGCTGGACTTCCGGCTGCTCGCCGAAGGCGGCACGCCCGAGGCGAAGGCCGCCGCGGCGCAGCCGCTGCCCGACACCGTGCCGCGCGTGAACGACCTGCTGGCTCGCGAGGGGCTGATCGAGATGCCGCAGCCGCAATGTACGCGCGAGCCGGGCGACCTCACGCGCGAGCCGTTGCGTTTTCCGGCCGACCGCGCGCTGCGCCTGCAGGCGCTGGCCCGCGGTGACGAAGGCTGGCTGCTCGGCATGGGCTATTCCACGCAGCGCGGCTACGCCAACGGACATCCCTTCGCCGGCGAGATCCGCCGCGGCGAGGCCAGCGTCGAACTGGTGCCGGACGAACTGGGCTTCGCCGTCGACATCGGCGACGTGGAGCTGACGGAATGCCAGATGGTCAACCAGTTCGCCGGCAGCACCAGCGTGCCGCCGCAGTTCACGCAGGGCTACGGCCTGGCCTTCGGCGGCAGCGAACGCAAGGCCATGGCGATGGCGCTGGTGGACCGGGCGCTGCGGGCGCGCGAACTCGACGAGCCGATGGTCGCCCCGGCGCAGGACGAGGAGTTCGTGCTGTCGCACTGCGACGTGCTGGAAGCGTCCGGGTTCGTGCAGCACCTGAAGCTGCCGCACTACGTGGATTTCCAGTCCGAGCTGGAACTGGTGCGGCGCCTGCGCGCGGCCCACGCGCAGCAGCTCGTGTCCCCCGATGAAAAGAAGGTCGCCTGAGATGGACAGCAGCAGCGCCTACAACTTCGCGTTCCTCGACGAGCGCACCAAGCGCATGATCCGCCGCGCCTTGCTCAAGGCGGTGGCCATCCCCGGCTACCAGGTGCCTTTCGGCTCGCGCGAGATGCCCTTTGCCTACGGCTGGGGCACCGGCGGCATCCAGGTGACGGCCAGCCTGATCGGCCGCGCCGACGTGCTGAAGGTGATCGACCAGGGCGCCGACGACACGACCAATGCGGTGAACATCCGCCGCTTCTTCGAGAAGACCACGGGCGTGCGCACGACCGGCCGCACGCGCGAGGCCACCGTGATCCAGACGCGGCACCGCATCCCGGAGGCGCCGCTCACGGAGCAGCAGGTGCTGGTCTACCAGGTGCCCATGCCCGAGCCGCTGTTCCGGCTGGAGCCGCGCCGGCAGGAAGCCACCCGCATGCATGCGCTGGCCGACTACGGCCTGATGAACGTGAAGCTGTACGAGGACATCGCCCACCTGGGCGCGATCTCGCGCACCTACGACTACCCCGTGCTGGTGAACGGCCGCTACCTCGCCTCGCCGTCGCCCATCCCCAAGTTCGACAACCCCAAGATGCACATGAACCCGGCCCTGCAGCTGTTCGGGGCGGGACGCGAGAAGCGGGTCTACGCGATCCCGCCGTACACGGAGGTGCGCAGCCTGGACTTCGAGGACCATCCCTTCGAGGTGCAGCGCTGGGCGCATGCCTGCGCGCTATGCGGCTCGGGCACGAGCTTCCTCGACGAGATGATCGTGGACGACCACGGCGCGCGGCTGTTCGTCTGCTCAGACAGCGACTTCTGCGGCGAACGCCGCGACGCCGGCCACGCCGGCACGCAGCAGCCCGTGGCCGTGCGCGATCCGCTGGGGGCCACGGCATGAGCGCCAACGTGCTGCTGCGCGCCGACTGTGTCGGCAAGCGCTTCCTGCGCGGCTCGCGCCTGCACTGGGCCTGCCGCGGCGTGTCCTTCGACCTGCACCAGGGCGAAGTGCTCGCGGTCGTCGGCGAATCCGGCTCGGGCAAGAGCACGCTGCTGCGCCTGCTGGCCGGGCGCCTGGCTTGCGACGAAGGCAGCGTCGGCTACGACGTGCGCGATGCCGGCGAGGGCGCCGGCCTCACCGACCTGCGCACGCTGTCCGAGGCGCGCTTGCGCTGGCTGGCCCGCACCGACTGGGGTTTCGTGGAGCAGCAGGCGCGCGAAGGCCTGCGCATGAACGTCTCGGCCGGCGGCAACATCGGCGAGCGCCTCATGGCGCTGGGGGCAAGACACTATGGGCGCCTGCGCGGCGAAGCCTTGCACTGGATGGAGCGCGTGGAGCTGGATGCCGCCCGCGTGGACGACCTGCCGGGCACGTATTCCGGCGGCATGCAGCAGCGCCTGCAGATCGCGCGCAACCTCGTCACGAAGCCGCGCCTGGTCTTCATGGATGAACCGACCACGGGCCTCGACGTGTCGGTGCAGGCGCGGCTGCTCGACCTGCTGCGCGAGCTGGTCTCGGACCTGGGTCTTGCCGCCGTCGTGGTCACGCACGACCTCGCCGTGGCGCGCCTGCTCGCGCACCGCATGGTGGTGATGAAGGACGGCCAGGTGGTGGAACAGGGCCTGACGGACCGCGTGCTCGACGACCCCGCGCATCCCTACACGCAACTCCTCGTTTCCTCGGTGCTCACGCCATGACCATCCTGCTGCGGGCCAGGGGCCTGGCCAAGACCTTCACGCTGCATGCCCGCGACGGGCTGCGGCTTCCCGTGTTCGAGGGCGTGGACCTGCAGGTGGCGGCTGGTGAATGCCTGGCGCTGACCGGCCGCTCGGGCACCGGCAAGAGCTCGCTGCTGCGCTGCCTGTACGGCAACTACGCGGCCAGTGCCGGCGAGATCGTCCTGCTGCACGAAGGCCGCGAAGTGGACATGAGCGCCGCCGAGCCGCCCGAGGTGATCGAAGTGCGCCGGCGCACGCTGGGCTACGTGTCCCAGTTCCTGCGCGTGGTGCCCCGCGTGCCTGCCCTCGACGTGGTCGCGCAGCCGCTGCGGCAGCTCGGCGTCGACCTCGAGAGCGCGCGTCGCAGCGCCGCCGGTTGGCTGGCGCGCCTGAACGTGCCCGAGCGGCTGTGGCAGCTGCCGCCGGCCACCTTCTCCGGCGGCGAGCAGCAGCGCGTGAACATCGCGCATGGCCTGATCGCCGGCCATCCCATCCTCTTGCTCGACGAACCGACAGCATCGCTGGATGCCGCCAACCGCGCCGTCGTGGTGTCGCTGGTCCGCGAAGCCTGCGCGCGCGGCACCGCGGTCGTCGGCATCTTCCACGACGAGGAAGTGCGCGACGCGGTGGCGAGCCGCTGCCTCGACCTCGAGTCCTTCCGTACCCCTTCCCTGGAGCCAGCATGAGCCGCCGCACCATCCGCAACGCCCGCATCGTCACCGCCGGCGAGACTTTCACCGGCTGCGCCGTCATCGAAGGCGGCACGATCCGCAGCGTCGACCGCGGCGCGACGGCCGCGCCCGAAGCCGAAGACTGGGAGGGCGACTGGCTGCTGCCCGGCCTGGTCGAACTGCACACCGACAACCTGGAAAAGCACCTCGTGCCACGCCCCGGCGTGATCTGGGACGCGACCTCGGCGACGGTGACGCACGACGCGCAGTGCGCCGCCGCCGGCATCACCACGGTGCTGGACTCGATCGTCATCGGCGACATGGACAACGGCGGAACGCGCAGCCAGACCTACCAGACCTCCATCGACGCGCTGCACGCCTGCCGCCGCGAAAGCCTCATGCGGGTGGAGCACCTGCTGCACCTGCGTTGCGAGGTGTCCGCGCCCGACCTGGTCGAGAGCTTCGAGCGCTATGCCGCGGATCCGCTGGTGGAACTGGTGAGCGTGATGGACCACACGCCGGGCCAGCGCCAGTGGCGCGACCTGGGCAAGTACCGCCGCTACACCGAACGCAACGGCAGCCTGCGCGACAACGAGTACGAGCAACTGGTGCGCGAACGCACGGAACAGCAGGCACGCTATGCGGTCTCGCACCGCGCCAAGGTGGTCGCCGGCTGCCACGCGCTGCGGATCCCGCTGGCCAGCCACGACGACACCGAGATCGAGCACGTGCAGCTGGCGCGCGAAGAGCAGGTCGCCATCTCCGAATTCCCGACGACGGTGCGTGCGGCCGAAGCGGCGCGGCAGGCCGGCATGGCGATCGTCATGGGTGGTCCCAACCTCGTGAAGGGCGGCTCGCACTCGGGCAACGTTTCCGCGGCCGAACTGGCCCAGCGCGGCCTGCTGGACATCATGTCGTCCGACTACGTGCCTTCGAGCCTCCTGCACTCGGCCTTCCTGCTGCGCGACCAGCTCGGGTGGACGATGCCGCGGGCGATGGCGACGATCAGCCGCAATCCGGCGCGTTCGATCGCCCTGGATGACCGCGGCGAGATCGCGCCGGGACAACGGGGCGACTTCATCCGTGTCAGGGAAGTCGGCGGGATGCCCATCGTCCGTGGCACCTGGTGCAGGGGTGAACGGGCGATGTAGCTCAGGTAAACCGCCTTTCATGCGGCGGGTCGCCCACTTTGGGCCTAGTCCGACGCGATGGTGTCCTGTGATGCCTCACCATCGTGCAATAGACGAGAAGCTTGAACGCATGCCCGAGGCCACGCTCCGCGACACCATCCTGCGCATCGGCGAAGAGGCCAACGCGTCCGCCATCGCGGTCGCCGCCTACGACTTCGAGCACCACACGACCTGGTCGCTCAACTCTGCGCGCTGGTTCCACGCCGCCAGCACCATCAAGGTGCCGGTGCTGCTGGCCGTGTACGAGGCCATCGAGCAGCACCGCTTCGCGCCGTTCTCGCGCGTGCACGTGCGCAACCGTTTCCTCGGCATGGTGGACGGCCGGCCGTTCCGGGTGGGGCCGGAGCGCGACGCGAACGCGGCCGTGCACGCCGCGCTCGGACGCATGCTCACCGTGCACGAGCTGGCCGAGCACATGATCGTGACCAGCAGCAACCTGGCCACGAACCTGCTGCTCGATCTCGTCGGGGTCGAGGCGGCGCGTGCATCGCTGGCACGCTTGCACCTGGGCGGCATCGACCTGCAGCGCGGCGTGGAGGACGAGGCCGCCTGGGAGGCGGGCCTCAACAATCGCGTGACCGCCGCCGGCCTGTGCGATGCCATGCGCCTGATCGAGGAAGGCAAGGCCATCTCGCCCGAGGCGTCCCAGGCGATGCTCGACATCCTGCACCAGCAGCAGTTCCGCAGCGGCATCCCCGCCGGGCTGCCGGAAGACGCGCGCGTCGCCAACAAGACCGGCGAGATCTCCACCGTGGCCCATGACGCGGGCATCGTGTATCTCGACGGCCGCGATGCGTACGTCGTCGTCATCCTCACCGAGTGGGCTCCCGACGTGAGCGGCCAGCGGCAGGAGACGATCGCGCGCATCTCGCGTGCCGTGTACGAATACATGACGGGGCAGGTTGCCCAATGACCACGCTGCCGCTGCCCCTCGTGTCCCTGGAAGACCTGCCGCCGGAGTGGCGGCAGCTGCTGCGGCCTGGAGAGGCGCTGCTGGATCGTTCGGGCACCGCGCGCATCCTGCCGTCGACGTTCCTGCGGGTGGATTCCTGGCACCAGGCGCTGGAAACGGACCTGACGCCGCACTTCAAGGCGTGGGAACTCATCGGCGTGGACGTGCGCGAAGCGCTGCTGGCGCGTTCATTTCCGCGCTACGTTCCGGGCGCCATCCTGCTGCTGGCGGGCGCGCTCGAACTGTTTCGCCTCGAGGTCGGCACCTATGTGCACGTGGCGGCCAACGGCGGCTACCGCTCGCCCGGGCATGCGCTGAGCCGGCATGCCTCGCGCCACTGCTGGGGCACGGCGGCCAACATCTACCGCATCGGCGACACCTGGCTCGACAGCCGTGAAGCGATCGAGCAGTTCGCGGCCATCGCGCGCCGGGTGATCCCCGGCGTGTGGATCCGCCCTTACGGACAGCAGGAGGGCGAGGCGGACGACCACCTGCACATCGACCTGGGCTACACGGTGTTCGACCCGGTGGACGTGCAGGCAACCGGCAACCCCGAGGAAGCGAGCTGATGGCGGACCGCAAGAAACTGGAGCGAGCCTCCGCGCCCGAGCGCTTGCGTCTCGCGGCGATGGGGCTGGAGGCCGAGTGCTCCCTCATGCTCGACGACAAACCGACGCGGCCGGAAGACCTGTTCGGCAGCCCGCGCGACTTCATCCGTGGCGAGCTGATGCATCGCCAGGGCACGTCGTATCACCTGCCCACGGGCGGGGCCGTCTACTTCGACACGGGCGTCATCGAGGTGGCGACGCCGGTGGTCGAGATCGAGCGCGGCTGCGCGGCGCGCGCGGGACGCTCGCTGTGGGAGGCGCTGCAATTCATCCGCGGCGAGCTCGACGCCTGGGATGCGGGCCACGGCCACGCGACGCGGCTCGTCGGCTTCAGCGCCCACTACAACGTCTCGTTCGAGCTGCCGCGGGGCGAGCCGGCGAACGGGCGCAGCATCGACAAGCTCGCGCTCCTGCTCACGTACATCCTGCCCGCGCCGGTGATGCTGCTGGCGACCAACCGGCAGTCCACCGGGGTCGGCGTGCGCCCGCGCAAGGACCGCATCGAGATCACGTCCGATTTCACGCCCAGCCCGCCGCTCATGATCGCGACGGCGACCTTGATCGTCGGTGTCGTGCGCGAGGTCATGACGTGGCCCAGCTACGAGCTGGACGAACTCGCGAAGCACGACCTCCCCGTCATTGCCGGTTTCCACCCCATGCCGCACACGTCGCGCAAGGGGTGGCTGGCGAAGTTCAGCTGCTATCCGAAGAACCCTTTCACCTGCGACATCGACCAGGAGATGTGGAAGACGGAGCGCCACGGCGAAATCGGGCTGCGCACGATCGCAGGACAGACCGTGCGCCATTTCCTGCGCTCGATCCGCCGCATTTCCGACCCCTTCACCTTCCGCTTGATCGGCGCCGTCATGAGCGGGCGCAGTCCGTCGCTGCTCGACCTGGAGGATCGACCCCAGGAGTACGAGGACGTCGGCCATCTCTGCGCCTGGGATGCGGTGTCGCCGCCCGCGCAGCTCGCCCGCTCGCGCTACGAGCGGGTGGTGATCCATGCGGTGTCGGGGCAGCAGCTGCGGATGAACGGCCAGCAGCTGCGCCCCGTCGGCATGAACGGCTGGTCGGGAATCGTGTTCGAACGCGAGGACAAGCAGCGCGAGGTGATCGCGATCGACGACCTGATCCAGCACCTGGACGCTTGGGAACGGGCCTGACTTCATCAGGAAAACTTCATCGTCACTGAAGAACTTCGCGCTTTTTCCTGATCGAAGGCGCGCCTAGACTTTCCTTGGACAGCCCACCAGGGCACGCACACAAGGAAACTGTTCGATGAGCACCGCCTTCCGCCCCCGCGCCTGGACCGCCGCAGACGTCCAGAACGACACGTCCTGGATCCTCCGCGTCTCCGCCGAGGCCGCCGAAGGATTCCACCACGCGCTGCTGCATGCCAAGGCCGCGGGCAAGGACTTCACGGCGATGACGCCGGCCGACTTCCCGCTGCCGAAAGCCGCGGCCGACGTGCTGGCCCAGGCGATCGACCTGACGCAGGGGCGCTGGGGCATGTGCCTGGTCAAGGGCCTGCCCACCGACCGCTGGACCGAGGACGAGGCGCGCCTCGCCTGCTGGGGCATGGGCCTGCACATGGGCACGGCGCGCACGCAGAACCGCGCCAGCGCGTTCATGAACGACGTGCGCGACGAAGGCGGCAGCTACAAGACGAAGAACGGCCGCGGCTACAACACGAACGCGGCACTGGACTTCCACTGCGACTCCTGCGACGTCGTGGCCCTGCTGTGCCGGCGCACGGCCCGCAAGGGCGGCGAGAGCAAGGTGGTGAGCTCGATCGCCCTGCGCGACGAGGTCGCGCGCCGCCGCCCCGACCTGATCCCGGTGCTGCAAGGTCCCTGGTACCACAGCTACCAGGGCGCGCAAGGCCCCGGCAAGCCGCCGTTCTACATGCTGCCGCTGCTCGGCGACGATCCGGCGCACCTGGCGATGCGCGCCAACCGCAAGAACGTGATGGCCGCGCAGCGCGATTTCCCCGAGGTGCCGCGCCTGACGGTGCAACAGGTCGAGGCGCTGGACCTGCTGGACGAGCTCATGGCCGATCCGAAGCTTTGCTACTCGATGTGGCTCGATCGCGGCGACCTGCAACTCCTGAACAGCTACGTGACGCTGCACTCGCGCACCGATTTCGAGGACTTCGAGGAGTCCGACCTGAAGCGGCATCTCTATCGGCTGTGGCTTTCCGTGCCCTCGTCGCAGCCGCTGCCCCCGCAGTGGGCGGTGTACTTCGGCGACGCCCGTGCCGGCGCCGTGCGCGGCGGCCTGCGTGGCGACCACCTGACGCAGGACTTCATCGATTTCGAGACCCGCCAGGCGGCCCACCACGCCATGCCGCTGATCCCGCGCACGGTGATCGCGCTGCCGGAAGCGGCCGCGGCGGCCTGAGTTCAGCGGCGAGCGCCGCCCGCCGCCTGCACCACGGGCGCGGCGGCCATCGCCTCGCGCAAGGCCTGCAGCTTGCGGCTGTCGGCGTCGGCGGGCCGCACCACCAGGGAGACCTGCAACTGCGGCGCGTCGCGGCCCAGCCGCACGATGCGCACGCCGTGCGCCTGGGTCGTGCGCGCGTCCGGTTCCGGCACCACGGAGACGCCGAGTCCGGCGCTCACCAGGGCCACGATCGCGTGCACCGACTGCAGGTCGATGGTGGCCCGCGCGCCGGGAGCGTGCAGGCGCACCCAGCGGGCGGCGAGGCGGCCGGTGCCGGTTTCGGGATCGAAGCGGATCCACTCGTGCGCCTTGAGCAGCGCCGGCGCGCGCGCCTCCGTCGCATCGGGCGGCGCCACCAGCACCATCTCCCGGTGCAGCACGGGGTACCACGTCAGCCGCTGCGAGCCGCCGGCGGCCGGCTGCACGACCACCGCCGCATCGAGTTCGCCCGCCTTCACCGCTTCCAGCAGTTCGATGGAGCGGCCGCGCACGGGCCGCACGTGCAGGGCAGGGTGGTGCGCGCGCAGCCACGCCATGGCGGCGGGCAGCAGCGTCGCCTGCATGGTCTCGATCACGCCCAGCCGCAGCTGGCCTTCCACGCGGGAACCGGTGCGCCGGCGCAAGGACTCCAGCCGGCCCATCGTGTCGCGCATCGTCTCCGCGATCTCCGTCGCGATGGGGCGGGGCCGCACCGACAGCCCGGCGCGATCGAACAGGGGCTGGCCGAAGTGGGCCTCCAGCTGCTTCATCTGCATGCTCACGGCGCTCGGCGTCACGTGCATCTCGCGCGCCGCCGCGGCCAGGCTGCCGGTGCGCAGCACCGCGTCGAGCGTCGCGAAGAAGGAAAGCTTCATCAGTTTTTCTTCATTGCCAGTTGCAGAAATATGGCTTGATGCATCGGGTGGGGGGCCTAGAATTTTTGATCAAGACCGCCCGGCGCAATGGTCGCGCATCGGGCGCACTACACAGGAGACATCATGAAGCACCCCACCCGCCGCGCCGTCAACTCGGCCCTTGCCGTCATCCTGGCGGGCCTGGCCACGATGCAGGACGCCGCCGCCGCCGAGGACGCCGCCGCATATCCGTCTCGCCCCATCACCATCGTCGTCGGCTTCCCGCCGGGCGGCCCCACCGACATCATTGCACGCGTGGTGGCCACGCGGCTGTCGCAGGCCTGGGGCAAGCCGGTGATCGTGGAGAACAAGCCGGGGGCCGGCTCCAACATCGCGACCGAGCAGGTGGTGCGCGCGGCGCCGGACGGCTACACGCTGCTGGTGGAGACCATCGCCAACGCGACCAACATGACCGTGTACAAGAAGCTGAACTACGACACGCGCAAGGACCTCGCGCCCATCGTGCAGTTCATGGCTTCTCCCAGCGTGCTGGTGGTGGGCCCCAAGGTCCCGGCGAAGAACCTGAACGAACTGCTGGCCCTGGCCAAGGCGCAGCCGGGCAAGCTGGACTACGCCTCCACCGGCGTCGGCGGCTCGCCGCACCTGGCCGGCGAGATGCTGAAGTACCGCGCCGGCATCGACATCGTCCACATCCCGTACAAGGGCGCCAGCCCCGCGCTCAACGACCTGCTGGCCGGCAACGTCGCGATGGGCTTCATGACCTCGCTGGGCCTGGGGCAGCACATCCAGTCCGGCAAGCTGCGCGCCATCGCGGTGGCCAGCCCGAAGCGCTTGCCCGAGCTGCCCGAGGTGCCCACCACGGCCGAAGCCGGCCTGTCCGATTTCCACGTGCTGTCCTGGAACGGCCTGGCGGCGCCGGCGAAGACGCCGAAGCCGATCGTCGACAAGCTGAACGCCGAGGTGAACCGCATCCTTGCTACGCCGGAAGTGAAGAAGCAGCTGGAAGGCCTGGGCGGTTTCCCGATCGGCGGCACGCCGGAGGAGTTCACGAAGTACGTCGACTCCGAGATCCGCACCTGGGGCGCCGTCGTCAAGTCCGCCAACTTCTCGCTCGACTGAGGTGGCGATGGCTGCAGTCCCCGCGCAGCGCTGCGCGCTGATCACGACCGGCGGCACCATCGTCTCGCGCATCGACCCGGCCACCGGCCTGGCGATGCCGGTGCTGTCCGGGCAGGACCTGCTGCAGGCGGTGGGCGAGGAAGCAGGCGAGGTCGAGGTGCACGACTTCTGCCGCGTGCCGTCGCCGCACCTCGGCCCCCGGCAATGGGTGGGTCTGGCGCCGCTGGCGCAGTCGCTGCTGGAGCGCGAGGACATCGCGGGCGTGGTCGTCTCGCACGGCACCGCCACGCTGGAGGAAACCGCCTGGTTCCTCGACCTCACCGTGCGCAGCGACAAGCCGCTGGTGGTCACCGGCGCGCAGCGTAACGCCTCGGCGCGCGACTTCGACGGCCCGCGCAACCTGCTGACGGCGCTGAAGATCTGCCGCGCGCCCGCCGCGCGAGGCCACGGCGTGCTGGTGGCGCTGAACGAACACGTGAACGCGGCGCGCGAGGCGACCAAGTCGCACACCGTCGACGTCGAGACCTTCCAATCGGGCGAATGGGGCTACCTGGGATCGGTCGTCAACGAGCGCGTCACCTTCCATCGCTCGCCGCAGCGGCGGCTGCACCTGCCGTTGCGCGCGTCCGGGTTGCCGCGCGTGGACATCGTGCCCATGTACGCGGGCGCCGATGGCGCGATGGTGCACGCGGCGGTCGCTGCCGGTGCCCGCGGCATCGTGATCGAGGCGGTGGCTTCGGGGCACGTGAACGGAGAAATGGGCGAGGCCATCGTGGACGTCATGCGCCAGGGCGTGCCGGTGGTGGTGTCGACGCGCATCCCCCGTGGCGGCACGCGCGTGGGCTACGGCTTTGCCGGGTCTTCGGCGTTGATGGTGGAGGCGGGCGCGGTGCTCAGCGGCGATCTTTCGCCGTGGAAGGCGCGCATCGTGTTGATGCTGGCGCTGCAGGATGGAGCGGTGGGGCCGAACGAGCTGCGGCGGCTGTTCGAAGGCTGAAGCGCCCCCACCCCGGCCCTCCCCCGGAGGGGGAGGGCGACATTCAGTTCAGAGCCAAGCGGGCGTGCCGCTGTCCAGCGCGGGCGGCGGCAGCCCCGCTTGCGGCCGCTGGCCATCGAAGCGCACCGGGTGCGCGATCATCGGCGGCACGTCCGCCGAGGCGGAATCCAGCCGCATCCCACGTGCCACCACGTGCGGATGCTCCAGCACCTGGTCGACGTCGAGGATGGGCGCGCAGGGCACCGCGGCGCGATCGAGCGCGTCCACCCATTCCTGCGTATCGCGCTGCAGGGTCCACGACGTGATCAGCGCGATCAGCGCGGCGCGGTTCGCCACGCGCGCCTGGTTGGTCGCGAAGCGCTCGTCGCGTGCCATTTCGGCATGCCCGGCCAGCTCGCAGAAGCGCGCGAACTGGCCGTCGTTGCCGACCGCCAGCACCATCTGGCCATCGCGCGTGGCGAACACCTGGTAGGGCACGATGTTGGGGTGCGCGTTGCCCATGCGCGTGGGTGTGCGGCCGCCGATCAGCCGGTTGGACGCCTGGTTGGCGAGCATCGCGACTTGCACGTCCAGCAGCGCGGCGTCGATGTGGCGACCGCGGCCGGTGGAGCGCCGCTCGTGCAGCGCGGCGAGGATCGCCGTGGTCGCGTACAGGCCGGTCATCACGTCGGTGACGGCCACGCCGACCTTCTGCGGCTCGCCGCCCGGGTCGCCGGTGATGCTCATGAGCCCGCCCTCGGCCTGGATGGCGAAGTCGTAGCCCGCCTTGTGGGCCAGCGGCCCGTCCTGGCCGTAGCCGGTGACCGAGCAGTAGACGAGGCCGGGGTTGACCGCCTGCAGGCTGGCGCAGTCCAGCCCGTACTTGGCGAGCTGGCCGACCTTGTAGTTCTCCAGCAGCACGTCGGCTTCGCGCGCGAGTTCGCGCACCTGGGCCGCCCCCGTTTCGCTCGCGATGTCGATCGCCACCGAACGCTTGCCGCGGTTGGCGCAGACGAAGTAGGCGGCCACGCGCTGCTCGCCTTCGCCCCACCAGGGGGGTCCCCAGGCACGGGTGTCGTCGCCGGCGCCGGGACGTTCGACCTTGATCACGTCGGCGCCGTAGTCGGCCAGGATCTGGCCGGACCAGGGCCCGGCCAGTACGCGCGAGAGGTCCAGCACGCGCACGCCGGCCAGCGGGCGCGGCGCATTCGCCGTTCCAGTCATCGCTTCAGTTCGAGAAGGCGGCGATGCCGGTGATGGCGCGACCGAGGATCAGCGCGTGGATGTCGTGCGTGCCCTCGTAGGTGTTCACCACTTCCAGGTTCACCAGGTGGCGGGCCACGCCGAATTCGTCGCTGATGCCGTTGCCGCCCATCATGTCGCGCGCGACGCGGGCGATGTCCAGCGCCTTGCCGCAGGAGTTGCGCTTGAGGACGGAGGTGAGGTCGACCGACGCCGTGCCTTCGTCCTTCATGCGGCCCAGGCGCAGGCAGCCCTGCAGCCCCAGGCTGATCTCGGTGAGCATGTCGGCCAGCTTCTTCTGCACCAGCTGGTTGGCGGCCAGCGGGCGGCCGAACTGCTGGCGATCCAGCACGTACTGGCGCGCGCGGTGGAAGCAGTCCTCGGCAGCACCCAGGGCGCCCCAGGCGATGCCGTAGCGGGCCGAGTTCAGGCAGGTGAACGGACCCTTGAGGCCGCGCACTTCGGGGAAGGCGTTCTCCTCGGGGCAGAACACTTCGTCCATCACGACTTCGCCCGTGATCGACGCACGCAGGCCCACCTTGCCGTGGACGGCGGGAGCGGTGAGGCCCTTCCAGCCCTTTTCCAGGATGAAGCCGCGGATCGCGCCGGCGTCGTCCTTGGCCCAGACCACGAACACGTCGGCGATCGGCGAGTTCGTGATCCACATCTTGGAGCCGGTCAACTTGTAGCCGCCGTCGACCTTGCGGGCGCGCGTGATCATGCTGCCGGGGTCGGAACCGTGGTTCGGCTCGGTCAGGCCGAAGCATCCGATCCACTCGCCGCGCGCCAGCCTGGGCAGGTACTTCTGCTTCTGCGTCTCGGTGCCGAATTCGTTGATCGGCACCATCACCAGCGAGGACTGCACGCTCATCATCGAGCGGTAGCCGGAGTCGACACGCTCCACTTCACGGGCGACCAGGCCGTAGCAGACGTAGTTGAGGCCGGCGCCGCCGTACTGCTCGGGGATGGTGGCGCCCAGCAGGCCCAGCTCGCCCATCTCGCGGAAGATGGACGCGTCGGTCTTCTCGTGGCGGAAGGCTTCCTGCACGCGCGGCAGCAGCGCCTGCTGGCAGTAGGCGTGCGCGGCGTCGCGCACCTGGCGCTCGTCGTCGCTCAGCTGCGCGTCCAGCAGGAAGGGGTCGGACCAGGAGAAGCGGGCGGCTGAAGTCATGCTGTTCACTCACAAGGCAAGGGACGATGGAGCCCGGATGCTAGGAGAAGCGTGTCCAGCCGGCAAACGAGGATTTCTCCTCCACATATGATCGAAGCTCATTTCTGAGGACGCCTCATGCGACGCCGACTGCCTTCCACCCAGGCCCTGATGTGCTTCGAGGCGGCCGCGCGCCACCAGAGCTTCACCCGCGCCGCCCAGGAACTGGCGCTCACCCAGGGCGCGGTGTCGCGGCAGGTCGCGGCGCTGGAGGAGCTGGTGGGCGTCGCGCTGTTTCGCCGCACCCAGCACGGCATGACGCTCACCGCGGCCGGGGCCGATTACGCGCGGCAGGTGGGCCAGCGGCTGGATGCGCTGGAGCGCGACACCCTCGACCTGCAGGGCCGCGGCGGGCAGGGCGATCGCCTCACCATCGCCTCGGTGCCGACCTTCGCCGTGCGCTGGCTGATCCCGCGGCTGCCGGCCCTGCAGCGCCTGCATCCGCAACTGCAGGTGCACATCGAAGCGCGCGTGCGGCCCTTCCTGTTTGCCGAGACGCAGGCCGATGCGGCCCTGTTCGCGGGCACGCCGGAACAGCTGCGGCAGTGGGCCGGCACGCGGTCCGTGCTGCTGCTGCCCGAGGAAGTGGTGCCCGTCTGCAAACCTTCCCTCCTCAGGAATGGCCGCCCGTTCACGCCGAAGGCGCTGGCGGCCCTGCCGCTGCTGCAGCAGTCCACGCGGCCGGAGGCCTGGCGCCAGTGGTTCGACGCCCAGGGCGTGGATGCGGAACGGGCGATGGCGGGACCACGCTATGAACTGTTCTCCATGCAGGCGGCGGCCGCGGCCTGCGGCCTCGGGGTGGCGCTGGTGCCGACGCTGCTGGTGCAGCAGGAGCTGGAGCAGGGCACGCTCGCGATCGCCTGCGACCGGCCGCTGCCCGGCCAGCGCGGCTACTACCTGGTGCAGCCGGCCGAAGGCGAGCGCCCGGCGCTGGCCGCGTTCCGCGAGTGGCTGCAGGCGGAAGCGAACGGCTGAGTTGTCCTATTCATGGAACCTGTTCTAGAATCAGGACAGGATGCCGGATCTCGACGCTTCACTGCCGATCTCCAAGTACCACCAGGTCTACCTGGTGCTGCTCGAACAGCTGCAGGAAGGCCGCCACGCGGCAGGCCTGCCGGGCGAGCTGGACCTGGCCCGTGACTTCGGCGTGGGGCGCATCACGGTGCGGCGCGCGCTCGACCAGCTCGCGCAGGAAGGCCGCATCCTGCGCGAGGCCGGGCGCCGCACGCGTCCGGCCGTGCAGCAGCCCCGTAGGGCAGGTCAAGTCGAGAACGCCGCCGCAACGCCGCTGAAAGGCCTGCTGGGCAACATCGTGCAGGCGAGCCGCGGCACCACCGTGAAGGTGATCGAATGGCGCGTGATCCAGGCTTCGCCGGAGATGGCGCAGGCGCTGCGGATGGATGCCGGCGACAAGGTGCGCAAGGCCGTGCGCCGCCGCAGCACGCCGGCCGGCCCGGTCTCGCACATCACCACCTACGTGCCCGAGGCACTGGTGCGCGGCTTCGGCCGCGCCGAGCTGGCCGGCAAGCCGATGCTGCAGCTGCTGCAGGAGGCGGGCCTGGAGGCCGGCCGCGCGGTGCAGACCGTCTCGGCGCGGCAGGCCGATGCCAAGGTGGCCGCCGAATTGCAGGTGCCGGTGGGCGCCGCGCTGCTGTGGGTGCGCCGTCTCGTCTACGACGTGCAGGACAGGCCGATGCAGCTGCTGCACGGCCTGTACCGGCCCGACCGCTACGAGTACCAGATGGAGGTCTCGCAGGTGGGCGCCATCGACGCGCGCATCGTCGCGAAGGAAATGTTCTGAAGGATTCGAGGATGACAGCTCCCGCACGGCAGCCGCAGACGCTGCCGCAGAAACTGATCGCGCGCGCGGCCGGCCGCAGCCACGTGGCCCCCGGCGAGATCGTCAGCTGCCAGGTGGACCTGGCGTTGTTCCACGATTCCTCCGGCCCGCGGCGTCTCAAGCCCATGCTGGAGGAGCTGGGCGCGCAGATCTGGAACAAGGACCGCGTCGTGCTGGTGATGGATCACTACGTGCCGGCGCAGGACGAGGACTCGCGGCGCATCGTGCGCATCGCGCGCGACTGGGCAGCCGAACAGCGCCTGCCCCACGTCTACGACAGCGTCGGCATCTGCCATGTGGTGCTGCCGCAGAAGGGGCACATCCGTCCCGGCATGTTCTGCGTGGGCGGCGATTCGCACTCGCCCACCGGTGGCGCCTTCGGCGCCTACATGTTCGGCATCGGCGCCACCGAGATGCTCGGCGTGGTGGTCACCGGCGAGATCTGGGTGCGCGTGCCGAGGACGCTGCGCATGTGGTGGGACGGCAAGCTCGCGACCGGCGTCATGGCCAAGGACATGGCGCTTCACATGATCGGCCGCTTCGGCATGAACGGCGGCGAGTACCAGGCCGTGGAGTTCTGCGGCCCCGCCGTGAAGGCGTTGTCGATGCAGGAGCGCATGACCCTGTCGAACCTGAGCGCGGAGATGGGCGCGCAGGCCGGCCTGGTCGCGCCCGACGAGACGACCCGCCAGTGGCTGCTGGCGGCCGGCGTGCCGGACGCCGAGATCGAAATCGAGGGCTGGAGCACCGACGAGGACGTCGACGAGTCCGTCGCCAGCACTTTCCGCTTCGACGCGTCCACGCTGGCACCGCAGGTCGCCGCGCCGCACAGCCCGGCCAACACCCGCGCGGTGGGCGAGTTCGCGGACGTGACTGTGGACGTCGCCTACGTCGGCGCCTGCACCGGCGCCAAGCTGGAGGACCTGCGCGCGGCCGCCACCGCACTGCGCGGCCAGCGCATCGCCGCGGGCATGCGCCTGATGGTCGCGCCCGCCAGCCTGCAGGACCAGCAGGCAGCCGAGGCCGAAGGCGTGATGGGCATCCTGCGCGATGCCGGCGCCGAGCTGCTGCCCAATGCCTGCGGCGCCTGCTCCGGCTACGGCGGCAGCATTCCCGACGGCGCCACCGTGCTGGCGACCACCGCGCGCAACTTCAAGGGCCGCATGGGTTCCGCCACCGCGCAGGTGTACCTCGCTTCTCCCTATACGGTGGCCGCTTCCGCGCTGCGCGGGCGCATCACCGATCCGCGCGAGGTGCTTGCATGAGCGCCACGCACAAGGTCTGGCGCTTCGGCGCCGACATCGACACCGACCAGCTCGCCTCCGGCGCCTACATGAAGCTGGGCATCGAAGGCATCGCGCCGCATTGCCTGGAGGCGGTGCGGCCGGAGTTCGCGGGCGCGGTGCGTCCCGGCGACGTGATCGCCGCCGGTCCGAACTTCGGCATCGGCTCCTCGCGCGAGCAGGCCGCCGCGGCGCTGGTGCACCTGGGCGTGCGCGCGGTGATCGCGCCTTCGTTCAGCGGCCTGTTCTTCCGCAACGCCTTCAACCTGGGGTTGCTGCTGCTCACGTGCCGCGACGCGGGCGAACTGCGCGAAGGCGAGCAGGTCGGCCTCGACCTTCAGCGGCTGGAGGTCGTCACCGCCAATGGCCGCCGCCTCGCCTGCGATCCCATCCCCGATTTCCTGCTGGACATGGTGCAGGCCGGCGGGCTCATGAACCAGCTGCGGCGCAAGCTGCAAACCTCGAAGTGACCACCATGCCAAACAACCTCAAGCAGCGACTGCAATCCGCGAGCGCCGTGCTGGCTCCCGGCATCTACGATGCGTTCACCGCGCTGATCGCCGAGCAGGCCGGCTTCGAGGCCTTGTACCTCTCGGGCGCCTCCATCGCCTACACGCGCCTGGGCCGCTCCGACGTCGGCCTCACCACCGCGACCGAGGTGGCCGACACGCTCGCCCGCATCACCGAACGGGTGGCGCTGCCCGTCATCGTGGATGGCGACACCGGATTCGGCAACGCGCTGAACACCCAGCGCACCGTGCGCGCGTTCGAGCGCGCCGGCGCGGCCATGGTGCAGCTGGAGGACCAGACCTTTCCCAAGCGCTGCGGCCACCTCGATGGCAAGGGCGTGATCCCGCGCGCGGAGATGTGCGGCAAGCTGCGTGCCGCGCTCGATGCGCGCCACTCGGCGGACACCCTGATCCTCGCGCGCACCGACGCCCTGGCCGTGGAGGGCTTCGACGCCGCGCTGGACCGCGCCGAGGCCTATCTCGCATGCGGGGTGGACGCTCTCTTCATCGAGGCCTTGCGCACGCCGGAGCAGATGCGCATCGCGTGCGAGCGCTTCGCCGGCCGCATCCCGCTGCTGGCCAACATGGTGGAGGGTGGAAAGACGCCCGTGACGGCGGCGAGCGAACTGGGCCGCATCGGCTTTCGCATCGTCATCTTCCCGGGCGGCACCGCGCGCGCCGTCGCCCATACGCTGCAGCGCTATTACGCGAGCCTGCGCCAACACGAGACCACTGCGCCGGAGCGCGAGCGCATGCTCGACTTCGACCAGCTCAACGCACTGATCGGCACCCCCGAACTGCTGCAGCATGCGGCGCGCTACGACGCCGCGCAACAAGACTGACCAAGGAGACCAAGACCGATGAACCGCTTCCCCACCCGCCGCGCCGTCCTGGGCGCCGTGCTCGCCGTCGCCGCGGCGGCCTCGCATGCCGCTTTCCCCAACAAGCCGATCCGCCTGATCGTCGGCGCGTCGGCCGGCGGAACCACCGACACGCTGGCGCGCGAAGTCGCCGAGGACATGACCAAGACCCTCGGCCAGCCCGTGATCGTGGAGAACAAGGCGGGCGCGGGCGGCAACATCGCCGCGATGGAAGTGCAGCGCGCCCCGGCCGACGGCCACACGCTGCTGGTGGCCTTCACCAGCCACACGATGAACGCGTCGCTGTCCAAGAAACTGCCCTACGACCCGATCGCCGACTTCACGCCGGTGGCGCTGCTCGCCAAGGTGTCGAGCGTGCTGGTCACGCGCACGGACGCGCCCTACCGCGACGTGCGCGAGGTGATCGCCAAGGGCAAGGCCGGCAAGCCCGCGCTGAGCTTCGCCATCGGCGGCACCGGCTCCTCGCTGCACATGGACACCTACGAGTTCGAGAAGTCGGCCGGCGTGCCCGTCACGCAGGTTCCCTTCAAGGGCACGAGTCCCGCGCTGGCCGACGTGCTGGCTGGCCACGTCGACCTCATGTTCGCGCCCGTGAACGGCGCGCGCCCGCTGATCCAGTCGGGCAAGCTGCGCGCGCTGGCCGTCGCCGGCCCGAAGCGCATCGCCGCCTTCCCGGATGCCGCGCCCATCACGGAAGCGGTGGCCGGCTACACCACCAACTACGGCTGGTTCGGCATCCTCGGCCCGGCCAGGCTGCCGGCCGACGTGACGCGCGCGCTCAACGCCGCGATCAACAAGGCCATGCAGCAGCCCAAGGTGAAGGCCCGCCTGGAAGGAGACGGCAGCACGCCGGAAGTCGGCACGCCCGAGCAGTTCGCGACCTTCCTCGCCGGTGACATCAAGCACTGGGCGTCGCAGGCCAAGGCGTTCGGGATCCAGCCGGAATAAGGCGCGCGGCGCCGCGGGCCTGGCCAGGGCCTGCGGCCCGCCCGCGCGCTAATCCCCTGCCATCACCCGCCGGGCCGTCGAACCCAGCGCCGCGCACAGGAAGTCCACGAAGGCCGTGACGCGGCGCGCGCTCTGGTGGCGCTTTGGGTACACGGCATAGATGTCGGCGGGCGGCGTCGCGTGGTTCTCCAGCACTTCGCGCAGGCGGCCGCTGCGCAGGTACTTGGCGACGTCCCACTCGGCGCGCATCAGGATGCCGTGGCCGTCGAGCGCCCAGGCCACCGCGATGTCACCGTCGTTGGTGCTCATGGAGCCCGTCACCTTCACCGATTCCGAACGCCGTCCGGCCGTGAATCGCCACAGGCCATAAGCGTCCTCGCCGTGATGGATGCTGATGCAGTCGTGGCGCGCCAGGTCCGACGGCGTGCGCGGCGTGCCCCTTCGGGCCAGGTAGGCCGGCGAGGCGCAGAGCAGCCGGCGGTTGTCCGCGACCTTGCGGGCGATCACCCGGGCATCCGGCGGCTCGCCGAAGCGAACGCAGACATCGAACGCGTCCTCGCTCAGCGGCGGCGGCGTCACGGTCAGGTGGAACTGCACCTGCACCTCCGGGTGGGCCTTGCAGAACTTCGAGATCACGGGCGTCACGTGGCTGCGCCCGAAACCCAGCGTGGCATTGACGCGCAGCAGGCCGCGCGGTTGCGCCATCGATTGGCTCAAACGGTGCTCGACGTCCTCGATGTCGGCCAGGATGCGGCGGGCCTCGGTCAGGTATTCCTCGCCCTCGGGCGTCAGCGCGATGCGGCGCGTCGTGCGGGTCAGGAGCTGCACGCCCAGGCGCGCCTCGAGCAGCGCGAGGCGGCGGCTCACGGCCGGCGTGCTCAGCCCGAGTTCGCGCGCCGCGGCCGACAGGCTGCCCCGCCGGATCAGGACGTGGAAGAAAGCCATCTCCGCCGAGGCGTTGGTGATCTCTGTCATTGTGAAGCTGGATTGAACAATGCTGTCAATGCAGCGCAATTATTCAGCAGGATTGCGCCGTAAAGTCCTTCGCATCCGGTAGCCGCACCGGCCGCCGACGACCCGAGGAGACACAGTGAACCTTCCGCCGAATTTCCTGTCGCGCCGCTCGCTCATGATCGGCCTGTCGTCCCTGCCGCTGCTGGCCCGCGCGCAGGGATATCCCGCCAGGCCGGTGACCGTGGTCATCCCCTACGCGCCGGGCGGCACGACCGACATCGTCGGCCGCCTGATCGCCCAGTCGCTCGCCACCTCCACCGGCAAGACCTTCATCTCGGAGAACAAGGGCGGCGGCAGCACCACGATCGCGACCGGCTTCGTGGCCAAGGCGCCGGCCGACGGCTACACGCTGCTGGCCAACGAGATGACACAGACGATCATCCCGTCGCTGTTCCCCAAGCTGCCTTTCGATCCCATCAAGGACCTGGCCCCCGTCACCGTGTTCGCCGAGGCGCCTTACGTCCTGGTCGTCAATTCCAGCGTGCCGGCGAAGAACCTGCGCGAACTGGTGGAACTCGCCAAGGCGCGGCCGGGCAAGCTGAACTTCGCTTCGGGCGGCGCCGGCAGCGGCCCGCACATCGCGGGCGAACTGCTCAAGTCCGTCGCCGGCATCGACATGACCCACATCGCCTACAAGGGCTCGGGTCCCGCCGTGGCCGACCTGCTGGGCGGCCAGGTGGAGGTGCTGGTCACCGCCGCGCCGACGGTGTCCGCGCAGATGGCGTCCGGGCGGATGCGGCCGCTGGCGGTGGCCCACACGAAGCGCCTGTCTTCGCTGCCCAACGTGCCGACCGCAGCCGAGGCCGGCTTCCCGGACTTCCTCATCGCCAACTGGTTCGGCCTCGCCGCGCCCAGGGGCACGCCGGCCGAGGTCGTCAACTACCTGCACGCCGAGATCCAGAAGATCCTGAAGAAGCCCGATCTCCGCGAGCGCCTGGTGGCCGCCGGCGCCGAGCCCGTCTCGATGACGCCCGCCGAAGCCACCCGCCACGTCGAGGCGGAAGCGCGCCGCTGGAGCGACCTGATCGCCAGGGCCCGCATCAAGGTGGACTGAACCGCCGCATCCGAAAGACCCGAATGAAGATCCGCAAAGTCGAGCCCCTGCACGTGGGCCAGTTCATGTTCGTGCGCGTCACCACCGACGAGGGCATCGTCGGTTACGGCGAGGCCGGCACCTGGGGGCACATCGAAGCCGCCGGCGCCTGCATCCGCCGCTTCGCCGAATACCTGGAAGGCAAGGAGGCCTTCGCCATCGAGCATCACTGGAACGTGATGCACCGCTTCAGCTACTTCACGGGCCTGGCCGAGAACGCCGCCATCTCGGCGATCGACATCGCCCTGTGGGACATCAAGGGCAAGGCCCTGCAGGTGCCGATCTACGAGCTGCTGGGCGGCGCGGCGCGCACCAAGGCGCGCATCTACGGCCACATCTACGAGCACAGCATCGAGAAGATGCTGGTGGAGTGCCAGGCCAAGATGGAGGCGGGCTTCAACGCCTTCGGCCACCTCAACCCGTTCCTGGACGAGGGCAACGACCAGGTCTACTTCAAGACGCACATCAAGAAGATGCGCGACGCGATCGACAACACCCGGCGCATGCGCGAGGTGGTCGGCGACCGCGTGGACCTGCTGATCGAGATCCATCGCCGCCTCACGCCCGCGGAGGCGATCGTCTTCGCGCGCGGCATCGAGGACACCCACCCGATGTTCATCGAGGACCCGATCCGTCCCGAAGGCCCCGACGCCATGGCGCGCGTCGCCGAAAAGATCGGCATCCCGATCGCCACCGGGGAGCGCTTCGCCAACATCTACGAGTTCCAGACTCTGATGGCGCGCGGCGGCGTGGAGTACGCGCGGGTCGACCTGTGCCTGTGCGGCGGCATCACGGGGGCGAAGAAGGTCGCCGCCATCGCCGAAGCCCATCACGTGCAGGTGGTGCCGCACAACCCGCTGTCGCCCATCGGCCTGGCCGCCTGCCTGCAGCTGGACGCGGCCATCCCGAACTTCGCGATCCAGGAATACGCGACGGGTTTCGAGGCCGGCATCTTCGAGTCGCGCCCCGAGCACCTGGGCAGCGACATCGTCGACAAGGTGCCGCGGCCGCACAACGGCTTCGTCGACATCCCCAACGGGCCCGGCCTCGGCATGAACTTGGTGCCGGATGCGCAGAAGATCCGGCCGCCGCTGGTCAAGCCGATCACCATGCGCCCGCACTTCGACGGGTTCGTGGTCGATCAGTAAGCCGTCGGGGGCGCCTCCCGGAAGCGGAACGGCGTCACCGTTTCAGGTACGAGCAGCTCCGCTTGTCGGTGTTGAAATGCACCGTCGAGCCCTGTTGGTTCTGGGGGCAGGCCCAGATCGGTACCCCGCGCGGAGCACGCCTGAGGTCGAAGGTGAAGGTGTCCCTGCCACCGGCGGGAATGCTGCGGGCGTAGAGATTGCTGCCGTGCCCATACGCGTGCCCTTCGCCATTGGCGTCCCACGTGTAGTTGATGGTCATGCCACACTGGTTGATGACGGTCACGGGCTGGTTGGAAGACCCGGGCTGCCTCTGGCCGCTGACCGTCTGAATGCACTTCAGGACCGGCATATGGACGATTTCCGCCTGCGCGTCCGGAACGACGGCAGCGAAAACGAGGCACACGGAAAACAGCTTGGCTCCAGCCGGAAGGCGCATGAATGACTCCGCTCGTGGGGAAGACTCGAAGGCGCTCCCCGGTACCTGTTCGGAAATGTAACGCCTGCGGCTGACACCGAACAGGGGCCAAATGGCTGAAAAGGAGGGGAGTTCCCTTCCCGCGCCTTACTTCACGCGGAACACGAAAGCTGGTGGCGGCTCCGGTTCCATGAGCCGTTTGCCGACCCGATCCGCGTAGGCGACGGCACTGCGGAAAACTTCCGCGTCCGCCGCGTCGGACGGGGTCGCGGTACCGCGCTCCTCGCGGTCCCACGCGTGGAAGCACTTCATGAGCGATTCCGGGCCGCCGGCCCTGGCTTCCAGCACCACCGCATAGGTGTAGGCGGCGACGACCCGCCACTCCGGCTCGAAGGTACGGCCCCAGACGTCGATGTCGTAAGGGCGATCGGAGAGGGCTGTGACGAAAAGCATCGTTCCGGCATCGTAGTGCCAATCGCTTCGAACGCGCCTAGAAGTGCAGCCCCAGCCACTCCTGCACCTGCCGGTGCAGGTCGCCCTGGAACTCGGCCGCCTCGCCCTCCGCGGTGATGCGGCCGAGGCTGAGAACGCACACGCGATCGGACATCCGCACTACGCGGCGCACGTTGTGGTCGATCAGCAGGATGCCCATGCCCGCCGCTGCGAACTTCTCGATCCAGGTGAAGATCTCCTCCGAGACGCGCGGCGACAGGCCGATGCTCGGCTCGTCGACCAGGCACAGCTTGGGCTGCTGCAGCCACGCCTTGCCGAACTCCAGCTGCTTCTGCTGGCCGCCCGACAAGCTGCCGGCGGGCTGCGAGCGCTTCTCGTGCAGGGCGGGGAACTGCGCGAACACCTCCTGCAGCCGATCGCGCATCACGCCGCCGAAGCGCTTGCGCCGCCCGAGCAGCGGCAGCAGCAGGTTGTCTTCCACCGTCAGCTGCGGGAACAGGCTGGATTCCTGCGGGATGCAGCAGATGCCCAGGTCGATCAGCTTGTGCGGCGCGAGGCCCGAGATGTCGGCGGCTTCGAACGCGACGCTGCCCGACTTCGGCGGCAGGAAGCCGCAGATCGTCTTGACGAGCGTCGACTTGCCGGCCCCGTTGAGCCCGATCAGGCCCGTGATGCGTCCGGCGTCCACCCGCAGCGAGACGTCGCGCAGCACGTCGATGTCCTGCGCGTAGCCCGCGGTCACGCCGCGCATTTCCAGCAGCGCCGGGGTCGAACTCACGCGGCGACCTCCAGCGTCGGAGGCTCGTCGTCGCCGTGCGTCTCGCCCAGGTAGGCCTCGATCACGTCGTGGTTGCGCAGGACGTCGTGCACGCCCCCCGCCGCGATCACGCGGCCGGCGTTCATGCACACGGCGCGGCCGCACAGGTCCAGCACCACCGGCATGTCGTGGCTCACGAGCAGGAAGGTCGCCCCTTGCGCGTGGCGGGCGCGGATGAATTGCGCCATCACCTCGCGCATCACGGGGTGGACGGCGGCGAACGGCTCGTCGAGGAGGGCCACGAGCGGCGGCTCGATGAAGCACATGCCGAACTCGAGCAGCTTGCGCTGGCCGCCGGACAGCTGGCCCGCATCCAGGTGCTGCACGGGACCGAGCGTGAGTTCCTCGACGAGCGACTGGGCGCGGCGCGTCGCTTCGGCCTCCGCGAGGCCCCGCGCCATCCCGGCCGTGAGCAGGTTGTCGAAGGCGCTGGTGCGCGTGAACACGCGAGTCATCTGGAACATGCGCAGCACGCCCAGCCGCGCGAGCCTGTCGGGGCGCATGCCGGTGATGTCGTGCTCGCGCATCGCCACCCGGCCGGCATCCGGGGGCAGGAAACCCGAGAGCATGTTCAGCACGGTGGTCTTGCCCGACCCGTTCGGCCCGATCAGCCCGAGGATCTCGCCCTCGCGCACGTCGAAGCCGACGCGGTCGACGGCCGCGACGCCGCCGAAGTTCTTCGACAGGCCCTCGATGGCAAGCAGGCTCATGAGCGCCTGCCCCGGATGCGCGCCAGCGCCAGGCCCCACAGCCCACCCGGCACCCAGCGCGCGAACAGGATCACCAGCAGGGCGAACACGATCACCTGCACGTCGCCGAAGCCGCGCAGCCACTCGGAGCCGAGGTAGACCAGCAGGGCGCCGACGATGGATCCCGTCATCGATGCCATCCCGCCGATCACCACCATCGACAGCACGAGGCCGGTCTGCTGCAGCAGGCCGAGTTCCGGGCTCACCAGCTGGCTGAACGTCCCATAGAGCGCGCCGGCGAGGCCGCAGATCGCGCACGAGGTGCAGAACACGATCATCTTCACGCGCACGACGTCGATGCCGCGGCTTTCCGCGCCGACGGGGTCGTCGCGCACCGCCGTCATGAAGCGCCCCAGCCGGCCGCGCAGCATCGCGTACAGCACGCCCAGCACGAACACCAGCGCCGCCAGGAAGATGTAGTAGTAGCCGAGGCGGTTTTCGGTCAGCGTGGCGACGTGCATGCCCTGGTCGCCGCGCGTGAACTCGTGCGAGTTCCCGACCACCACGCGCGCGATCTCCGCGAAGGCGAGGGTGGTGAGCGAGAGGTACGGACCGCTCAGGTTCAGCACGAGCTTGCCCAGGAGCAGCCCGAGCAGGGCGGTGGACACGATCGCCGCCGGAAGGGCGAAGCCCAGCGGCACCTTCCAGTAGAAGTCCAGCAGCGCCGTGGTGTAGCCGCCCAGCATCGCGAAGGCGGCCGGCGCCAGCGAGAACTGGCCGGTGAATCCGGCGAGCGCGTTCCACGCCAGCGAGAGCATCGCGAAATACACGCTCACGAGGATGATGCCCTGCGCATACGGACCCGTGACCACGACCGGCAGCAGCGCAAGGAGGGCGCACACCAGCAGCGCGGCCCGCATGTCGAAGGCCAGCCGGTCGCGCCACAGCGGCCCGGGCCCCTTCATACCTCGCGGCCTTTCGTGCCGAAGAGACCCTGCGGTCGCAGCAGCAGCACCAGCACGAGGATGGCGAGCCCGAAGGCGTCGCGGTAATCGTAGGAGCCGTACACCGAGAAGAAGGCCTCGCTCACGCCGAGGATCAGCGCGGCGAGCATGGCGCCCCACACCGAACCCATGCCCCCGAGCACCACGATCACGTAGGACTTGATGGCCGGGAAGGAGCCGACGTCGGGCGAGGGGTTGACCATGGGCGCGAGCAAGGCGCCGGACAGGGCGGCCAGCATGCCGGAGATCACGAAGATGAGGCTCGTGGCGCGGGTGGCGTCGATGCCGGCGAGCGAGGCGCCGAGCCGGTTCTGCGCCACCGCCTGGATCTGCTTGCCCCACACCGACTTCTTCAGGAAGACGGCCAGGCCCGCCATGATGGCCACGGCCACCACCGTCGCGATCGCCTTCTGCCCGGTGAGCATCACGGGGCCCAGCGCGAACCGGCCGGTCTCCACCAGCGCGGGGCCGCGGTAGGAGTAGGGGCCCACGCCCTTGTCCACGAGGTTGATCAGCAGCAGCGACAGTCCGAAGGTGACGACCACCGCGTATTCGTCCTTCATGAAGCCCCAGCTCGCGTAGCCCTGGTACAGCGGGCGCATCAGCAGGCGTTCCACGATCCAGCCGAGCGCCGCGCCGGCGATCGCGGCGCACGGCAGCGAGAGCCAGGGCGAGACGCCGAACTGGAGGGCGACCAGCACGTAGGTGTAGGCGCCCACCATGAAGAACTCGCCGTGGGCGAAGTTCACGATCTTCAGCACGCCGAAGATCATGGCCAGGCCCACGGCCATCAGCGCATAGAAGCAGCCGTAGATCAGCCCGTTGGCGAGCAGGTCGAGCGAAAGGAGCAGCAACGCGCGCTTGTCACTTCGGGCGAACGATCTTCGCCGGATCGAACTTCTGGCCCGGTGCCTGGATCAGCACGGTCTGCGCGACCGGCTGCTTCTCCGCGGTGAGCTCGTAGTTCACGTAGGGGATGTCCAGCCACTGCTGGTAGGCGTAGCCCTGCTGCGTGGAGAAGTTGCCCACGCCGCGCAGGCTCTCGAACTTCATCGTGCGCAGCGTGCTCGCGAGCTTCTCCGGGTCGGTGCTCTTGGCTTGCCGGATGCCTTCGATCACCAGGTGCAGCGAATCGGCGGCCTGCAGCACGAGGCGGTTGATGTCGCCGCCGGTGCGCTTCCTGTATTCGGCGGCGACGTCCTTGGCCAGCTGCGTCTGCGGCATGGCGGGGTGGTACAGCGCGAACGACAGCAGGTACTTGCCGCCTTCCTTCACGTTCTGCCAGAAGTCCGGGTAATCGGCGAGGCCGCCGCCGTCGTACAGGAGCGTCTTCGACGTCGGCGCGACGCCCTGCTCGTACGCCTGGTTCATCACGATGTAGGCCGCGGGCGGCAGCATCGACATCACGATCACGTCCGGCGGGTTGGCGCGCAGCGGCAGGATCGCCGCGGTGAAGTCCTTGCTCGCGCGGTCCAGCGTCTCGTAGCGGTACTCGATGTTCGGCGCCTTCTGCTTGAGCAGCTCGCCGGTGAGCTTGGCCTGGCCGATGCCGTAGTCGGTGTTCTCGGCGAACGCGACGACGCGCTTGACGCCCATCGTGGCCAGCGTGGTCGCCATCGACGAGGAGACCAGCGTGTTGTACGGCGAGGTGTTGAACACCTCCGGGTAGCCGCGCTTGCGCACGTCGTCGGACCAGCAGTTGGTGTTGACGTACGGCACCTTGTAGCGGTGCGCCACTTCGATCTCCGCCAGGCACACGGAGCTCTGGTGGCCGCCGGCGAGCGCCACCACCTTGTCGCGGGTGATCAGCTTCTCGGTGGCGGCGCGGCCCTTTTCCGGGATGCCCTGGTTGTCCTCGTACAGGACCTGGATCGGCCGGCCGAGCACGCCGCCCTTGGCGTTGACCATGTCCTTGAGGATCTCCATGCCGTCCTTGACCTGCTTGCCCTGCACGACGGAGCCGGGTGGCGACTGCGTGATGCTGGCGCCGATCAGGATGGGGTCCGCGGCGAACGCGGGCAGCAAGGCGAGCGCGGCGCCCAGGCCGAGGGTGGCCGCGCGCAGGTGTCGAAGGCTCATGGGGTCTCCTCGTGGCGGAAGATGCGCAATTTAGCGGCAGGCCATGCGCTGCGCCATAGGCTTCTTGCCCGGGGAAACCCGTTGCCTGCTCGCGGATTGAAACTTTCGGCTTGCTCTTCCGGGTTGTCGCGACCCGGCGACCGGACAAGCGACGTCAAGGAGACGCCGCCGGCAGCGCCACATCGAATCTGTCGGCCCAGGGCTTCAGCGCATCCAGGATGCCGGCTGCCAGTGACACGCCGTCCCGCTCCTGCTTCGCCGCCAGCTTCTGCGCCGCTTCGCCCGGCAGGCGCACGGGCTTGCCACCGGGGCGCGGTGGGTTGGCCCGGCAGGCCTGGGCGATCCGTTCCATCTGCGATCGCAGGCCGGGCAGGCCGCCGAAGGCTTCCGGGTCGAGGATCTGGAGGAACACCGTGTTGTTGAACTTGAAGCCGGGCTGGTGCCGGCCGCGGTCCACCAGGCCGGCCGTCAGGGCCTCGACCATCAGCGCCAGGCCGTAGCCCTTGTGGCCTGCATCCTCGCCGCCCAGCGGCATCAGGGTGCCGCCGGCGCCGATCACGGCCGGGTCGTCGGTCGGCTGGCCCTGGGCATCGAGCAGCCACGGCCTGGGCAGCTTGCGCCCCTGCTTTTGCAGCCGCACGACCATGTTGTTGGTCGTGATCGAAGTGGAGATGTCGACCAGGATGGGCAGGCCCTCGGTGGGGCAGCCCATGGACATCGGGCTGGGCGAGAACAGCGCCTTGCTGCCGCCGAAGGGCGCGACGCTGCCGCCGCCGGGGGCCGACGAATGCAGCAGCATCACCATCCCTTCGCGCGTGGCGCGCTCGAGATAGGCCGACAGGCTTCCGATGTGGTGTGCGTTGCGGATGGCCACCGTCGCCGCGCCGTAGATCCGCGCGCGCGGGATGGCCGCGTCCATCGCCCGAAGCACCAGCCACTGGCCGGGAAGCTGCCTGCCGTCCCACGTCAGCGTGGCGGGACGGTCGGCGATCACCTCCGGCTCGCCGGTGGCCGCCATGGTGCCGTTGGCGAGGTGCTCGAGATAGACCGGCAGCAGGTTCAGGCCATGGGTGTCGTGGCCCATGAGGTCGGCGGCCAGCAGGATGTCGGCGACGTCGCCGGCGCGATCCGGCGCCAGTCCGCCCTTTTGCAGCAGGCTGGAGGCGAAGGCGCGCAGCGAGGCGGCGCCGTAGACGGGGAGTGTTTCGGTCGTGGGCATGCGGTGCGTGCAACTTGTCGTGGGAGGCGCCGACATTCTGGGGGACATCGGCGCGCGCCGCACGCACCCGGTCGCATCAACGCGGCGTGGTCTTCTTCTCGCCGTGCTTGATGGGGCCGGTCGGGGATGCGCCGGAACGCCCCGCCTTCTTCGCCGCCGCCTTGTCCGAAACGGCTCCGCTCGAGTGCGTGTTCTTCTTGGCGTGGGTCTTCCCACCCTTGGTGTCTTTGGTCGACTGGGGCATGTTGCTTTCCTCGGATGTGTTCGCCGGACCATTCCGGCGGCCTCCCCAAGGTAGGGCGCAATGAAGCGATGGCCTGTGAGATTTCGAGGCAAGTGCCGGTAGGAACAACGCCGGTTACCGGAACTCCCGGCACTTCGTCATCGTCTCCGCCGACTTGCGCAGCTTGCCGTTGGCGCAGGCTGACCGGGCTGCCTCGACGCAAGCCGTCGCGGCGACGTCCTGGTCCTGCCGGTTCTGCATGCGCAGGCCGGGGATGACGAAGGGGCGGAAGGTCTTGCCGCACTGGCCGCCGATGTTCGGGTCGCCGTTCTCGCGGGCGAGTTCCGTCGCGATGGCCCAGGCGCGATACGCCACCTCGAAGGAAGGCGCCGGTGGCGCGGACTGCGCGCCCGCCGCGTGCGCGAGGACCAGCGCGATGGCGGCGGATGCGCTGGAGCGCAGGATGTTCATGCCTGGTTTCGTCACAATGTCGCCATGCCGCGCCGCCCCGTCAACATCCATCCAGCCTATCACGCCCATGTCTATTTCGACGCCGGCACCGTCGAGCAGGCGCGGGCCTTGTGCGAAGACGCAGGCCGCCAGTTCGAGGTGG
>NZ_DASVNN010000151.1:0-12815 GCF_036383835.1 Ramlibacter sp.
TGGGGTGCAACCCCAGCGCTCACGCGACGTCCGCGCCGCGCTCGGAGAGCAATTCGCGCAGCACCGAGCGGTGGCAGCGCGCCTCGTTCTCGCAATAGCAGCCGACGGCCAGCGACGTCTGGTGCGACAGCGCCGCCAGCATGTCCAGCAGGTGGCTCGCGTCGGGCTGCTTCATCTCGGCGCGGTACTTGCGCGTGAATGCGGCCCAGGCCTTGTCGTCCTCCGCGGCCAGGGCCTCGGCCACCAGCTCCGCGCTGGGCGCGAGGTTGGGCAGCCAGACGTCGTAGAAATCGCGTTTGGCGAAGTCCTCCTTCGGCACGCCGCGCGGCGGGCGGCGCACGGTGCCCAGGCGCAGGCCCTCGCCCGAGGCGCGCGGGCTGCCTAATCGAACCACCCGAATGGACATGCTTGCAGCCTAGCAGGCAAGGGGTATCCTGTCCCGCATGAAAGTCCTGATGTTCTACGAGCTGGCCGAGGACGGCATGTCCAGGGTGCCGGCGAACATGGCCGGCCACCAGGCGCGGCTGCGGGAGTTCCACGGGCGCGGCGTGCTGCTGATGGCGGGGCCCTACGGCGCGCCGCCGGTGGGGTCGCTGGGCGTGTTCACCTCGCGCGCGGCGGCCGAGGAGTTCGCCCGTGACGACCCCTTCATGCTCAATGGCGTGGTGGGCAAGTGCACCTATCACGAATGGAATGAGGGGCTGGCCTGAGCAAGCCTTCGCATGCCGCGTGAGAATCGCGGGATGGCCTTGAAACTCTCCGTCCTCGACCAGTCGGTCGGCTGCGCCGGCCGCCCGCAGGACGAGTCGATCCGCAACACCGTCGCCCTCGCCGGGCACTGCGAGGCGCTCGGCTACGAGCGCTTCTGGCTGAGCGAGCATCACAGCCTGCCCACCATCGTGGGCACCGCGCCCGAGGTGCTGATGGCGGCGATCGCGGCGCGCACCTCGCGCATCCGCATCGGCAGCGCCGGCGTGATGCTCCCGCACTACTCCACCTTCAAGGTTGCCGAGCAGTTCCGCGTGCTCGATGCGCTGGCCCCGGGGCGCATCGACCTTGGCGTGGGTCGCGCGCCGGGCAGCGACCAGCGCACGGCGATGCTGCTCAATCCCGACCCGCGCGCTTCCGAGATGTTCCCGCAGCAGGTGCGCGAGCTGCAGGCCTGGATCAGCGGGGCGGAGATGCCCGAGGGCCACGCCGGGCGCGGCGTCCAGGCGCTGCCGCGCAGTGCCACCGTGCCGCAGCTGTGGATGCTGGGCAGCTCCAGCTACGGTGCGCAGCTCGCGGGGCATTTCGGGCTGCCGTATGCCTTCGCGCACTTCATCACCGACGGCGAAGGCTGCGCGGAAGGACTGGAGCTGTACCGGCGCACCTTCCGCCCCGGCCTGATCGCCCAGCCGCACGCGGCCATCTGCGTGTGGGCGCTGGCCGCGGACACCGAGGACGAGGCCTGGCGCCTGTTCGCCACACGCGAGCGCGCCCGCATCGACCGCCAGACCGGCCGCATGGGTCCGCTGCTGCCGCCGGAGCAGGCGGTGCGTCCCTACAGCGAGGCCGAGGAGGCCTACCGGCGCCGGCTGCGTTCGCAGGCCATGGTGGGGACCGGCGAACAGGTCGTCGGCAAGCTGCGCGCGCTCGCGGACGAACTCGGGATCGAGGAAGTGGCGGTGATCACCTGGACCTGGGACCCGCAGGCGCAGCGGCGGTCGTACGAACTGCTGGCCAAGGCGGCCGGCATGTGAAGTGAACGGTGGGCAAGCGGAGCTTGCCCACCCTACGGAGCATTGGAGGGCTGTAGGGTGGGCAAGCTCGCTTGCCCCCCATGCGGCACCTCAATCTTCCTCGAGCCCCAAGGCGCCCGAGATGACCCCATGCAACTCCTGCGTGGTCGCGCTCTTCGACACCGTCGGATAGTCGCCGAAGACGCCTTCGAGGTCGGGCATGTCCTCCGCGTCCACCAGCGCCGTGAGGTAGATCAGCGGGATCCCCTCGGTGGCCGGATCCTGCGACAGCGCGAAGGCGACGTCGTCGCCCTGCATGCCGGGCATGTTGATGTCGCACAGGATCACGTCGGGGCGGTCCTCGCGGGCGCGGACCACCGCGTCGGCCGGGTCGCTCAGGCCCACCACCCGGAAATCCTTGCCCAGGCGGCCGGCGATCGCCCAGGCCACCGCTTCGTCGTCGTCGATCACGAGGACGCAGGGCTTGGCTTTCTCAGGGTCTGGCAGGTTGCGCATGGACGCGTCGGCAACGTATGGTGGGCGGGCCCTCATCATAGGTAGACCGAAGAGCCAACACGAGGAGATAGTTCGCATGTTTTCCACAACGATCGCGGGAAGCCTCCCGAAACCCGGCTGGCTGGCCGAAACCCGGAAGCTCTGGCCGCAATGGCGCGAGCAGGGCGACGCCCTGAAGCGGGCCAAGGCCGACGCTACGCTGCTGTGGATCAAGCAGCAGGAGGACGCGGGCCTGGACATCGTCACCGACGGCGAGCAGTCGCGGCAGCACTTCGTGCACGGCTTCCTCGAGCAGGTCGAGGGCATCGACTTCGAGCACAAGGTCGAGATGGGCATCCGCGACGACCGCTACAAGGCCATGGTGCCGCAGGTGGTCGGGCCGCTGCGGCTGAAGGGCCGCGTGCACGCCTTCGAGGCGCAGCTCGCCCGCGCCCACACGACGCGCCGGCTGAAGTTCACCATGCCCGGGCCGATGACCATCGTCGACACCGTCGCCGACCGGCACTACGGCGATCGCCAGAAGCTCGCCTTCGCCTTCGCCGAGCTGCTCAACCAGGAAGCGCTCGCCCTGCAGGCCGACGGCGTGGACATCATCCAGTTCGACGAACCCGCCTTCAACGTGTACATGAAGGATGCCGCGGACTGGGGCGTGCGCGCCCTCGAACGCGCCGCGCAGGGCCTGAACTGCACCACGGCCGTCCACATCTGCTACGGCTACGGCATCCAGGCCAACAACGACTGGAAGAGGACGCTGGGCGAGGAGTGGCGGCAGTACGAACTGGTGTTCCCCGCGCTGGCCAGGAGCCGCATCGACCAGGTCAGCCTGGAGTGCTACCACTCGCACGTGCCGCCGGACCTCATGGCCTTGCTGAAGGGCAAGGACGTGATGGTCGGCGTCATCGACGTGGCGAGCGACCAGGTGGAAACGCCGGAGCAGGTGGCCGACACCATCGGCCGCGCGCTGCAGTTCGTGGCGCGCGAGCGCCTGTTCCCCTGCACCAACTGCGGCATGGCCCCCATGGACCGCGACATCGCCATGCGCAAGCTGCAAGCGCTCGCCCAGGGCGCTGAAATCGCGCGCCGGCGTTACGGCGGCTAGCTTCCCAGCCCGGCCGGAGAGCGTCTTGTCAGCCGTGTCCGACACGGCGCAAGGAAATTCCCTCTCCGGTACTTCCCGTCCGCCTACATGGGGCTTCCTGCCCGGTTGGTTAGAAACACAACCGTATCCCCTCGGAGCCCCACATGAACACGAGTGCACGCTCTTTCCGGCTGGTGTCCGGCCTCGCCGTCGCCGCAGTGAGCATCGCCTCACTCGGCGCGGTGGCAACCACATGGGTGGCCCGCAGCATGGGGGAAGCGCCCGACGACGCGGCGGCCCTGGTGGACGTGCGTCCCGCCGCCGATGCCGCGGTGCACGTGGTGAAGGCACCCGCCGACCTCGGCATGCCGGTGCTGGGCACGCGCGAATGCGCGGGCTGGCGCGCCACTTCGGGGAGCGACCTGTGAGGCCGCCGCTGCGCAAGGCGCTGGCCGGCACCGCACTGGGCCTGGTCGCCGCGGCCAGCGCCGCGCAGGGCCAGGCGGACTACCGCAACGTCACCACCGGCGGGGCGCTGCGCCCCGGCGTGTACGGCCGCATCGTCGTGAAGGGGCAGGTGCCGCCGCCGGTGATCTATGCGCAGCCGGTGATCGTGAGCGAGGCGCTGGTGCCGGCGAACGCCACGCCGGTCTACCTCTACGTGCCTCCCGGGCAGGTGCGCAAGTGGAAGCAGCATTGCGCGCAATGGTCCGCGTGCGAGCAGCCGGTGCTGTTCGTGCGCGTGACCGACAGCCCGAGCCGCTGGGGCAAGTGGCGCCACCTGCGCGAGCAGGTCGCGCTGCAGGATCGCGACTGAGCGCGCGCCGCAACCCGGCCCTTTCCGCATGCCCGCTTTACTCCCCTGTGCTGTAATGAATCGGCAGGGGACGCCGAACCATGCGCGCAGCCCGACCGTGCTGCGGCCTGAACCAGGAGCCACGGACGCATGTCCTTGAACCCATCGCCTGCCGCGCCGCAGGCGGAGGCCGGCGCGAGCCGGACCGCGCTGTACGACCGCTTCACCGCCGTGCGCGCACGCAGCCTCGCGCTGGCGGCGGACCTGTCGCCCGAGGACCAGTGCGTCCAGTCCATGCCCGAGGCCAGCCCGACCAAGTGGCACCTCGCGCACACCAGCTGGTTCTTCGAGCAGGTGGTGCTCACGCCGCACGTGCCGGGCTACGGCGCTTTCGAGCCGCGCTGGAACCACCTGTTCAACTCCTATTACGAGTCGCTCGGCACGCGCCACCCGCGGCCGCAGCGCGGCCTGCTCACGCGGCCGCTGCTGGCGTCGGTGCATCGCTACCGCGCCCACGTGGATGCCGCGGTGGATGGCCTGATCAACACGGCCGACGGTCCCACCTGGGCCGCCGTGCAGCCGTTGGTCGAGCTCGGCCTGCAGCACGAGGAGCAGCACCAGGAGCTGATGCTCACGGACCTGCTCCATGCCTTCTCCTGCAACCCGCTGCTGCCCGCCTATCGCTCGCCGGAGCCGCCGGCGCTGCGCCTGGCCGAGGCCACCCCGGCGGTGCAATGGATCACGGGACCCGGCGGGCCGGTGCGCATGGGCCACGCCGGGGAGGACTTCGCCTTCGACAACGAAGCGCCGCGGCATACCGTGTGGCTGCAGCCCTACCGCATCGCCGACCGGCTGGCGACCTGCGGCGAGTTCGCCGAGTTCGTGGGGGATGGCGGCTATCGCACGCCTTCGCTGTGGCTGTCCGACGGCTGGGCCGCGGTGCAGTCGCAGGAGTGGCGGGCGCCGCCGTACTGGATCGCGCCCGACGATCCGCGCGCGCCGTCGTCGCAATGGCAGGTGTTCGGCCTCGACGGCGTGCGGCCGCTCGACGGCTCCGCGCCCGTGAGCCACGTGAGCTACTACGAGGCGGCCGCCTTCGCGGAATGGGCGGGCGCGCGGCTGCCCACCGAGTTCGAATGGGAAGCGGCGAGCGGCCTGCCGGGCATGACGCAGCTCACCGGCCACGCGTGGCAGTGGACCCGCTCCTCTTACGATCCCTATCCCGGATACCGCCCGTGGCCCGGCGCCATCGGCGAGTACAACGGCAAGTTCATGGTGGGACAGGTGGTGCTGCGCGGCGGCAGCCTGGCGACGCCGCCCGGGCACGCCCGGCCCACCTACCGCAATTTTTTCCCGCCGGCCGCGCGCTGGCAGTTCAGCGGGCTGCGATTGGCCAAGGATGGTTCATGACGAGCGATTTCGGGCGCGACCTGGTGGCGGCGCTGTCTGCGCAGCCGCGCAGCATTTCACCCAAGTACTTCTATGACGCAGAGGGCTCGCGCCTGTTCGACCGCATCTGCGAATTGCCGGAGTACTACCCGACGCGCACCGAGATCGGCATCCTGGAGCGCAGCGTCGCCGAGATGGCGGCGCTGGCCGGGCCGCAGGCCGAGATCGTGGAGTTCGGCGCCGGGTCGCTGCGCAAGGTGCGCCTGCTGCTGCAGGCGTTCGAGGCGCCGGCGCGCTACCTGCCGATCGACATCTCGGGCGAGCACCTGCGCGACGCCGCGGCGATCCTGCGGCGCGAGTTCACCGGGCTCGACGTGCAGCCGCTGGTGGCCGACTACACGCAGGCGATGGAGCTGCCGGCGGCGGCGGGGCCCGGGCGGCGCATCGGCTTCTTTCCCGGCTCCACCATCGGCAACTTCACCCCGGAAGAAGCGCTGCACTTCCTGCAAGGCGCGGCGCGCATGCTGCGCGGCGGCGCGCTGGTGCTGGGCGCCGACCTGGTGAAGGATCCGCATGTGCTGCACGCCGCCTACAACGACGCGCAGGGCGTCACGGCCGCCTTCAACCTGAACCTGCTGGTGCGCGCCAACCGCGAGCTCGGCGCCAACTTCCAGCCGGCGCGCTTCGCGCACTACGCCTTCTACAACGCGCCGCTGCAGCGCATCGAGATGCACCTGGTGAGCCGCGAGCGGCAGGACGTGACGCTGGCCGGCGAGCGCTTCACCTTCGAGGAGGGCGAGGCGCTGCACACCGAGAACTCGTACAAGTTCACGATCGAGGGCCTGCGTGCGCTGGCCGTTCGTGCGGGCTTCCGCCCCGGGCCGGTGTGGACCGACCCCGCGCGGCTCTTCAGCGTGCACTGGCTGCACGCGCCCTGAAGGAGACGGCATGAAGGCAACGTGGAACGGCGTGGTCCTCGCCGAGAGCGACGATACGGTGGTGGTGGAAGGCAACCACTACTTCCCCGAGGGCGCGTTGAAGCGCGAGTACGTCACCTTCAGCAACCACCACACCACCTGCCCGTGGAAGGGCGAGGCGAGCTACTACTCGCTGCTGGTCAACGGCGAGCTGAATCCGGAGGCCGTCTGGTACTACGCCGATCCGAAGCCGGAGGCGGAGATGGTGAAGGGGCGGGTGGCGTTCTGGAAGGGCGTGGCGATCACCTCGTGACTTCGTGGATTTCGTAGGGTGGGCAAGCCCGCTTGCCCACCGTTCCGCGGTGGATCGATGGTGGGCAAGCAAGCTTGCCCACCCTACCCAGCCCTCAGGAGCAGCTCGCTCCGCCGCAACCGCTGATCTCCTCCAGCGGCAGTGCGTCCGGGTGCCGCACTTCGCCGGTTGCCGCGTCGTACCCGACGCCGCGCAGGTGCAGGGCCAGCGCCGCATCCATGGTCTGCGCGTGCTGCGGGAACCAGGCTGCCAGCTCCCGGATCATCTGCCGGATCGGCGCGAGCTCGCCCTGCCTTGCCATCGCCGCGCCTTCGCGCAGCACCTGCAGCACCACCTTGTGCTGCGTGGCGTGGCAGTTGCCGGCGGCGAAGCCGGTGGCCAGCATCCACTCCTCCTCGCGGCCGAAATGGTCGTCGGTGTGGGCGATGAGTTCGTTCCACAGCACGGGCAGCTGCGCGTCCGTACTCCCTTCGCAGCGCGCGAGCAGATCGACGAACTCCTTGTGCGTGTCGTCCATGAAGGACAGGCCGAGGACGAGGCCTTCGGACCAGGGCAGGGCAGGCATGGGAACTCCTTTGCGCGCAGCTTAGGGTCCGCATCCGCGCAGGGGTTTGATGCAGGTCAGGGAATGGCTCCACCGTCCCGGCGTTAAGCTCGCGCCATGCTCCTGAGTCCCGCCTACACCTATCCCGACCAGCTCGCCACCCAGTTGCGCCAGCAGGGCTACGCCGTGCTCAGCCCGCGCGGCGTGTGCGAGCTGGCGGGCTGCACGCCGCAGGACCTGCAGGCGCTGCTGCCCTCGTGGGACGACCTGCCGCCGGACAACTACCTGAAGGACGGCGGCCGCTACCGCCGCCGGCGCCATTCCTGCTTCATCGCGCAGGACGGCCGGCTCGCGCAGGCGCCGCACCGCGCCCACTGGCAGCCGGTGGAATACAACGCGCTGCACGGCGGCATGCAGCGCTGGTTCGAGCCGATGCAGCCGCAGGTGGTCGCGCAGGCGGCGTGGACGCGCGTGCTGCAGGCGATGGCGAAGGCGGCGAGCGGGCTGCGCGGGCCGCAGCCCTGGTCCATCGAAGCGCACCAGTTCCGCATTGACACCGAAGGCGGCATCGGCCGGCCGACGCCGGAAGGCGCGCATCGCGACGGCGTCGACCTCGTCGCGGTGTTCCTGGTCTCGCGCGAGAACATCAAGGGCGGTGAAACGCGCGTGTTCCAGGCGGATGCGCCGGCGGGCCAGCGGTTCACGCTGACGGAGCCGTGGAGCCTGCTGCTGCTGGATGACGAACGCGTGATCCACGAGACGACGCCGATCCAGCCGGTGGAGGGCAGGGGGCATCGGGACACGCTGGTGCTGACGCTGCGCGCGGGCGGGTTCCAGGGGGATTGACCCGCGTGATGCTGGGGTTGCACCCCAGCCTGCGAGGTACCCGCGTTTGTAGGCTGGGGTGCAACCCCAGCTTCGCGCATCGCTGGGGTTGCACCCCAGCCTACGGGGAGCCGGCCTGCCTAGTCACGAACGTCGGCGACCGGATGGCTCCCGAAATCCCCTCGCGCCAGAAACCCCAACACCCGCCTCGCCGCCTCCTCCGGCGACGTCAGCATCCCCTTGTCCTTCAGGCCGACGAAACTGCCCTTGTCGGGAAAGCGCGCCGCATCGGCGCCGCGCAATTGCACCTGCATGTCGGTGTCGATCACGCCCGGCGCCAGCGAGCAGATGCGCGCGCCGTTCGGCTGCGCTTCCTGTTCGAGCGCGACGCAGCGCGTGAAGTGGTCCATGCCGGCCTTGGCGGCGCAGTAGGCGGCCTGCGAGGCCATCGCGCGGCGGCCGAGGCCCGAGGAGATGTTCAGCACCTTGCGCGAAGCCTGCCAGCCGGCCGTGCCGCGCAGGAAGGCGCCGGTGAGCAGCATCGGCGCTTCGAGGTCGACCCGCATGGCCTCCGCCAGCTGCAGCATCGGGATGTCGTCCAGCGGCGCGATGCGCGGGATCAGCCCCGCGTTGTTGATCAGCGTGACCGAGGCGACGTCCTGGGTGTCGTATCCCTTCAACCAGGTCTCCAGCCGCGCCGCGGCGCTGTCGGCGCGCGCCAGGTCCTGCGGCCACTGTTCGAGCCGGCGGCCGGCCTGCGCGGCGCGTTCGGCGAGCCCGTCGCTGGTCTTGCGCGAGAGCGTGAGCAGGTCGTGGCCGGCCTGCAGCAGCTGCACGGCCATCGCGTAGCCCATGCCGCGCGAGGCGCCGGTGAGGATGGTGAGATGTCGGGTCATCCCGCCATCGTACGGGAGGCTACGCCTGCACGACGATGGGGAAGTTCGCCTGCAGCCCGTCGCTGCCGGCGACGAAGGGCACCGTGACCAGCGGGCGGTCGCTGCCCAGGCGGCGCCAGAGGAAATCGCGTTCGTTGTCCGGGTCGCCTTCCACATAGAGCTGCGTGGTCAGCAGCTCGCGGCGATCCAGCTTCACCTTCACGTGGATGTGCGGCGTGCGGCCGCTGTACGCCACCGGCCGGATCGTGCGGAAGCGGTAGCGGCCGTCGCTGCCCACCGTCACGCGGCCGAAACCCTGGAAGTCCGGATCGGCGCGGCCGCCGTCGCCGGGATGGTGGTAGTGCCCGGCCTCGTCGCATTGCCAGATCTCCACCTGCGCGCCCGCCACCGGCCGGCCTTGCAGGTCGGCGACCACGCCTTCCACCCACGCCGGCTGGCCGCGCCGGTACTGGCGCGTGCCGTTGCGCAGCAGGTCGGCGTCGCTGTCCTGCGGCAGGGCGACGGGATAGAACGGCCCTTCGGTCTGCGCCGGCGTGAGCCGCCGCGCGGCGGCCGGTTGCGCGCGCGCGCCGGTCCAGCAGAAAGGCATCGCGACGAGCGCGGCGGCGACGGTGCGGCGATGGAGCGGGGCCATGGCGTTCTCCGGGGGATGCGGGTCAGAGCCGCGGCGGGCGAGGCGAGTTCCTCAGAACGGCGCGGCGCTGTCGAAGGCGAGCGCCTCGCCCGTCGCGGGGTGCTCGAAGCGCAGCGCGCAGGCATGCAGCAGCAGGCGCGGCGCGCGATCGCGCACCGCCGGTGGCGCATACAGCGCATCGCCCAGGATCGGATGGCCGATCGCCAGCAGGTGCACGCGCAACTGGTGCGTGCGGCCGGTGACCGGCTCCAGCGCGAGACGGGTCGTGTCGCCTTCCACCGCCAGCACGCGCCAGCGCGTGGTGCTGGGCCGGCCGTGTTCGCGATCGACCTTCTGCAGCGGCCGGTTCGGCCAGTCGGCGGCGAGCGGCAGGTCGATGTCGCCCTCGCTGCCCACCTCGCCCAGCTGGCCCGGGACGACGGCCTCGTAGCGCTTGTCCACCATGCGTTCGGCGAAGGCGCGACTCAGCACGCGCTGCATGTGGAGGCCGCGGCCCATGAGGAACAGGCCGGAGGTCGCCATGTCCAGGCGGTGCACCACCAGCGCGTCCGGCCAGAGCTTCTGCGCCCGCGCCGACAGGCAGTCCTGCTTCTCCTCGCCGCGCCCCGGCACGGCCAGCAGGCCGGCCGGCTTGTCCAGGACGACGAGGTGCTCATCCACGTAGACGAGGCCTTCGGATAATGCCGGCATGGCTGCGTTCTCTTCCTTCCTTCCGTTGTCGATCCAGACGGTGCTGCTGCTGCTAGCGTCCAACGTGTTCATGACCTTCGCCTGGTACGGGCACCTGCGCAACCTGGCCACCGCGCCCTGGTACGCCGCGGCGCTCCTGAGTTGGGGCATCGCGCTGTTCGAATACCTGCTGCAGGTGCCGGCCAACCGCATCGGCTTCCAGCAGGCCGGCTTCACCGTCGGCCAGCTCAAGATCATGCAGGAAGTGATCACCCTCTCCGTCTTCCTCCCGTTCGCCGTGTTCTTCTTGAAGGAGCCGCTGAAACTGGACTACCTGTGGGCCGCCCTGTGCATGGTCGGCGCCGTCTATTTCATATTCCGCAACGGGTGAGGGGACCCGGCGGGTAAACTCGCGCACGGTTACAAGACAGACAACTCACCGCCTCCCTCCCATGCTCTTCAAGAAACTGCTCCCGAAAGAAGGCAACTTCTTCGACATGTTCAACCAGCACGCCGAGCGCATGGTGGAGGGCGCGCACGCCTTCTCCAAACTGGTGGCGAACTACAACGACCAGCGCCTGCGCGAGCAGTACAACGGCGAGGTCGACCAGGCCGAACGCGCCGCCGACAAGGTGACGCACGAGGTCAACCGCCTGATCCACTCGACCTTCATCACGCCGATCGACCGCGAGCAGATCCACTCGCTGATCAACACGATGGACGACGTGGCCGACCTGATCCAGGACTCGGCCGAGACCATGGCGCTGTACGACGTGCGGCACATGACCGAGGAGATCACCCGCCTCACCGACCTCAGCGTGCGCTGCTGCGAGCGCGTGCGGGAGGCCGTGGGCTTCCTGGGCAAGCTGTCCGACCAGAACTGCGCGGCCGCGGCGCTGAAAAGCTGCGAGGAGATCGACAAGATCGAGTCGGAGGCCGACCGCGTGATGCGCTCCGCCATGAGCAAGCTGTTCCGCGAGGAGCCGGACGTGCGCGAGGTGATCAAGCTCAAGGCGATCTACGAGCTGCTGGAGACCATCACGGACAAGTGCGAAGACGTCGCCAATGCCGTCGAAGGCATCGTCCTCGAGAACTCCTGAGGACCCGGGATGGATGCCACGCAAACGGCCCTCTGGGTCGTGATCCTGCTGGTCGTCGTCGCGCTGCTGTTCGACTTCATGAACGGCTTCCACGACGCGGCCAACTCCATCGCCACGGTGGTCTCCACCGGCGTGCTGAAACCGGCGCAGGCCGTCGTGTTCGCGGCCTTCTTCAACTTCGTCGCCGTCTTCATCTTCCACCTGAGCGTGGCGGCGACGGTGGGCAAGGGCATCGTCGAACCGGGCGTGGTGAACACGCACGTGGTGTTCGGCGCGCTGGTCGGCGCCATCACCTGGAACGTGATCACCTGGTGGTACGGCATCCCCAGCAGCTCCTCGCATGCGCTGATCGGCGGCATCGTCGGCGCCGTGATCGCGAAATCGGGCGCCGGCGCGCTGATCGCGGGCGGCATCTGGAAGACGGTGATCTTCATCTTCGTCTCGCCGGTGCTGGGCTTCATCCTCGGCTCGCTGATGATGGTGATCGTGTCCAACGTCTTCCGCGGGACCCGGCCATCGCGCGTGGACAAGTGGTTCCGCCGGCTGCAGCTGCTCTCGGCCGGCGCCTACAGCCTCGGCCACGGCGGCAACGACGCGCAGAAGACGGTGGGCATCATCTGGATGCTGCTGATCGCCACCGGCTACGTCGCGGCCGGCGAGAAGTCGCCGCCCGGCTGGGTGGTGATCTGCTGCTACATCGCGATCGCGCTGGGCACCATGTTCGGCGGCTGGCGCATCGTGAAGACCATGGGCCAGAAGATCACCAAGCTCAAGCCGGTGGGCGGCTTCTGCGCCGAAACCGGCGGCGCGCTGACGCTGTTCATCGCGACGGGGCTGGGGATTCCGGTCTCGACGACGCACACCATCACCGGCGCGATCGTCGGGGTGGGTTCCACGCATCGCATGAGCGCGGTGCGCTGGGGCGTGGCGGGCAACATCGTGTGGGCGTGGATCTTCACGATCCCGGCGAGCGCGTTCGTGGCGGCGATCGCGTATTGGGTGTCGCTGCAGATCTTCTAGCCTCGTCATCCCCGCGCAGGCGGGGACCCAGGGCATTTTTGAAGCGGCGCTGTTGCGCCGCTTTTTTTCCGCTTTTTCGCCTCGCGCCGGCTGCCAGCCCCCGTGCGGGCGGGGCCGGAGTCGCGCTGGCATGGCGTCCTTCAGCGCCTTGCGGCGCTTCGGCAAACCTGCGAGGACCGGGCAGGCGGCCCCCGCGGCCGAACTCGCTGCGTGTTTGCCCGCGCGCGGCCAAACACTCCGCTCAGACACCGGTACCGCGAGAATGAAACGTACGCGTGGCTCGATACGCGCTACGCGCTCTCGTAGCCGCGCTGGTCCGCCTGCCCGGTCCTCGCAGGCGCCATGCCTTCATGCGCGACCCCGGCCCCGCCCGCACGGGGGCTGGCAGCAGGGCAGG
>NZ_DASVNN010000152.1:0-21394 GCF_036383835.1 Ramlibacter sp.
ACCAGGGCCGTAGGGTGGGCAAGCTCGCTTGCCCACCGTTTCCCGTGCGCCGTCATGGTGGGCAAGCAAAGCTTGCCCACCCTACAGGGATCCCTCCTGGTCGATCAAGCAGAGCTCTCACCGCGCACCGCCTGACGCGACGCGCCCCGCTGCCCAAAAGCGGGAAGCGGCGCAGCCGCTTCAAAGACAAAAAGCTCTGGGTCCCCGCCTGCGCGGGGATGACAAAGGACTACTCCCCGTCCCGTTGAATCAACTCGATCTTGTACCCATCCGGATCCGTCACGAAAGCGATCACCGTCGCGCCCCCCTTCACCGGTCCCGGTTCGCGCGTGACGTTCCCACCCGCGGCGCGGATGCGATCGCAGGCGGCATACGCATCGGCCACACCCAGCGCGATGTGTCCGTACGCCGTGCCGAGCTCGTACTCCGACACGCCGTGGTTGTAGGTGAGCTCGATCTCCGCATGCTCCGGATTGGTTCCGTAGCCCACGAAGGCCAGCGAATACTTCTGCTCCGGCCGCTCGGTCGTGCGCAGCAGTTTCATGCCGAGCACCTGGGTGTAGAAGTCGATCGAGCGCTGCAGGTCGCCGACGCGCAGCATGGTGTGGAGGAGTCGCATGGGCGCATTATGGCGGCCGCATCCGCATGAGTCGAACTCCGCCTACGCCGGGAAAACACGTCCGCCTTCATAGTTCCGGCTCCATGGTCTACAAGTTCGTCGCCGCGGCGCTGCTGTCCCTGCTGGCGCCCCTGGCGGCCGCGCAGGCTTCCTCCCCGGCCTTCGATCTCGTCGTCCGCGCCCCGGAGCCGCTGCGCGAGCTGCTCGAGCGCAACCTCGAGCTGCGCCGCTATCGCGAAGTGAGCGACCTCGACGATGCCGAAGTCGCGCGGCTCATCGTCCTGGCCGAGAAGGATGCGCGCGAACTGCTGGGCACCCAGGGTTATTTCGCGCCGCAGGTGCGCATCGCCCGGCAGTCCGGCGAGCGCACGACGCTGCTGGTCGAAGTCGATCCGGGCCCGCGCACGCGCGTGGCCGAAGCGGGGATCGGGTTCGAGGGCGACATTGCCGACAGCACCGATCCCGAAGCGGTCGCGCAGCGCGAGGCCGTGCGCTCGGGCTGGGAGCTGCGGCCCGGCGAGCCCTTCACGCAGGCCGGCTGGGACCGCGCCAAGTCCGAAGCCATCCGGCGCCTGCAGGCGCGACGCTATCCCGCCGCGCGCATCAGCTACAGCCTGGCCGACGTCGATGCGGCGGCTTCGTCCGCGCGGCTCGGACTGCGGCTCGATTCCGGCGGCCTGTTCCGCCTCGGCGAGCTGCGCGTGAACGGCATGGAGCGCTACGACCCCGTGCTGGTGCCGCGGCTCGCGCGCCTGCCGCGCGGCGCGGTGTACGACCAGGAGAAGATCGTGCAGGCGCAGCTGCGGCTCGCCGGCAGCGGCTACTTCGATTCGGCCTTCATCTACGTCGACCCGCAATCGAATCCCGAAGCCGCCGACGTGCAGGTGACGGTGCGCGAGGCGCCCCTGCACAAGCTGGTGCTGGGCCTCGGCTTCACCACCGACGGCGGACCGCGCGCCACCGTGGAGCACACGTACAACCGGCTGCCCGCGATCGGCTGGCGCGCCGTGACGAAGCTGCAGGTGGAGAAGAAGAACCCGTACGCGCAGAGCGAGTGGATCGCGATCCCCGACGAGGACGGCTGGCGCTGGTCGGTGCTGGCGCGCGGCGAGAAACTCGACGACGACCGGCTCGTCACGCACAGCCAGCGCCTGCGCGCCGGCCGCTTCCAGAACGGCGACCGCATCGACCGCAACTGGTATCTGCAATACGACCGCGCCACCGTGCAGAACCCGCGCAACGTGGAGGTGACCCCGCTGGACACCGGGACTGGATCGTCGATCAGCGCCAACTTCATCTGGACGGGCCGCTACTTCGACAACCTCCAGGCGCCCACCCGCGGTTTCGGCTTCGGCTTCGAGCTGGGCGGTGGCCTCACGCTGGGCGCCGTGCGCCAGCCGTTCCAGCGCACCGTGGTGCGCGGCATCGGCTACCGCCCGCTCGGGTCGGGCCGCCTGCAGCTGCGCGGCGAAGCGGGTGCGGTGCTGGCGCGCGGGCACGCCACCATCCCGGCGACGCAGCTGTTCCGCACCGGCGGCGATACGTCGGTGCGCGGCTACGAGTTCCTGGACATCGGCGTGCCGCTCCCCGGCGGCCTGGTCGGGCCGGGCCGCTTCCTCGCGGTGGGCAGCGTCGAGTGGCAGCGTCCGATCCAGTGGCGCGGGCAGGCCACGCAGTTCGAGCACACGCTGTTCCTCGACGCGGGCGCGGTGGCCGACAAGCTCGGCGAGCTGCGGCCGCGCGCGGGTGTCGGCACCGGCGTGCGCTGGCGCAGTCCCGTGGGGCCGATCGAGGGGGCCATCGCCTATGGCGTGAAGGCGAAGAAGTTCAGGCTGCACTTCAGCGCGGGATTCGTGTTTTGAGCGCGCGCGTCGCCTTCGTCACGCGCTGGACGGTGCGCGTCCTCGTGGCCTTCGCCTTGCTGCTGGCGCTGCTGGCGGCGGGCCTGTGGTGGTGGTCCGGCCAGGAAGGTTCGCTGAAGTGGCTGTTCGAACGCATCGCCGCGGGCGGCTGGGTGCAGGGCGAGGGCGTGCGCGGATCGGTGCGCGGCCGCTGGCACCTGCAGCGCATCGTGTGGGAACGCGACGGCCTGCGGCTGGAGGCGGAGGACATCGAACTGGTGTGGCAGCCGGTGGCGATCCTGAGCCGGACGCTGCAACTGGAGCAGGTGCTCGTCGCCCGCGCGCGCGTGATCGACAAGCGCCCGCAAAGCAAGGAGCCGCTGAAGCCGCCGCAGGACCTGCGCCTGCCTTGGCTGGTGAGGGTCGACGAGCTGAAGGTGGCGCAGTTGCGGTACCAGGGCCGCACGGAGGTCGAGGCCAGCGGCCTCGCCGCGCAATACGCCTTCGACGGCCGGCACCACCGCGTCGGATTGAAATCGCTGAAGCTCGCGGGTGGCGACTACCAGGGCGAAGTGAAGCTGCTGGGCGTGGCGCCGCTGACGCTCGATGCGCAGCTTTCCGGCCGCTTCCAGGCGCCGCTGCCGGGCAGCGAGGACAAGGTGCCGCTTACCTTCAGGCTGCAGGCCGAAGGACCGGCCACCGGCATCGCCGTGCGCGCGCAGTTGCAGGTGGCCGCGCCGCAGGTCAAGGGCGAGTTGCCGCAAGCGAATGCCACCGCGCGCATCGCGCCCTTCGGCGAGATGCCGGTCACCAGCGGCGCCGCGGATTTCCGCCAGCTGGACCTGGCGATGTTCTGGCCGGCTGCACCGCGCACGCTGTTGTCGGGCCACGTGGACGTCGTGCCAGCCGGCGAGCGCACCTGGAAGCTGAAGGCCGACGTGCGCAATGCCGCGGCGGGACCGTGGGACGCGCGCCGGCTGCCAGTGGCGAGCGCGCGCGGCGAAGGCGAGTGGCGCAGCGGCACCGCCCTGGTGAAGGCGCTGGAGGCCGAGGTCGGCGGCGGCAGCATCGAAGGCAGCGGCGCCTGGGAAGGCGAGGGCTGGCGCTTCGCCGGGCGCGTCGACGGCGTCGATCCGTCCGAGGTGCATCGCAGCCTCGCGTCCCTGCCGCTGACGGGTCCCGTCAAGCTGCGGGGACAGGGCCGGGCCGTCGACTTCGACGTCGCCCTGCAGGCCGGCGCACCGCTGGCGCGGCCCGCCGTGCGAAAGCGTGAAGCGGGCGACAACCTGCTCGCGGCGGCGGGCGCGCTGGAGTTGCGCAGCGCGGAGGCGCAGGGCCGCTGGGCCGGCGATGCACTGGCGCTGAAGCACCTGCGTGTGCGCACCTCGGATGCGTCGCTGGAAGGCAACCTCGACTGGCAGCTCGCCGCGCAGGCGGGCAGCGGCCGCCTGCAATTGCGCGCGCCCGGCCTGCAGGCGCAGGCGCAGGGCAGCATCGCGGAAACACGCGGGCAGGGCGCCGGCACGGTCGCATCGACCGATCTCGCGCAGGCGCAGCGCTGGCTGGCGCGCTGGCCCGGCATGGGCGAGTTGCTCAAGCCGCTGGCGCTGCGCGGGCAGGCGCAGGCGCAGCTCGCGTGGCAGGGCGGCTGGCGCGATCCGTCCGTGCAGGGGCGGGCGGGGGCGCAGCAATTCGCGTGGCAACCGCAATCGACGCGCGACGCGTCGACGCCGTCCTGGCTCGTGCGCGATGCACGCGTGGACGTGAACGGCCGCTTGCGCGACGTGGCGATCGTGCTGCGCGCGCAGGCGGAGCAGGGCCAGCGCAAGCTGGACGTGGGCGGCAGCGGACGTCTCGGCGCGACGCTGGGCGCTGCCACCGCCTGGCGCGGGCAGGTCGCGGCGCTCGATGTGCGCCTGCAGGATCCTGCGATCACGCCCGGTCCCTGGCAGGTCACGCTGCGGCGCGCGGTGGACTGGCGCGCGGCCGGCGGCAACTTCGAGCTCGCGGGCGGCGAGGCCCTGCTGCGGGCGCCCGCCATGCGCAGCGGCGCCCCCGCGTCCGACGCGGTGCTCAGCTGGTCGCCGGTGCGCCGCGCCGGCGGGCAGCTCTCCACATCGGGCCGGCTCGCCGGCCTGCCGCTCGCGTGGATCGAGCTGCTGGGCGGATCGCAGCTGGCGGGTTCGGCACTCTCGGGCGACATGGTGTTCGATGCGCAGTGGAACGCGCAGCTGGGGAATACCGTGCGCGTGGAGGCTTCGCTCGTGCGGGTGCGCGGCGACGTGAACGTGCTCGCGGAAAGCGCCGATGGCGCGGCGGCGCGCGTGAGCGCCGGCGTGCGCGATGCGCGCCTGACCCTCGTCAGCCAGGGCGAGCAGCTGGTGCTCACGCTGGCATGGGACAGTGAACGTGCCGGACGTGCGCAGGGGCAGGTGCGCACCCGGCTCGCGCGCACGGCGGACGGTGGCTGGACCTGGCCGGAGCAGGCGCCTCTCGGCGGCCGGGTGCAGGCGCAGTTGCCGCGCATCGGCGTGTGGTCGCTGCTCGCCCCGCCGGGATGGCGCCTGCGCGGCTCGCTCGACGCGGACATCGCCATCGCCGGCACCCGCGCGCAACCGGAGATTTCCGGTCCCTTGCGCGCCGACGAACTCGCGCTGCGCTCGGTGGTGGACGGCATCGAGCTGCGCAACGGCCGCCTGCGCGCGCAGCTCGCGGGCCAGCGCCTGGTGGTCGACGAATTCCTGCTGCGTGGCAGCGACGAGGGCGGCGGGGGCGGCACGCTGCTGGCCTACGGCGAAGGCACCTGGACGCCGCAGGGGCCGCAGTTCCAGGCCAACGCGCAGTTGTCGCAGCTGCGGGCCAGCATCCGCAGCGACCGCCAGCTCACCGTGTCCGGCCCCGTGACTGCACGCATGGACCGCGGCGGCACCACCGTCACGGGCGAGCTGCGCATCGACCGCGCACGCATCCAGATCCCCGACGAGACGCCGCCGCGCCTGGGCGAGGACGTCGTGGTGCGCAACGCGCCGGGCGTGCCGGCGACGGAGGAGGAGCGCAAGCAGCGGCCCGCGGCCAGCGCGGGCGGGCGCGCGGTGACGCTGCGCATCGGCATGGACCTGGGCAACGACTTCCGCGTCAGCGGCCGCGGTCTGGAGACGCGGCTGGCCGGGTCGGTGCAGGTCACCGGCGACGCGCAGGGGCTGCCGCAGATGACCGGGCTGATCCGCACGGTGGGCGGCACCTACGAAGCCTACGGCCAGCGCATGACCATCGAGCGCGGCGAGCTGCGCTTCATCGGGCCGGCCGACGACCCGGCGCTGGACATCCTGGCGGTGCGGCCGAACACGACGCCCAAGGTGGGCGTGCTGGTGAGCGGACGCGCGCAGCTGCCGCACGTGGAGCTCTATTCGGAGGCGGGCCTGTCCGATGCGGAGACGCTGTCGCAGGTGGTGCTGGGCCGCTCGGCCAGCGGAGGCGGCGCGGAGACCGCGCTGCTGCAACGGGCGGCGGCGGCACTCCTCGCAGGACGGCGCGGCACGGGCAAGGGCCTGCTCGGCAACCTCGGGGTCGACGACCTCACGGTGCGTCCGGACAGCACCAGCGGCGCCGTGGTGCGCGTGGGCAAGCGTTTCGCCGACAACTTCTATGCGGCCTACGAGCGCAGCCTGTCGGGCGCGATGGGCACGCTGTTCATCTTCTACGACGTGTCGCGGCGCGTGACCTTGCGGGCCGAAGCGGGCGAGCGGGCGGGACTGGACCTGATCTTCACCTTCGCCTTCGACGGCGTGCGCAAGAAGTAGGCGGCGTCAGCGCATCTCGAAGACCAGGCAGGTCGTCGTCGCGTGCGCGTACAGCGTGCCGTCCGGGCCCACCAGCCGCGCCTCCGCCGTTGCGAGCTGGCGGCCGCAGTGCAGCACCTTGCCTTCGGCGCGCACCCGCTGCACCTTGAGCGGAATGGACTTCACCAGGTTCACGCCCAGTTCGGCCGTGGTGTAGCCACGGCCCGCGGGCATCAGCGTGTGCACCGCGCAGCCCAGCGCGGAGTCGAGCAGGGTGGCGTACCAGCCGCCGTGCACCGTGCCCATCGGATTGAGGTGTCCCGCGCCCGGGGTGCCCTGGAACACGGCACGGCCTTCGCCCACTTCCACCAGCTGGAAGTCCAGGGTGCGCGTGATGGGCGGGGCGGGCAGTTCGCCGCGCAGCATGGCCTGCAGCATGTCCAGCCCGCTGCGGCCGGCAACCTGGTCGGGCCGCGAGACGCCCACGCCGGCGCCGCCGGCCAGCTTGTCGTTCACTTCGCGCTCGCGCGCGATCCAGGCATCCAGGGTTTCTTGGGGGGTCATGCGGGGTGGCTCCGATTCGATTGCATATGCAATGGTTGCAGCTACAATAATCCGCGATGGACACCGCTGTCAAGCCGCAGGGCTGCACCAACCTCAAGCTGCGCCAGCTGATGCGCCGCGTGGCGCAGCTCTACGACGCGGAGGTCGGCAAGACGGGCTTGCGCGGCACCCAGTACTCGCTGCTGTCGTACGTGGTGAAGCTCGGGCCGATCCGGCCGGTGGATCTCGCACGGACCATGAAGGTCGACGCCTCCACGCTCACGCGCAACCTGCGGCCCCTGATCGATGCCGGCCTGCTCGCGATGGAGGCGGGCCCCGATGCGCGCAGCCGTCTCGTGAGCGCCACGCCGGCCGGCCGCGACAAGCGCCAGGAAGCCCAGCGCCGCTGGCGTGTGGCGCAGGAGTCACTGAATCGGAGACTCGGCGCTCGGCGCGTGGTAGCGTTGCATGCGCTGCTCGACGAGTGCCAGGACCTGCTCGCCGACCTGCCCGAAGGAGACGTCGATGACTGAGGGGACCCTGCGCCGCGCGGCGTTCTGGCTGGTGATGCTGGGCGCCGCCGGCACCTTCGCGCTCACCATGGGCGCGCGCCAGAGCATGGGGCTGTTCCTGCCTTCGCTGAACACGTCCACCGGCCTCGGCCTCGGCAGCATCAGCCTTGCCTTCGCCTTCGGGCAGTTGTGGTGGGGGCTCACGCAGCCCTTCGCCGGCGCGATGGCCGACAAGTACGGCGCCGGCCGGGTCCTGGTGATCGGCCTCGTGCTGCTCGCGATCGGCACGGTGATCACGCCTTACATGACGACCACGATCGGCCTGGTGATCGCGATCGGCGTGCTCGCTTCCGGCGGCTCCGGCATGGCCGGCCCGGCGGTGCTGATGTCCGCGAGCGTGCGCATGATCGCGCCGGAAAAGCGCGGCATCGCCACCGGCATCGTCAACGCTGGCGGCTCCTTCGGCCAGTTCATCACCGCGCCGATCGCCGCGGCGCTGATCGTCGGCATCGGCTGGGCCGCCGCCATGCAGGCGCTCGGGCTGATGGTGCTGCTTTGCCTGCCGGCTGCCTGGGTGCTGCGCGGCACCCCGGTGCACGGCGCGGGTGCGAGCGGTGCCGCGGCCAGGCCGGTCGGCGCGGGTGCCGCGGTGAAAGAGGCACTGCGCCATCCTGGCTACGTGCTGCTCGCGATCGGCTTCTTCGTCTGCGGCTTCCACGTGGCCTTCCTCGCGGTGCACCTGCCGGGCGTGGTCGCCTCCTGCGGCCTGCCCACGCAATGGGGCGGGTGGGCGCTCGCCATGCTGGGCCTGTTCAATATCGTGGGCAGTCTGGCGATCGGCTGGGCGGTCGGTCGCTGGCGCATGAAGACGCTGTTGTCTCTGATCTACGCGGCGCGCGCACTCGCCGTGCTGGTGTTCCTGCTGGCGCCCAAGACCGGGCCGGTCGTGCTGGTCTTCTCCGCGGTGATGGGCCTGACCTTCCTGTCCACGGTGCCGCCCACCGCCGGGCTGGTGACCAAGTTCTTCGGCCCGGCGAACATGGCGACCCTGTTCGGCGTCGTCATGCTCACCCACCAGGTCGGGGCCTTCTTCGGCTCCTGGCTCGGCGGCAAGGTGTTCGAGGCCACCGGCAACTACGACTGGGTCTGGTACATCGACATCGTGCTGGCCGTCGGCGCCGCGCTGATCCACCTGCCCATCCCCGAAGAGCCGCTGCCTGCGCGACAGCAGCCGGCCGCCACCGCGGCGTACTGATTCCCGCCTCTTCCGCTCGTCGCCGCGCAGCTTGAAAGGCCGCGCGGCAGAGCCATCTGGCTCAGCGTTAAACCTTTCCTACATCAGCCGTCGTTGCCAACCGGCCTCAGGAGTGCCGGTTTGCCTGAGCTGAAGCTCCGCGAAAGTACTACCATCGGACTCACATGATAGACGCACAGTATTATCATGTCAGTACAGCAGAACGATCGCATGGAAGACAAACCCGCCCGCCTCACGGTCCTGATCGACGCCGAAAAGAAGAAGGCCTTCGAAGCCCTGTGTGCTTCCCAGGACATCACCGCATCGCAAGTCGTGCGCCAGCTGATACGCGAGTACCTGGTCAAACACGGTATCCCGCCGAACGCCGATGGCCGCACGGGGTTCGACTGATCTCCCGCGGGCGATGGCCCCGCCGCGGACGGAAAGCAATTACAATCCGATTAACATCGGAACCCGTTCGCATGGAGCTCAAGACCGCACGGCTCACCGTCCTCATCGACCCGACCAAGAAGCTGGCCTTCGAGGAGCTGTGCCGCACGCAGGACATGACGCCTTCCCAGGTGGTGCGGCGCCTGATCCGCGACTACATGGAGCAGCAGGAGCCGCCTGCCGCCGCGCGGCGCCCGGCGGCCCGCAAGCCGGCTCCGGCGCGCAGGTCGCGCTGATCGCTCCCTACACCGGCACGGTGTAGTTCAGGGCCATCCGCCCGCCGTCCACCACCACGATCTCCCCCGTGACGTAGCTCGCGGCGTCGCTCGCCAGGTACGCCACCACGTCCGCCACTTCGGCCGGTTCGCCCAGGCGCTTCAGCGGCGTGCGGCTCAGGATCTTCTTCTTCGCTTCCTCGCTGGTCAGCACCGCCTTCGCGGCGAGCTCGGTCGCGATCGTGCCGGGCGCCACCGCATTCACGCGGATGCCCTTGTCGGCGAGCGACAGCGCCATCACGCGCGTGAGCTGGTTGATGCCGCCCTTGCTCATGTTGTAGGTGGCGATGGTGGGGATCGCCATCACGGCGTTCACCGAACTCATGTTGATGATCGCGCCGCCGCCCGCCTTCGCCATCTCGCGCGCCACGGCCTGCCCGACCAGGAACGGGCCCTTCAGGTTCACGCGCAGCACGGCGTCGTAATCCGCCTCCGTGATGTCCAGGAAGTCCGCGGCCTTGAAGATGCCGGCGTTGTTCACCAGCACGTCGATGCGGCCGTGGCTGCGCATCGCCTGCGCGACCAGCGCATCGACCTGCGCCTTGTCGCCGACGTCGCAGTGCACGTACTGGCCGCCGATCGCCTGTGCAACCGCCTGGCCGCGCGCATCCTCGACATCCGAGACCACCACTTTCGCGCCGTCGCGCGCAAGCCGGCGCGCGCAGGCTTCGCCGATGCCCTGCGCCGCGCCGGTGACGATGCAGACGCGTCCGGTGAGGCCGAAGTTGACGGTGGAGGAAGCGGAAGGAGTCGTCGCGCTGTTCATGCGCGCATGGTACCCGCCCAGGCGTCGGCGAAGTCCCTCGCGGCCGTTGCGACGTCGTGCGAATCCATGCCCGGCTTGTAGAGCGCGGACCCGATGCCGAAGCCGTTCGCACCTGCGCTGCGGTAGCCGGCCATCGTGGCCGGCGCGACGCCGCCTACCGGGAACAGCAGCACCTCGGGCGCGAGCACCGCGCGCAGGGCTTTCACGGCGGCAGGCGGGATCATCTCGGCGGGGAACAGCTTGAGGCCGCTCGCGCCTGCATCGATGGCGGCGAAGGCTTCGCTGGGCGTCACCACGCCAGGCAGCGTGAGCATGCCCAGGCGCGCGCCGGCCTCGACCACGCGTGCATCGAAATGCGGCGACACGACGAGGCGGCCGCCGGCGTCGTGCACGCGGCGCACTTCGTCGGCGGTGCGGACCGTGCCGGCGCCGACGATCGCGTCCGGATGGCGGCGTGCGAGGTTCTCGATGCTGCGCAGCGGATCCGGCGAGTTGAGCGGGACTTCGATCAGCGACCAGCCGGCTTTCACCAGCACGTCGCCGACGGTGTCGGCTTCCTGCGGCGCGATGCCGCGCAGGATCGCCACCAGCGGGAGACTCTTGCACGCGCGGCGCCAGGCCGTCTCGAGTTCGGTGTTCATGTTTTCTCCAGGGTGCGGGCCAGCGCCCACAGTCCGCGCCAGGTGGCCTCCGAGCCGAGGCTGGTGGCGGCGACGCCGAGGGTGCGCAGCGCCAGCGCGTAGCGGGCGGTGAGGGCGGCGCTGCCGATCAGCACGACGGAGCGCGCCTCGCTGCCGCGGGCGCGCAGTTCCTCGCCGATCACCAGGCCGGAGAGATAACTGGCCAGCGCGGGCGGCTGCATGCGGTCGAACAGTGCCAGCGTGCGCGCGCTGAAGGCGCTGCGCAGCAGGCTGCCGCTGTCCTGCGCATGGTGCACGCCGCGGGTGAAGGCGGCTTCGTCGAGCGGCGGTTCTTCGGCGGGCAGGGTGCGCGCCAGGATCGAGTGCTGCCGCAGCAGCGCATAGCACTCGCCGGACATGAAGGTGGCGAAGGACTGCACGCGGCCTTCGCGCACGCGCACCCACTTGCTGTGCGTGCCGGGCAGCACGAAGGTGCCGTCACGCTGCCGCAGCAGGTCCATCGCGCCGAACACCTGCACCTCCTCGCCGCGCATCACGTCGGGCACGCCGGCGTGTTCGCAGGAGAGGCCGGGGACCAGCGCGATGCGGCCCGGTGCGATCCAGGTGAGCGACTGCGCGACTTCGGCGAAGCCCGCGGGGCAGGCGCAATAGGGCGCTTCGCGCCAGCCCTGGCGCGATCCCGCCATGCCGCTCACGAGGCACAGCGCGTCGGCGAGCCAGTCGCCGCAGGTTTCCTGCAGCACCTGCGGAAAGCCGCCGGCGGGGACGGTGAGGATGCCGCGGGTGGAGGAGCGTTCCTCGAGAACCGCGCCATCGTCCGCGATGCGGGCGGCGCGCAGCGAGGAGGTGCCCCAGTCGACGGCGACGAGAGATGTCATGCGTCCAATGATCCGTCATTCCCGCGAAGGCGGGAATCCAGGGCGCTGGAAACTGCGCGCTGCGCGCGCAGCCTCGGGATGCCCTGGGCCCCCGCCTGCGCGGGGGTGACGGACTTCAGTGGTTGTCCCGCGGCACGAAAGCCCCGCGCTTGCCCACCAGGAAGTCCAGGTCCACGCCCTCGTCGGCCTGCAGCACGTGGTCCACGTACAGTTTCCAGTAGCCCGACGACAGCGGCGGCTTCGGGGCTTTCCACGCCGCCATGCGGCGCGCCAGTTCCTCGTCGCTCACTTCCAGGTGCAGGCGGCGCTTGGGGACATCCAGTTCGATGATGTCGCCGTTCTGCACGAGCGCCAGCGGACCGCCCGCGGCCGCTTCCGGCGCGGTGTGCAGCACCACGGTGCCGTAGGCGGTGCCGCTCATGCGCGCGTCGCTGATGCGCACCATGTCGGTGATGCCCTTGCGCAGCACCTTGGGCGGCAGCGGCATGTTGCCCACTTCGGCCATGCCGGGGTAGCCCTTGGGCCCGCAGTTCTTCAGCACCAGCACGCAGTTCTCGTCGACGTCGAGGTTCTCGTCGTCGATGCGCTTGTGGAAGTCCTCGATGTCCTCGAACACCACGGCGCGCCCGCGATGCACCATCAGCTTGGGCGTGGCCGCGCTCGGCTTGATCACCGCGCCGCGCGGCGCCAGGTTGCCGCGCAGCACCGCGATGCCGGCCTTTTCCTTGAAGGGCGCCTCCAGCGGCTGGATCACTTCCTTGTTGTAGTTCTGCGCGTCGGCGATGTTCTCGCGCACGGTCTTGCCGCTGGCGGTGACGGCGTCGAGGTGCAGGGAGGCCTGGATCTCCTTCATCACCACCGGCAGCCCGCCGGCGTAGCAGAAGTCTTCCATGAGGTGCTTGCCCGATGGCTGCAGGTTCACCAGGCAGGGCATCTCGCTGCCCAGCTTGTCGAAGTCCTCGATGGCGAGCTCCACGCCGATGCGGCGGGCGATCGCGATCAGGTGGATCACGGCGTTCGTGGAGCCGCCGATGGCGGCCAGCGTCTTGATCGCGTTCTCGAAGGCCTGGCGCGTGAGGATCGACGAGAGCTTCTGGTCGCTGTGCACCATCTCCACGATGCGGCGGCCGGCATTGCGCGCCAGCACGTTGCGGCGGCCGTCGACGGCGGGGTAGGCCGCGTTGCCCGGCAGGCCGACGCCCAGCGCTTCCACCATGCTTGCCATCGTGGACGCGGTGCCCATGGTCATGCAGTGGCCGTGGCTGCGGTGCATGCAGCTTTCCGCTTCGAAGAAGTCCTGCAGCTTCAGCGTGCCGGCGCGCACCTGCTCGCTCATGCTCCACACGCCGGTGCCGGAGCCGAGCTCCTGGCCGCGCCACTTGCCATTGAGCATCGGGCCGCCCGACACGCCGATGGTGGGCAGGTCGACGCTGGACGCGCCCATCATCAGCGAAGGCGTGGTCTTGTCGCAGCCCATGAGCAGCACGACGCCGTCGATCGGGTTGCCGCGGATCGATTCCTCGACGTCCATGCTCGCGAGGTTGCGGTACAGCATGGCGGTGGGACGCAGCAGCGTCTCGCCCAGCGACATCACCGGGAATTCGAGGGGGAAGCCGCCCGCTTCGTACACGCCGATCTTCACCTGCTCGGCGAGCGTGCGGAAGTGCGAGTTGCAGGGCGTGAGCTCGCTGAAGGTGTTGCAGATGCCGATGACGGGGCGGCCGTCGAACTGGTCGTGCGGAACGCCCTTGCCCTTGACCCAGCTGCGGTAGGCGAAGCCGTCGCGGTCCTGGCGGCCGAACCATTGCTGCGAGCGAAGCTCCGACGGCTTCTTCTTGGGAGTAGTCATCCGGGTTAATCCTCAGTTGGGTATTCGTATTATGTTCATACGATTGCGGCCCGATCTTCGGACAAACCATGAGCGCATCGAACAAGCCCGCCGTCCTCACGGTGCTGCCCCTGCCGCCCTTCTACCTGGAGCCGCTGAAGGCCGCGTTCACCGTGCACGAACGCCTGCACCTCACGGACCCCCAGGCCTTCGCGAAAGTCGCGCCCACCATCCGCGGCATCACCGGCGGCGGCGAGTCGCAGGTGCCGAAGTCGCTCATCGACCAGCTGCCCGCGCTGGAACTCATCTCCATCTTCGGCGTCGGTTACGACAAGGTCGACGTCGCCGCGGCGAAGGCGCGCGGCGTGCCCGTCACGCACACGCCCGAAGTGCTGAACGACGAAGTGGCCGACCTCGCTCTGGGCCTCATGCTCTCCGTGGCCCGCAAGATCCCGCAGTCGGACCGCTACGTCAAGGACAACCTCTGGGCCGACAAGGGCAACATGCCGCTCACCCGCAAGATGTCGGGCAAGCGCGTGGGCATCGTCGGGCTCGGCCGCATCGGCAAGGCGATCGCGCAACGCGCGGCCGCCTTCGACATGAAGATCGCCTACACCGGCCGCAACCGGCAGCCCGGCGTGGCGCATGCCTGGTACCCGTCGGCCAAGGAACTCGCCGCCAACGTCGACTTCCTCGTCGTGATCACGCCCGGTGGCGAGGCCACCCGCAAGATGATCGACCGCGAGGTGCTGCAGGCGCTCGGCCCCGAGGGCTTCCTCGTCAACGTGGCGCGCGGCACCGTGGTCGACGAGCAGGCGCTCATCGAAGCGCTGCGCGACCGCGTGATCGCAGGCGCCGGCCTCGACGTGTTCGAGAACGAACCGCACGTGCCGCAGGCACTCCGCGAACTGGACAACGTGGTGCTCACGCCGCACATGGCGAGCGCCACCCGCGAGACGCGCCAGGCGATGGCCGACCTCGCCCTGGCCAACCTGCAGGCGCACTTCGCCGGCCAGCCCCTCTTGAGCCCGGTACCCGAGTGCCGGTGAGCCGCCCCCTTTCCAACCACCACTCCACAGGAGACAGAGGATGAAACTCAGGACCGTACTGGCCGCCGCGATGGTGGCCGCCGGGCTCGTGGCCGGCAGTCCGGCCTTCGCGCAGGAGAAGCTCACCGTCTGGTGGGTCAAGGGCTTCTACAAGGCGGAGGACGACGCGCTGTTCGAGGCCATCAAGAAGTACGAGGCCAGGCACAAGAACGTCAAGATCGAGCTGTCGCAGTATCCGATCCAGGACATGATCCCGAAGACGGTGGCGGCGCTCGACTCCGGCAACCCGCCCGACGTGGCCTACGCCGACGTCTACGACTTCCAGGTCACGGCCAAGTGGGCCTACGACGACAAGCTGGAGGACATCAGCAGCGTCATCGACCCGCTGCGCGCGAAGTTCGAGCCGAACGCGCTGTCGACGACCTTCCTGTACGACGACGCCGCCAAGAAGCGCGCCTACTACGCCTTCCCGATCAAGCAGCAGACCATGCACATCCAGTACTGGAAGGACATGCTGGCCGAGGCGGGCTTCAAGGACACCGACATCCCGAAGGACTGGAAGGGCTACTGGAGCTTCTGGTGCGACAAGGTGCAGCCGGCCTACCGCCAGAAGAGCGGCCAGCGCGGCTTCGGCATCGGCCAGCCGCTCGGCGTCGATTCCAGCGACTCCTTCTTTTCCTTCCTGACCTTCATGGACGCCTACAACGTCAAGCTGGTCAACGATTCGGGCAAGCTGCTGGTCGACGATCCGGCCGTGAAGCAGGGCCTGGTCCACGCGCTGAGCGACTACACCTCGGTGTACAGCAAGGGCTGCTCGCCGCCGTCGTCCACCAGCTGGAAGGACCCGGACAACAACGTCGCCTTCCACAACAAGACGACCGTCCTCACCCACAACGCGACGATCTCCATCGCGGCGAAGTGGCTGGACGACATGAACAACACGACGCTCACCGACGCCCAGCGCGCGCAGGCGAAGAAGAACTACACCGAGCTGATCGCCACGGCGGCCTTCCCGAACAAGCCGGACGGCAGCAAGATGGTGTACCGCGCCGCGGTCAAGACGGGCGTGGTCTTCAAGGCCGCGAAGAACAAGCAGCGCGCCAAGGAGTTCGTGGCCTTCCTGCTGCAGGAGGAGAACCTGACGCCCTACGTCGAAGGCTCGCTGGGCCGCTGGTTCCCGGTGACCAAGGCCGGCCAGCAGAGCCCGTTCTGGAAGAACGACCCGCACCGCCTGGTGGTCTACAACCAGTTCATGAACGGCACCACGCCCTTCGAGTTCACCAAGAACTACCGCTTCACGGTCCTGAACAACGAGAACGTGTGGGCCAAGGCCGCCAACCGCGTGCTCAATGAGAAGGTGCCGGTGGACAAGGCGGTGGACGAGATGATCGCCCGCATCAAGGCGGTCGCGGGCGCGGGTCCGCAGTAAGACGGTGGAGGCCGGGCGATGAACACGACCATCGTGACGACCGACGCGGAAGCGCTGCCGGCCCGGGTGCCGGCAGCGGCTTCCCGCCGCCAGGGCAGCACCTGGGACTTCTGGGGCCGGGTGCTGGTGCTGCCGTACCTCGCGGTCTTCGTGGTGTTCGTGGTCTACCCCGTGGGCTACGGCCTGTGGCTCGCCCGGCATCCTTCCAGCTACGAGCACCTGTTCGCCGACCCGATCTTCTTCCGGACGGCGCTCAACACCGTGGTGTTCCTGGTGGTCGCGATCAACATCAAGATGGCGATCGCGCTGCTGCTCTCCGGCTTCTTCGTGCAGGGCCGCTGGTGGATCAAGGCACTGTCGGTGCTCTTCATCCTGCCGTGGGCCGTGCCTTCCATTCCCACCATCCTCTCCGTGCGCTTCATGCTGAACCCGGAGTGGGGGGTGATCAATTCGCTGATCTTCCGCCTCACCGGCCTGGACGGGCCCAACTGGCTCAACGAGCCCTCGCTGGCCCTGTCGTTCTCCATGGTGATGCACGTGTGGAAGTCGCTGCCGTTCTGGACGCTGATCCTCGTGGCCGGCCGGATGGCCATCCCCGCGGAGCAGTACGAGGCCGCGGCGGTCGACGGCGCCAGCGGCTGGCAGAAGTTCCGCTTCATCACCTGGCCGTCGATGCGCACGCTCTACCTGACGTCCCTCATCCTGTCGATGATCTGGACGCTGGGCGACTTCAACAGCGTGTACCTGCTCACGGGCGGCGGACCCGCCGACCTGACGCACGTGCTCGCCACGCTGGGCATCCGCTACCTGCGGCTGGACCAGGTCGACCTCGCCATGGCGGCGATCGTGGTGGCCTTGCCCCTGGTGCTGCCCCTCGTGTACTTCATGATGAAGAGGTTGAGCAAATGAAGATGAAGTGGCGCGCCGTCGCCGCCGAAGCGCGGCTGCTGCTGATCGGGATCCCGGTGTTCCTGTGGACCATGATCCCGATCTACCACCTGGTCCTGTTCGCGATCTCGGGCAAGGACACGGCGACCTCCGGGCGGCTGTGGCCCAAGGAACCGACGCTGCAGAACTTCCGCATCGTGTTCCAGGAACAGCACCACTACCTGAACCACTTCTGGCTGCAGATGTGGAACTCGGTGCTGATCGCGGTGTCGGTCGGCGCGCTGACCTTGTTCATCGCGACCTGCGCCGCCTTCGCGATCTCGCGCCTGAAGGTGCCGGGCGGCCGCACGGTGATGAACCTCGCGCTCTTCACCTACTTCATCCCCGCGGCCTTCCTCGCCGTGCCGATGTACAAGGCGATGGGCGTGTACGGCCTGCTGAACAACCAGTGGGCGCTGATCCTGGCCATGGTGACCATCGCCTCGCCCTACTGCATCTGGGTGCTCAAGCAGGCGTCGGACAAGCTGCCGTACGAGCTGGACGAAGCGGCGCGCATGGACGGCGCCACGCCTTTGCAGCTGTTCCGCCTGGTCTACCTGCCGCTGATGGTGCCTTCCCTCGTGGCGGTGGGCACGTATGCGCTGCTGCTCGCGTGGAACGAGTACCTCTATGCCTTCCTGCTGCTGTCCGACGACCGCAGCACCACGCTGGGCGTCGCGCTCGGCAGCTTCCTCTCGGCCGACGATTCGCCGTGGGAACTGCTGATGGCCACCGGCCTGATCTACGCGCTGCCGCCGGCGGCGATCTACTACGCCTTCAAGCGCTACATGGTGTCCGGCCTGACGGCGGGCGCGGTCAAGAGCTGAACCCCGGAGCATTTCCCCCATGGCATCCGTTACCTTCCGCAACGTCCAGAAGAACTTCGGCCGCTTCAAGGTGATCCACGGCATCAGCTTCGACATCGCCGACGGCGAGTTCGTGGTGCTGGTGGGCCCCTCGGGCTGCGGCAAGTCCACCCTGCTGCGCATGCTGGCCGGCCTCGAGCCGATCAGCGACGGCGAGATCGACATCGACACCCGCGTGGTGAACGAGGTCGACTCCAAGGACCGCGACATCGCGATGGTGTTCCAGAGCTATGCGCTGTACCCGCACATGACGGTGCGCGACAACATGGGCTTCAGCCTGCGCCTGCGCAAGGCCGACACGGACGTGACGTCCAGGCGCGTCGACGACGCCGCGCGCATCCTGAACCTCACGCAGCTGCTGGACCGCTATCCGCGCGAACTCTCGGGCGGCCAGCGCCAGCGCGTCGCCATGGGGCGCGCGATCGTGCGCGATCCCAAGGTGTTCCTGTTCGACGAGCCGCTGTCCAACCTCGACGCCAAGCTGCGCGTGGCGATGCGCGCCGAGATCAAGGCGCTGCACCAGCGCCTGAAGACGACCACCGTGTACGTCACGCACGACCAGATCGAGGCCATGACCATGGCCGACCGCATCGTGGTGATGCACGACGGCATCGTGGAGCAGATCGGCACGCCGCTGGAGCTGTTCGACCGGCCCGGCAACCTGTTCGTCGCGCAATTCATCGGCTCGCCCGCGATGAACGTCCTGCCGGGCACCTTGCGTGCGCGCGAGGGCCGCACCTATGTGGAGGCCGAAGGCCAGGAATGGCCGACTGCGCCGCAGCCTCTTGGCCACGACGGCCAGCAGGTGCAGTACGGCGTGCGTCCGAGCGACCTGCGCCTTTCCGCGACGCCGACCGGCATCCGCGCGCAGGTCGTCGTGGTGGAACCCACGGGCGCCGAAACCGAGCTGCTGCTGAAGGTGGGCGACGCCGAGATCGTGCTGGTGATGCACGGCCGCACCTCCGTGCAGCCGGACGAAACGGTGTTCCTCGCGGTGGATGCGCCCAAGACGCACGCCTTCGACACCGAGGGCGGCCGCCGCCTCGATGCGGCGGCGCCGGCGCCGGCGACGCTGCAGTGATCGCACGGCGATGATCAAGGGCGTCCACGGCCACACCGTCGATCACCTCGGCAAGGCGATCGTCGCCGGCCGCTATGCGCCGGGCACGGCGATCCCGCCCGAGCCGATGCTGTGCGAGGAGCTGGGCGTGAGCCGCACCGTGGTGCGCGAGGCCGTGAAGTCGCTGATCGCCAAGGGGCTGGTGACCAGCGGACCCAAGGTCGGCACGCGCGTCCTGCCGCCGGAGCACTGGAACTGGTTCGACCCGGACGTGATCGCCTGGCAGGGCGATGCGGGGATCACGCACGACTTCCTGCGCGACCTGCAGGACCTGCGGCGCGTGGTGGAGCCGGCCGCCGTGCGGATGGCCGCGGAGCGCGCCACGCCGGCGGACATCGCGGAGATCGAGCGCGCCTACGAAGGCATGAAGCACGCGGTGGAGAAGGGCGGGGACTACGTCACCAACGACCTGCACTTCCACCAGGGCCTGCTGCGCGCTTCGCGCAACCGCATGATCATCCAGATGAGCAAGGCGCTCGCTGCGCTGCTGCGCACCAGCTTCGAGATCTCGACGACGCGCAAGGACGGCCCGAGGAACTCGCTGCCGCTGCACCGCGCGGTGCTGGATGCGGTGCGGGCGCACGAACCGGAGAAGGCGGAGCGGGCGGCGCTGACGCTGATCGATGGCGCGCGGGACGACATCGAGGCGGTGCTGGCTTCGCGGCGGAAGCTGCCGCGGGTGCAGGGGCCGGCGAGGATGTTGCGGTCGGCTTGAGCGGCGAAGTGCTGGGGTTGCACCCCAGCCTACGAAGTCCCGGCGCCCCGTAGGCTGGGGTGCAACCCCAGCGACCTGCGCTACTCCTTCACCGCCCCCGTCAACCCCGACACGTAATACTCGACGAAGAACGAGTAGATGATCGCCACCGGCAGCGACCCCAGCAGCGCCCCCGCCATCAGCGCGCCCCAGTGGTACACGTCGCCTTCCACCAGCTCGGTGATCACGCCGACCGGCACCGTCTTCACCTCCGACGACGACACGAAGGTCAGCGCGTAGATGAACTCGTTCCACGACAGCGTGAAGGCGAAGATGCCCGCCGAGATCAGCCCGGGCACGGCCAGCGGCAGGATGATCTTCCACAGGATCTGCAGCCGCGTCGCGCCGTCGATCAAGGCGCATTCCTCCAGCTCGTAGGGGATCGAGCGGAAGTAGCCCATGAGCAGCCAGGTGCAGAAGGGGATCAGGAAGGTGGGATAGGTGAGGATCAGCGCCCAGCGCGTGTCGAACAGTCCCAGCTTGAACACGATGGTGGCCAGCGGGATGAACAGGATCGACGGCGGCACCAGGTAGGCCAGGAAGATCGACAGCCCGACGTGCTTGGATCCGCGGAAGCGCAGCCGCTCGATCGCGTAGGCCGCGAGCACCGAGGCCAGCAGCGACATGAAGGTCGACACCACCGACACGACCACCGTGTTCCACAGCCACTCGGGATAGGCGGTCTTGAACAGCAGCTTGTCGATGTGCGCCAGGGTGGGCTTCACCACCCAGAAGGGATTGCCTTCGCGCGACAGCAGTTCCTCGTTCGGCTTGAAGGTGGTGACGGCCATCCAGTAGAACGGGAACAGCAGCACGAACACGAACACCCCCAGCGGGATGTAGGTCACCACCACCCGCCGGGGCAGCGAGCTCAGGTAGTGCATGCCCTGGCTGTCGTTGGAGGTGTCTTTCATGCGTCGCTGCCGCCTTGCTGCCACGCCCGGCGCTGCAGGCCGAAGTAGCTGAAGAGGATCGAAGCCAGCAGGAAGGGCACCATCGCGATCGCGATCGCCGCGCCTTCGCCCAGTGCGCCACCGGGGATCGCCCGCTGGAAGGACAGCGTCGCCATCAGGTGCGTCGCGTTGAGCGGGCCGCCGCGCGTGAGCACGTAGATCAGCTGGAAGTCGGTGAAGGTGAAGAGCACCGAGAAGGTCATCACCACCGCGATGATCGGCGTCAGCAGCGGCAGCGTGACGTAGCGGAAGCGCTGCCAGCCGGTGGCGCCGTCGATGGCCGCCGCTTCGTAGAGCGAGGGCGAGATCGTCTGCAGGCCCGCCAGCAGCGTGATCGCCACGAAGGGCACGCCGCGCCAGATGTTGGCCGCGATCGTCGACAGCCGCGCGTTCCAGGGCTCGCCCAGGAAATCGATGTAGCCGTCGATCAGTCCCATCTTGGTCAGCGTCCAGCTGACGATCGAGAACTGCGAGTCGTAGATCCACCAGAAGGCGATCGCCGAGAGCGCCGTCGGCACGATGTAGGGCAGCAGGATCACCGTGCGGAAGAAGGTCTTGAACGGGATGTGCTCGTTCAGCAGGATCGCCAGCCACAGGCCGAGCGCGAACTTGATGACGCTCGCGACCGCCGTGTAGAAGAGGGTGTTGAACAGCGCCAGCTGCGTGACGCTGTCCCCCCACAGGTAGACGTAGTTCGACAGCCCGACCCATTCGCCGGTGCGGCCGACCTTCTCGTCGGTGAATCCGAGCCAGACGCCCAGGCCGAGCGGGTAGGTGAGGAACAGCAGCAGCAGGATCGCCGCGGGCAGCATGAACAGCAGCCCGAGGAGGTTGCGGTTGTTCTGCAGGCTGCGCAGCAGGCCGTGCCTGCCGCGCGCCTGCGCATCCACCGTCGGCTGGAGGGCGCCGGCCTTCATGGGCTCAGACCTT
>NZ_DASVNN010000153.1:0-12581 GCF_036383835.1 Ramlibacter sp.
TTCCCTCCCCCTCGGGGGGAGGGCAGGGGGGGGGCGCTCGCGGCGCTCGCTGAAGAAGCGCCCCCATCCCAACCTTCCCCCGGAGGGGGAAGGAGCAAGGCATCCATTTCCCATGAAGCAACAAGCCACCCTCGTCACCGGCGCCAGTTCCGGCATCGGCCGCGCCATCGCCGAAGCGCTGTTCGCGCAAGGCCGGCACGTCGTCAATCTCGACTACAAGCTGCCCGACTGGTCGCATCCGCAGCTGTCCTCCTTCCAGGCCGACCTCACGCGCGCCGACCAGACGCGCGATGCGGGTGCGCGCATCGCGCGCGAGTTCGACGTCACCGCGCTCGTCAACAACGCCGGCGCCACGCGCCCCGGCACCGTCGACACGCAGACCGCCGAAGACCTCGCCTACGTCAACGCGCTCACCCTGCAGGCCACCCTGCTGCTCACGCAGGCCTGCCTGCCTTCGCTGCGCGCGTGCGGCCGCGGCCGCATCGTCAACATGGCCTCGCGCGCCGCGCTCGGCAAGACCGAGCGCATCGCCTATTCCGCGGCCAAGGCCGGCCTCGTCGGCATGACGCGCACGATGGCGATGGAACTGGGCGGCGACGGCATCACCGTCAACGCGATCGCCCCCGGGCCGATCGCCACCGAGCTGTTCCGCCAGAGCAACCCCGAGGGCGCGCCGCGCACGCAGCGCATCCTGGACAGCATCGTGGTCAAGCGCATGGGCACGCCCGAGGACGTCGCGCGCGCCGCGCTGTTCTTCCTCGCGCCCGAGAACGGCTTCGTCACCGGCCAGGTGATGTACGTCTGCGGCGGCACCACGCTGGGCCTCGCGCCCGTCTGATTTCCCCCCGTGAAAGTAGTAGCAAAGAGATGAAACACGCAAACGCAATCACCCGGCGCGGTTTCGCGCTGGCGCTGGCCGCCACGGCGGCCGCCGGCACGCTCGCCGCAGGACCCGCGGCGGCCGAGGCCTATCCCGCCAAGCCCATCACGATCGTCGTGCCCTTCGCGGCCGGCGGCACCACCGACATCCTGGCCCGCGTGGTCGGCGATGCCCTGAAGAAGGAGCTGGGCCAGCCGGTGGTGGTCGACAACCGCGCCGGCGCCGGCGGCAACATCGGCGGCGCGCTGGCGGCCAAGGCCTCGCCCGACGGCTACACGCTGTTCATGGGCACCGTGGGCACGCACGCGATCAATGCGGCGCTGTACAAGAAGATGCCCTTCGACCCGATCAAGGACTTCGCGCCGCTGACGCGCGTGGCGATGGTGCCCAACCTGCTGGTGGCCAACCCGTCGCGTCCCTACAAGAACGTGAAGGAACTGATCGCCTATGCCAAGGCGCACCCGGGCAAGGTGAGCTTCGGCTCCTCCGGCAACGGCAGTTCGATCCACCTCTCGGGCGAGCTGTTCGACACGATGGCCAAGGTGGAGATGGTGCACGTGCCCTACAAGGGCAGCGCGCCCGCCGTCACCGACCTCATCGGCGGCCAGATCGACATCATGTTCGACAACATGCCCTCGGCGATCCAGCACGTTCGCAGCGGCAAGCTGCGCCCGATCGCGGTGACCACCGCCAAGCGCTCGCCCGAGCTGCCCGACGTGCCGACCATCGCCGAAGCCGGCGTGCCCGGTTACGAAGCCACCTCGTGGTTCGGCATGTTCGCCCCGGCGAACACGCCCGCGCCCATCGTCACGCGCCTGAACACCGCGCTGGTGAAGGTGCTGGCGGATCCGGAAGTGAAGAAGAAGCTGGCCGAGCAGGGCGCGGAGCCTTACGGCGAGAAGCCGGAGCAGTTCGCCGAGTTCATCCGCAAGGAATCGGCGAAGTGGAGCCAGGTGGTGAAGGCCTCGGGCGCCAGCGTCGACTGAACCCCGTCACCCCCGCGCAGGCGGGGGCCCAGAGCTTCCTGAAAAAGCGGCCGCGAGGCCGCTTTTTCTTTGGGACGCCCTGGATCCCCGTCTGCGCGGGGATGACGGGGATGACGGGGATGACGGGGATGACGGGGATATTTTCCCGCCCCCGGAAAACTGAATTCCGGGTTTCCACCTTGCAACCCCCAGTCGCGCGGCGGACACTGCGCCGGAACCTTCATACCAAGGACGACAAGGCATGGCGACTCAGATCGGATGGATCGGCCTCGGCCGCATGGGCGAGGCGATGGTCAAGCGGCTGCTCAAGGCCGGCCACGGGGTGAGCGTGTGGAACCGCACCCGCAGCAAGGCCGAGCCGCTGGCGGAATACGGCGCCGAGATCGTGCGCAACAAGATCGATCTCGCCGGCTGCGAGACGGTCTTCACCATGGTGTCCACCACCGACGACCTCAAGGAAGTGCTGTTCGGCGAAGGCGGCCTGGTGACCGGCGCCAGCAAGCCGAAGGTGGTGGTCGACAGCTCCTCGATCTCGCAGGAAGGCTCCGCCGAGATCCGCACGCGGCTGGAAGCGCTGGGCATCGCCTACCTGTGCGCGCCGGTCTCCGGCAACGCGAAGGTCGCCAAGGCGGGCAAGCTGCTGATCGTCGCTTCCGGCCCGAAGGCGCTGTACGAGAAGGTCAAGCCCTGCCTGCAGGCCATGGGCCGCAAGGAGATGTGGGTGGGCGAGGGCGAGCTGGCCCGCATCTGGAAGATCGCCCACAACACCATGTTCGGCGTGATCATCCAGAACCTCTGCGAGATCACCGTGCTGGCCGAGAAGGCCGGCATCCCGCGCCACGTCTTCCTCGAGAGCATCAACGACTCCGTGCTCGGTTCCATGTACACCCGGTACAAGACGCCGATGCTCTCCAACCTCACCTTCGACCAGGTGACCTTCACGCCCAAGCTGCTGCTGAAGGACATGGACCTGGGCATGGGCGCGGCGAGGGCGCACGGCGTCGCGATGCCCGCCGCCGCGGCGACGCGCGAATCGGTCGCGCGCCTGGTGGGCCGCGGCTACGAGGACATCGACTTCGCCGTGCTGCTGGTGGAGACGGCGAAGGACGCCGGCCTCGAACTCACACCCGACAACGTCAAGATGGGCGACGGCCTGGAGTCCTGAGCCCCCTTCGTTCTTTCGCTGCCTGTTCCGTAAAGCAATCCATAGGAGACAAGACATGAAGCGAATCCTCGGCCTCCTGGCCGCCACCCTCGTCGCCGGCGGTGCCTTCGCGCAAGGCGCCTTCCCGGGCAAGCCGATCAAGATGGTCGTGCCCTTCACCGCGGGCAGCGTCACCGACATCATCGGGCGCACCGTCGCGGAGCAGATGGCCAAGGGCCTCGGCCAGCCGGTGATCATCGAGAACAAGCCGGGCGCCGGCGGCACCATCGGCGCTGGTCTGGTCGCCAAGAGCGAGGCCGACGGCTACACCATCCTGATCCACTCCTCGGGCCACGCGCTGAACCCGGCGATCTATCCCAACCTGCCTTACGACACGGTGAAGGACCTGACCGGCGTCACGCCGCTGGCCGCCGTGCCCAACGTGATGGTGGTGTCGCCCGCGCGCGGCTGGAAGAGCGTGGCCGACGTCGTCGCCGCCGCGAAGGCCAAGCCGGGGCAGATGAACTACGCCTCCGCCGGCACCGGCAGCGCGACGCACATGAACGCCGAGAAGTTCAAGCTGCGCGCCGGCATCGACGCGCAGCACGTGCCCTTCAAGGGCACGCCGGAAGCGCTCACCGACGTGATCGGCGGCCGCAACGACTGGTTCTTCGCGCCGCTCGCCTCGTCCCTGCCGCTGATCAAGGACGGCAAGCTGCAGGCCCTGGCCGTGAGCTCGGCGCAGCGCGCGCCCGCGCTGCCCAACGTGCCGACGACGGTGGAAGCGGGCGTGCCCGACTCCGACTACACGCTGTGGGTCGGCATGATCGTGCCCTCCGCCACGCCCGCCCCCATCGTCAAGCGCCTGCACGACGAAGCGGTCAAGGCGATCGGCTCGCCGGAAGTGAAGGCGCGCCTGGCAGCGCTCGGTGCCGATGCCTTCACCATGGAACCGGCCGCCTTCAACACCTACATCAAGGCGGAGATGGAGTCGGCCGCCCAGATCGCGAAGACGGCCAACCTCAAGGCGAACTGAAACAGCGGGACGGGAGCGCGGCTTGAAACTGGCAGTGATCGGCGTAGGCAAGATGGGCTTGCCCATGGCGCGGCATCTCGCGGCCGCGGGCCACGCGCTGGCGGTGTTCGACAACAGCGAAGCCGCACGCGCGCAGGCCCGTTCCGCCGGCCTGCGCGTGGCGGACAGCCTGGCGCGGGCGCTGGACGGCGCGGAGGTCGTGATCTCCTCGCTGCCGCACGACGCGGCGCTGCTCGCCGTCGCGCGGGAAGTCGCGTCGCACGCGGCCGCCGGCACGGTGTACGTCGACACCAGCACGGTGTCGCTGGCGGCCAGCGCCGAAGCGGCGGCGGCCTGCGCGGCGCGCAACATCGCGCACGTGCGCGCCACCGTCTCCGGCAACAACAAGATGGCCGAGGCGGCGCAGCTCACCGTGATGGCGTCCGGTCCCGAGTCCGCCTACGCTCGCGTGAAGCCGCTGCTCGCGACCTGGGGTCCCACGCAGTTCCATCTCGGCGACGCCGATCAGGCGCGCCTGATGAAGCTGATCGTCAACCTGATGATCGCGGCCACCAGCGGCATGCTGTCGGAGGCGCTCGCGCTCGGCGCGAAGGGCGGCCTCGACTGGAAGCAGATGTGGGACGTGATCTGCGCCAGCGCCGTCGGCTCGCCGATCGTCAAGGCCAAGGCGCAGCAGCTGCGCGAACGCGACTACACGCCCACCTTCACGGTCGAACAGATGCAGAAGGACGTCGGCCTGATCCTCGAAGCCGGCGCCGGATTGCACGTGCCGCTCGCGCTCACCGCCGGCGTCAGCCAGTTGCTGCATGCGGCGGCGGCACAGGGCGATGCGGGACTCGACTACGCCGCGGTGATCCGCGCGGTCGCGCGTTCGGCCGGCATCGAAGAGGCCGGCAAATGATCTTTGTCTTCCACCTGCTGGACCGCCCCGGCGCCGGCGATCTGCGGCAGCGCGTGCGGCCCGAACACAAGGCCTATCTCGCGCAGGTCGCCGGCCGCATGGCCTTCGCCGGACCGCTGCTCGCCGACGACGGCCAGACCATGATCGGCAGCCTGCTGGCGATCGACTTCCCCGATCGCGCGGCGGCCGAGCGCTGGCAGGAGGACGAACCCTTCACGCGCGCGGGCCTGTACGCGCAGGTCTCGGTCCATCCCTTCCAGAACCTCTGGCCGCAGCAGGCGGGTTTCCCGCCCGCCTGAACGCGAGGAGCACAATGCCCGCGCGAGCGAGGCGCCCATCATGAAAAGATTCGTCTACAACGGCCAGCCCGGGCGCGTGGTGTTCGGCCCGGGTTCGCTGTCGCAACTGGGCCAGGAGATCGAGGCACTCGGCGCGCGGCGTGCGCTGGTGCTGTCCACGCCGGAGCAACGCGCGTCCGCCGAACGCATCGCCGACATGCTGGGAGCGAAAGCGGCCGGCGTCTTCGACCGCGCCGTGATGCACGTGCCGATCGAGACGGCGCGCGAGGCGCGCGAAGTGGCGCGCAAGCTCGACGCCGACTGCGCGGTGGCCGTGGGCGGTGGTTCCACCACCGGCCTGGGCAAGGCGATCGCGCTCGACTCGGGGCTGCCGATCCTGGCGATCCCGACCACCTACGCGGGCAGCGAGATGACGCCGATCTACGGCATCACCGAGGGCGGCCTGAAGAAGACCGGCCGCGACGCGAAGGTGTTGCCGCGCACCGTGATCTACGACCCCGAGCTCACGCTGTCGCTGCCGGTGGGGCTGAGCGTCACCAGCGGCCTGAACGCGATCGCGCACGCGGCCGAGGGCCTGTACTCGGTCGACGCCAACCCGGTGATGGACCTGATGGCGGAAGAGGGCATCCGCGCGCTGGGCCGCGCGCTGCCCGGCATCCGCGCGAACGCGCAGGACATGGAAGCCCGCGGCGATGCGCTGTATGGCGCCTGGCTGTGCGGCATCGTGCTGGGCAACGTCGGCATGGCGCTGCACCACAAGCTGTGCCACACGCTGGGCGGCAGCTTCAACCTGCCGCACGCGGAGACGCACACCGTGGTGCTGCCGCACGCGCTGGCCTACAACGCGAAGGCGGCGCCGGAAGCGATGCGCCGCATAGTCCGCGCGCTGCAAGGCAGGAGCGCGGCGCAGGCGGTGTTCGACCTGGCGAAGGACAACGGCGCGCCGGTGGCGCTGCGCGACATCGGCATGAAGGCCGAAGACCTGGACCGGGCCTGCGACATCGCGTTGCAGAACCAGTATCCGAATCCGCGGGCGCTGGAGCGTGGCGCGATCCGGGCTTTGCTGCAGGATGCTTTCGAGGGACGGCGGCCTTCGGAGTGAGGCAGCGCGTCGGGGTTCGGGCTTCGCCGCTCACCCCGACCTACGGGGAAATGCCTGTCTTCGTAGGTCGGCGGTGAGCGCGAAGCCGAACCCCGACGCTCTTCGTAGGCTGGGGTGCAACCCCAGCGATCCCGCAACGGACGTCAGCGCCGCGCCACCGCCCCTCGAGGCGCCTCGTTGTGCACGAACCGCCCGCTGCTCACGTGTTCCACCAGTTCCGCCGGCGTGTCCAGCACCATGCGCGAGCGCTCCGAGGACAGCGTCATGCCGACGAACTCCACCGGCGCGCCTTCGCGGTCGTGCACCAGGCGATCCACCTGCAGCAAGGCGGCCCCCACCGACACTTCCAGTCTCTGCGCCTGCAGCGGATCGGCCAGGCAGGCGCAGATCTCCTGCAGCACGCGGCCGAAACGCAAGCCGCGCTGGCGCAGCAGCTCGTTGAGCGGCCGGCGCGCCAGGTCCGCGCGGGTGATGCCTTCCGACCAGCGCTGCGGCACCCACGCCGTCAGCAGCACCACCGGCACGCCGTGGCGCAGGCGCACGCGCACCGAGCGCTGCACCGTCTCGCCCGCGGCGATCTGCAGGCGCGCGGCCACCCAGGGTGGCGCCTGCAGCATGTCCAGTTCCAGCACCTTGACCGAGGTGTCGGTGGACAGTTGGCGCACGTCGTCCACGTAGCCTTCGGAGCGCGCATGCGCCGGGGCCGCCGGCGCGGTGGCGAAGGTGCCGCGTCCCTGCACGCGGCGCAGCAGGCCTTCCTCTTCCAGGTCGGCGACGGCGCGGCGCAGCGTGATGCGCGACACGCCGAACTGCTCGCACAGCATCGGCTCCGGCGGCAGCTGCGCCTCCGGTGCGATGGCACCGGACAGCAGGCGGTCGCGCAACACCAGGTAGACCTGGCGGTGCAGGGCGGTGCCGGTGCGCGCCAGACCGGCAGGAGGAAGGGGGACAGCTTGGCTCTTCACGGGTGAACCCTGATGGACAGCCTCGTCATCATACTTCTATGATGACATCATCATGTTTATATGATGACCGGCGACGCCGGCACCACTCCAGGAGACAGCATGACGAACCGCCCCCTGCGCCGCCAGGCGCTTCACGCCCTCTGCGCGCTGGCCGCCGCCGCGGCCCTGCCTTTCGCCGCGCACGCGGACACCTTCCCGTCCCGGCCGATCAAGCTGATCGTGCCGCATGCGGCGGGCGGCAACTCGGACGCCTTCGGCCGCATCCTGGCGCAGAAGCTGTCGGAGCGCATCGGGCAGCAGGTCGTGGTGGAGAACAAGGCCGGCGCCGGCGGAACGGTCGCGAGCGCGCTGGTGGCGAAATCGGCACCCGACGGCTACACGCTGGTGGTGGCCGACAACGGCACCCACGCGATCGCGCCCACGCTGTACGGCGCCAAGCTGCAGTACGACGTGTTCAAGGACTTCACGCCGATCACGCTGGCGGCCACCTTCCCCACGGTGATCATGGTCCATCCCTCGGTCGCCGCGAAGACGCCCAAGGAATTCGTCGCGCTGGTGAAGAGCCATCCCGGCAAGCTGACCTATTCCTCCGCGGGCACCGGCAACGGCTCGCACCTCACGCTGGAACTGTTCCGCGCCGCCGCCGGCGGACTGGACATGGTGCACGTGCCCTACAAGGGCGGCGCGCCCGCGGTGCAGGCGCTGCTGGCCGGTGACGTGCAGCTGACCGCCGTGAGCGTCAACACCGCGCTGCCGCACATCCACTCCGGCAAGGTGCGCGCGCTGGGCCTCGCGTCGTCGAAGCGCTCGCCCGCGCTGCCCGACGTGCCGACCTTCGCCGAAAACGGCATTCCCTTCGAAGGCGACAGCTGGCTGGCCGTGGTCGGCCCTGCCGGCATCCCCGCCGACATCGCGAACAAGCTGAACTCCGAGATCGCCGCGGCGCTGAACCAGCCGGATACCAAGGAGCGCCTCGCCAAGATCGGCCTCGAGGTCGTGGCGTCGTCGCAGGCCGACTTCACCAAGGCCCTGCAGCGCGACGTGCCCAAGTGGGGCAAGGCCGTGAAGGACTCCGGCGCCGTCGCCGAATGAACATCGCACCACGAAGCACTGCATGACCGAAGCTGCCTGCCCCGCCCGTCCCGGAACCCTGCGCGCGATCCTCGAGCGCGGCGACTTCGTCGTCGCGCCCGGCGTCTACGAAATGCTCGGCGCGAAGATCGCCGACCGCATGGACTTCCACGCGCTGTACATGACGGGCTACGGCGTCTCGACGTCCCACCTGGGCCAGCCGGATGCGGGACTCGCCGGCTTCACCGACTTCGTGAGCCGTGCCCGCACCATCGCGCACGGCATCTCCAAGCCTCTGATCGCCGATGCCGACACCGGCTTCGGCGGACTCATCAACATCCGCCACACGGTGCGCGGATACGAGGAAGCCGGCGTGCAGGCGATCCAGCTGGAAGACCAGGAGTCGCCCAAGAAGTGCGGCCACACGCCGAACCGCCGCGTGGTGCCCCTGTCCGAAGCCGTGCGCCGCATCGAAGTGGCGGTGGACTCGCGCCGCAGCGAGAACTTCCTGGTCATCGCGCGCACCGACGCCCGCACCGGCCTCGGTCTCGACGAGGCGATCGCGCGCGGCAAGGCCTTCGCCAAGGCCGGCGCCGACATCGTGTTCGTCGAGTCGCCCGAGAGCGAGCAGGAGTTCGAGCGCGTCGGTGCCGAGCTCGCCGGTTGCGGCGCGCGCCTCATCGCCAACATGGTGCCCACCGGCCGCTCGCCGGAGCTCTCCGCGGCACGCCTGAAGGCGCTGGGCTTCTCGCTGGCGATCTGGCCGGGCATCACGATGCAGTCGGCCTGCGCCGCGATGGAATCCGCGCTGGCCCACCTGCAGGCCAAGGGTACGACCCAGGGCAGCCCGGCGTCCGCCTACGACATGAAGAAGATGCACGAGCTGGTCGGTTTCCCCGACGTCTGGGAGTTCGAGAAGCGCTGGACGCAATGAGCGCAAGGACGCTGTTCGACAAGGTCTGGGACGAGCACGTCGTCGACGAGCTCGCCCCCGGCATCGACCTGCTGCACGTCGACCGCCACCTGCTGCACGACATGCACGGCGGCGAGTCGATCGCGCAGGTGCTCAAGCGCGGCCTGCCCGTGCGCCATCCCGAACTGAACTTCGCCACGCCCGACCACCTGGTGGAGACGCGGCCCGGCCGCACCGGCGGCATCGCGCCCTGGGCCGACCAGCTGGTGCAGCTGCTGCGCGAGGAGACGGCGCGCACCGGCGTGCGCCTCTACGACGTGGGCCGCGAAGGCAACGGCATCGTGCACGTGGTCGGCCCCGAGCTGGGCATCTCGCTGCCGGGCCTCACCATCGTCTGCGGCGACAGCCACACCTGCACCCACGGCGCGCTGGGCGCCATCGCCTTCGGCATCGGCGCGACCGAGATCCAGCACGTGCTGGCGACGCAGACACTGCCGCAGCGCCGCCCGAAGACCATGCGCGCCGAATTCACCGGCACGCTGCCGGCCGGCGTCAGCGCCAAGGACATGATCCTCGCGCTGATCGGCAAGATCGGCACCGCCGGCGCCACCGGCTACGCGCTGGAGTACGCGGGCGAGGCGGTGCGCGCGCTCGACATGGAAGGGCGCCTGACGCTGTCCAACCTGTCGATCGAGTCCGGCGCCAAGGTCGGCATGATCGCGCCCGACGAGACCACCTTCTCCTGGCTGCAGGGCCGGCCGCATGCGCCGCGCGGCGCGATGTGGGACCAGGCCATCGCTTTCTGGCGCACGCTCGCCACGGACCGCGATGTGCGTTTCGACGCGGAGGTGAGCCTCGACTGCAGTACGCTGGCGCCGCACGTCACCTGGGGCACCAGCCCCGAGCAGGTGATCCGGGTCGACGGCGACATCCCCTATCCGCGCAGCGCGCCCGACGACGCGCGCCGCCAGGCCTGGGGCGAAGCGCTGGCCTACATGGGCCTGCAGGGCGGACGGCCGATCGCCGGCACGCGCATCGACCGCGTGTTCATCGGCTCCTGCACCAACTCGCGCCTGCCCGATCTGCGGCGTGCCGCGCGCATCGTCGAGGGACGGCGCGTCGCATCGCACGTGGAAGCCTGGGTGGTGCCGGGCTCCGAGCGCATCAAGCGGCAAGCCGAGGCCGAGGGACTGCACGAGATCTTCCTCGCCGCCGGCCTGCAGTGGCGCGAGCCGGGCTGCTCGCTGTGCGTGGGCGCCAACGGCGAACTGGTGCCCGAGGGCCAGCGCTGCGTCTCCACCTCCAACCGCAACTTCGTCGGCCGGCAGGGGCCCGGCGCGCGCACGCACCTGGCGAGTCCGGAGATGGCCGCGGCCGCGGCGATCGCCGGCGCCATCGTCGATGTCAGGAGCTGGTGAGATGCAGAAATTCGAGACGCTGCGCGCGGTCGCCGCACCCTATCCCAACGCCAACGTCGACACCGACCGCATCATCCGCATCGAGCGCTGCGCCCGGACGCCGCGCGAGGAGATGGGCCGCTGGGCTTTCGAGATGGAGCGCTACGACGCCGACGGCGGCGAACGTGCCGACTTCGTGTTCCACCGCGCGCCCTTTCGCGGCGCCGGCATCCTGGTGGCGGGCGAGAACTTCGGCTGCGGCAGCTCGCGCGAGAACGCCGTGTGGGCGGTGGCCGGCATGGGCGTGCGCTGCGTGATCGCGCCATCCTTCGGCGAGATCTTCTTCGGCAACTGCTTCCAGAACGGCGTGCTGCCGATCCGGCTGCCCGCCGACGTGGTGCGGGTCTTCCACGACAAGCTCGCCGCCGCGACGGCGGAAACGCCGGAGCGCGCGACCCTCACCGTCGACCTGCGCGCGCAGCGCATCGAGACCCCCTGGGGCGAGACGGTGTCCTTCACCGTGGAGCCGCTGCGGCGCGAGGCGTTGCTGCAAGGGCTGGACCCGATCGGCGTGACGCTGCAGCATGCCGCCGCGATCGACGCCTTCCAGGCGCGCCAGCGCGTGGCGCGTCCCTGGGTCTGGCAGGCTTGAGAAGCTGCGGCACACTCGACCCATGAGCACTTCTTCTCCTTCCGCAGGCGCGCGTTTCCGCACGGCGCTGGCCACCGAGCGGCCGCTGCAGATCGTCGGGGCGATCAATGCCAACCACGCGCTGCTCGCGCAGCGAGCCGGATACCGCGCGATCTACCTGTCCGGCGGCGGCGTGTCGGCGGGTTCGCTGGGCCTGCCGGACCTGGGCATCATCGGCCTGGAGGACGTGCTGATCGACACGCGCCGTATCACGAACGTGTGCGAACTGCCGCTGCTGGTGGACATCGACACCGGCTTCGGGCCCAGCGCCTTCAACATCGCGCGCACGGTCAAGAGCCTGGTGCAGGCGGGCGCCGCGGCCTGCCACATCGAGGACCAGGCGGGCGCCAAGCGCTGCGGCCACCGGCCCGGCAAGGACATCGTCAGCACCGGCGAGATGGCCGACCGCGTGAAGGCGGCGGTGGATGCGCGCGGTGACGACGAGTTCGTGGTGATCGCGCGCACCGATGCGATCGCGGTGCACGGCGTGGACGCGGCGATCGAGCGGGCGCTGGCCTGCGTGGAAGCGGGTGCGGACGCGGTCTTCGCGGAAGCTGCCTACGACCTCGCCACCTATCGCCGTTTCGCGGACGCGGTGCGGGTGCCGCTGCTGGCCAACATCACGGAATTCGGCAAGACGCCGCTGTTCAGCGTGCAGGAGCTGGAAGGCGCGGGCGTGGCGATGGTGCTGTATCCGCTGTCGGCCTTCCGGGCGATGAACAAGGCGGCCGAGGCGGTCTACCAGGCGATCCGCCGCGACGGCCACCAGCGCGACGTGGTGGACCGGATGCAGACGCGCGAGGAACTGTACGACCGCATCGGCTACCACGCGTTCGAGCAGAAGCTCGATGCGCTGTTCGGGGCGGGGGAGAAGTAGCTTCCTTGTCGTCCCGGGCTTGACCCGGGACCCATGCCCCGATCGCCCTGGAGGCGTTCGAGGCTGCATGGATTGCGGGCCTGCCCCGGACTCCGATCCGGGGTCAAGTCCGCAATGACAACAACTTCCTTAGCGCGTCTGCAGGCTGCCCGAGCCTTGCACTTCGGCGCCGGCGCCCATCTTCGCGGCCGGCGTCGCGGCCTTGCCGCGGGCCTGGGTGCGCTGGTTCACGCGCGTTGCCGCCTTGGTATTGGCGCTGCCCTTCGCATCGGTGACGGCCTTCGTGTCGAGGGCCGACTTGGCGTCGGCCCCTGCCTTC
>NZ_DASVNN010000154.1:0-14494 GCF_036383835.1 Ramlibacter sp.
AGGAACACCTCGCGCCGAGTCTTCTTCCGCTTGCCGGCGTACTCGGCGTCCGCAAAACTTATCTGGCTCATTCGCGCAGGCTCCTTTGCATCAATCAACGCGCCGCGGCATGATCGGTGGACTTATTCAGACCTTCCCTAGGACTACCGTCCGCGCAGGAACAGGGCGTCCAGTTCGCGCAGCGTGAGCTGGCGCCAGGTCGGGCGTCCGTGGTTGCACTGGTCGGAGCGCTCGGTCTCCTCCATCTGCCGCAGGAGGGCGTTCATCTCCTCCAGCGTCAGCTTGCGGTTGGCGCGCACCGCGCCGTGGCAGGCCATGGTGGCCAGCAGTTCGTTGCGGGCGCGCTCGACGACGCTGCTGCCTTCGTGCTGGGCGAGCTCGGCGAGCACGCTGCGCGCCAGTTCGACCGGGTCGCCCTGCGCCAGCGTGGTGGGCACGGCGCGCACCGCGAGCGTCTTCGGCGTGAAGGGCGTGACCTGCAGGCCCAGCATCTCCAGCGTAGCCTGCGAGGCTTCGGCCGTGGCCACTTCGGCCGGCGTCGCCGGGAAGGTGGCGGGAATCAGCAGCGGCTGGCTGCGGATCGCCTGCGCGTCCATCTGCGTCTTCAGGCGCTCGTAGACGATGCGCTCGTGGGCCGCGTGCATGTCGACGACGACCAGGCCCTGCGCGTTCTCGGCGAGGATGTAGATGCCCTGGAGCTGGGCGATGGCGCGGCCGAGGGGCCAGTCGCCTTGGGGGAGGGGTTGAGGCGCGGGTGCTGGGGTTGCACCCCAGCCTACGGGAGCGTCGGGGTTCCTGGCGTCACCCCGACCTACGGGATCCCAGAGCGCGCCGAGGTCCGATACCCGCTGTCCCGCGAACGGGATCGACGGCTGGCGCCAGGCCGGCATCTGCATCGGCGCTTCCTGCACCCGTAGGGTGGGCAAGCTCGCTTGCCCACCATCGCTTGCATTGACGCCCGCCTGCGCCGCCCGCGGCGCCGACAAGGCCGACTCCACCGCCCGCCGCACCGCCTGGTGCACCTCGCGGCCGTCGCGGAAGCGCACTTCGATCTTGGTCGGGTGCACGTTGACGTCGACCCGCGTCGGATCGATCTCGACGTACAGCGCATATACCGGCTGCCGCTGGCCGTGCAACAGGTCCTCGTAGGCGCTGCGCGAGGCATGCGTGATCACCTTGTCGCGCACGTAGCGGCCGTTCACGTAGGCGAACTGCCAGTCGGCGCGCGAACGCGCCGCGTCGGGGATGCCGGCGCGACCCGTCACGCGCAGCGGGCCCGCCACGTGGTCCACCGCCACGCTCTCGGCCAGGAAGTCCTCGCCCAGCACGTCGGCCAGGCGCTGATCGCGGCTGCCGGGACGCCATTGCTCCACCAGCCTGCCTTCGTGCCACACGGTGAAGCCGATCTCCGGGCGCGCCAGCGCATGGCGGCGCACGGCCTCGATGCAATGCGCGAGTTCGGTGGCGTCGGTCTTGAGGAACTTGCGGCGCGCCGGGGTGCTGAAAAACAGCTCCTTCACTTCCACCGTGGTGCCGGTGCTGCGTGCGGCCGGACGCAGCTCGCCGCTGCTCGCTTCCAGCAGCCAGGCGCTGGACTGGCCGGCCGGGCGCGAGAGCAGCTGCAGTTCCGACACCGAGGCGATCGCCGCCAGCGCTTCGCCGCGAAAGCCCAGGGTGGCGACCGATTCGAGGTCGGCCAGCGAGCCGATCTTGCTGGTGGCGTGGCGCTTGAGCGCCAGCGGCAGTTCCTCGCGGGCGATGCCGCAGCCGTCGTCCTCGATCGAGATCAGGCGCACGCCGCCGGCCAGCAGCCGCACCGTGACCTGCGTCGCGCCGGAGTCCAGCGCGTTGTCGACCAGTTCGCGCACCACCGAGGCCGGGCGCTCCACCACTTCGCCCGCGGCGATCTGGCTCACCAGTTCGTCCGGCAGCTCCCGGATCGGGCGGCGCGGGGGCGGGGACAGCACGGCACTCATCCGCCGCATTCTAGGCCGGGGATAATCGGCCCCATGGAACACGTGATGCTGCTCGTGGACTTCATCCTCCACGTCGACCGCTACCTTCAGGCTTTCGTGACGAATTACGGCGCCTGGGTGTACGCGCTGTTGTTCCTCATCATCTTCGTCGAGACCGGGGTGGTGGTGATGCCCTTCCTGCCGGGCGACTCGCTGCTGTTCGTGGTCGGCGCGCTGTGCGGGCTGGGCCTGATGGACTTCACCGCCTCCGTCGGCCTGCTGTGGGCCGCGGCGGTGCTGGGCAACCAGAGCAACTACACGATCGGGAAGATCATCGGGCCACGGGTGTTCCAGTGGGAGAACTCGCGCTTCTTCAACAAGAACGCCTTCAACCAGGCGCACGCCTTCTACGAGAAGTACGGCGGCATCACCATCGTGGTCGCGCGCTTCATGCCCTTCCTGCGCACCTTCGCCCCCTTCGTGGCCGGCGTGGCGCAGATGACGCGCAGCAAGTTCAGCTTCTACGACGTCACCGGCGGCGGCCTGTGGGTCGGCGGCATCGTCACGGCGGGCTACTTCTTCGGCAGCATCCCCTTCGTGAAGGAGCACCTCGACAAGATCATCTGGGCGACCATCCTGGTCCCCGGATTGATCGTGCTCGCGGGCGCGTGGCAGGCGAAGCGAAAGTCCGCGGCGGTGGCGCGCGGCTGAGGGCCGCTCCTACAAGTCTCGCGCCGCGGCGGGCCTAGATTGGGGGGACACGCAAGGAGAACCGCATGCCCACCCAGCCCGACATGAGCAGCCCGTCCCCCGAGTCCGAAATCCAGCAGGGCGAGACCAGCAGCCCGTCCGACGACGGCGAGCGCGGCCAGGCGAGCGAACAGCAGCAGCAGAAGTCCGGCAAGCCGTCGCCGGGCCAGAAGGACAAGGACGCGCCGGCCAGCGACAGCTACGGCGACACGCGCGACTCGGGCGACCCCGCCAGCCGCTGAGGCTTCCCGAGGGGCGGGCCGCCGCGGACGGCTGGCTATCATCGGGCGCAGGAGACGCCCCGCATGAACGCCCCTGAACCTTTCTCCCGCTGGGCCGGCACCGGTTCCAGCCGGGTGCCCTTCTGGGCCTACACCGACGCGCAGCTCTATCGCCAGGAGCTCGACAAGATCTTCTACGGCCCGCACTGGTCTTACGTGGGGCTCGAGATCGAGGTCCCCAACGTCGGCGACTTCAAGCTGTCGTCGATCGGCGAGCGCCAGGTGATCCTGGTGCGCGATCGCGTGGCGCCGAAGGACCGGGCCAGCGACCACGGCATCCGCGTCGTGGAAAACCGCTGCGCGCATCGCGGCGTGCGCTTCTGCCAGCAGCCGCACGGCAACGCCCGCAGCTTCGTGTGCCCCTACCACCAGTGGACGTACAAGCTCAACGGCGACCTCGCGGGCCTGCCGTTCAAGGACGGCGTGCAGGCGGTCGATGCGAACGGCCAGCCTTGCGTGAACGGCGGCATGCCGGCCGGTTTCGACCTGAAGGACCACGGCCTGACCAAGCTGCGGGTGGCGGTGCTGCATGGCCTGGTGTTCGCGACCTTCGGCGAGGAAGCGCCGTCGCTCGGGGACTACCTCGGCCCGCGCATCCTGCCCTGGCTGGATCGCATCTTCGCCGGCCGCAAGCTCACCCTGCTGGGCTACAACCGCCAGCGCATCCCGGGCAACTGGAAACTGATGATGGAGAACATCAAGGACCCGTACCACCCGGGCCTGCTCCACACCTGGTTCGTCACCTTCGGGCTGTGGCGCGCCGACCAGAAGAGCCGCATGGTGATGGACGAGGAGGGCCGCCACGCGGTGATGATCTCGCGGCGCAACGACGGCGGCGAGAACAAGGCGGTGACGCAGGGCGTGACCAGCTTCAAGGCCGACATGGCGCTGAACGACACGCGGCTGCTGGACGTGGTGCCCGAGCCCTGGTGGAAGGTGGCCGATCCTTCCGCTCCCGGCACCGAGATCATGCCGAGCGTCACCATGCTCACGCTGTTCCCCAGCCTGATCGTCCAGCAGCAGGTGAATTCGCTGTCGACGCGCCACATCCAGCCGCGCGGCGAAGGCAGCTTCGATTTCGTCTGGACGCATTTCGGCTTCGCCGACGACAGCGAGGAGATGACGCGGCGCAGACTGCGGCAGTCCAACCTGTTCGGTCCGGCGGGCTTCGTGAGTGCCGACGACGGCGAGGTGATCGAGTTCAGCCAGGACGGCTTCCGGCAGTGGGGCGAGGACGGGTCCACGCTGTGCGAGCTGGGCGGCATCGGCACCGGCGGCACCGAGCACATGGTCACCGAGACGCTGATCCGCAGCATGTACGCCTACTGGCGCAAGGTGATGGGCGTATGAGCGAGGGTTTGTTGCTGCAGTTGGAGATCGACCAGTTCAATGCGCGTTATGCGGCGGCGCTGGACGAACGCCGCTTCGACGACTGGCCGGAGTTCTTCCTGGCCGAGGGCCAGTACAAGGTGCAGGCGCGCGAGAACTTCGAGCGCCAGCTGCCGCTAGCGCTGATCGCGCTGGAGAGCCAGGGGATGATGAAGGATCGCGTCTACGGCATCACGCAGACGATCTACCACGGCCCCTACTACACGCGGCACGTGGTGAGCCCCGCGCTGGTGCTGGGAGAGGAGGACGGGCGCATCCGCGCCCAGGCGCACTATGCGGTGTTCCGCACGCGGCCCGGCGATGCGAGCGAGGTCTACAACGTGGGCCGCTACATCGACGCCTTCGAACGCACGCCGGCCGGCCTCAGGCTGGCCAGCCGGCTGTGCGTGTACGACAGCGAGATGATTCTGAACTCGCTGATCTACCCGATCTAGATGTAACTTCCTAAAAATCGCCAAGGCGATTTTTAGGAGTTGTCTGATCAGTGTGGAGAGGACCGGCGAAGCCGGATCCTCTCCACAAGGGAGACCGCGCTGCATGTTATTCCGCGCGGTCTTCGAAACGACGCACTCCGCGCAGCGGCACGTGGACCGAGCGGAGCATCGCGCAGTCCGGTCCCGCCTGTGAAGGAGATCCGGCTTTGCCGGGCTCCTTCACACTGATCAGGCCACTTCAAAAATCCGCTTGCGGATTTTTGAAGTGAATGCCTTAGCGATTGAGAGCGCGTCCGGGCTTCGTGAGCTCGCGGCCGGCCAGCGCGCCGGCGCCGGCACCCAGGATGGTGGCGCCCGTGCCGCCGACGGCGTTGCCGACCAGGCCGCCCACCACCGCGCCGCCCACCGTGCCGACAGTCTGCCGGTCCATCGTGGCGCAGCCACCCAGGCCCATCAGGGCAGCGGCCGTCACGACCGCAGCGATGAACTTCGTCTTCATAGGATCACCTTTCCGCGTTTGTCTGCATCCGGCCACGCGACGCGCAGCCACCATGTGACTTCCACTTTAAAAAGCCAAGCCCTGCCGGACTGTAGGAGTGGCCGCAAGCCTGCTGTCGTCTGCGCGCAAGGACGCTTGCAGGCGTGCGGCCCTGTGCTGAGGCACGCCGGGCGCCCATCGAAAAAGGGCCAGGACATGCGTCCTGGCCCTTCCATTGGCCCGGCCCGAAAGCGGACTCAGCGCTTCGCAGCCTGGTTGCCGAGATAGGCACCGGCGCCGGCGCCCAGGATCGTGGCACCCGTGCCGCCGATCGCGGAGCCGACCAGGCCGCCCACCACGGCGCCGCCCACGGTGCCGACCGTCGTGCGGTCCATCGTGGCGCAGCCACCCAGGCCCATCAGGGAAACGGCCGTGACGACCGCGGCAATGAATTTCGTCTTCATGGGATCACCTTCCAAAACTATTCTTCGAATACCGCTGGAGGCGCGGCAACCTGTGCCGACCAATGTAGGGAACAGGCATTTCCGGACCTGTAGGAACCCCTTGACGAGGGCTGTCGTCGGGCTGCAGGGCGTGGTGCAAGCCGGGGGCGGGCATCGCCGCACGTCGGTTCAAGGGGAACGAAAGGTCGTAGGGGGCAAGCTCTGCTTGCCCACCGGGTCGCGGTGGATGGTGGGCAAGCGAGCTTGCCCACCCTACGAGGCCACGACGAACCGGGTGGCTACAGAGTCCGGCTGCGCGCCAGCGGCGGATTCTTCGCGAAATAGCGCTCGATGCCGCGGATCAGGGCATCGGCGAACTGCTCCCGGTATTCGCCGCTGCGCAGCTTCGCTTCTTCCTCGGGGTTGCTGATGAAGGCCGTCTCCACCAGCACGCTGGGGATGTCCGGCGCCTTCAGCACCGCGAAGCCGGCCTGTTCGACCTGCGCCTTGTGCAGCTTGCCGACGTTGCCGATCTCGCCGAGCAGCGCGCCTCCGAGCTTGAGGCTGTCGTTGATCTGCGCGGTGGTGCTCATGTCCAGCAGCGCGCGCGTGACGTGCGCGTCCTGGCCCTTGATGTTCACGCCGCCGATCAGGTCCGCCTTGTTTTCCTTGTCGGCCATCCAGCGCGCCGCGCTGCTGGAAGCGCCGCCCTGGCTCAGGGCGAACACGCTGGCGCCGCGCGCGTTGGGGTTGATCCAGGCGTCGGCATGGATGCTCACGAACAGGTCGGCCTGCACGCGGCGCGCCTTCTCCACGCGCACGTGCAGGGGCACGAAGAAGTCGGCGTCGCGCGTGAGGAAGGCACGCATCGGGTTGCCCTTGATCGACAGGGCGTTGATGCGGTCGCGCAGCAGGTGCGCGATCTGCAGCACGACGTCTTTCTCGCGCGTGCCGTTCGGCCCCACCGCGCCGGGGTCCTCGCCGCCATGGCCCGGATCGAGCGCCACGATGATCAGGCGGTCGGTCTTGGCGGTGGCGAGCGCGGGGCGCGACACTTCCGAGGCCGGCGTGGGCGCGGCCGGCCGGCGGCTGGCCTGCTGCGCGATGAGGTCGCCGAGCGGGTCGGCCGCCAGGGCCGGCGCCTGCGACGGCGCCGCCGCCCTTTCCTTCATGCGCTCGGCGATCAGGACTTCCAGCGGATCCACCGGCCGGGTGGGATAGAAGTCCAGCACCATCCGGTGCCGGTACGCGGCGACCGGCGCGAGGTGGAACAGCTGCGGCATCGCGTCCTGCTTCAGTTCCACCTGCAGGCGCACGCTGCCGGCCGAAGCGGGCACCACGCGGATCGCCGAGATGAACGGGTCGTCCGGGCGGACCTTGCCCACCAGTTCGCGCAGCGCCGGATCGAGCGCGATGCCCTCGATCTCCAGCCACACGCGCTGCGGCCCGCGGATGGCGCGGCTGGTGAGCTGGCCGTCGGATTCGATGGTGATGCGGGTGTACTCGGGCGCGGGCCAGAGGCGCACGGCCAGCACCGACGCGCCGCGCGCGATCTGGTGCGCGCCGAGCATCAGCACCAGGCTGCCACGGCGAAGAAGATTGCGACGCGTAAAGCTCATGACAGCAGCTCCCGTCCCTTGTCCGTGTTGGCGCGCAGCGTGACGTGCCGGCGCTCATCCTGTCCCAGCACGATGTGGATGTCCAGGTCCGCCGGCGGCAGCAGGGCCGCAGCGTTCTGCGGCCACTCCGCGATCTTCAGGCCCGGGCCCGCGAAGATGTCGCGGAAGCCCGCATCCTCCCATTCGCGCGGATCGTCGAAGCGGTAGAAGTCGAAGTGCCAGGCCAGCAGGCCCGGGAGCTCGTAGGGCTCCACCACCGCATAGGTCGGCGACTTGATGCGGCCTTCCGCCCCGAGCGCACGCAGCAGGTGGCGCACCAGGGTCGTCTTGCCGGCGCCGAGGTCGCCATGCAGCGCGAGGAAGGCGCCGGCGATGGCCGGGTGCGCCGCCAGGTGCCGCGCGAACGCCCGCGTGTCGTCCTCCCCCTTCCACAGCAAGGGGAGGGGCGGGCTACCTACAATCTCGGCGTGGTGTTCGACAGCGGTCAGAGCGACGGTCCTTTCCTGGTGGCCCGGATCCGGGAGTGGGCCGGCGAGCTCGGATTTTCCCAAATCGGCGTGGCCGGTGTCGATCTTTCGAGCGCCGAACCCGGCCTGCTGGCCTGGCTTGCTAACGGTTTTCATGGCGAGATGGCCTACATGGAAAGCCATGGGGTGCGCCGCGCGCGGCCCGCGGAGCTCGTGCCGGGCACGACCTCCGTGATTACCGCACGCATGGACTACCTTCCCGCCACGCCCGAGGGCTGGCAGGCGATCGAGTTCGAGCGCCTGCAGCGGCCCGCCGAGGGCATCGTCTCGCTTTACGCGCGGGGCCGGGACTATCACAAGGTGTTGCGCAACCGGCTGCAGAAGCTGGCCGACCGCATCGCCGCCGCCGTGGGCCCCTTCGGCCACCGCGTCTTTACCGATTCGGCGCCGGTACTGGAAGTGGAGCTCGCCGCGCGCAGCGGCCAGGGCTGGCGGGGACGCCACACGCTGGTGCTGAACCGCGAGGGCGGCTCGATGTTCTTCCTGGGCGAGATCTACGTGGACATCGCCCTGCCGGAGACCGAGCCGGTCGGCGACCACTGCGGCAACTGCAGAGCCTGCCTCGATGTCTGCCCCACCGGTGCCATCGTGGCGCCGTACCGGCTGGACGCGCGCCGCTGCATCTCCTATCTCACGATCGAGCACGCCGGCGCCATCCCGGAGGAACTGCGGCCCCTCATGGGCAACCGCATCTACGGCTGCGACGACTGCCAGCTGGTGTGCCCCTGGAACAAGTTCGCCCGCGCGGCGACGCTGCCGGACTTCGCGCCGCGCGAGGGCCTGGTCGGCCAGCCGCTGGCGCGCCTCTTCGCCTGGAGTGAAGAGGAATTCCTGCGCTACACCGAAGGCAGCCCGATCCGGCGCATCGGCCACGAACGGTGGCTGCGCAACATCGCCGTGGCGATGGGCAATGCCCTGGGGCGGCAGGACGATCCGCAGATCCGGGCGGCGCTCACGGCGCGCCTGGCGCATCCCAGCGCCCTCGTGCGCGAGCACGTGCAGTGGGCGCTGGCGCAGGGGCCGGCGGTCAGTGCGCCGGCGTAGCCTTCGGTGCGGATGCCGCGCGCTGGGGCGCCGCGGCGCCCCGGCCCGGCTTGATCACCTGCTGCTGCTCCGTGTCGGCGCAGGGGCGGTCCTGGAAGTGGTTGCCGCAGCGATACATGGCGGCCGCGGCCGATGCCGGTGCGGCGAACAGCGCGGCCAGCAGCCCGATCAGGGCCGGCAGCTTGGTCATGTGAGTCCCCCAACGTCGTAGTGGGGGCCACTGTAATGGCTCAGCCAGCGGAGCGCAGCACGCCCAGCGCGAATGGCAGGCTCGCCAGGCCCAGGAGCGTGGAGAGTGTCACGAGTCCGGCCACGTACGGCCCGTTGTAGCCCATGCGGGCGGCGAGCACGTAGCAGCTCGAGGCGGTCGGCAGGGCCGAGAAGGCGAGCAGGATGGCCGTCTGCGTGGGATCGAGCCGGAAGGTCCAGGCCAGGGCGGCCGCGATCACCGGCAGCAGCAGGTGGCGGATCGCCAGCAGGCCGCCGGTGAGGACTTTCTGCGTCGCGAGGTGCGCCAGTTGCATGCCGGCGCCGGCGGCCATCAATCCCAGGGGGATCGAGGCGCCGCCCACGCGCGCGACCGTCGGTTCCAGCCAGGCCGGCACGCGCAGGCCGGCGAAGTTGGCCGCCAGTCCCAGCGCGGTGGCGATGATCAGCGGGTTGCGCAGCAGCGCGCGGGCGAAGCCGGTCTGCGAATGCCGCGCCATCGGCCACACGGCGCCGACGTTGAACAGCGGCACGCACACCCCGATCAGCATCGCGATCAGCAGCAGCCCCTGCGGACCCGCGAGCCGCTCGGACAGCGCCAGCGCGATGTAGGAGTTGAAGCGGAAGCCGACTTGCGCCGCGCCGGCGTGTTCGCGCGCATCGATGTGCCGCCCGACGCCGGGCAGGTGCGGCAGCAGGTAGGTGAGGAGGATGCCGCTGGTGCCGAGCAGCAGCCCGGCGCCCACCAGGCTGGAGGCGGCGCCCAGGTCGAGCGGGCTGCGCAGGATCGACTGGAACAGCAGCACCGGGAACAGGAAGAAGTACACCAGGCTTTCCACCTGTTGCCACACCGTGCGGTCGAGGGCGGTATAGCGGCAGACCAGGTAGCCGAGGAGGATCAGGGAGAAATCGGGAAGGAGCAGCTGGAAGAAATTCACCCGCCGAGCATAGGTCATGCTTGCAGGCGGCTGAGGACCGCGCCGCCGCCCGGGTCAGCCCGGGATCGCGGCTTCACGTTCTGCACTTACCATCCGGCCTGACGCAAATCCCACCGATCACAAGGAGAATCGAATGCAACGTCGTGTCTGGATCGCCCTGGCCGCTTCCGTGCTGGGCGCGGCCGCCGCTCCGGCGCTGGCCCAGGGCTACCCGAACCGCCCGGTGAAGCTGGTCGTGCCTTTCGCGCCCGGCGGCACCACCGACATCATCGCGCGCGTGATTTCCGAGCCCATGGCCAAGGCCCTGGGGCAGGCCGTGGTGGTGGAGAACAAGGCCGGCGGCGGCGGCGTGATCGGCGCGACGCAGACCGCGCGCGCCACGCCGGACGGCTACGAGCTGGGCGTCGCCACCGTGTCGACCACGGCGGCCAACCCGGCGATCAACCCGAAGATCCCGTACAACCCGACTTCGGACTTCACGCCGATCATCAACATCGCGGCGACGCCCAACATCATCGCGGTGCATCCGAGCTTCCCCGCCAAGGACTACAAGGCCTTCGTCGCGGAGCTGAAGAAGAGCCCGGGCAAGTACTCCTACTCCTCCTCCGGCACCGGCGGCATCGGCCACCTGCAGATGGAGCTGTACAAGAGCCTGTCGGGCACCTTCGTCACGCACATCCCGTACCGCGGCGCGGGCCCGGCCCTGAACGACACGGTGGCCGGCCAGGTGCCGATCATCTTCGACAACCTGCCGTCGGCGCTGCCCTTCATCAAGGAAGGCCGCCTGGTCCCGATCGTGGTCTCCGCGCCGCAGCGCCTGAAGGAACTGCCCAACGTGCCGACCTTCAAGGAAGTGGGCCTGGAGCCGGTGAACCGCATGGCGTACTACGGCGTCTACGGTCCCAAGGGCCTGCCCAAGGACGTCGTCGACAAGGTGCACGCCGCCATCAGGAAGTCGCTGGAAGAGCCCGCGGTGCGCAAGCGCATCGAGGACACCGGCTCGATCGTGATCGGCAACACGCCCGCCCAGTTCGCGCAGCAGATCCGCGCGGAGTTCGACGTGTACAAGAAGGTCGTGGACACCGCCAAGCTGAAGCTGGATTGAGCCGCCTGGTCCGTCATTCCCGCGAAGGCGGGAACCCAGGGCTTCCAGGGCTGCGAACGCCCTGGGCCCCCGCCTGCGCGGGGGTGACGGCGGCACGATGAGCGAAGCCATCGACACCTTCATCGACGCCCTCTGGCTCGAGGAAGGCCTGTCGCGCAACACGCTGGCGGCGTACCGGCGCGACCTGGAGCTGTACGAGCGGTGGCTGTCGCAGCGCGGCAGCCGCCTGCCGGCCACCAGCGAGGCCGACCTGCACGGCTACTTCGCCGCGCGCCACAAGGACACCAAGGCCACGTCGTCGAACCGGCGGCTGACCGTCTTCAAGCGCTATTTCCGCTGGGCGCTGCGCGAGCGCCTGGTCGACGCGGACCCCACGCTGCGGCTGCAGTCCGCCAAGCAGCCGCTGCGCGTGCCCAAGGTGCTCACGGAGACGCAGGTCGAATTGCTGCTGGACGCACCCGACGTCGACACGCCGCTGGGACTGCGCGATCGCACGATGCTGGAGCTGATGTACGCGAGCGGCCTGCGCGTGAGCGAACTGGTCACGCTCAAGGTCTTCCAGCTCGGGATCAATGAAGGCGTGCTGCGCGTGATGGGCAAGGGCAGCAAGGAGCGGCTCGTGCCTTTCGGGCAGGTGGCGCTCGACTGGATCCAGCGCTATCTCGCCGGGTCGCGGCCCGCCATCCTGGCCGGCCAGCAGACCGAGGACCTCTTCGTCACCGCGCGCGGCCAGGGCATGACCCGCGCGATGTTCTGGGTGATCGTGAAGAAGCAGGCGGCGGCGGCCGGCATCACCGCGCCGCTGTCGCCGCACACGCTGCGGCATGCCTTCGCGACGCACCTCCTGAACCACGGCGCCGACCTGCGCGCGGTGCAGATGCTGCTCGGTCACGCCGACATCTCGACGACGACCATCTACACGCACGTGGCGCGCGAGCGCCTCAAGGTGCTGCACGCGCAGCACCATCCGCGGGGCTGATCAGGCCGGGATCGCGAGCCGGTCGAAGTGTTCGCGCAGGAAGGCGCGCAGTTCGCGGTAGCGCGCTTCGGCGTGCTGTTCCAGCTGGCGGATCGCCTCCAGCTGCTCCAGCGGCGGCGGGCCGCACTCGCCGGCCAGGTGGCGCTGGTAGCCGTTGCGGATCTCGATGTTCGCCTCGCGGGCGCGCCACAGGGCGAAGTCGGCCTCCTGCTGGAGGGCGAGGTACCGGGCCTTGATTTCGGAAAGGGCGGTCACTTTGCGGGCCGTTGCTCGGACGGGACTGCATCATAGTGCGCGTCGCCGCGTGCTTTCCACCCTCGACGGCTACCCGAGGGACATCCGGCGGCCGGTCGGTTGCGGCGGACCAATGGCGTTCGCACGCCCAAAGAGAGTAGAGTGCGGCCATCCCCTGACCGGCTCCTTCGTGCTTTTGCCGGCAAGAAGCGCATCCGCAGCTCCACAGGTTCTTTGCACCGCACCTGGGGAACCATGGCCGAGACGCTGCTCCTGAGTACCACGCGCATTTCGACGTACCGCGGCCGCCAGTTGCTGACGGCAGCCACCGGCTTCTTCTTCGAACGCGGCCAGGACCTCTACCTGGTGACGAGCCGCCATGTGCTGCACGATCCGGCCAGCGGCCACTTCCCGGACCGGGTCGAATTCGAGATCCACCTGGACGCGAGGGACCTCACCCGCACCGCGGGCGTGGCCGTGCCGCTTTACCTCGAAGGCCGTGCCGTGTGGCGACAGGGCATGGACAGCGTGGGCGACGTGGATGTCGCGGCGTTGTGCATCGACCGCCGCGCCCTGCCGCTGGGCGCCGTGTTCTACGCCTTCGGCGCCGAGCACCTCCTGGACCGCCTGGAGGACGTGGAGGTCGGCGCGCAGCTGCTGGTGGTGGGCTTTCCCCTGAGTTTCTTCGACACCGTGCACCGCCTGGCCGTGGCCCGGCACGCCATCGTCGCCTCGTCGTTCGGCGTGCGTTTCCAGGGCGAGGGCTACTTCCTCACGGACGCCCGGCTGCACCGGGGCTCGAGCGGCGCCCCGGTGGTGATGCGCGACGACACGCTCGGCGGCATGCCGTGGCGCCTGCTCGGCATCCACTCGGCCCGGATGGACATGGGAGGAAGGGACGCGCTGAACGACGACATGCTGGGCCTCAACTCCGCCTGGTATGCCGACATCCTGCTGGCCCTGACCGACCACCAGCCGGCCGCGAACATGGCGGCCATGGGCCCGCGCTTTTCGGGCCGCGCGAGCACCTGAGGCCCGGCCTCAGTCCCCGAGCAGGCGGGCCATTTCCTCGTCGTCGAAGCCCGCGGCGCGGCGTGCCTCGAGGTTGAAGGGGGGGTACAGGCGCGGCGCGGCGTGGCGTTCGGCCAGCACCGGGTAATGCGCCACGGGATCGAGCCCGTCGCGTTCGCACAGCCAGCGGTACCAGCGGTTGCCGATCGCGACGTGGCCGACCTCGTCGCGCAGGATGATGTCCAGGATCTCCACGGCCCGCAGCGCCGCCGGCGTGCCCACCTGGCGCAGCTTCTGCTGGATCTGCGGCGTCGCATCGAGGCCGCGCGCTTCCAGCGTGCGCGGCACCAGGGCCATGCGCGCGACGACGTCGTCCTTGGTCTTCTCGCACATCGCCCACAGGCCGTCGTGCGCGTCGAAGTCGCCGTAGCCGTGGCCGAGCGTGTGCAGGTGTTCCTCCAGCAGCGTGAAGTGCAAGGCTTCCTCCGCGGCGACGCGCAGCCAGTCATGGTGGAATTCGGGCGGCAGCGTCTCGAAGCGCCAGGCGGCGTCGAGCGCGAGGTTGATCGCGTTGAATTCGATGTGCGCGATGGCGTGCAGCAGGGCGGCGAGGCCTTCAGGTTTGGCGGGGGATCGGCGGGGGACGCGGGCGGGGTGGACCAGCGCCGGACGCGCGGGGCGGCCGGGCAGGGCGCAGTCCGGCGTCGGCGCCTTGGGCGAGAGGGTGCACTGCCCGGCCGTTTCGAACAGCGCCCGCGCCAGCACGGCCTTCTCGCGCGGGTCATCCACGCAAAGGGCCCGCAAAGCCCGATCACGAAGCTCCATCCCTACAATTCTAGGGACGTTCACTTTGAAATCCGCAAGCGGATTTCAAAGTGGCCTGGTCAGAGTGGGCAGGCCCGGCAAAGCCGGATCCTGCCCACTGAGAGGCCGGTCTCCACGATGTTGCGACCGGCCGGCGCCGCTGCGCGGGAGGCGGATCGAAGCGGGTGAGCCTTTTCGAGGACTGCGCGCAATATCATGGAGCGCGGTCCCCCTTGTGGAGAGGATCCGGCTTTGCCGGGCCTCTCCACACTGATCAGACAACTTAGAAAAGTCGC
>NZ_DASVNN010000155.1:0-9756 GCF_036383835.1 Ramlibacter sp.
CTTGGCCAAGGCAGCGCCGCCCGAAGCGCGCGCGGAGGCTGCGCCGCGTGCCGCGGCGCCGGCCGCGCCCGCGGCGGCGCTGCGCGCCAGTCCCGCACCGCTGGCCTGGACGCAGGTGCGCATCGAGTCCGGCGGCCGTTCGGTGGTGGTGCCGCGCATGCAGGCCGGCGAGCTTGCCGCGCTGATCACCCGCATCCTGGCATCGCCGTCGGAGGACGCGCCGACGGCTACGCCCGGCAGCCTGCGGCTGGAGCTGGCGCAGGGCGACGAATCCGCGGGCGTGCTGGAACTGGCGGGCGACCGCTGGCGATGGACGTCCCTGCGCGAGTCGAGGCGGCCGCGGCTGTTGAAGCCGGAGCCGGGGGTGGCGGCGGCATTGCGGGAGCAGGCGGAGGAGTTGCTGCGGAGGTAGTGGGCGGTGCGTGCATCGCTGGGGTTCGCCTTCGGGCGCACCGCCAGCCTACGCGATGGCCGACGGCCTCATTGGTGCTTGAACTGCGCCTTGCGCTTGTTCACGAACGCATCCATGCCTTCCTTCTGGTCCTGCGTGGCGAACAGCGCGTGGAACAGGCGGCGCTCGAACATCACGCCGTCCGACAGGTTGCCTTCGAACGCGCGGTTGATGGATTCCTTGGCCGCCATCACCGCCACCTGCGAGTAGTCGCAGATCATCAGCGCGGCGGCCAGTGCCTCGTCCATCAGCCTGTCCAGCGGCACCATGCGGCTCACGAGACCCGCGCGTTCCGCTTCGGCGGCGTCCATCATGCGGCCGGTGAGCGTCATGTCCATCGCCTTGGCCTTGCCCACCGCGCGCGGCAGGCGCTGCGTGCCGCCGGCGCCGGGCATGATGCCCAGCTTGATCTCGGGCTGGCCGAACTTCGCGTTGTCGGCGGCGATGATGAAGTCGCACATCATCGCGAGCTCGCAGCCGCCGCCCAGCGCGAAACCGCCCACCGCCGCGATCACCGGCTTGCGGATCGAGCGGATCGTCTCCCAGTTGCGCGTGATGTAGTCGCCCTTGTAGACGTCGGCGAAGGTGTAGCTCGCCATCGCGCCGATGTCGGCGCCGGCGGCGAAGGCCTTCTCGCTGCCGGTGACGATCATGCAGCCGATCGCCGCATCGGCGTCGAAGGCCTTCAGCGCGGCGCCGAGCTCTTCCATCAGCGTGTCGTTCAGGGCATTGAGCTGCTTGGGGCGGTTCAGCGCGATCACGCCCACCTTGCCGCCTTCGGTGCGCACGTCGATGCATTCGTAAGCCATGCGTGTCTCCTTGTCTCGCGTGGACTATAACCAAGGGAAACCATGCTCCGGAGCGGCGCGGGGCCGGTGCTAGATTCGGCGCGAAGGAGACCATCATGAGCGAAGCCACCGTCCTGTTCGAGGCGCGCGGCAGCGTCGCGCTCGTCACGCTGAACCGGCCGCAGGCGCTCAACAGCTTCACGCGGCGGATGCACCAGGAGCTGTGGGCCATCCTCGATCGCATCGACGGCGACAAGTCGCTGCGCGTGGCGGTGCTCACCGGCGCCGGCCGCGGCTTCTGCGCCGGGGCCGACCTCGCCGAATTCGATTTCGAGCCGGGTCCCGATCTCGTCGAGCGCGCCGACCCGGGCCCGGTGATCGAGCAGGCCTTCAACCCTTCGATCCGCAAGCTGATGGAACTGCGCGTGCCGACGATCGCGGCGGTCAACGGCGTGGCGGCCGGCGCCGGCGCTTCCTTCGCGATGGCCTGCGACCTCGCCGTCGCCGCATCGAACGCGAGCTTCATCCAGGCCTTCAGCAGGATCGGCCTCATCCCCGACGCCGGCGGTTCCTGGTTCCTGGTCAAGAAGCTGGGGCTCGCGCGCGCCATGGGGTGCGCGATGCTGGGCGACAAGGTGCCGGCGAAGGACGCCAAGGAATGGGGGATGATCTGGGACGTCGCGCCGGAAGGCGAGGATTGCGTGCAGGCCGCGATGAAGCTGGCCGATCGCCTCGCCACCCTGCCCACCACCGCGCTGGTGCAGACGCGCAAGCTGTTGCGCGCCGCCGCCTCCAACGATCTCGACCGGCAGCTGGACCTGGAGCGCGACACGCAGTCGGCGCTGGGCCGCACGCACGACTACATCGAAGGCGTGATGGCGTTCCGCGAGAAGCGTCCCGCGCAGTTCAAGGGAGAGTGAGCTTGTCGACTCCCGAAGCGCTTGCCGCCCGCGTGGGCGACGCCATGTTCGCGGCCGATGCGGCGAGCAAGGACTTCATGCAGATGGAACTGCTGTCCTGCACGCCCGGCCGGGCCGTGATGCGCATGAAGGTCCGCGCCGCCATGCTGAACGGCCACAAGATCTGCCACGGCGGCCTGATCTTCACGCTCGCCGACTCCACCTTCGCCTTCGCCTGCAACAGCCACAACAAGGTCACCGTCGCCGCCGGCTGCAGCATCGAGTTCCTCAAGCCCGCGCACGAGGACGACGTGCTCACCTGCGAAGGCGTGGAGCAGGTGCTGCAGGGACGCCACGGCATCTACGACATGAAGGTGAGCAACCAGCGCGGCGAGGCGGTCGCCATGTTCCGCGGCAAGAGCACCAGCATCCAGGGCACGGTGATCCCGGAGGGGGCATGAATAGATTTCCTCTGGAACCCATCGAGAAGGCGAGCGTCGACGAACTGCGCGCCTTGCAGTTCAAGCGCCTGCGGCAGACGCTGCACCACGCCTATGCGCATTCGCCGGCCTACCGCCGCAAGTTCGACGCCGCCGGCGTGCATCCGGAGGACCTGCGCACCCTGTCCGACCTGCGCAGGTTCCCCTTCACCACCAAGTCCGACCTGCGCGAGGCCTATCCCTTCGGCATGCTGGCGGTGCCGCGCGAGCAGTGCGTGCGCATCCACGCGTCCAGCGGCACCACCGGCAAGCCCACCGTGGTGGCCTACACGCGCAACGACATCGAGACCTGGTCGCACGTGATGGCGCGCAGCATCCGCGCCGCGGGCGCGCGGCCGGGCGAGATGGTGCACGTGAGCTACGGCTACGGCCTGTTCACCGGCGGCCTCGGCGCGCACTACGGCGCGGAGAAGCTGGGGCTCACGGTGGTGCCCTTCGGCGGCGGGCAGACCGAGCGCCAGGTGCAGCTGATCGCCGATTTCCGGCCCGACATCATCATGGTGACCCCGAGCTACATGCTGGCGATCGCCGACGAGTTCGAGCGCCAGGGGCTGGATCCGCGCGAGAGCAGCCTGCGCCTGGGCATCTTCGGCGCCGAACCCTGGACCAACGACATGCGCGCCAAGATCGAGCAGCGCATGGGCATGGCCGCGGTCGACATCTACGGCTTGTCGGAGGTGATGGGGCCCGGCGTGGCCAACGAGTGCGTCGAAACCAAGGACGGCCCGACGATCTGGGAAGACCACTTCTATCCCGAGATCGTGGACCCGGAGACCGGCGAGCCGGTGGCCGACGGCGAACTGGGCGAGCTGGTGTTCACCAGCCTGACCAAGGAAGCCCTGCCGGTGATCCGCTACCGCACGCGCGACCTCACCCGGCTGCTGCCCGGCACCGCGCGCACGATGCGCCGCATGGAGAAGATCACCGGCCGCAGCGACGACATGATGATCGTGCGCGGCGTCAACGTCTTCCCGACGCAGATCGAGGAACTGATCCTCAGGCAGGCGGTGCTGGCCCCGCACTACCAGTGCATCCTGACGCGCGAAGGCCCGCTGGATGCGCTGACGGTCTGCGTGGAAGCGGGCCAGGGCTTCAATCCCGAAGCCGAGGACGTGAAGACCGCGGCCGAGCGGCTGGCGCAGGAGATCAAGGCGTACATCGGCACCAGCGCGCGCATCGAGCTGCGCCCGGCGGGCGGCATCGAGCGCAGCATGGGCAAGGCGAAGCGGGTCGTGGACCAGCGGCGGATGTAGCGCCCGTCATTCCCGCGCAGGCGGGAACCCAGGGCTTCCGGATGCTCTGGATCCCCGCCTCCGCGGGGATGACGCTCAACGCTGCTCGATGTGCTCGACCAGCAGGTCCAGATACGCCTCGTTCCCCATCAACACCCGGATCTTCACCGGCAGGTACTGCAGGCTGGGCGCGAACCACATCTCCGCCGTGATGTTGCCGCGCGGATTGGCGATCGGCCGCGGCTTCAGGTGGAAGGCCTCCACCTCGCCCAGCTTCGGCGTGCGCAGCATCTCGCGGCCGACGATGTCGTAGGTCCACAGGTCTACCGCGCCGGGGCGCGCCAGCCACAGGCTCACGGTGCGGCCGACCTCCAGCGGCGCCTTGCCGGTGGCGAAGCGCTGCGAGAGTTCCACGAACTGGCTGGCCGTGTCCTGCACGCCCGGCGGCCGCGGGATGGTCCGGCCGTTCTCCAGGAACAGCACCTCGTCGCCGAACTGCGCGGCGCGCCGCTTGCCGGGCCGCATCTCCTCGTAGGCGCGCGGCACCAGGCCGTTGGCCGTGACCTCGCCCTGGCTGGTGAGCACCTGCGTGAAGAACGGCTGCACCTTCACGTCCAGCCGCACCTGGTAGCGGTCGTTCTCGCGCTGCCACTGCACGCGCGCATCGCCGAACAGCGGCCCGCGCCAGTCGCCGGTGAGCCGGTAGGTCAGGCGCGTGTCCACCGGCCAGCGGTCCAGCGCTTCCGCGGTCTTGTCCTCGGTGACGGCGGCGCTCGCCGCCGCTTGCGCGGCGGAGGCGGCCGGCGCGGGCGCCGATGCGGCTTCCGCGGGCGCCTGCGCCACGACAGTCTCCGGTTCGGGGGGCGTCACCGGAACGACGGGCTCCGGCGCCTGCTGCGCCACGGCGGTTTCGGGTTTCGCCGGCTTCGCCTCGGACGCCTTGCGCTTCGGACGCGGCGCGATGCGCGCCTTGGGCACCGGCGGCGGCGCCGACATGGCCACCACCGGCGGCGGCGTGGCGGGCTGGAGCAGGCGCGTGTACATGACCGGCGCCATCTCGCGCAGCCCCGAGATGGCGTCGGCCTCGCGTCCCAGCCACTCCAGCGCCAGCAGGTGGCCGAGGAGCACCCCGGCCGCCAGCAGCGAGAGCTTCAGTGTTGCGTGCCGAGCCACGGGTGGACGCGCGCGGCGTCGCGCAGCACCAGCCGCCAGGTCTGGACGGCCGCCGGGATCGCCAGGTCCAGGCGCAGGATGCGGCGGTCGCGCGCCACCAGCGCGGTGAGCTTGCGCTGGCTGCCGGCGTAGAACAGCAGGTCGTCCAGCTTGGACAGCCGCCAGGCGCTGCCGGCCACCTCCACGCCGATCCACTCGTCGTTGGCGGCGAAGCCGGCCTGTTCGGCGGCGCCGCCGCGCAGCACGTTCTTCAGCACGATGCCGCCCTGCGCTTCGGCCACGCGCACGCCGAGGCGCTGCTGCATCTGCGCCGGTTCTTCCATCACCTGCACGCCGTGCTGCTCCAGCAGCTCCTTCAGCGGCAGTTCGCGCGTGCCGTGCACCCAGGCGGCCAGTTCGCGCGTGTAGGCGCGGCCGCCCAGTTCCTTCAGCACGGCGGCGAAGTCGGCTTCCGCCATGGGGCCGCCCTTGCAGCGCTGCCACAGCGCGCGCATCACGTCGTCCAGGCTGGCGTGCCCTTCGGCGCGCAGCGTGAGGTCGAAGCAGGCCGCCACCAGCGCGCCCTTGGTGTAGTAGCTGACGGTGGCGTTGGCGGTGTTCTCGTCCTGGCGGTAGTACTTCACCCAGGCGTCGAAGCTCGCCTGCGCCACCGACTGCACTTCGCGGCCGGGCGTCTGCAGCACCTGGTTGCAGGTCTTGGTGAGCAGCTTGAAGTAGGTGGCGTCGTCGATCAGGCCGGCGCGGCGCAGCAGCAGGTCGTCGTAGTAGCTGGTGAAGCCCTCGAAGAACCACAGCAGCTGCGTGTAGTTCTCGCCGGAATACTCGTAGTGCGCGAACTCCGCCGGCCGCAGGCGCTTGACGTTCCAGGTGTGGAAGTACTCGTGGCTGATCAGGCCCATCAGCGTGACGTAGCCCTCGCCGGTGCGCGCCTCGCCGATGCGCGGCAGGTCGCGGCGCGAGGCGATCAGCGCGGTGGAGTTGCGGTGTTCGAGCCCGCCGTAGCCGTCGTCCACCGCGTTGAGCAGGAACAGGTAGTCCTTCATCGGCGGCTTGCGGCGGTCGTGCCAGAAGCGGATCTGCGTCTCGCAGATCTTCTGCATGTCGGCCAGCAGGCGCTCGCCGTCGAAGGACTCGGCGGCGCCGGCGACCACCACGCGGTGCGGCACGCCGCAGGCGCGGAACTCGCCGCTCCAGAAGGCGCCCAGTTCCACCGGGCAGTCCACCAGTTCGTCGTAGTCGTGGGCCTGGTAGGTGCCGAAGCCGCGCTTGCCGGTCTTCAGGGGCGTGAGGCCGGTGGCGGCTTCCCAGTGCGGATAGGCGCGCGGCGCGACCAGTTCCAGTTCGTGCGGTTCCTGCGCCTGGCCGTGCACGCGCAGGCACAGGCTGGTGCCGTTGAAGAAGCCGCGCTGCGAATCGAGCCAGGCGGTGCGCACCGAATGGTCGAAGGCGTAGACCTCGTAGCTGAGGACCAGCGGACTCGAGGGCACGCAGTCGACCTGCCAGCTGGCCTTGTCCTGCTGGTGCACGGCCACCGGCCGGCCGTCCTGCCGCGCCGTGAGCTTCTGCAGGTGGCGGGCGAATTCGCGCACGAGGTAGCTGCCCGGGATCCACGCCGGCAGCGACACGCGCTGCCCCGCCTGGGGCTGCGGCACCGTGAGCGTCACGTGGAAGAGGTGGGCGGCGGGATCCGCCGCTTCGACCCGGTAGTGCGGGCCCGCCGAACGCGCCGCGATCACTTGCCGCCGGCCGCCAGCAGCTTCTCGATGTCCGCCGCGCCGATGGCGCCGGGCACGCGCGAACCGTTCATGAACACCAGGGTGGGCGTGCCGGTGATTTTGTACTTGCGGCCGTATTCGATGTTGCGCGCCAGTGCCGACAGGTCGCACTTGTCGTCGGCCTTGGCCGCCGGCTCGTTGCGCACCATCCAGTCCTGCCAGGCCTTGCCCTGGTCCTTCGCGCACCAGATGTTGCGCGACTTGACCTCGGAGTCCGGCCCGAGGATCGGATAGAGGAACAGGTAGACCGTGACGTTGTCGACCGATTGCAGGTCGCGCTCGAAGCGCTTGCAGTAGCCGCAGTTGGGGTCCTCGAACACCGCCACCTTGCGCTTGCCGTTGCCGCGCACGATGGTGAAGGCGTCCTTCACCGGCAGCGCCTTGAAGTCGATCGCCATCAGCTTCTCGACGCGTTCGTCGGTGAGGTTGCGCTGGCCCTTGGTGTCGAGCATCTCGCCGTGCACCAGGTAGTTGCCTTCGGCGTCGGAATAGAAGATGTCGGTGCCGGAGCGGACCTCGAACAGGCTCGGGATCGGGGTGCGGCGGATCTCGTCGATGGTGCCCAGGCGCGGCAGCCGCTGGGGCAGCACCTTGCGCAGCGCGCTTTCGACGGCCGGCGGCACCGGGCGCTCCGCGTTGGCCTTCGTCGGCGCGAGGGTCGTGTCGGTGGCGGCGCCGGCCAGCACGCCGGCGCCCAGCAGCGCGGCGGCGAGCAGCGCGCGGATCGTGTTCGCTTTCATGTTCTTTCCATTCTCGAGAGATGGCGTGCGGAGCCCATGGCATGCCGCACCACCCAACGTTTGACCGGGCCGCTGTGGTCGAAGCCCCGCATGCCCCAGTTGCGCAGCAGCGCCCAGGGCTCGGCCGGCTGCGCGAACAGCTGCTGCAGGCCGTCGGTCGTCCAGGCCATCGCCAGCACGTCGCCCTTGCGGGCGCGCTCGTAGCGGCGCAGCAGCTTCACGTCGCCGAGGCTGCGCCAGTATTCGCGCTCGTGCAGCACCTGGGCCAGCCGTTCGGCGTCGCCCAGGCCCAGGTTCAGTCCCTGGCCGGCCAGCGGGTGCACGTTGTGGGCGGCGTCGCCCGCCAGCACCCAGCCCGGCCCGCACCAGCGGTCGGCCTCGGCCCGCTGCAGCGGCCAGGACATGCGCTCGCTGGTCAGCCGCATGGCGCCGAAGGCGTCGCCGCAGGCCTGCCGCAGCCGCGCCTGGAAGTCTTCCGGCGACAGGGCCAGCAGGTCTTCCACCCGGCATTCCTGCACCGACCACACCAGCGCCATCGCGTTGCCGGAAACGCCGCCCATGGGCAGCAGCCCCAGCACGTTGCCGTCGTCGAACCACTGGTGGGCGACGCCGCCGTGCGGTTTTTCGCACTCCAGGCGCGCGGCAATCGCGCGCTGCGGGTACGACGCCACCTGGAACTGCACGCCGAATTCGGCGCGGGTGCTGCTGTGGCGGCCTTCGCACACCGCGGTGAGTCCGGCGGGGCGCGGCTCGGCGAGCAGCTCGATCTGGGGCTGGTAGCGCACCGCCTCGGCCAGGCGCGCCAGCAGCGGCTCGACCTCGACGATCCAGGCCAGCGCCGGCACGTTTTCCTGGCCGGCGGAAAAGCGCACGCGCCCGCCTTCGTCGCCGCGCACGTCCATGCCCAGCACCGGGGTGGCGTGCTGTTCGTCGGGCCAGGCGCGCAGGCGCAGCAGCAGCTCGCGCGAGGCGGCGTTCAGGGCGTAGGCGCGCACGTCCGAATGGCCGGACGCCGGGGCGGGCTGGGCGTCCACCAGGCCCACGCGCAGCCGGTCGCGCGCCAGCAGCAGGGCCAGCGTGCGGCCCACGATGCCCGCGCCGCGGATACAAACGTCGAGAGGAGCGGCCATGAGGGCATTGTAGGAGCCGGGCACAATCCCGGCTGATCCTTCCAGCCGCCCCATGAGCCATCACGTCGCCGCCCGCATCGCCCGCCTGTTCGTCTACCCGGTCAAGTCCTGCGCCGGCATCGAGGTCCGCGAGGCCTTGCTGACCGAGACCGGCTTCGACCTCGACCGCGCCTGGATGGTGGTCGACGAGGCCGGCAACTTCGTCAGCCAGCGCGAGCTGCCCCGCATGGCCCTGATCCGGCCGCAGCTGAAGCTGCACGACGTCGTGCTGCGCGCGCCGGGCATGCTGGCGCTGCACCTGTCGATCGACACCGTGGAAGAGCCGGTGCGGGTGCGCGTCTGGGACGACGAGGTGGCGGCCTACGACATGGGCGCGGTGGCCGCGCAATGGTTCACGGACTTCCTCGGGCGCAAGCTGCGGCTGGTGCGCTTCGACCCCGAGCACCAGCGCCTGTCCAACCTGCAGTGGACGGGCGGGGCCGAAGCGCTCAACCAGTTCAGCGACGCCTACCCGCTGCTGGTGGCCAGCACGGCCTCGGTCGACCTGCTCAACGAGAAGCTGCGCGCGCAGGGCAAGCCGGCGGTGGGCATCGAGCGTTTCCGGCCCAACATCGTGCTGGAGGGCGTCGAGGCGCACGACGAGGACCGGCTGGAGCTGCTGCACGTGGCGACCGACGAGGGCGAGGTGCAACTGAAGCCGGTGAAGCCCTGCGCGCGCTGCCCCATCCCCAACATCGATCCGGCGACGGCCGAGAGCGATCCGGCGGTCGCCGACACCCTGCAGGGCTACCGCCGCAACGACGTGGTCGGCGGCGCGGTGAGCTTCGGGATGAATGCGATCGTGGTGGAGGGCATCGACCGCACACTGCGGGTCGGCCAGGCGGTGAGCGCGGATTTCAGGTTCGACTAGCGGCGGGAGGGTGGGCCAGCGAGCTTGCCCACCTGTTTGGACCGGGGACATGGGTAACGGGTGTGCGAGGACATAGGTAACACCCTGGGCTCAAGTATCCACAGGCTTGTGGCGCAGGTCCAAGCGGCCGAAGCGTTGGTGGCAAAAATACAGGTCAA
>NZ_DASVNN010000156.1:0-1932 GCF_036383835.1 Ramlibacter sp.
CGACAGCAGCACCGCAGTGGCCGCGCTCGCGATGCCCGGCATGCCGTGGTGCTCGGCCAGCCAGTAGCGCGTGTAGCCCAGCTTCTCGCCATGCTGCGCCAGCGAGAGCGAGTTGCGGAACGACTGCGCGGCGTCGCTGCCTTCGGTGATCGGGGAAAGGTCGAGGATCGATAACGGAATCATGGCGCGATCATGGCGTGAACCGCCAAAGCCGTCGCGCGAGGGGCTATTCGGTTGGGTATGGCGTCATCACGCTCACGCGCCGGGGCTCCGCTTGCGCCATTGGCCGAGGTCGGCTTCGATGCGCTCGTCGACGTTGCCGCTCCAATGCGCGCCAAAGCCGGCCGCGCGCAGCAGCTCCACGATGCGGTAGCCCACCACCACGGTGTTGGCTTCGCGCTGTTCGATCTCGGGGATCATGCCGCCGCTGAAGGCCAGGCGCAGGCGGCCGGTGCGCACCGCGGTGTCGAGGTCCTGCGAGTGATAGAAGCAGCAGCCGCGAATGCCCGAAGCCAGCCGCCCCGCGGCGCGCCACTGCTCGCGCACATCGTCGTGGCCGTCGGCCAGCGTGTTGCCCGCGCGATGCAGCGCAATGATCTTCTCGCCGCGCAGCTGCGCGAAAACCGCTTCGAGCCGGTCGTATTCGGTCTGCGCGGGCCACCCGGATTCGGCCGCGCGCTTGGCGGCGCAGGCGCGTGCGGCCTCGGCCTTCACCCAGGCGCGGTCCTCGGCGGAGAGCTCGTCCGGATCAAGGTACTCGTCGGTGATCATCCATTCGATGTCGGCATCGGGATGGAAGCCGCTCCACACGAGATCGTGGATGCGTCCGCGTGTGTCTTCAGGATCGAGAGTGAGGGCCATGCGTGTTGGGTTGCCGCATCGGCGGCGACGAATCGTGCTTTCTTGTTTGTCTGCTGGCGGGAGCGGTTTATTTTCGCCCACCGCATCAGGACGGCGCAGTAATGCGAAAGCATGAGCCCCTGCGGCCACCCCTTCCGCGCCGCGCCATCATGAAGGATGCGCCAGGACAAGGCAATGCAACGCGGCCCCCTGCGGCTGGCTATGCTCGGCGGCTCTTCATGCCGCAGCGCCATCCTTCCATCGACCTGATCGCCCACCCTCGCGTGGCCGGGCTGCCGCCCTTCGACGAGCACGTGCCCACCGAATGGTGCTCCGACGCGCCGCAGGCCACCGAGCGCATGCAGAAGCCGTTCTCCGACTGGATCGCATGGCTGGTCGCGCTGGCGGTGCTGGCTTTCATGGCCGTGTTCGGCTTCCAGGCCATCACGTGGTCGCTGCGCGGCGGCTGGCAATGGCTCTGGCTGCTGGTGGGGCTGCCGTTCTTCGGCATCTTCTCGGTGTCGACGGTGATGTTCCTCGTGACCACGCCGCGCGAGCGCCGCCGCGTGCGCGTGGCACTCGAAAACATGTCGCTTGAACGCGGCGAAGGCTTCCGCGCGGACATGCCGCTGGACCAGCGCCTGCGCGCGACGGTGCCGCCCGCACGGGACGGCGAACGCACCGCGGCGCCGGAGCGCATCGGCGTGCGCCTGATGCAGCGCGCGATCCGCCACGACCACGACGGCCACGCCGTGCTGGTGGACGAGTGCCGCGACGAAACGGTGGCGCATTGCGAAGCCGCCGACGATGCGCACGGCAGCCGGCGGGTCTATGCGTGGACGCTGCGCGCGGGCCCGGCGCACGAAGGCGCGGCGCAATGGTTCGTCACGCTGCACGACGCGGCGCTGCCCGGCGGCCCGCCCTTCCTCGTGGCGGCGCTGCGGGAACTGCCTTCGGCTTGAGTCGGCCAAAAAAAAACCGGGCCATGCAAACGCATGGCCCGGTTTCTGTCTTTCGCCTGGCAGCAGGCTGTCGCGGCGGATTACAGCGGCAGGCTGTCGCCGCGGGCCGCAGCGCGGGCGGCGGCACGCA
>NZ_DASVNN010000157.1:0-8069 GCF_036383835.1 Ramlibacter sp.
CCCCGCGCCACCGCCCCGCGAGCAACCCGTGGTGCGCAAGCCGGTCGTGACGCCGGCTCCCGCGCCGAAGCCGGTGGCAGCCCCCGAACCCGCGCCGTCACCGGCCCGCGCGCCCGCCGTGACCGCCACGGCCGAACCCCAACCCGCACCGCCGCCGATCTCGGCACCGGTGACTGCCGCGCCCGCGCCGCCGGCACCACCGCCGAAGCTGGAACTGCCGATTGCCTACGCCGACTACCTGCAGAACCCGCAGCCGCCTTGGCCGCGCATGAGCCAGCGCCTCGGCGAGCGCGGGGTGACGGAGATGCGTGTCCTGATCGGCGCCGACGGGCGCGCGAAAAAGGCGGAGCTCGCCAAGTCCAGCGGCTATCCGCGCCTGGACCAGGCTTCGCTGGAAGCCGTCCTCAGCTGGCGGTACATGCCAGCCAAGCGCGGCGGCGTGCCGGAAGACATGTGGTTCGTCGTCCCGATCCGCTGGGGCGATTGACACCGAAGCCAGAAAACAAGGAAGACCAAGAAACATGAACGCAGACTTCGGGTTGGCCCACCTCTGGAGCCAGGGCGACATCGTCACCAAGGGGACCGCGATCCTGCTGCTGGCGATGTCGCTCGCCTCCTGGATGGTGATCATCGTCAAGGCGCTCGACCTGCGCCGCTACATGCGGCAGTCGCGCAAGATCGAGAGCTTCTGGCACGCGGCCGATTTCGCCGACGGCCTCAGCAAGCTGGGCACCGATCCTTCCAATCCCTTCCGCGTGCTGGCCCTGGAAGGCCGCGAGGCCCAGGCCCACCACAACGCGCAGCCGCAGCTGCACGACTCGCTGGACGCCAGCGAATGGCTCACGCGCACGCTGCGCAACTCCATCGACGAGTCCACCGCGCGCCTGCAGTCCGGCCTGGCCGTGCTCGCCTCCGTGGGTTCCACCGCGCCCTTCGTCGGCCTGTTCGGCACGGTCTGGGGCATCTACCACGCACTGCTGGCCATCAGCGCGGCGGGCCAGGCGTCGATCGACAAGGTCGCGGGTCCCATCGGCGAAGCGCTGATCATGACGGCGCTCGGCCTCGCGGTGGCCATCCCAGCGGTGCTGGGCTACAACGCGCTGGTGCGCGGCAACAAGGGCGTGCTGCAGAAGCTCAATCGCTTCGCCCACGACCTGCATGCCTACCTCGTCACCGGTGCGCGCGTCACCGCCGGCAGCCCCTCGCGCGTCGTGCCGATGAAAAAGGGAGCCTGACCATGGCCTTCGGCACCCAGGACGACACCGACGAGGTGATGAACGAGATCAACATGACGCCCCTGGTGGACGTCATGCTGGTGCTGCTGATCATCTTCATCATCACCGTGCCCGTGATGAAGCACTCGGTGAACGTCGACCTGCCGCGCGCCACCAGCAGCCCGCAGGACACCAAGCCGGACACGGTCCGGCTGTCGGTGGACGCGCGCGGCGACTACTTCTGGAACGAGCAGCGCGTCACCGAGGAGGAACTGCTGCCGCGCCTGCAGGCCGAGGCGAAGCGCGATCCCCAGCCGGAACTGCACCTGCGCGGCGACAAGGAAGCGCGCTACGAGCGGGTGGCCCAGGCGCTCGCCGCGGCGCAGCGCTCCGGGCTGCACAAGATCGGCTTCATCACGGAGCCGAAGACGCCATGAACTCCACGAGCGTGAATGGCGGGGGGCAGCGCCACGAGCCGCTCGCGCCGGCGGACAGGCGCGCCGAGGAGCGTCCGGCTCCGCTGCACAGCGGCGCCCTGCTGCAGGGCCGCCGCCTGGTGGAGATCGAGCACAACGGCGAGGTCTACCGCCTGCAGGCCACGCGCCTGGGCAAGCTGATCCTCACGAAGTGACGCATGGCGCCATCCCCCGCGCAGGCGGGGAACCAGGCGCTTACAACCCCAGGGCCGCAATCCCCGCGCGGGCGATCTGCGCATCCTCGGTCGACTTCACGCCGCTGACGCCCACGGCGCCGAGGCACTGGCCGTCCTTCAGGATCGGCACGCCGCCTTCCAGCATGCCTTCCAGGGTAGGCGCGCTCAGGAAGGACACGCGGCCGCCATTGATGATCTCCTCGTAGACGCGGCTTTCGCGCCGGCCCAGCGCGGCGGTGCGGGCCTTCTGCGGCGCGATGTGGGCCGAGATGGCGGCGGTACCGTCGAGGCGCTGCAGCCACAGCAAGTGGCCGCCGTCGTCCACGATGGCGATCGTCACCGCCCACTGGTTGGCGATGGCCTCCGCTTCCGCGGCAGCGGCGATGGCCTTGACGTCGGCGAATTCGAGGCAGGATTTGGTTTTCATGCTTGTGGTGGAACTGCTGAAACCCCGGAGCATAACGGCCCGCCGGTCAGGCCCCTCGCAGGCATTTGGCAGCCCGGCATTGAACCCTCCTAGAATGCGCTCATCTAATGCCCGTGAGGCAAAGGAGACAGCAACATGAGTGAACCGATCCAGACCGTTTCGTCCTATGGGTACGGCGATGCCGCCGTATCGCTCGAACAGCGCAACAAGGTCCTGCGCAACACCTATTGGCTCCTGGCGCTCAGCCTCGTCCCCACCGTGCTCGGCGCCTGGCTGGGCGTGGCCACGGGCATCACCGCCGGACTCACGGGCGGCCTCGGCCTGATCGTGTTCCTGGCCGGCGCCTTCGGCTTCATGTTCGCGATCGAGAAGACCAAGGACTCCGCCGCCGGCGTCGGCGTGCTGCTGGCCTTCACCTTCTTCATGGGCCTGATGCTGTCGCGCCTGCTGGCGATGATCCTGGGCATGAAGAACGGCTCCGGCATCGTCATGACCGCCTTCGGCGGCACGGCGGCCGTGTTCTTCGTGATGGCCACGCTGTCGTCCGTCATCAAGCGCGACCTGTCGGGCCTGGGCAAGTGGCTGTTCGTCGGTGCCCTCGTGATCCTGGTGGGCGCCGCGATCAACGTGTTCGTCGGCTCGACGACCGGCACGCTGGTGATCAGCACCCTGGCCATCGGCGTGTTCAGCCTGTTCATGCTGTACGACCTGAAGCAGATCATCGACGGCGGCGAGACCAACTACATCTCGGCCACGCTGGCGCTGTACCTGGACATCTTCAACGTGTTCCAGAGCCTGCTGGTGATCCTGGGCATCACGTCCGGCGACGATTGATGACGGATGACGAATGACCCCGCGGCCTCCCGCGGGGATGACAAAAGGGCCCGCACGCGGGCCCTTTTTCATGCGTGGTCGAAGACCGCGATCGATTCGACGTGCGCCGTGTGCGGGAACATGTTCACCACGCCGGCGCTGCTGCAGCGGTAGCCCGCCTGGTGCACCAGCAGGCCGGCGTCGCGGGCGAGCGTGGCCGGGTTGCAGCTGACGTAGACGATGCGCCGCGGTGGGCGCCAGCCGCCCTCGCGCAGCGCGTGGTCCTGGTGCAGGTCGGCGAGCGACTTGGCGAGCGCAAACGCACCCTCGCGCGGCGGATCGACCAGCCAGCGGTCGGCGGAGCCGTCGGCCACCAGTTGCTGCGGCGTCATCTCGAACAGGTTGCGCGCCTCGAAGCGCGTGGACGCGAGCGGCTGCAAGCGCCCTGCCTGGTTGCGGGCGTGGTTCTCGCGCGAGCGGGCCACCAGCGCCTCGCTGCCCTCGATGCCCAGCACCTCGTGCGCGCGCGTCGCGAGCGGCAGGGTGAAGTTGCCGAGGCCGCAGAACCAGTCGATCACGCGTTCCTTGGACTGCACGTCGAGCAGGCGCACCGCGCGCTCCACCAGCACCCGGTTGATGTGCGGATTGACCTGGGTGAAGTCGGTCGGCCTGAACGGCATGGTGATGCCGAACTCCGGCAGCGCGTAATCCAGTTCCGGCCCGCCCTCGTCCAGCAGGTGCACGGTATCGGGCCCCTTGGGCTGCAGCCACCACTGCACCCCGGCCGCCGCATGCTCCTGCGCGAAGGCGCGCAACTTGGCGAGGTCGCCTTCGGACAGCGGCTCCAGGTGGCGCAGCACCAGCGCCGTCACGCGGTCGCCGCAGGCCAGCTCGATCTGCGGACAGGTCTCGATCGCATCCATCGAGCCGATCAGCGCGCGCAGCGGCAGCAGCAGGTCGCTCACGTGCTTCGGCACCACGTGGCACTCGCGGATGTCGGCCACGTAACGGCTCTTGCGCTCGTGGAAGCCGACCAGCACGGCCTCCTTCTTGCGCACGTGCCGCACCGAGAAGCGGGCCCGCCAGCGGTAGCCCCAGGCGGGGCCCTCGATCGCGGGCAGCATGGTGTCGGGCTTCACCTTGCCCAGGTGCCAGAGGTTGTCCTCCAGCACCCGCTGCTTGATCGCCACCTGCGCGCCCACGTGCAGGTGCTGCATCTTGCAGCCCCCGCAGGCGCCTTCGTGCAGGCCGAAATGCGGGCAGCGCGGACGCACGCGCTGGGCGGACTCGCGATGCACCTCCACCAGCGCGGCCTGCTCCCAGTTGTTCTTCTTCCGATGGACTTTGGCGGTGACCAGCTCACCCGGCAACGCGCCGTCGATGAACACCACCTTGCCGTCGGGACGGCGGGTCACGCCCTGCGCCTCGATGTCGAGCGATTCGATTTCCAGCCAGCCCTCGGGATGCACGGGCGGCGTCTGCTTTTCTGTCATGCCCCGGATTGTCTCAGTGCCAGGCGGCGAGGTACTCCTGCCAGTGCGGCTCCTCGGGCGCCAGCGCACCGAGCGTCTGCTTCACGAAGGCGATCTCCTGCTCGTACTCGGCCTCGGTGAAGCCGCAGCGCATCTTCTGGAACCGGCAGTACAGCAGGTACGTGTTCATCACGTCCGTTTCGCAGTAGCGGCGGATCTCTTCCAGCTTGCCGTCGAGGAAGGCCGAATACACCTGCGAACCGTCCATGCCCAGCTTGCCCGGGAAGCCGCACAGCTTGGCCATCGCGTCCAGCGGCGCGCTGGCGCGCGGCTGGTACATCGCCAGCAGGTCCATCAGGTCCAGGTGGCGCATGTGGTAGCGGCTGATGTAGTTGTTCCACTTGAACTCGCGGTCGTCCTCGCCCAGGTCCCAGTACTTGCCGGCGGCCACGCCATGGCGCAGGCCGCGGTAGTGCAGCACCGGCAGGTCGAAGCCGCCCCCGTTCCAGCTCACCAGCTGCGGCGTCTTCTGCTCGATGGTCTTGAAGAAGTTCTGCACCACCTTGCCTTCGCTCGCGTTGTCGCGATCGACGAAGGAATGCACCCGCAGGCCCTCGGCATTGCGGAACACGCAGCTGATCACCAGCACGCGCTGCAGGTGCAGCGGCATGAAGTCGCTCTGGTTGTTGTCCTTGCGCTCCTGCAGCCAGGCGGCGTAGACCTGCTGGTCCGTCATCTCCGGGGGCGCGTCGCGCAGCAGGCGCAGGCCCTGGATGTCCGGAATGGATTCGATGTCGAAGACGAGAACAGGCCAACTCATCCGGCCATCTTAACGTTCGGCGTCGAGCGTCGAGCGTGATTCACCCTGAACGCCCAACGCTGAAGGCCCAACCCTAGAACAGCGCTCCCTTGTCGATCCCGCTACGCGCCATCTGCCGCTTGAGCTTGGTCAGCGCCTCGTTCTGGATCTGGCGCACCCGCTCGCGCGTGAGGCCCAGGCGGTCGCTCAGCACCTCCAGCGTCTCGGGCTCGCGGTGGTGCAGGCCGAAGCGGCCTTCCAGCACCTCCTTCTCGCGGTGCGTGAGGCTCTGGATCCAGCCGGCCAGCAGGCGCTCGACTTCGTGGTTGTGCGTCACGCCGGTGGGATCGATCGCCAGTTCGTCGGCCATGAAATCGCCCAGCGTGTGTTCGTCGTCCGAGCGATCGACCACCGCATCGAGAGACTTGGGGGTTTCGGCCATCGCCAGCAGCTGCGCGACGTCCTGCACGTCGCGCCCCAGCAGCGCGGCGACGTCCTCGACCCGCACGCCCTCGCCGTCGCCGTTGCGCGCGCGGACGAACTCGGGATCGTTCTCCAGCGTGCGGCGCGCGCGCAGCACCTGCTGCAGCTCGCGCACCACGTGCACCGGCAGGCGGATCACGCGGCCCTGGTTCATCACCGCCCGCTCGACGGCCTGCCGGATCCACCAGGTCGCATAGGTCGAGAAGCGGAAGCCGCGCTCCGGCTCGAACTTGTCGATCGCGTGCATCAGCCCGAGGTTGCCCTCCTCGATCAGGTCGGAGAGCGGGACGCCGCGTCCGAGATAGCCCTTGGCAATGCTCACCACCAGCCGCAGGTTGTGCTCGATCATCGACTGGCGCGCGGTGAAGTCGCCGGCGCGCGCCTTGACGGCCGTCGCGTATTCCTCTTCGGCGGTGAACAGCGTCGTGCGGCGCACGTCGCGCAGGTAGAGCGTCAGCGTGTCGCTGCTCTCGCCCGACAGATCGCCCGAGAGCTCGCGCAGAGCGCCCTCGGGCACGGGCTCCGCGGCAGGCGGCGCTTCGGACTCATCCGTAACGGGCCGGTCCGCATCTTCTCGGGCGCCTTCCGGCGTCGTGGATGCGTGCCCGTTGCGCCGCTTCATCGCTATCTCGGTGGCAGGTACCTTGCGGGGTCGACCGGCTTGCCCTGCCGGCGGATTTCGAAATGCAGCTTCACGCGGTCGGTGTCGGTGGACCCCATCTCGGCGATCTTCTGCCCCTTGCGAACCATCTGGTCTTCCTTCACCAGCAGCGACTGATTGTGCGCGTAAGCGGTGAGGAAAGTGTTGTTGTGCTTCAGGATGATCAGGTTTCCGTAACCGCGCAAGCCCGCACCGGCATAGACCACCCGGCCATCGGCGGCCGCGACCACGGGATCGCCCGCGCGGCCCGCGAGGTCGATGCCCTTGTTCTTCTGCTCGTCGAAGCCCGCCAGCACCGCTGCGGCGCCGGACGTGGGCCAGCCCCAGGGGATGTCGTCATCGGCGGTCAGGACCGGAGGCGGCTGGGGTGCCGGCGCGCGCGCGGCCGCGGCTGCGCTGGCCGTGCTGCTCGCCGGCGCCGCGGGGGCCTGCGCCACGGCAGGCGCGGAAGCCGCGGGCGTGCTCGCAGCGGCACTGGCCGCCGGCGCGACCCCCGGCACCACCGGCGGTGCGACGCGCAGCACCTGGCCGACCTCGATCACGTTGGGGTTGTCGAGATTGTTCCAGCGCGCGACGTCGCGCCAGTTCTGCCCGGTCTCGAGCGCGATGCGCACCACCGTGTCGCCCGGGCGCACGGTGTAGTAACCCGGCTTGCCAGCGTTCTCGGCGCCCGGCAGCAGGCGCGCGGGCTCCGCGGCGGGAACCGAAACCACGCCGGCGCGCGAAAGGCTGCGGTCTTCCACCGGCGCGGGCGCACGGCGTGGCGCGGCACAACCCGCGAGCAGCGAGAGTGCCAGCAACAGGGCCAGGCCTGCGGAAGCGCGAACGCGCGCGATCATCGAATTCATCCTCATGCGATGCCTGATTTTAGGGGGACAAAGTGAACGGTCTCAAGAATCGTCTGCGTCAGCCGTCCCGCGTTCTTCTCCAGGATCACCAGCGCCTGCTGTCCGTGCGGCATGACCATCGGCGCGACGATGCGGCCGCCGTCGGCGAGCTGATCGGTCCATTGCGCAGGCAGCGCCTCGCCGCCGGCCGCGGCGATGATGCCCGCATACGGTGCGCCCTTGGCGAAACCCGCCATGCCGTCGCCGAACAGCAGGTGCACGTTCGGCAGCCGGAAGGTCCGCAGGTTCTCGCGCGCGCGGTCGTGCAGGCCGCGCAGGCGCTCGATGCTGTAGACCTCGTTGCAGACCTGGCTCAGCACCGCGGCCTGGTAACCGCAGCCGGTGCCGATCTCCAGCACGCGGCCCAGGCGGCCCTTCGCATCGGTGCGGCCCGCCAGCAGCAGTTCGATCATGCGCGCCACCACGTTGGGCTTGGAGATCGTCTGGCCCAGGCCGATCGGCAGGCTGGTGTCCTCGTAGGCCTGGTTGACCAGCGCGCTGTCGACGAAACGGTGCCGTTCCACGGCGTTCATCGCCGCGAGCACGCGCGCATCGGCGATGCCTTGCGCGGCGAGCTTCTGCACCATCCGCGCGCGCACGGCCTGCGAATCGAGCCCGACGCCGGAGACCGCGGGCGCGGCCGCACGCGCGGGCACCGGTG
>NZ_DASVNN010000158.1:0-11489 GCF_036383835.1 Ramlibacter sp.
GCGCAACGGAGCAGGGAAGTCTTCTTCATGGAATGAAAGGCACTTCGTTGGGACCGGCGATTATTGCCGCCGGCGCGCGGGCCGTGGGGCCGCGCGTCAGCCCGCGCTCTGCAGAGCCAGGCCGGCGTGCTCGCGCAGCAGGTGGAAGTGGATCTTGGGGAAGCGCTCCTGCGCCAGCCGCACGTCGTAGGGCGAGGTGCACAGGAAGGCCAGCGCATCCGCCGCGTCCAGCGCCAGGCGCTGCGGGTAAGCATCGGTAAAGGCCTTGAGCTCCGCCGGCGTGTCGGCCGTGATCCAGCGCGCGCCGGTGTACGGGCAGCTTTCCATCCGCACGTCGCAGTCGTACTCGCTGGCCAGGCGGTGCTGCACCACTTCGAACTGCAGCTGGCCGACGGCGCCGAGCAGCATCGGGCCGCCCACGTGCGGGCGGAACACCTGGATCGCGCCTTCCTCCCCGAGCTGGGCGAGGCCCTGTTGCAGCTGTTTCGTGCGCAACGGGTTCTTCAGCACCACGACCTGGAACAGTTCGGGCGCGAAGAAGGGCAGGCCGGTGTACTGCAGGCTCACCGAGCCGTCGGTGATGGTGTCGCCGAGCTGCACCCCGCCGTGCGTGGTGAAGCCGATGATGTCGCCGGCGTAGGCCTCGTCCACGGCCTCGCGCCGCTGCGACAGGAAGGTGACGACCGAGGTCGGCCGCAGTTCCTTGCCGGTGCGCTGCACCTTCAGCTTCATGCCGGGCGTGTACTTGCCCGAGGCCTGGCGCACGAAGGCGATGCGGTCGCGGTGCGAGGGATCCATGTTGGCCTGCACCTTGAACACCACGCCGGAGAAGGCGCCGTCGTCGGGCGCGACGATGCGCTCGACCGGCTGGCGGTTCACGATCGCGTTGCTCTTGCGCGGTTGCGGCGCCGGCGCCAGGTCCACGAGTGCGTCCAGCACTTCCATCACGCCGAAGTTGTTGACGGCGGAGCCGAAGAACACGGGCGTCTGCCTGGCGGCGAGGAAGGCGGCGTGGTCCCATTCGGGCGACGCGCCGGCGGCGAGCTCCATGCTGTCGGCCGCCGCGTCGTATTCGGCGTCGAAGCGCTTCTTCAGCTCCGCGGCGTCGGACAGCGGGATGGCGTCGAAGTCCTGCGGGCGGCGCTCGCTGCCCGCCTCGAACACCGTCATGGCCTGCGTGCGCAGGTTCATGATGCCGCCGAAGCTCTTGCCCTTGCCCACGGGCCAGGTCATGGGCACGCAGGGCATGCCCAGTTCACGCTCGACTTCGTCGAGGATGTCCAGCGGCTCGCGCACCTCGCGGTCCATCTTGTTGACGAAGGTGATGATGGGCGTGTCGCGCTGGCGGCAGACCTCGATCAGCCGCCGGGTCTGCGCTTCCACGCCGTTGGCGGCGTCGATCACCATCAGCGCGGCGTCGACCGCGGTCAGCACGCGATAGGTGTCTTCGGAGAAGTCCTTGTGGCCGGGGGTGTCGAGCAGGTTCACGACGTGGTCGCGGTACAGCATCTGCATCACCGAGGACGCCACCGAGATGCCGCGCTGCTTCTCGATCTCCATCCAGTCGGATGTCGCGTGGCGCGAGGCCTTGCGGCCCTTCACGGCGCCCGCGATCTGGATCGCGCCGGAGAACAGCAGCAGCTTTTCCGTCAGCGTGGTCTTGCCCGCGTCGGGGTGCGAAATGATGGCGAAGGTGCGGCGGCGCCGGACTTCGGTGGAGAGGGCGGGGGCGGACGACAAGGGGGAACTCCGGACATGAGAGCGGCCGTGCATGGAACACACGGCCGCGTCTGACCCCGCATTTTCCCATGCCGCTGTAGAACCGGTGGCATGGCACGGGCAAAGGACGAGATCGCGCTGGAGATTGACGGCCGGGCGGTCGTCGTGACCAGCCCGACCAGGCTGCTGATTCCGGAGGCCGGGGACAGCAAGCTGGACCTCGTGAACTTTTACCTGGCCGTGGCGGAGGGGGGATCTGCGCGGGGCGGGCGGGCGGCCCTGCGTGCTGCCGCAATGACCGTCATCCCCGCGCAGGCGGGGACCCAGGGCGTCAGAGCCCGCCGGCGCGCCGGCAGCTTCGAAAGCGGAAGCCCTGGATTCCCGCCTTCGCGGGAATGACGGACTGGGGCTATGGCACGATGCGATCGTGCCGAACACCCGCCCCCGCGTCCTCCTCACCAACCCCATCCACCCCGAGCTGCAGCCCGTGCTGGCCGCGCAGTGCGAGTTGCTGCTGGCCCCGGATACCAGCCCCGCCACGCTGAAGCGCCTCGTCGCCGATGTCGACGCACTGGTCGTGCGCGCGCAGTTGCCGCCCGACCTGTTCGACCACGCGCCCCGGCTGCGTGCGATCGTGCGGCACGGCGTCGGCCTGGACATGATCCCGGTGGCGGCCGCGACGGCGCGCGGGATCCCGGTCGCGAACCTGCCGGGGTCCAACACGCAGACGGTCGTCGAATACTGCCTGGCGGCGATGCTGCACCTGCGGCGCGGGCTGGCGACGATGGATGCGCGCCTGCGCAGCGAAGGCTGGGCCGCGGCCCGTCCCTTCGCCGACAGCGGCACGGAACTGGCCGGCGGCACCTGCGGCATCGTCGGTGTCGGCGCGATCGGCTCGCGCCTGGCGGCCGTCGCCAGCGCGCTCGGCATGCGCGTGCTGGGGCTCACGCGCCGGCCGGAGAGCCTGCCGCCGGGCGTGGAAGCGGCCGGCAAGGACGCGCTGTTCGCGCAGTCCGACGTCGTCGTGCTGTGCTGCCCGCTCACCGAGCAGACTCGCGGACTCGTCGACGCGGCGACGGTGGATTCGATGAAGCCCGGCGCCATCCTCGTCAACGTGGCCCGTGGTCCCGTGATCGACACCGACGCGGTGTTGCGCGCGCTGCGTGAAGGCCGGCTGGGCGGCGCCGCGCTCGACGTGCACGACCGCCAGCCGCTCACCGGCGGCGAGCCCGTGTTCGACGCGCCCAACCTGCTGCTGACGCCGCACGTGGCGGGCATCAGCGACACCAGCATGCGGGCCATGAGCGAGCAGGCCATCGCGACGCTGATGGCGCTGCTGCGCGGCGAGCGTCCGTCCAGCGTCGTGAATCCCGAAGTGTTCCGCTAGCGCAGGCGCGTGGACGGCGCGCTCATGGAAGACCCCGTGCCGGGTCGCCCGCGCCCTCGCTAGACTGGCTCTCCGTCGTCGAGGGAAGTTCCATGAAGATCACCGCCATCCAGGCGACCCCCATTTCCTTTCGCCTGCCGGAAGGCAAGACCGTCACCATGGGCGTCGGCAGCACCACCAAGCGCGACGCGATCGTCGTGCGCGTGCAGACCGACGCCGGCATCACCGGCTACGGCGAGGCGCACCCGGGGCGCAGCCCGGGCGCCGTGACCAGCCTCATCCACAGCACGATCGCGCCGATGCTGGTCGGCATGCAGGCCACCGACGTGGTCGGCGCATGGCAGCGCGTGCACCGCATGCAGCTGTCCAGCCACGGACTCGGGGCCGGTGCCGCGCTGGCGCTGTCCGGCATCGACATGGCGCTGTGGGACATCCGCGGCAAGGCGGCCGGCATGCCCCTGTACGAACTGCTGGGCGGCACGCGCCGCCGGATGCCGGCGTACGCGGGCGGCATCTCGCTCGGCTACCAGCCCAAGGAGTCGCTGGCAGACGAGGCGCAGAGCTACGTCGAGCGCGGCTACAAGGCCATCAAGCTGCGCTTCGGCGACAGCGCCGCCGTCGACATCGAACGTGCGCTGCACGTGCGCAAGGTGCTGGGCGACCGCATCGACATCCTGGCCGACGCCAACACGGTCTACACGATGGCCGACGCGCGCCGCGTGCTGCCGGTGCTGGCCGACATCCGCGCCGGCTGGCTCGAGGAGCCCTTCGCCTGCAACGATTTCGCCTCCTACCGCGAAGCGGCGAAGATCACGCCGCTGGTGCCGATCGCCGCCGGCGAGAACCACTACACCCGCTTCGAGTTCGCGCAGCTGCTGGAAGCCGGTGCCGTGCAGGTGTGGCAGCCCGACCTGTCCAAGTGCGGCGGCGTCACCGAGGCCGTGCGCATCGCCGCCATCGCCTCGGCCTGGCGCATCCCGGTGCATCCGCACAGCTCCGCCACCGGCCTCAACCACGCGGCGACGCTGCACTTCATGGCGGCCACCGAGAACTCGGGCTACTTCGAAGCCTGCGTCTCGAAGTTCAATCCCTTCCGCGACATGTTCGGCAGCATCTTCGAGATCGGTGCCGACGGCTGCGTCGAGCCGCCGCAAGGCCCCGGCCTCGGCGTGGAAGTGGACGAAGCACTGTTCGACAAGTACCCGTCCATCGACGGCCCGGGCTACGTGGTGAAGTTCTGAGACACAAGGAGACGACATGCGACATGGCTTGATCCGCCTGCTGGCGGCGGCGTTCCTGGGCATCGTGGCGGCGAGCGCGTCGGCGCAGGGCTTCCCCGATCGCGGCGTGAAATTCGTGGTGCCCTATCCGCCCGGCGGCTTCAACGACACGCTGGCCCGCGTGTCCTCGGAGAAGCTGGCCAAGGCGTGGAACCAGTCCGTGGTGGTGGAGAACAAGCCGGGCGGCAACACCACTTTGGGCAACGTGTTCGTCGCCAAGGCACCGGCCGACGGCTACACCATCCTGATCACGCCGCTGCCCTTCTCGGCGCTGCCCGGGCTGTACGGCGCCAACCTGCCGTACGACGCGCTCAAGGACTTCCAGCCGCTGGTGTGGGCCGGCAGCACCATGAACGCGCTGGTGGTTCGCAACGACCTGCCCGTGTCCAACGTGCGCGAGTTCATCGAGTACGCGAAGAAGAATCCGGGCAAGATGAACTTCGGCTCCACCGGCTCCGGTTCCTCGAACCACCTGTCGATGGAACTGTTCATGAAGATGACCGGCGCGAAGCTGGCGCACATCCCCTACAAGGGCAGCGCGCCGGCGGTGACGGCGCTGCTGGCGGGCGAGATCGACGCCTTGTTCGACAACGTGCCGAACGTGGTCCAGCACATCAGGGCCGGCAAGATGAAGGCGATCGGCGTCAGCGGCCTGCAGCGCTCGGCGCTGCTGCCGGACGTGCCGACGGTGGCGGAAGCGGGCGTGCCGGGCTACGAGGTGAACGTGTGGTTCGGCATGCAGGTGCCGGCCGGCACGCCGCGGCCGGTGGTGGAGAAGCTCAATCGCGACATCGTCACGCTGCTGAAGGAGCCGGACGTGGTGAAGCGTTTCCACGACCAGGGCGTGGAAGTGGTGGCCAGCACGCCGGACCAGTTCAGCACGCTGGTGAAGAGCGAGGTGGCCAAGTGGACCCAGCTCATTCGCGAAGCCAACATCCGCATCGAATGAAGATCACCGACGTCTCGCTGACGCTGTTCGCCTGGGACGACATCCCGGCGACCAGCTACGGCGCCCACACCGGCAAGTTCTCGGGCGCCAGCAAGCTGGGTTTGCTGAAGATCCAGACGGACCAGGGGCTCACCGGCCACGCCTTCCTCGGCTCCGCCTTCTTTCCCGCGGACTCCGACGGCGGCAGCCTGATCCGCGTGCTCAAGCCGCTGCTGCTGGGGCAGGACCCGCTGCAGCGCGAGCGGCTGTACCAGGCGATGTGGAAGCGCGTGCGGACCACCACCGTGCGCAGCATCGGCGCGGTCGACGTCGCCTTGTGGGACATCGCGGGCCAGGCCGCCGGCCTGCCGATCCACAACCTGCTGGGAACCTACCGCGACAAGGTGCCGGCGTACATGAGTTCCGCGGTGCTGGCGAGCCCCGGCGCGTACGCCGAGGAAGCACTGCACTACAAGGCGCAGAACCTCGTCGCGTACAAGATCCATCCGCCGCAATCGTGGCGCGAGGACATCCGCGTGTGCGAGGCCGTGCGCAAGGCCGTCGGCGACGACTACCTGCTGATGCTGGACGCGGCATGGAGCTACGACTATCCGGCGGCACTGCGCGTGGGCAAGGCCGCCGAGGAGCTCGGCTACTACTGGTACGAGGACCCGCTGGCCGACAACGACATCTACAACTACCTCGAACTGCGCAAGCACCTGCACATCCCGATCATGGCGACCGAGTACCCGGCGGGCGGTCTCGACTCGTTCACGCCCTGGGTGAAGGAGCGCGCCACCGACTACCTGCGCGGCGACGTCGCGGTGAAGGGCGGCATCACCGGGCTGATGAAGGTGGCGCACCTGGCGGAGGCCTTCCACCTCAATTTCGAGGTGCACCACGGCGGCAATTCGCTGAACAACGTGGCCAACCTGCACGTGATCATGGCGCTGAAGAACACCGAATTCTTCGAGGTGCTGCTGCCGGCGGAGTCGCAGAAGTACGGGCTGGCGCGGGACATCGAGATCGACGCGCAAGGCATGGTCCATGCGCCTGGCGGGCCGGGGTTGGGGGCGGAGATCGATTTCAGCCTGATCGAGCGCAAGAAGGTGGCGGTGCTGGCGTGAAGCGTTGCGCCTGGGCGCAGGGCGACGACGCCCTCATGGCGCGCTACCACGACGAGGAGTGGGGCGTGCCGCAGCGCGATCCGCGCATGCTGTGGGAGATGCTGATGCTGGAGGGTTTCCAGGCGGGGCTGTCCTGGCGCACCATCCTGCACAAGCGCGAAGCCTTCCGCAAAGCCTTCGCGGGCTTCGAGCCGGAGAAGGTGGCGCGCTTCGGCGAGAAGCAGGTCGACAAGCTGCTGCAGGACGCGGGCATCATCCGGTCTCGCGCCAAGATCGAGGCGACGATCGCCGGCGCGAAGATCTACTGCGACATGGCGAAGCGGGGCGAGGATTTCGCGGAGTTCTGCTGGTCGTTCACCGGCGGCAAGGTGCTGGCGGGCAACGGCAAGGACGTGCCCGCGAGCACGCCGAAGTCCGAGGAGATCTCGAAGGAACTGAAGCGCCGCGGCTTCAAGTTCGTGGGGCCGGTGATCGTCTACGCGTGGATGCAGGCCGTCGGCATCGTCGACGATCACGCCATCGACTGCTTCAAGCGATCCAGTCTGTCATCCCGGGCTTGACCCGGGATCCATGGATTGCGGGTCAAGCCCGCAATGACAAGCTTTCGGAGGTCGGCGGTGAGCGGCGAAGCCGAACCCCGACGCCCAACCTAGGCCCCGAACACCTTCGCCAGCTCGAACGGCGTCGTCACCTCCAGCTGGTCGTAGCGGCACTCCTGCGCCGGCTTGTCCGGCCGCCAGCGCAGGAACGCCGCGGCATGGCGGAAGCGGTCGCCTTGCAGGTGGTCGTACTTCACTTCCACCACGCGCTCGGGCTTCACCGGTTCCCAGCTCAGGTCCTTGCCGCCGCTCCAGCGGCTCTGCGCGCCCGGCATGCGCTGCGCGTCGCCCGCCGCCGCGCCGGCCCATTCGCGCCAGGGGTGGTCCTGCAGCGCGTTCTTGCGCAGCGGCTCCAGCTCCTGCCCCAGTTGCTTGCGCATGTCCATGGTGAAGGAAGACGTCACGCCCACGTGCTGCAGCACGCCGGCCTCGTCGTACAGCCCGAGCAGCAGCGAGCCGACCGCGTCGTCGCGGTCCTTGTACCAGCGAAAGCCGGCCACCACGCAGTCGGCGGTGCGCGCGTGCTTGATCTTCAGCATCGCGCGCTTGGCGGGCTGGTAGGTCGCCGACTCGAGCTTGGCGATCACGCCGTCCAGCCCGGCGCCTTCGAACTTCTGCAGCCACTCTTCCGCCTGCGCGCGGTCGCGCGTGACGGGCGTCAGGTGCAGCGGCGGCTTCGCCTTGCCGAGCAGCCGCTCGAGCCGGGCGCGGCGCTCGGTCTGCGGCAGGTCCATGGTCGACTTGCCGCCGGCGCCCAGCAGGTCGAAGGCGACGAAGCTCGCCGGCGTTTCCTTGGCCAGCCGGGCCACGCGCGAGGCGGCCGGGTGCAGCCGCATCTGCAGCGCGTCGAAATCGAGGCCGCCGGGCGTGGCGATCACGATCTCGCCATCGAGCACGCATCCCTTGGGCAGGGCTTCGTGCAGGGCTTTCTCCAGCTCCGGGAAGTAGCGGTTCAGCGGCCGCAGGTCGCGGCTCTGCAGGTAGGTCTGCTCGCCGCGGAACACCAGCGCCCGGAAGCCGTCCCACTTGGGCTCGAACAGGAAGCCGGGCTCCGTCGGCAGGGCCTCCGCGATCTTGGCGAGCATCGGTTCGATGGGCGGGACGGGCAGGGCGGCTGAAGGCATGGCGCTTTGTACCCTTTGCAATGGGTCCCGTGGGGTGATAGCCGCCGCCGGCCCGGCTGGCGAGCGCTTTCCGCTTAGAATCGCCCCAACCGAGGAGCGTTGCAGCGTCCGCCCAGGACGCGAGGCTCGGCTAACCATGCAACGACGCTCACCCACTCTTCCGTGCGGTGAGACCTCCGGGGAGTGGGCTCCACCATTTTCAGACCCGGAGCCGCCATGAACGCCGTTCTCAAGCCCGTCGCCCCCGCCGACAGCGCCATCACCGACATCTCCCTGGCCGATTGGGGCCGCAAGGAAATCCGCATCGCCGAGACCGAGATGCCCGGCCTCATGGCGATCCGCCAGGAATTCGCCAAGGCCCAGCCGCTGAAGGGCGCGCGCATCACCGGCTCGCTGCACATGACGATCCAGACCGCCGTGCTGATCGAGACGCTGGAAGCGCTCGGCGCCAAGGTCCGCTGGGCCTCGTGCAACATCTTCTCCACCCAGGACCACGCCGCCGCCGCCATCGCCGCCAATGCCACCCCGGTGTTCGCCAAGAAGGGCGAGTCGCTGGAGGAGTACTGGGACTACACGCACCGCATCTTCGACTTCGGCGCCAAGGGCACCGAGGGCGAAGGCCCGAACATGATCCTGGACGACGGCGGCGACGCGACGCTGCTGATGCACCTGGGCCAGCGCTGCGAGAAGGACCTGTCGCTGATCGACACGCACTCCTCCGAGGAAGAGCGCATCCTGCACGCCGCCATCCGCGCCAAGCTGAAGGAAGACCCGAGCTGGTACAGCCGCAAGGCCGCCCAGATCGTCGGCGTGACCGAGGAGACCACCACCGGCGTGCACCGCCTGCAGGACATGTCGGCCAAGGGGCTGCTGAAGTTCCGCGCGATCAACGTCAACGACTCGGTCACCAAGAGCAAGTTCGACAACCTGTACGGCTGCCGCGAATCGCTGGTCGACGGCATCAAGCGTGCCACCGACGTGATGATCGCCGGCAAGGTCGCCGTGGTCGCCGGCTACGGCGACGTGGGCAAGGGCTCGGCCCAGGCCCTGCGCGCGCTGTCCGCCCAGGTGTGGGTCACCGAGATCGACCCGATCAACGCCCTGCAGGCCGCCATGGAAGGCTACCGCGTGGTGACGATGGAGTACGCCGCCGACAAGGCCGACATCTTCGTGACGACCACGGGCAACAAGGACGTCATCACCTACGCGCACATGGCGAAGATGAAGGACCAGGCCATCGTCTGCAACATCGGCCACTTCGACAACGAAATCGACGTCGCGTCGCTCGAGAAGAAGTGCAAGTGGGAAGAGATCAAGCCGCAGGTCGACCACGTGATCTTCGAGGACGGCAAGCGCATCATCCTGCTGGCCAAGGGCCGCCTGGTGAACCTGGGCTGCGGCACGGGCCACCCCAGCTACGTGATGTCCTCCTCCTTCGCCAACCAGACGCTGGCGCAGATCGAGCTGTTCACCAAGCCCGACGCCTACGAGAACGGCAAGGTCTACGTGCTGCCCAAGCACCTGGACGAGAAGGTCGCGCGCCTGCAGCTGTCCAAGCTCGGCGCGCAGCTGACCGTGCTGACCGACGCGCAGGCGGCGTACATCGGCGTGAAGAAGGAAGGCCCGTACAAGGCCGATACGTATCGCTATTGATCGTCGTCCCCGCGGAGGCGGGGACCCAGGGCTTCCAATGCCCTGGGTTCCCGCCTTCGCGGGAATGACGAAGTCGCCCATGCGCGCCGACCAACTCCTCGTCGAACGCGGCCTCGCCGCCTCGCGCTCGCAGGCGCAGCGCCTGATCGCGGCCGGCGTGCAGTGGTTCGACGGTGCCGGCTGGAAGCGCGTCGCCAAGAACGGCGATGCGCTGCCCGAGGCGGCGCAGCTCGAACTGCTGGACGCGGCCGAGTCGCGCTACGTCTCGCGCGGCGGGCTGAAGCTGGAAGGCGCCTTGCGCGCCGCCGGCCTCGACGCCACCGGCTGGACCTGCCTCGACGTGGGCCAATCCACCGGCGGCTTCACCGATTGCCTGCTGCAGCACGGGGCGGCCCGCGTGACCGGCATCGACGTCGGCCACGGCCAGCTGCACGAGAAGCTGCGCAAGGACGGCCGCGTCGTCGCGATCGAGAAGCTCAACGCGCGCGAGCTGGAGCCGCAGCAGGTCGGACGCGACTTCGACCTCGTGGTGGGCGACCTGTCGTTCATCTCGCTGACGCTGGTGCTGCCCGCGCTGGTGCCGCTGCTCGGGCCGGGCGGCCGGCTGCTGATGCTCGCCAAGCCGCAGTTCGAACTGCAGCCCGGGCAGATCGGCAAGGGCGGCGTGGTGCGCGATGCGTCGCTGTACGCGGTGGTGGAACGCCGGCTGCGCGACGCCTGCGCGGAGCTGGGGCTGGACGTGATCGGCTGGCACGACAGCGCGATCGCGGGCGGCGACGGCAACCGCGAGTTCTTTTTGCATGCACGGACGAGGAGCCAGTGATGCTTCCCATCAGTCTCGAATTCTTCCCTCCCAAGACGCCCGACGGCGCGGACAAGCTGCGCGCGGCGCGCAAGCAGCTGTATGCGCTCAAGCCCGAGTTTTGCTCGGTGACCTACGGCGCGGGCGGCTCCACCCACGCGGGCACATTCACGACGGTCGGCGAGATCCTCGCCGAGGGCGTCGATGCCGCCAGCCACTTCTCCTGCATCGGCGCCACGCGCGCCAAGGTGCGCGACCAGCTCGCGCAGCTGAAGGCCATGGGCGTGAAGCGCCTGGTGGCCCTGCGCGGCGACCTGCCCAGCGGCTACGGCATCGGCGGCGAGTTCCAGTACGCGAGCGACCTGGTGGAGTTCATCCGCGCGGAGACGGGCGACGCCTTCCGCATCGAGGTGGCCTGCTACCCGGAGACGCATCCGCAGGCGAAGTCGCCGCAGGCCGACCTGCAGGCCTTCGCGGCCAAGGTGCGCGCGGGCGCGGATTCCGCGATCACGCAGTACTTCTACAACGCCGATTCGCATTTCCGCTTCGTCGACGAGGTGCGGAAGCTGGGGCTGGAGATCCCGGTGGTGCCGGGCATCATGCCGATCACCAATTCGAGCCAGCTGCTGCGCTTCTCGGATGCGTGCGGCGCGGAGATCCCGCGCTGGATCCGGCTGCGGCTGCAAAGCTATGGCGACGATGCGGCCTCGATCAAGGCCTTCGGCCAGGAAGTGGTCTCGAACCTGTGCGAGCGGCTGATCCGCGGCGGCGTGCCGGGGATCCACTTCTACACGATGAACCAGGCGAAGGCGACGATGGACCTGTGCGAGGCGCTGGGGCGGTGTTGAATTCGTGAGGGAGCTGGGGTTG
>NZ_DASVNN010000159.1:0-33595 GCF_036383835.1 Ramlibacter sp.
GGCGAACCCCGACGCGCGCGAAGCGCTATTCCCCCGCCGCCCTCTTCCACGCCTGCGCCGCCGCCGGCGCATCCTCGCGCTGCTCCGCGAGCTCCGCGAGCGCGCGCCAGGCATTGCGATGCAGGACCGGGTCCTGCAGGCCCAGCGCCGCCTGCGTCAGCAGCTGCTGCGCCTTGCCCCACAGCTGCCGCTTCATGCAGGCCATGCCGGCCAGGTACTGCAGCGTGGCGTCGCGCGGATTGGCTTTCTGCGCGGCTTCGATGCGCGCCAGCCAGGTGGCATCGATCGAATCGAGGCCGTCCTCCAGCGCGCAGACCAGCTTCGTGCGCAGGGTCTCGCCCAGTTCGGCCTGCTCCTCCCACACCGGCAGCAGCCAGTCGCGCGCCACGCGCGCGTCACCGCGCAGCGTGTCGAGCCGCTGCGCCGCGTGGATCGCCACTTCCGGCATCTGCCGCTCGGCCGGCTCCAGCGCGACCCAGGCGCGCTGCAGTTGCGCGATGTCGTAGGCGCCATTGAGCAGGTCGATGGCCAGGCCGCGGACGATGCTGCGCGCCGCCACGTCGGAAAAGGCGTGGTGCTTGGCCAGCAGCCGCGCGGTTTCCAGCGCCTCCGGCGTGGCGCCCGCCTGGCGCGAGGCCTTCAGCCGCGTGCGCAGCGCCAGCGTGCGGCGGCCCGCGCCTTGCGGCAGGCCCTGCAGCAGCTTCATCGCCGCTTCCGGATCGCGGTCCTCGAGCGCCCAGCGCGCGGCGCGCAGCAAGGCGCCGTCGCGCGTTTCCTGCGCATCGCGCGCCGAAGCCTGCTCCAGCGCGCGCTGCAGATGGTCCTCGCGGGCGGCGCGGTCCTGCAGCGCCTGCGCCGTTTCCGCCGCCAGCAGGTGCGCGATCGCGCGCAGCTGGCTCGCATTGGCCGGCCGCTGGCCGGAGCCGGTGAGCGAGGATTCCTGCACCAGCACGGCTTCGGCCGACTTGCGGGCGCGGATGTAGCGGCCGGCGATCAGGTGCGAGAACGCGTCCAGCAGCGAGGCATGCATCGCCCGCTCCTTCTGCTGCGTGCGCCAGCGCAGCGCCTGCCGCGGCAGGTCCAGCAGTGCGTTGAGCGCGCCGATGGCCGTGTGCACGAGAAGGAAGGCGCCCACCAGGATCAGCAGCACCAGGTTGAGCGACAGGTCGATGCGGTAGGGCGGCCAGAACAGCGTGACCGAGCCCTGGTTGTTGCCGGCGAACAGCGCGCCGGCGACGGCCACGCCGAACAGGATCAGGAGCCAGAGCGCGGCGCGCATCGCGGCTTACTTCCCGTTCCCGCCGGCCAGCGTGGCCAGCACGGCGAGCGTTTCCTCGACGCGCGGCAGCTCGGCCGAGCGCACCTGCGCCTGCACCTGCTGCAGCTGGCTCGCCACGGCCTGCGTGCGGCGCGAGGCCGAATCGAAGTACCGGTTGAGCGTCATCGCCGCGGCCGCGAGGTCGGCGCGCGCGGTGTCGTTCTGCCGCGCGAGCAGCGAGATGCGCACGTTCAGCACCTTGAGCTTGAGGTTCTCGCGCAGGAAGAAGGCCTGCTCCGGCGCGACCAGCGCCGCCTCCGGCGCGTCGATGCGACTCACGCGCACCAGGCCGCGCACGTCCTCCAGCACGGCGTCGCGCCAGCGTTCCCACCACGGCCGCGTGCCGCCGGAAGCTTCCTTGCGCGGCGTCTCCGTGAGAGCGCGCGCCGGTACCGCATTCGCCGCGGGCAGTTCGTCGATCTGCCGCACCACGTCGTCCAGGCGCGCGAGCAGTCCGGGCACGTCGGTCACGGTGGTGCCGCGGATGCGCTCGACGTCGCGCGCGATGGCGGCGCGCACGCGGGCCAGGCGCGGTTGCGCGGCGCGGGCGAGACGCTGGTCGGCGGTGCGCAAGGCGGCCAGCAGCGGCTGCGCGCTGCCCGTGAGCTGGGTCTGCTGCTGCGCCAGCAGCAGCGCCGATTCGATGTCCACCACCAGGTTCTCGTCGCGCGAGCGCGAGAGGCTCTGCATCAACTCCTCGAGTTGCGTGCGTTGCAGGGACACCTCGGACAGGCGCTGCTCCAGCACGGCCTGGCGCGCCGCCGCATCGCGCGCGAGATCCTGCGCCTGGCGCGCCAGCGCGCGGGCCTCGATCGCATTGGCGCCGCTGTCGGCGCTCTGCCGCGCGAGCTGTTCCTGGATGCTGGAGAGACGCTGCCACAGCATCACGCTGGAGAGCAGCGCCGCCAGCGCCACCACGCCGAGAAGCAGCAGGGGCGCGCGCGAGACGGTGGCGGTGCGCACGCGCTCGGGCGGCAGCGTGACCGGGACCGCCGCGCCGGTCGTCAGCACGGGCGTGGGCTCGGACGGAGGCGGCGAAGGCGGCAGCGAACTCATCGATGCGATTCTATCGACGCGACCACTTCCTCGAAGGCGGGACGCGCTGCATGCACCGCCCCGAAACCGAGCGCGCGCACTGCCAGCGCGATGCGCGGATGGGTGGCGATCGCCTGCGCACGGCTCCAGTCCTGCTCCGGCAGCAGCCGCGCCAGCTGGCCGGCCGCCTCCGAACTGCTGAACAGCCACAGCGAACCGTCGCCTGCCGCGCGTTGCGCGGCTGCCACTTGTTCGGCGTTCCAGGCCGGCGCGCGGCGCTGGTAGGCGACCACCGTCTCGACCTGCGCGCCCGCGTCCGCGAGCTGCCGCGCGAGCCACTCGCGGCCCTGGCTGCGGCCTTCGGCATCGGCTCCGCGCACGATCAGCACGCGGTCGCCGGGCCGCAGCTGGCCGCTCACCTGCGCCCACAGGCTTTCGGAATCGAACTGGGGCGCGTCTTCGAGGGGAGCGTCGATGCTCGCCATCGGCACCCCCGCGTCGCGGAGGGTCTCGGCCGTTCCCGGCCCCGGCGCCCAGGCGCGCGGCGCGCCCCAGCCGGATGCGGCCGCGAAGAAGCCATGCACGGCATTCGCACTGACGAACATCACGGCTGCATAGGCATCGAGCTGCGCGACCGCCTGCCGCAGGCCGCCGTCGTCCGGCGGCGGCGCGATCTCCAGCAAGGGAAGCACCACGGGATCGAAGCCGCGTTCGCGCAGCCGCCCGGCCCAGCGAAGCGCCTCGGGCAGCGGCCGCGTGACGACCACGCCCATCGGCGGCCTCAGTGCGCCCCGCCCGCGCGCAGGCGGGCCGCCACTTCCTCGCCCAGCCGCGCGGCCTGCGCGAGGTCGGCGATCACCTCGGCGGACTGCGCGCGCACCAGCATGCCGGGCACGTCGGGATCGCCCCAGGCCGCGGCCAGCTGCAGGTATTCGCCGTCCAGGCGGGCATGCGCCGCCAGCGGCATGGAGCAGCTGCCGCCCATGGCGCGGCTGACCGCGCGTTCCGCGGCCACGCACAGCCAGGTGCCCTGGTGCGCCAGCGGCGCGAGCGCCGCCTGCACGTCGGGCCGGTCGGCGCGGATCTCGATGCCGAGTGCGCCCTGTCCCGCGGCCGGCAGCATCTCCGAAGGCTCGAACACCTGCCGGATGCGCGCGGCGAGGCCCAGGCGCTTCAGGCCCGCGCTCGCCAGCACGATGCCGTCGTACTGGCCGTCATCGAGCTTGCGCAGGCGCGTGTCGAGGTTGCCGCGCAGCGGCTCGATCTTCAGGTCCGGACGCAGCGCCCGCAGCAGCACCACGCGGCGCAGGCTCGACGTGCCCACCACCGCGCCCTGCGGCAATTCGGAGAGCCGGGCGTAGCGGTTGGCGACGAAGGCGTCGCGCGGGTCCTCGCGCTCCATCACGCAGGCCAGGTCGAAACCGGCCGGCAGGTCCATGGGGACGTCCTTCAGCGAATGGACGGCGAGGTCGGCGCGGCCTTCCTCCAGCGCCACTTCGAGTTCCTTCACGAACAGGCCCTTGCCGCCCACCTTGCTCAGGGACCGGTCCAGGATCTGGTCGCCCTTGGTGGTCATCCCGAGCAGGGACACCTGGTGGCCGCGCTGCTCGAGGAGCGCCTTCACGTGCTCGGCCTGCCACAGCGCGAGCCGGCTTTCGCGGGTGGCGATGGTGAACTGGCTCACGTCGTAACCTGCTTGTAATTCGGGAGGGGAGGTCGATGCTAGCATCCCCGCATCCCCCCTGGAGGAAGCGAAGCATGGCTCCGAACGAGCAGCCGCCGGTGCGGCGTGCCAAGGACAACGAACGGCCCCTCGTGGAAGACATCCGCCTGCTGGGCCGCATCCTCGGCGACGTGATCCGCGAGCAGGAGGGTGTCGACACCTTCGAGCTCGTCGAACGGATCCGCAAGCTGTCGGTGTCGTTCCGCCGTCACGAGGACCAGGCCGCCGACCGCGAACTGAAGTCGCTGCTCAAGTCGCTCTCCGGAGAGATGGCGGTGCGCGTGATCCGCGCCTTCACCTATTTCAGCCACCTCGCCAACCTCGCGGAGGACCGCCACCACATCCGCCGCCGCCAGGTGCACGAGCGCGCCGGCGACACGCAGGAGGGCAGCATCGAGGTGGCGCTCGCGCGCCTGCGCTGGGGCGGCATCCACGCGCGCAACGTCTCGCAGGCCCTGGCGCATGCCTACCTGTCGCCGGTGCTCACCGCGCACCCCACCGAAGTGCAGCGCAAGAGCATCCTGGATGCGGAGCGCGACATCGCCCGCCTGCTGACCGAGCGCGACGAGATCAAGGCCCGCGCCCTGCCGCGCGACGTGCTGGCGCCGCGCGAGCTGGCCGCCAACGAAGGGCGCATGCGCGCGCGCGTGCTGCAGCTGTGGCAGACGCGCCTGCTGCGCTTCACCAAGCTCACGGTGGCCGACGAGATCGAGACGTCCCTCAGCTACTACGAAGCCACCTTCCTGCGCGAGATCCCCAAGCTCTATGGCCAGCTGGAACAGGCCCTGGGCGCGCAGCATCCGGTGGCGAGCTTCCTGCGCATGGGCCAGTGGATCGGCGGCGACCGCGACGGCAACCCCAACGTCACGGCGGAAACGCTGGACTACGCCCTGCGCCGGCAGTGCGAGGTGGCGCTGCGCCACTACCTCACCGAGCTGTTCTGGCTGGGCAGCGAGCTGTCGCTGTCGGCGTTGCTGGTCGACGTGACCCCGCAGATGCAGGCGCTGGCGGACGGCTCGCCGGACCACGGCGAGCACCGCAGCGACGAGCCTTACCGGCGCGCGGTCAACTGCATGTACGCGCGCCTGGCCGCCACTCTTAGGGACTACACCGGCGGCGATGCCGCGCGCCACGTGCTGCCGCCGCAGAACCCCTACCTGCGCGCGGAGGACTTCCTGGCCGACCTGCGCACCGTGCGCGACTCGCTGCTCGCGCACCATGGCGCGGCGCTGGTGCAGCAGCGGCTGCACCCCCTCATCCGCGCGGTGGAGGTGTTCGGCTTCCACCTCGCCACCATCGACCTGCGGCAGAACTCGGAGCAGCACGAGGAAGTGGTGGCCGAACTGCTCGCCGCCGCGCGCGTGCATGCGGACTACCGCGGCCTCGACGAATCCGGCAAGCGCGAAGTGCTGATGCGCATGCTGTGCGACGCGCGTCCGCTGCGGGTGTTCGCGCACGACTACAGCGCGCATGCGCAGAAGGAACTGGCGATCTTCGCGACCGCGCGGGTGCTGCTGCAGCGCTTCGGCCGGCAGGCGATCCGCCACTACATCATCAGCCACACCGAGGCGGTGAGCGACCTGCTGGAGGTGATGCTGCTGCAGAAGGAAGTCGGGTTGCTGCACGGCACGCTGGACGATGGTGCCATCAGCGACCTGATCGTCGTGCCGCTGTTCGAGACCATCGAGGACCTGCGGCAGGCCGCGCCCATCATGCGCGAGTTCTACGCGCTGCCCGGCATCGCGAAGATGGTGCAGCGCTCCGGCGCCGAGCAGGACATCATGCTGGGCTACAGCGACAGCAACAAGGACGGCGGCATCTTCACCAGCAACTGGGAGCTGTACCGCGCCGAGATCGCGCTGGTGGAGCTGTTCGACCAGCTGGCGAATTCGAGCGACATCCAGCTGCGCCTGTTCCATGGCCGCGGCGGCACCGTCGGCCGCGGCGGCGGGCCGAGCTACCAGGCGATCCTGGCGCAGCCGCCCGGCACCGTGCGCGGGCAGATCCGCCTCACCGAACAGGGCGAGGTGATCGCCTCCAAGTACGCCAACCCGGAGATCGGCCGCCGCAACCTGGAGACGCTGGTGGCGGCGACGCTGGAAGCCACGCTGCTGCAGCCCACCAAGCCCGCGCCGAAATCCTTCCTGCAGGCGGCCGAAGCGCTGTCGCAATCCAGCATGAAGGCCTATCGCACGCTGGTGTACGACACGCCCGGCTTCGTCGACTACTTCTTCCACGCCACGCCGATCCGCGAGATCGCCGAACTGAACATCGGCTCGCGGCCCGCGTCGCGCAAGGCCACGCAGAAGATCGAGGACCTGCGCGCCATCCCCTGGAGTTTCAGCTGGGGCCAGAGCCGCGTGACGCTCAACGGCTGGTACGGGTTCGGCTCCGCGGTCGAAACCTTCCTGGCCGCGGGCGACCGCAAGGAGCAATCCGCGCTGCTGCAGCGCATGTACCGCCAGTGGCCCTTCTTCAAGGCGCTGCTCTCCAACATGGACATGGTGCTGGCCAAGAGCGACCTCGCGCTCGGCTCGCGCTACTCCGACCTGGTGCCGGACGCCCGGCTGCGCCGCCGCATCTTCGGCGCGATCGAGGCCGAGTGGCAGCGCACCGTGGATGCGCTGGCGCTCATCACGGGCGAGAAGCAGCGCCTGGCGGGCAATGCCTCCCTGGCGCGCTCGATCCGCCACCGCTTCCCCTACATCGATCCCCTGCACCACCTCCAGGTGGAACTGGTGCGGCGCTGGCGGGGGGGCGACACCGACGAACGCGGCCGCCGCGGCATCCACCTGGCGATCAACGGCATCGCCGCGGGCCTGCGCAACACCGGCTGAAGCACCGGCGCGGGCTCCTCCAAACGGGGGAGTTCGCAGCATCCCTGCCACACATGGGGCCCGGAAGTCCCGCCGGCGTGCGATCTGTCCTTGTCCACGCGCGAAGCCGCGGCCCAGAATGCGCGATACAACACGTAGCCTGGGAGGGGAAACGGTGGCCAACGGAGAACAAACCGTGCAGGACGCGCGCTATGCGCCGCCGCAAGCGCACGTCGCCGACGTCGATGCCGCATCGGACGGACCGCTGCTCGCCACCCGCTGGCAGCGCTTCGGCGCATTGCTGATCGACGGTGCGCTCGCCTTCGCGTCGTTCTGGGTCGCCGGCAAGCTGTTGCCCTGGGATCCCTGGGCGGTGGACCCGAACATGACCATGTGGACGCCCACGCCGGTGGCGAGCATCGCCGTGGGCCTCGGGGCTTTCGTGCTGCTGCACGGCTACCTGCTCGTGAAGCGGGGGCAGACCGTCGGCAAGTTCGCGCTGGGCATCCGCATCACGCGACCGGACGGCAGCCTCGCGTCCTGGGGCCGGGTGCTCGGGCTGCGCTACCTCCTCGGCTACGTGGCGACGATCCTGCCCGTCCTCGGCCAGGTCTACGGCCTGGTCGACTGCCTGACGATCTTCCGCTCCAACCGTCGCTGCCTGCACGACGTCGTCGCGGACACCATCGTCGTCAAGGCGTGAACCCCGCGCTGCCCGGCGCGCCGCTCGACACGCTGCAGCACGCCGAAACGCCCGAAGGCATCGCGCTGGCCCTGCGGCCCGCGGGCCTGGTCGCCCGCGGCCAGGCCTGGCTGATCGACTTCGGCATCCGCATCGCGGTGTTCTTCGTGGCCATCACCATCGCCGGCGTCGCGGGCGGCCTCGGCATGGCCTTCCTGCTCATTGCCTACTTCCTGCTGGAGTGGGGCTATCCGATCGCCTTCGAGCTGGCCAGGGGCGGCGCCACGCCCGGCAAGCGGGTGATGGGACTGCAGGTGGTGATGGAATCGGGCCTGCCGGTCACGCCGGGCGCCTCGGTCGTGCGCAACCTGCTGCGCGCCGCCGACTTCCTGCCCTTCCTCTATGCGGCGGGCGTCGCCGCCCTGCTGCTGCGGCCCGACTTCAAGCGCCTCGGCGACCTCGCCGCCGGCACCCTGGTGGTCTATGCGGAGCCGGTGCGCCTGCACGGCAGGATCCCGCCGGCATCGCCGCAGCGGCCCGCGCGCCCGCTGACGCAGGCCGAACAGGTCGCCATCGTGGCATGGGCGGGACGCGCGCCGCGCCTCACGCCGGAACGCTTCGAGGAGCTGGCGCAGCTGGCGCGGCCGGTGGTCTCGACCGCCGGCACGAGCGCGGCATCGCCGCAGCTCCTGGGCGTCGCCCACTGGATCCTCGGCCACCGCGAGGCCGTCCCGAAATGAGTCCCGCGCACTTCGAAGCGGCGCACGCGCCGCGCTGGGAAGAACTGGAACAGCTGCTGGCGGCTGCCGAGGGCAACGCGAAAAGCGGGCGCCTGTGGGACGGCGCAAGGCTCGCCAACCTCTACCGCCGCACCTGCGAGGACCTCGCGCTGGCGCAGGCGCGTGCCTATCCGGTGCACCTGGTGCAGCGGCTGGAAGCCGCGACGCACCGCGCGCATCGCCTGATCTACCGCCGCCAGGCGCTGCAGCTGTCCTCGCTGCGCGCCCTGGCCCTGTACGGATTCCCGCGGGCCGTGCGTGCGCATGGCCGCTACGTGCTGGCCGCCACCCTGCTGTTCGTGCTGCCGATGCTGGCGCTGGGCTGGGCCTGCTGGAACGACCCGGGCTTCATCCTGCACCTGCTCGATGCCAACGAAGTGCAGCGCTTCGACGAGATGTACGGCCAGGGCGAAGGGCCGCTGGGACGCGAACGCGACGCCGACACCGACTGGCAGATGTTCGGCTTCTACATCATGAACAACATCGGCGTGGGCTTCCAGTGCTTCGCCGCGGGCCTCTTCGCCGGCGTGGGCAGCGCCTTCTTCCTGGTGTTCAACGGCCTGTTCGCGGGCGCCGTGGGCGGCTACCTCGTCGTGCGCGGCCACGGCGAGAACTTCCTGTCCTTCGTCGTCACGCACGCGGCCTTCGAGCTCACCGCGATCGTGCTCGCCGGCGCGGCGGGCCTGCGCCTCGGGCATGCCTGGCTCGCGCCGGGCCGGCTCACTCGCCTGCAGGCGCTGCGCGAGGCCGCGCGCGAAGCGATCGTGATCGTCTACGGCGTGGTCGGCATGCTGCTGGTCGCGGCGGCCCTCGAGGCTTTCTGGTCGTCGGCGCGCTGGGTGCCGCCGCTGGTGAAGTACGGCGTGGCGGCCGCGTGCTGGGCGCTGGTCCTCGGCTACCTCGCATTCCAGGGCCGCGGCACGCCGGCGAAGGAGGCCCATGCAGGTTGACGCGCTGTCCGTGCGCCTGCGTCCGCGCCCGATGGCGGAAGCGGTCGACCTGGGCGTGCTGCTGGTGCACACGCATGCGCGCAGCATCGCCCGCGTGTGGCTGCCCTTGTGGGCCGGCCTGCTCGCGGTGGCGCTCGCGACGGCGGAGATCGCCGGCTGGCTGCCCTGGCTCGTGATCTTCTGCGCCAAGCCCTGGCTCGATCGCAGCCTGCTGTTCGTGCTCTCGCGCGCGGTGTTCGGCGAGGCCACGCGCTGGTCCGACCTGTGGGCCCAGCGCTCGGCGATCTGGTGGCGCGGCCTGGCCGGCTCGCTCACGCTGCAGCGGCTGTCGCCCTGGCGCAGCTACACGCAGGCCGTGCTGCAACTCGAAGGCCAGCGCGGCAAGGCGGCGAGCCAGCGTCGCGCCCAGATCCTGCGCGGCAAGCGCGGCGCGGCCGGGGGCATGCAGTTCGTGTTCGCCAACGTGGAGGTCGTCCTGTACCTGGGGCTGGTCTCGCTGATGCTGTGGTTCGCGCCGGAAGGCACGCACCGCCACGTGTTCACCTGGCTCACCGAGTCCGGATCGATCGGCAGCACGCTGTCGCAGGCGCTCGCCTACGCGCTGGCGGTGCTGCTGGTGGAGCCCTTCTTCGTCGCCGCCGGCTTCCTGATGTACCTGAACCGGCGCGTCGAACTCGAAGCCTGGGACATCGAACAGGAGTTCCGCCGTGCGTTCGCGTGAGCTGCTGCTGGCCCTGGCCCTCGCGCTGGCGCTGCCGCCCGCGCTCGCCGAACCGCCGACGCGCCAGGAGGTGGAGCGGGCCGCGGCGGTGGTGCGCCAGCATCCGGACCTGGGCGGCAAGCGCAACACCTCCACCCTGCGCCTGCGCGACACCGACAAGAACAAGAAGAAGGAGGAGGCTTCCTCCTCCTGGGACTGGCTGGTGAAGCTCGGGCGCTGGCTGAGCGAGACCGCGCGCGTGCTGATGTGGATCGCCGGGATGCTGGCGATCGCGCTGCTGCTGGTGGGCCTGCGCCGCTGGCTGCAGGTGCGCAAGGGCCTGTCGCATGCGCATCGCGCGCCGCCGCCCAGCCACGTGCAGAGCCTGGACATCCGCCCCGAGAGCCTGCCGCAGGCGATCGGCGCGGCGGCCGCGAAACTGTGGCAGCGCGGCGACCATCGCGCGGCGCTGTCGCTGCTGTATCGCGGCGCGCTCTCGCGCCTGGTCCACGCGCATGCCGTCCCGATCCGCGCCGCCAGCACCGAAGGCGAATGCGTCGAGCTCGCGGAGCAGCGGCTCGACGCCCATCGCAGCGCCTTCTTCGCGCGGCTCGTGGGCGCCTGGCAGCTGGCCGTGTACGGTGCGCGGCTGCCCGACGCCTCGCACGCCCTGGCCCTGTGCCAGGACTTCGACGTGCACCTCGCAGAGGCGGCGGCATGAGCCAGTCGACGGTGATCCGCTGGGTGGTGATCGTGCTGCTGGCCCTCTTCGGCCTGTGGCTGGTCACGGCCACGGAGTGGGTCGAGATCGAGGTGGACACGCCGCGCAAGGGCGAGGCGCTGCAGAACGAATTCTTCGCGCTGGAGCGGCTCGCCCGCGAGCTCGGCGCCCGGGTGGAAAAGCAGCAAACGCTGGACCGCATGCCGCCGCCCGGCGCCGTGCTGCTGCTCGAGTCTCCGTACTGGGACATGTTCCCGGAGCGGCCGGCGAAGGTGCGCAAGTGGGTGGAAGCCGGTGGCCACCTCGTGCTGGCCGCGTCGGCGCTGCAGAACGACCAGATCACGTCCTGGGTGCCGGTCAAGGGCGAGAAGCGGCCGCCCAAGCCGAAGGATGCGGCACGCGCCCGCAAGGACCGCGACGATCCGTGCCGCGATGTCGCGGAACGCTCGGGCCCCGGCCTGGCGGACGCCGGCAGCTACCGCGTGTGCGCGTGGCCGCACTGGCAGCAACTGAACCTCCAGCCCGCGGCCGCGCCGCCGACCTGGCAGGTGCAAGGCCCCGAAGGCATCGAGCTGGTGCGCCTCCCCGTCGGCCAGGGCAGCGTGACCGTGTACGGCCCGCGCTCGCTGCTGAACAACGGAGAGGTCGTGCGCACGCGCAGCGATCACGCGGCGCTGGTGGCCCGGGCGCTGCAGGTGGAGCGCGGCAAGCTGTTGTGGGTGGTGCCCGACGAGGCGCGTCCGCCGCTGCTGCTGTGGATCTGGCAGCAGGGCTGGGCCGCCGTGCTGCTGGGAGCCTTCGCGATCGCCGCGTGGCTGTGGCGCGGCATGGTGCGCTTCGGGCCCCTGGGCGTCGTTCCGCCGCTGCAGCGCCGCTCCATGCGCGAGCAGGTCGCGGGCACGGGCTCCTTCCTGCAGCACCACGGCCCCTCGGCGCTGCACCAGGCGCAGGTCCGCGCGCTGCAGGAAACGGCGCGCGCGCGGCTTCCCGGGTATGCCCTGCTGCGCGGCCGCGCCGCCGTCGAACGCATCGCCAGGGCCACGAACCTGCCGGCCTCCGAACTGGAAACCGCCCTGGTGTCGCGCGCCGAACGCGCCCCGCTGGCGGCCGACCTCGAACTGCTGGAGCTGGCGCGCCGCCGGCTCCATCTCTCCACTTCCCATTACGCATCGCAACCATGAGCGACATCCAAATCAAAGCCGAAGACGTGGTCCGCGCGGCCGAACTGATGACGGCGCTGCGGCGCGAAGTCGGCAAGGCCGTCGTCGGCCAGGCCGATGCCGTGGACCAGGCGCTGGTCGCCCTGGTCGCGAGCGGCCACGTGCTGATCGAAGGCGTGCCCGGCCTGGGCAAGACGCTGCTGGCGCGGGCGCTCGCCAAGGCCATGCAGCTGTCCTTCGCGCGCGTCCAGTTCACGCCGGACCTGATGCCCACCGACATCACCGGCCACGCCGTGCTGGACTTCAACGCGGGCGAGAAAGGCGTCGGCAACCTGCGCGTCAACCAGGGCCCGGTGTTCACCAACGTGCTGCTCGCCGACGAGATCAACCGCGCGCCAGCCAAGACGCAGAGCGCGCTGCTGGAGGTGATGCAGGAGTACCAGGTGACGCTGGAAGGCCGCACGCTGCCGCTGCCGCAGCCCTTCATCGTTCTGGCCACGCAGAACCCGATCGACACCGAAGGCACGTACCCCCTGCCCGAAGCGCAGCTCGATCGCTTCCTGCTGAAGGTGAGCATCGGCTATCCCACGCAGGACGAGGAGACCGCGATCGTGCGCGGCAGCACCCACCACCAGGCCGGCAACCAGCTGCCGCTGGACCGGCTCGAGCCCCTGCTGCAGGCCCCCCAGGTGCAGGAGGTGCAGCGCATGGCCGGCTTCCTGCGCGCCGACGACCGCGTGCTCGATTACGCCGTGCGCATCACGCGCGCCACGCGCCAGTGGCCGGGCCTCGCGGCCGGCGCCGGCCCGCGCGGCGCCATCGCGCTGGTGCGCTGCGCCCGCGCCAACGCGCTGCTGCAGGCGCGCGACTTCGTCACGCCCGACGACGTGAAGCGCCACGCGCTGCCGGCGCTGCGCCACCGCGTGCTGCTGTCGCCCGAGGCGCAGCTGGAAGGCCGCTCGGTCGACGAACTGCTGCGCGCCGCCGTCGAAAGCGTCGAGGCGCCGCGCCTCTGATCCGCACGATGCAGCTGCGTGCCGTCCTGCCCACCCGCGCCGCGCTCGCCGCGCTGGTGCTGCTCGCCTGTGCGGCCATCGCTGCGCTGCTGGCGGGCCTGCCGGTGCTGCAGGTGGCGGCGGTGGCGGGCGCCGGGCTGCTCGCCCAGCTCGTGTGGTCCCTCGCCGACCTGCTGCGCACGCAGCGCGCCTGGCGCGACGCGCAGGTGAAGGTGACCCGCTCGCTGCCGTCGGCCTTTTCGCTGGAAGTGCCCGCCGAAGTCCGGATCGAGCTGGAACAGGCCGCAGGCCGTGCCTGGCAGCTCGTGGTGTTCGACGAGCCCGATCCACGCTTCACCTTCGAGGACCTGCCGCAGTCCATCGTGCTGCCGCCCTCGAGCCGCGCGACGGTGCGCTACACCGTCCGGGCCACGCGCCGCGGGCCGGTGCAGTTCCCGGCCGTGCAGGTGCTGTGCCGCAGCCTCGGCGGCGGCTTCCAGTTCCTGTTCCAGGTCGCGCAGCCGCAGTCCTCGCGCGTGTATCCCGACTTCGCCACCGTCGCGCGCTACGCCTGGCTGGCCGGCGACCGGCGCCTTTCGCAGATCGGCATCAAGACCTATGCACCGCGCGGCCAGGGCACGGACTTCCGCCAGCTGTCGGACTACCGCCGCGGCGAGCCGGTGCGCCACATCGACTGGAAGGCGACGCTGCGCCACTCGCGGCCGATCGTGCGCGAGTTCCAGGACGAGCGCGACCAGCGCGTGTTCTTCCTGCTCGATTGCGGCCGCCGCATGCGCGCGGACGAGGCCGGCAGCGGCGCCGGCGGCAGCCACTTCGATCACGCGCTCAACGCGCTCATGCTCCTGAGCTACGTGGCGCTGCGCGAAGGCGACGAAGTGGGCGCCCTGACCTTCGGCAACCTGCCGGGGCAGCGCCGCGACTACGCGCCGCGCAAGGGCGTGCACACCTTCAACGCGCTGATGAACCGGCTGTACGACCTGGAGGCCGCGCCGGTGCACTCCGACTACCTGCAGGCCGCGCAGGACCTCACGCTGCACTTCCCGCGGCGCGCCTTCGTGATCATCCTGACCAACTTCCGCGACGAGGACGCGCCGGAGCTGCAGCCCGCGGTGCGCCTGCTGCGCCGCAACCACCTGGTGATGGTGGCCAGCCTGCGCGAAAGCGTGCTGCGCTCGCTGGCGCAGCAGCCGCTGGCGACCGCCGACGATGCGGTGGTCACCGCCGCGGCGCACCTCTTCGAACAGGGCCGGCGCGACGCCTTCGCCCAGGTGACCAGCAACGACGCGCTGTCCCTGGATGTCGAGCCCTCGCAGCTGCCCGCCGCGCTCGTGAACCGCTACCACGCGGTCAAGCGGGCGGGCCTGCTGTAGCCACGGTTTTCACAAGGAGGAGAGAGAAATGGCCAACGCCAATCCTTACGCGCCGCCGCAGGCCCACGTGGCCGATCGCTACGAAGTCGACGAGGGAGTCCAGCCGGTCCGCACCTGGTCGCCGAGCGGCCGCATCGGCCGCTTGCGCTACCTCGCGCACATGATGGTCGGCTACCTCGCGATCATCGTGCCGGTCTTCATCGGCGGCTTCCTGCAAGGCATGGGCATGGAGCTGATCGGCACCTTGCTGACCGCCAGCCTCGGCCTCGCCTATTTCTGGTTCGTCATCGTGAAGACCATCCAGCGCAGCCACGACATGGACTGGTCGGGGTGGACGGTCATCCTCTCCCTCATCCCCATCGTGAACCTGATCTGGCTGGTGGGCTCCGGCACCAAGGGCAGCAACCGCTACGGCGCGCCGCCGCCGCCCAACACCACCGGCGTGAAGATCCTGGGCCTGATCGTCCCGGTCATCGCGATCGTCGGCATCGTTGCCGCGATCGCGCTGCCCGCCTACCAGTCGTACGCCAAGCGCGCGGCAAGCGCGCAGGTGCGATAGGAAGGCGCGGGGCCTACTGGTAAAAAACCTCGACCTTGCCCTTCAGCTTGATCAGCAGGGGCTTGCCCTTGCGGTCCAGCGTCTTGCCGGCCGGCACGCGGATCCAGCCCTCGCTGATGCAGTACTCCTCGACGTCGTGCCGGTCCTTGCCGTTGAAGCGGATGCCGATGTCGTGCTCGCAGGCGGCGGCATCGTGGTGCGGGCTGCGGGGGTCGACGGACAGGTGGTCGGGAAGGGGCGGTTTTTCTGTGGGTTCGCTCATGGGCCGTATTGTCCCGAATTCGGCGCCCGCGCCGGCGCCGCCGCTCCGCCAGCGAATCCGGACGCCTGTCGGGCGCAGGCGCTGGCTGTAGGCCGCGCGCAACCCCGGCCATTGGCAAGCCCGCGCCCCTCCGTTACGGTCGCTCCTGCGGCTGGGGAGGAGCCGTGGTGTGTCCAGAAGTCCGCTGACCGCTTCTTTCGTCGCGCTGGTGCTGGCCCTGTCGGGGCTGGCCGGCTGCATGCGCGGCGACGACCGCGAGAAATCCTTCTACAGCACGGACGCCGAATACGTGCAGGACCTGCGCACGCTGATGACCCGGCGCGGCCTGCAGCACCAGGACGCGCCGCCGCACGACGGCATGGTGGGCCTCGCCTACCTGCGCGCCGATGACGCGAAGGTCGACGCGATCCAGCTGACGCTGTCGCGCCAGGTCATGACCAAGCACAAGGATCCCGAAGCCACCGAACACCTGCAGCGCGTGCTGGCCGCGATGGGCCAGGACTTCATCGCCGTGCAGCAGGACGACGGGACCTGGATCAAGTGGTACCCCGAATCGGAGCGGCAGATGAAGGAAGTCGACACGAAGGTCGCCCGGTTCCTGTCGGACCTCCACGCCGCGCGGCGGCAGGCACAAGGCTGCCCGCCGGCGGATTCCGCGACCCCCCGGGTCGCCCTCACCTGTCCACGCTAGCCATGCCCCTGCACCTGCATCCACCGGCCTGCCTGCAGGCGGAGACCGTGTCCTGCACCGAGGAAGACGGCGTCCTCACGGTCGCCTTCGCCGCGCGCTGCGCCGGAAGCGAACCGCCCTACCTGATCCTGCAAAGGGCGCTGCAGCCCGGCGAGGATGACGCGCCCTACCTCGAGCTCTCCGACCAGGTCCGCTCCGCCTACGGGCACGTGACGGCGGTGCACCTCGCGCCGACCGGATTGCGCATCGACCTCGACCTGCAGGGCGCGCGCCGCCTCGGCGCCACCTGCGTGCAGCTGCGCCTGCAGTCGCAGGGCGAACGCTATCCGCTGCTCGCGAAGTCGATCCGGCGGATCTTCGAGGGCGTTCCGCTCAGTTGCGAGTGAGTGCCCGATTCACCCCGCCGGCGGTCCCCGTCGCCGAGACGTCGTTCCGGGACGGCATGCGGCTGGAATACCGCCTCACCTATGCCGACATGTTGCTGTTCGCGGCGGCGCACCAGTTCTTCTCGCCGTTGCTGCAGCTCATGTTCCTCGGCCTGGCGGCGCTCATCGCCGGCAGCGGGGGAGACAACGCGACGTCGACGGCCTTTGCCGCATGCGGCTGGTATGCGGGCCTCTGGCTCGCGCAGTTCGCCCTCATCGCGGCATTTCTCGTGTCCCGCAAGAACCGCACGCACCTGACCACGCATGCGATCGAGGTCTCCGACCGGTCGCTGTACGAGGCGACCCGCTACAACGAGTCGCACTTCTTCTGGCCCGGGGTGATCAAGGCGGTGTCGCGGCCCGGGTTCGTGGCCGTGTACGTCGCGCAGCACACCGCCCACGTCATTCCCGACCGGGCGTTCGCTTCGCCCGAGCAGCGGAGCGAGTTCCTCGCGGTGGTGCGACGGAAGATCGCCGGTGCCGCCTGACGCACGACCGCCGGGCGGCGCGTTACATCAAGACACCATTCATGCATCTTGAGCGTAGGCGGCAGCGGGTGTTGAGCTGACACTCGGGCGTCACGGCCAGCCCCCGGTTCGAGCGGGCTGCCGTCACGCGAGCATGCCGCCGTTCGATTCGCGTGTGTCCTGAAGTGCGTTGTAGGGAATCCCGACCAACGACTTCAGGAGGAACACATGCCAATCGATTTCAAGGTCCAGGCGTCGATGCGCCGGGCAATGTCCGACATCCTCGGGGACGCACGCGTCGACGACGCCCGTTCATTGGCCGCGCCGCTGCGTGTCCTTTTCGGTGCGAGCCGGCCCGCGTCCGGCGATCTTCACGCGTCGTTCGCCTCGATCGCCGGCAGCAGCCGGCAGGTGGAGGTCGCTCTCCACATCCACCGCGAATTCGGGGGCGGCGACGCTTTCCTCGGTGCGGGCGCGTGGCTGCGAGCGCCGAAGGAAGGCGCGCTGGATGACGATCCCGCGCGCCGGCAGCATGGATTCACCGCGCTCATGACCTCCGCGGCGCTCGCCATGGCGCTGGGCGACAAGGCAGCCGAGGCCGTGGAGGCGATCGTGCAGATCGGCTTCGGCGTCGACCCCGTCAACACGACGATCCGCCAGGAACTGATCGGCAACTGGGGCCGCTTCGGCGACCCGCTCGACATCGGCTTCGAACTGCCGGCGGAACTGCTGCCGTACAAGGACCTGATCCGGAACACGTGCGTCGGGCAAGTCCACGAAGGGCTCGCGCAGCTTGGCCAGGCCGCGGCGGGCTTCACGGCGGAAAGCGGCAACCTGAAGATCTCCAGGATCCAGCCGGACTCGGGGTGCGCCGGCGAACTCGTCTCGATCGGCGGGACCGGGTTCGGCGCCTCGCAGCCGGCCGGTTCCACCCTGTATTTCACGGCCTACAAGGGCGGCAAGGTCACCGCGAAGCCGACCTCGTGGAGCGACACGCTGATCGAGGTCGTCGCGCCGGTGGGTGTCGGCGACGGGCCGGTGGGCCTGCTCGGGATGAGCTCCAACGGCGCGACCTCGCTGGCCAGCGCGCTCGACACCTTCGGCGCCGCTGCCGATGCATGCCTCGGCCCGGGAGCGGGACGCGTGGTCCAGGGCCTGTCCCGCTTCTCGGGCCACAGCTTCGCCGCGCTGCACGAGACCGCGTTCAACGTCTTCCACGGCGGCCCGCCGAAGGTGACGGCCTTCACGGGCAACGGCAACTCCGCGACCGTGTACGTGCGCCCCGGGGGGATGCTGCGCCTCGCGTGGGACGTCAAGAACACCCAGGGGGTCCAGCTGCGCAAGACCGGCGCGGCGCCGCAGCTTCCCGGCGTGGCCGGCACCCTGCCGCCCAAGGGCAGCGTGGACCTCGGCCCGCTGTCCGGCACGACCTCCTGGAGCGACGGATTCACCCTCACGGCCACGAACACCTGCGGCTCGACGCAGGCGACGTTGAAGGTCGAAATGAAGGACCGCGCGGCGCTGGTGCTGTCCGGCGGCGGCAGCAAGGCCTCCTTCGAAGTCGGCGCGGTGCGCTGCCTGTACGACGTGTTCAAGTTCAGCCCGGACATCATCACCGGCTCGTCCGCGGGATCGCTCAACGCGGTGAAGCTGGCGGAAGGCCCGGCGGCGCTGCCGCAGCTGGAAGCCATGTGGCTCGGGCTGCGTGGACCCTCGGACATGTTCGAGCCCACGGGATGGGTGGTGAACATCCTGACGCAGTGGAAGACGATGGGCATCCTGCCGCAGCAGTTCTTCGAGCTCTCGGAAATGCTCGGCCTGCAGGTGGAGGAGTACCACCACCCGTGGATCGGGCCGGAGGCGGAGATCGCGATCGGCATTTCGAAGCAGGTGTTCACGCAGGGCGTCTCGACCTTCGGCCTGTTCACGATCTTCGACGTGCTGATGTGCGGCCTGCAGAACGGGTTGGCGCTGGGCAAGCTGATCACCGAGATCAAGCGGCTGGTCGAGACCGGCAACGCCCTGTTCCTGTTCGACCCGGTGCGAAGGCGGCTGGACGCGACGGTGGATCCCGCCAAGGTGAGGGGCTCGGGCATCACCCTGCGCATCTCGGTGCTGGACCTGAACAGCGGCCGGACGCGCTACGTCAACGAAGCCGGCCGCTTCATCGACACCAGCGCGCAGATGCCCCTGCTCGATGCCGTGCAGGCCTCCGCGTCGATCCCGGTGGCTTTCGCGCCGGTGGTGAACGCGTCGGGCACCTTCCTCGACGGCGGCACGCGCGACAACCTGCCGCTGGCGGCCGCCGACCTGGCCGGCGCGAGTTCGATCGTCGCCATCGTGCCCTCGCCGCTGGGCGTCGCTCCCGGCAGCTACAACACGGCGACGCTGCTGCCGATCCTCGGCCGGTCCGTCGAGGTCATCATGGACGAGGGACAGCTGAACGACTACCTGCCGCACCGCGGCTTCAACTGCCCGACGAAGATGATCGCCCCCACGTTCGAGGTCCACAACCTCTTTGCCGTCGACCCCGGGCTGGTGCAGATCAGCATGGACTACGGGTACATGCGCGCATACGACGTGATGCAGCCCGACGACGCCATCCGCAGGCGCCTGTTCGAGCTGAGCGACCAGATCGTGCGCAAGCGCCTCGACATCTGGGGCCCCGGCGAGCACCGGTCGGAGGGACAGCTGATGTCCTCCGAGAAATGGGGCTTCGCGAACGCCGGGATCCAGCGGCCGGGGCACACGGACGCCCTCCAGGTCCTCCGGGAGCAGAAGCGCGAATTGCGCGAGCTTTGCCGGACGCGGCTCGCCGTGGGCAACGGCGCGGCCTGCATGCCCGCCGGCATCGAGCGGGCGTGGCAGCAGTTCGAGGGGCATCCCTGGCAACCCATGATCAACACGCCCTGGGACGCATCGAGCGCGCACTACGGCACCCCGCTGCCGGCCGAGCCCGCGCCGGGGCCCTTGTGAGGAGCGCGCGATGATCTGCCAGGCACCGAGCTTCCTCGGACGGACGGAACAGGACCAGCAGTGGTCCAACTGGAGCGGCCGCACGCACGTGGCCGTCGAGCGGGTCTTCACGCCGATGGTCCCGGGCCATCCCGAGCTGCCGATGCAATCGCCCTCGGGGCTGCAGCAGCTGGTGCATGTCGTGGCGCAGGCCAGCCTGCAGGCGAAGGCCTTGCACCCGGTCGGCAGCGGCTGGGCGAACACCGACATGGCGGCTTCGGCGCAGTGGATGGTCGGGTTGCAGTCGCTGTGCAGCCAGCTGTCCTACGTCGTGGGCGGGAGGCCTTCGGCGCTGAACGACGAATGGGTTGCGCGCCAGGCCGACCCGAACGGCGCGACGAAACTCGTGCACTTCGAAGCGGGGGTGGAAGTCGGGCGCGCCGCCGAGATCCTGGACTCCCTGGGACTGGCCTTTCCCACGCTGGGCGGGGCGAACGGGCAGAGCCTGGCGGGCGTCATCTCGACCTCCACGCACGGAGGCGAATGGAACCAGCCGCCCTTGCCCGACATGGTCCGCGCGATCCACCTGGTGACGGCCACGGGCCAGGAACTCTGGATCGAGCGCGCGTCGCAACCCGTCACCACGGACGCCAGGCTGCGCGAAGTGCTGCCTTGTGCCGGCACGCGGATCGTGCGCAGCGACGAGGTCTTCGACGCCGCGGTGGTCTCCTTCGGCCGCTTCGGCGTGATCTACTCGATGGTGCTCGAAGTGCGCCGCGCCTTCCGGGTGGTCGAAGTCATCACGCGGCCGCCGGTGCAGGCCGTCCTCGACAAGCTCGATGAAGGGCGCAGGCAGCCCAACCCGTTCGCGGCCCTCTTCGCCCTCGCCGCCACCACGCCGCCTCCGGCGGGCCTGGTCGAAGGCGCCGCGCTGAACCGGACCGATCCGCCGTTCTTCCAGTTGCTGTTCAACTCCCAGGACGGCGACGACTTCTACCTGCAGCGGCGCTGGGAAACCACCAACCCGGTCGACCTCAACCTGCCGACGCCGGTCGATGCCCCCGGCTGCGCCATCGCCTGCGGGATGAACAGGCTGTGGGAGAACCCCCTGGGCCCACACGCGGTGCGCGGCATCCTGACGCACATCCTCAACGAACAGCTCAAGCCGGCGATCGAGCAAGGTCGCCGGGGCCCGCACTGGCTGGTGACCAGCGGCACGCGGGCGGCGAGCCACAACAAGTCGTACACCGGCGACGGCATCGAAGTCGTGTTCGATGCCACGCGGCCCGAGTACCTGCAGTTCCTGCGCGTCATCCTGGACGCGGCGCCCAGGTACAGCCAGGCCGGCTGGATCTCGGTGCGGCCTTCGCGCGCGTCGCGCGCCACGCTGTCGATGCACAACGTCGCCGGCGCCCATGCGATGTCGATCGAGGCCACCACCGCAACGGGCCTGGCGGACAACGAGGCCTGGCTCGGCTGGGTGCACGAACAGGCCATGGCGTACGGCGGCCGCCCGCATTGGGGCCAGTTCAACACCGTGAACGAACGCCAGGTGCGCACGCTGTACGGCGCCGGCCTGGACAACTGGAAGGCGAGCCTGTTCGAGGCCAGCGGCCAGTCCACCACGTTCAGCAACGCCTTCTCGCGCGTGCGCGGCCTGGAGCCGGCCGCGGGCGAACGCAGCGTGAGCGTGACGTGTCCGGGGACTGACAAGCTGCTGGTGGTCGATGCGCCGCGCTCGCTGCAGGACGACCGCATCGGCTCCAGGTCCTGGGAACCTGCGACGGGATGGGTTTCGCGCCAGCCGCTGGACACGCTCACGGCGGCGCCCCACGCGACGGTCGCATCGGCCAGGATCGCGGGCTCCGATCGCGCGATGGTGCTGGCGATCGGCCGCGACGGGATGCTGTACTTCCGCATCCGCGAAGCCGGCGGGCGCTGGTCCGCGTGGTGGATCGCGGGCCGGAGCAACGAGCCCGCGTTCCAGGGCATTCCGGGTGCGGCGGTGCATGCGGTCTCGTGCAAGGCCGACATGGTCCACGCCTTCTACACGGACCGGCAGGGCGGCGTGCTGGTGTCCCGCGCCGACAGCAAGGCGGGGGCAGGCACGCTCTGGCCGGAAAGCACGCCGCTGCGCGCCATGCGCACGCGCGCCGGCGGACACGTCACCGCCGTCTCGCGCCGCGAAGGGCAACTCGATGCCTTCGTGGTCGGCACCGATTCGAAGGTGTACACCGCTGCGTGGACCGCCGGCGGGAGCTGGCGGGGCTGGTGGCCCATCGAGGGCCTGACGGCGATCCCCGGCAGCCACGTCGCGGCCGTGTCGAAGGCGCAGGACCAGATCGACATCTTCGTGGCCGATGCGGCCGGCCGCACCATGAGCGCGGCGTGGGACCCCTCGTCGCCGTCCTGGAAGGGGTGGTGGCACATCCAGGGCGGCCAGACCCGGCCGGGGGGCCATGTCACGGCGGTCAGCCGCTCGCCGGGCAAGCTCGACATCTTCACGGCCGGCACCGACACCCAGGTGTACACCGCGGCCTGGGATGCGTCCCGGGGCGCCTGGGCGGGCTGGTGGTCCATCCCGGGCGCGCGCGCGCTGTCGAAGATCAGCGTGGTCAGCCGCTCCGCGGACAAGCTCGATGCGTTCTACGTCGCCGGGGACGGGTCCGTGCAGAGCGTCGCGTGGAGCGGCGGCTCGTGGCTGGGGCCCTGGACCCTCGGCTGACCCTGCGCGATCAGGTCCCCAGCAACTCGCCGACCGGCTTCAGGTGATCCACCCGGTCGCACACCGCCTTCACCGCCATCAGGATCGGGATCCCGAGCAGCAGTCCCCACACGCCCCAGATCCAGCCCCACGCGAGCACACCGATGAACACGGCCACCGGGTTCATGCTGCTCGCCTTGCTGGTGGCCCAGGGCACCAGCAGGTAGCCCTCGATCGTGTTGATCAGGAGCGAACTGCCGCCGACGATCAGGGCCATGTCGAGCGCGCCGAACTGCAGGAAGGCGACCAGGGCGGCGCCGGCGGTGACGACGATCGAGCCCACGTAGGGCACGAGGTTCAGGATGCCGGCGGCCACGCCCCACACCGCCGCGTGCTTCAGGCCGACGATCGCGAAGCACACCCCGGTGGCGATGCCCACGCCCAGGCTCGCCAGCAGCTGCACAAGCAGGTAGCGCTGCATCTGCGCGTTGATCTCGTCCAGCGCCTGCACGGTGAGCTTCTTCTCCGCCAGCCCCGGGCCGGCGATCTTCACCAGCTTGCGGCGGAAGGTGGTGCCCGATACCAGCATGAAGTAGGTGAGGAAGGTGACCATCACGGTCTGGCCGATCACGCTGGCCACGCCGAGCGTGCCGGTCCACAGGTGCTCGCGCAGGTCGAACTTCGGCTTCTCCACGATCACGCGGGCGACGCCGCGCGCAGGCGCCGGCGCGGATCCGCCGGCTTCCTGCGCCGCCTTCTCCAGTTCGGCCGCGGCCTTCTGCATGGTGTCGAGGGTGCTTTGCTGCTGCTTCGGCTTGCGCACCGTGTCGCGCAGCTTGCGCGCGGCATCCGGCAGGGACGCGATCAGGTCGTTGGCGTCATCCGACAGCGAATAGACCGACGCGCCCATGCCGCCCAGGATGGCGAGGATCAGGACCCCGGCGCTCAATGCCCGCGGCACGCGCCAGCGCTGCAGGCCGTCGACCACGGGCGACAGCGCATAGCTGAAGACCAGGCCCAGCATCAGCGGGATGAAGAAGCCCTGCGCGAGGTGCAGCACGGCGAGCACCGCCAGCACCATCAGCACGCCCAGCGCCGCGCTGCGCACGTTCTGGGGCATGTGCAGCAGCACGTGCGACGGCGCCCGCGGGTCCACGGGGGTGCGCGGCAGGTCGTCGATCTCGGACGGGTCAGGCGCCTGCGGCGGCACCTGGGACGGTTCGGAACTCACGGTCTCTCACAACTCCACGAGTCCCCATTCCTCTCTTGCTAGCTGGCCAGTGCCTCCCGCACGGCGCTCAGCTGGCGGCGCGAGACGGCCAGGGATTCTTCGATCCCGTTCAGGCGGACCGCCCAGCCCTCGCCTTCCTCCGCGTCGAAATGCTTTTCCAGGGCCCGCACGGCACGGCGCGAGACCAGTGCGTTGCGGTGGACACGGAGGAACTGCGCCCCATGGCGCTCCTCGAGGTCGCTGAGCGAACCGTCGAGGATATAGCTTCTGGCCGCCGTGCGGACGGTGACGTACTTCAATTCGGCCTTGAAATAGAGCACTTCGGCCACCGGCACCCGCTCGGTGCGGCCGCGGTCCTGGATCACCAGCACCTCCTGCTCCGCCTCGGGGCCGTTGCGGCCCTGGCGGGCCTTTTCCACGCGGGCCAGGGCGGCCTGCAGCCGCTCCAGCCGCACCGGCTTGGTCAGGTAGTCCACGGCCTCCAGCTCGAAGGCTGTAACCGCGTGTTCCGCGTAGGCGGTGACGAACACCACCGGAGGCGCCTCCGGCAGGGTGCGCAGGACCTGCGCGAGCGCCAGTCCGTCGGCGCCTGGCATGTGGATGTCCAGCAACACTCCGTCGTATTGCTGCCGCCGCAAGTGCTCCATCGCCTGGGCCGCGTTCGCGGCTTCCCCGGCGACTTCCGCGGCGGGCGTCTTGCAATCGGCCAGCAGGGTGCGCAAGCGCGCGCGTGCCAGCGGTTCGTCGTCGACCAACAGCATCTTCATGCCCATGTCTCTCCTCCGTCGCGTTCCCTAGGCGGGAACCTCCATCCTGACCTGGTAGCGCCCGTCGATCAGCGCCGTCTGGAACTGCCCCTGCACGTCGTGCAGCAGCCGCAGGCGGTCGCGGACGTTCTCCAGCGCCACTCCGTGGCCAGGCTTCCCCTGCCCGGCCGGCACCGAATTCGTCACCTTGATCACCACCACGCTGCCCCTCCGCTGCGTGGTGATCTTCACGTCGGCGCCCGTGGGACTCGGTTCGACGCCGTGCTTCACGGCATTCTCCACCAAAGGCTGCAAAAACAAAGCGGGTACGCGCGCGCTGCCGGCGCGCGGATCGATGGACCATTCCACCCGCAGGCGCTCGCCGAAGCGGATCTGCTCCACGGCCATGTAGTGGCGGGCGACCTGGACTTCCTCCGCCAACGTGGCGGAATCGCCCTTGCTCACCAGGGCATGCCGGAACAGCTCGCTCAGGTCCTCCAGCAGCGATTCGGCCTTGCCCGGATCTTCCCGCACCAGCGCGATGGCGCTGTTCAGGCTGTTGAACAGGAAATGCGGCCGGATGCGGGCCTGCAGTTCGGCCAGGCGCGCGGCCGTCTCGGCCGGCATGCGGCCCTTGGCGCGCAGCACCAGGGCGGCCACCATCACCGCGGACAGCAGCGCGCCGGCCATGGCGGAAGCCAGCCAGGGCGCCGGCCCCACCGGCCCCATCAGCGCCAGCAGCGCGCAGCCATACAGGCCGGAGACCGCACCCAGCACGATGCCGATGCCCTGTTGCACGGGCGACTTCAGGCGGGCCAGCAGGCGCTTGGCGGAACAGGTCACCACCAGCCAGCCGAGGGTGCCGGGCAAGGCCGCTCCGGAGAGCAAGGCGAAGCGTTCCAGCCAGGGCAGCAGCGCGTTGGCCTGGAACATGGCGCCGACGGCCATCGCGGCCTCGACGAACAGCACGGCGCGCAGCATCACCCCCAGCTGGCAGGCGTCGAAGATCAAAGTCTCCCGCTTGCGAGCCTTGGGCGGCAGCCGGTGCAGTTCCTGGAACGCGGATAATAGTTGCGAGTCGTTCATTGCCATTCAGGGCACGCTCTCGCGCGCCCCGGCGGCCTCCTTCCGGCCTTCATTATTGGTGAATCGGCCCTCCTGCCCATCCGTTCCCGCACCCGTGCCCCCCTTATGAGCCAACTCGATCACAAATCCGAGGCCTGGTCCGCGCTCTTCAGCGAACCCATGAGCGACCTCGTGAAACGCTACACCGCCAGCGTCTTCTTCGACAAGCGACTGTGGCTGGCGGACATCACCGGCTCCCTGGCGCATGCCGCGATGTTGCAAAAACAGGGTGTCATTTCCGCAACGGATCTGGCCGACATCCGCCGCGGGATGGAGCAGATCCGCCAGGAAATCGCCTCCGGCGCCTTCGAATGGAAGCTGGACCTGGAGGACGTGCACCTGAACATCGAGGCCCGCCTGACGCAGCTGGTGGGCGACGCCGGCAAGCGCCTGCACACCGGCCGCAGCCGCAACGACCAGGTCGCCACCGACGTGCGCCTGTGGCTGCGCGGCGAGATCGACCTGATCGGCGGGCTGCTGGTGGACCTGCAGAAGGCGCTGCTGGCGCTGGCGGAGAAGAACGTGGACGTCGTGCTCCCGGGCTTCACCCACCTGCAGGTGGCGCAGCCGGTGAGCTTCGGCCACCACATGCTGGCCTACGTGGAGATGTTCGCCCGCGACCAGGAGCGCATGCTGGACGTGCGCAAGCGCGTGAACCGCCTGCCGCTGGGCGCCGCGGCGCTGGCCGGCACCACCTACCCCCTGGACCGCGAGGCCGTGGCGAAGGAGCTGGGCATGGACGGCGTGTGCCAGAACTCGCTGGACGCGGTGAGCGACCGCGACTTCGCGATCGAGTTCACGGCCGCCGCTTCCCTGGTGATGGTGCACGTGAGCCGCATGTCCGAGGAATTGATCCTGTGGATGTCGCAGAACTTCGGCTTCATCCGCATCGCCGACCGCTTCACCACCGGCTCGTCGATCATGCCGCAGAAGAAGAACCCCGACGTGCCGGAACTCGCCCGCGGCAAGACCGGCCGCGTGGTGGGCCACCTGATGGGCCTGATCACGCTGATGAAGGGCCAGCCCCTGGCGTACAACAAGGACAACCAGGAAGACAAGGAGCCGCTGTTCGACACCGTCGACACGCTCAAGGACACGCTGCGCATCTTCGCCGAGATGGCCGAAGGCATCACGGTGGTGCCGCAGGCGATGGAGCAGGCGGCGCTCAAGGGCTACGCCACGGCGACCGACCTGGCCGACTACCTGGTGCAGAAGAAGGGCCTGCCCTTCCGCGATGCCCACGAGGTGGTGGCGCATGCGGTGAAGGCGGCGACCTCGCACAACTGCGACCTGTCCGAACTGCCGCTGACCGTGCTGCACCAGTTCCACCCGAAGATCGAGAAGGACGTGTACGACGCACTGTCGCTGCGCGGGTCGCTGAATGCGCGCAATACCCTGGGCGGGACGGCGCCGGTGCAGGTGAAGGCGCAGATCGAGCGGCATCGCAAGCGCCTCGCGTGAAATTCGGCGGGGTTCGGGCTATCGCCGCTCACCCCGCCCTACGCGGATGCCTCCCTCGTAGGTCGGGGTGAGCGCGCAGCCGAACCCCGACGCTCAAAACCCCGCTTCGCGCCAGATCAGCGCCAGCGCGGACCGCAGGTAGCGCAACGCCGGTGCTTCCCAGCTGCCGCGGATCACCACGGTGCCGCGCCAGGCATGCCCCGCGAGCGCGCCGGGATCGCCCTGCGCCGCGAGCGTCACGCGGTACACCGAGCGCTCCGGCACCAGCGTGCCGTCCTTGTCGCGCGTGAGCACGGAGCCGCCGTGCTTCACGGCCAGCATGCCTTGCGGCAGCACGCGCGTGGCGTCCTTGTCGACGGCGCTCACGCGCAGCGGCAACGCGGCGCCGGCGAAACCCTTGGGATGGAAGCTCGCGCCGTCGCCCGCCTGCACGCGCCGGACCTCGTCCTCGTCGAGGTAGGCCTCCACGATCCACGCGCCCGGTTTCACCAGCGTGAGCAAGGGCTCCTGCCGGCGCACCCAGTCGCCCGGGCGAAGCTCCGGATCGATCGCGTGCAGCTTGCCCGCGAAGGGCGCCACCGGCGCGTAGCGCACGGCCTCGGCCTGCACGCTGGCGCGCTCGGCTTCCGCGGCGGCCAGCTCCTGCTGCAGCACCTGCACGTTGTGCTGCAGCGTGGTGTCGCCGACCGTGGCCGCGGCGGCCTGTTCGCGCAGCTGCGCGAGGCGCGATTCGGCGCGCTGCCAGCGCAGCGTGAGGTCCGCCGAAGCCAGTTTCACCAGCGCGGCGCCTTGCGGCACGTCGGCGCCTTCCTTCCAGGGCAGCTCCACCACCTGCGCACCGGCGGGCGCATAGACCGTGAGGCTCTCCTGCGGCTTGAGGTGCCCCGAGGCGGTCAGCCGCGCCGGCCAGGGCAGGAACACCAGGCCGGCCATCAGCGCGGCGATCCAGAGGCTGCGGCGCGCGCGGCTGCGATGGCGCACCACCGGCCAGATCTCGCGCCACACGCGCAGCTCGTTCAGCACGGGCCGCGCGATGAACCACACCACTTCCAGCGCGAACAGCAGGATGCCCGCGAGCTTGATGAAGAAGTGGTAGACCAGCACCGCGATGCCGACGAACACCACCAGCCGGTAGATCCACGTGCCCCAGGCGAAGGCGATCAGCGCGGCCTGCTTGCGCCGCGGGAAATACTCCGGCGGCGGCGCGTCCAGCCCGAACAGGCGTTCGCGCAGGTCCCAGCGCGCCAGCGCGAAGGCGCGCGCGTGCAGGTTGGGCAGGTCCAGCCAGTCCGACAGCACGAAGTAGCCGTCGAAGCGCATGAAGGGACTGGCGTTGATCGCGAGCGTCGTGAACCAGGACAGCGTGGCCAGGAAGAACGCCATCGATCGCGGCACGCCGTCGGGCAGCAGCGCCCAGGCGAGCGTCGCCCAGATCGCGATCAAGGTCTCGGTCGCCACGCCCGCCGATGCCACCGCGAGGCGCTGGCGCGCATTCGACAGCTTCCACACCTCGTTGGTATCCGTATAGGCCATGGGCCACAGCACCATGAAGGCCACGCCCATCGCCGGCACGCGGCAGCCGTGGCGCTTGGCCGTGAAGGCATGCCCCAGTTCGTGCAGCAACTTCACGGCCGCCAGCGCGACACCGTAGGCGGCGAGGCCCTGCCACGACAGCGTGTCGATCAGCGTCGCGCTGAACTGGTTCCATTGCCGATAGACCAGCAGCAGCCCCGCGACCAGCGCCACCAGCGTGAGCTGCAGGAAAGCGCGCGAGTAGAAGAGCGCGACGCGGCCGCTCCAGCGCTGCAGCCAGCCGTCCGGATCCACCAGCGGCACGCGGAAGAACAGGTAGTTGTGCAGCAGGCGCTGCCACCAGGCGCCTTGCTGCCGGCGATAGCGATCGGTGAGCAGCTTCGCGCTGTCCGGGTGGCGCGGCGCCAGCAGCTGGTTGGCCGCGAGGAATTCGGCGACGTGCTCGATGTCCGAGGCGTCGGGATGCAGCGTCGTCTCCGCCGCCACCGCGGCGCAGATGCGCTCGGGGTCGTCCAGGCTCCAGTGCCGCAGGATGCAGAAGGTCTGCCAGTCGATCCGGTAGAACTGGTTGCGGGCCGGATCGTGCAGCGTCCACGTCGGCTGGCCGTCGCGCAGGCGCGGGCCTTCGTGCAGGTCGATCTCCTCGCGCAGCTGCGGCAGCATCGCTCAGAAGCCCGCGAACTGCCGCGCCGCGGCGACGGGGCGCCGCAGCATCCAGTAGCCCACGGGCACCCAGCCGCCCGACAGCTTCACCGTGCCCTTGAGGCCGATGCGGTGCGCGGCCTTCTCAGCCAGCTCCGCGCGCACGCGGTAGGCGTAGCTGCCGTCCGGCCGCGCGACGGCATCGTGCGCCACGTAGCGCAGCTTCGCCTCGACCGGGTCGAAAGGACTCGCGTTGAGATACAGCGTCACCGGCGCGCCGGCCGTGAGCGGGATCGCGTCGTCCAGGGCCAGCCAGGCTTCCACCTCCATGCGGTCGGGCGCGGCCACCCGCAGGATGCGCTCGCCCGTGACCACCGGCTTGCCGACCCATTCGCCCGGGTCGTCGAACAGCGCGATGCCGGCACGCGGCGACGTCACGCGCGAGCGATCGAGCTGTCCCTGCAGGTAGGCGACCTCGGCGCGCTTCTCCTCGATCTTGCCGGCGATCACCACCAGCTGCGCCTTGAAACGCGCATCGCCCAGCGCCTGCTGGCTGGCCTGGCGGTATTCCGCTTCGGCGGTGGCGAGCGCCTGGCGCGCCACTTCGAGGCGGCTCGCCAGCGTCGCGTCGTCGAAACTGAACAGCGGTTGCCCGGCCTGCACCGGATCGTTCGGCTTCACCAGGAAGCCGGCCACCACGCCGTCGAAGGGCGCGCGGATCACCGCCGGATCCGAAGGCACCAGCTCGCCCGGCGCCAGCACCGACAGGCGCACCGGGATCAACAGGACGGCGGCCACGGCCGCGGCCCATTTCGCCGCGGGCTGCTTCCACCAGGGGCGGCCCTCGCGCGGCGCCAGTGCGCCGCGCAGGCGGGCGCGCACCGATCTCCACCCGGACTGCGGCTGCGCGTGCAGGCCCTGCCAGGCATGCCGCCAGGTGTCGAACCATTCGGCCAGCACCACGGTTTCCTGCTCGGTCCACGGCGTGTCGCGCGCCAGCAGCACGAGGCCGTCGGTGCCGGCGAGCGGCACGACGAGGCCGTGCGCCGGCAGCCACTCGGCCCAGGCGGCGCCCTCGCCTTCCGGCAGGTCGGCCGCCGTCACCGCGCGCGCGGCGCCGGGCTGGCGGTGCAGCGCCGCGCAGGCGCGCTCCAGCCACTGCACGTAAGGCACGTTGGCCTCCGGCTGCACGACGCCCGAAAGCGCCGTGACGCCGCCGCTGCCGAACCACAGCACCGCCTGCCGGTACGGCGCCAGCGCATGCGTGTCGTTCACGGCCAGGAAGCCCAGTTCGGCGGGATCCTGCACCTGGCGCGCGCGGCGGGCGAGCGCCAGGAGGGTGATCAGCGGGGAATCGGCGGTGGCGGGCAAGTCGGTACTGCTTCGTGCGGCGATGACCGCATTCTCAACGACTGCCCGCGCCCAGCCAACGGGCGGCCATGGCCTGCAGGCCGCGCAGCGTGTCGACTGTCTCGCGCTGTCCACTGCGCAGCTGCTCCGACAGGCCGGCACGGCCGTCCGCCGCCTTGTCCAGGCGGATGCGGAACACGGCCTCGGCATGGCGCCCGTCGCGGTCGCGCGCTTCCACCAGCACCGTCAGTTCGGCGGACGTGCCGGCCGGGGCGCGGCCGGCGAACTTGCCGGTGGACGGGTCGAACTGCAGCCAGCGGGGCAGCGGCGAGCCGTCGGCCATGCGCGCGACGAGGAACACGATCGCGTCGGAATCGCTGTGGATGAAGGCGTCGACCGGCACCTGCACCAGCACCTCGCGCGACTGCACGAAGTCCTGGTCCGGGATGCCGCGGAACACGCGCAGCGAGGACTCGCCGGCCACGCGCACCGCGACCTGGAAGGCGTTCTCCGCCGGCTGCGTCAGGATGTTGCGGAACGCCGTCGACAGCGAGTGGATCGACTGCTGCAGCGTCGAATCGGCCTCCAGCGCGAACTCGCCCTGCGCCAGCGACTTGAAGACCAGCCCCTCGCGCTCCGGCACCGTGAAGGCGCTGATCGGCAGCGTGAAGTGGCTGCCGTCGAAACCGAAGCTCGGGTCGAGCTCGGGACGTGGCTGCGTCTCGGGCCACGGTCCGGACTCGAGCAGGCGGATGGCCACGGCGTCGGCCGGTGCCGGTGCCGGTGCCGGGGCCGGACCCGACGCCGGTGCAGTCGCTGGCGGGGCCACCGGCACGGTCTCGTTCGTGTCGAGCACGCCGACGGTGACCGTCTGCGCGCTGGCGTTGCCCTGCGCGTCGGTCGCGGTGAGCGTGACGACGTAGGCGTTGTCGCCGTCGGCATCCGCCGGCGCCTCGAAGTCCGGCGGCGCGACGAAGGCGAGGCGGCCCGCCGCATCGACCGCGAACAGCGCCGCGTCGGCGCCGCCGGAGATCGACCACGTGACCGGCTCGCTTGCGCCGAGCTGCGTGACGGCGGTGGAGCCCTCCGCGATGCTCGCGGTGGAGGCCGCCGCGCCGGCGCCGCCGCTCGGGCCGGAGATCACCGGCGCGTTCTCGTCGACGTCGGTCAGGGCGATGGTGAACACCTGCGTGGCGACGCTGCCGTCGGCGCTGGTGGCTTCCACCGTGATCGTGTGGCTGATCGCCACTTCGTAATCGAGCAGCGCGCCGTTGGCGACCGTCACCACGCCCGTGGTGGCGTCGATCTGGAAACGGCCGCCGGCGTCGTCGGTGAGTGCGTAGCCGACGGACTGGCTGGCGTCGCCATCGACCCCGCGGGCCGTGATGCCCACCAGGCTGCCGGCGGCGGACAGTTCCGCCACTTCGTTGACCGCCGGGTTGCTGTCGCTCAGCGCGACGCCGAACTCGCCGACGTTGCCGACGGTCACCGTCACGGTCTGCGTGCTGGCGTTGCCGAGCGCGTCGGCGGCGCGGACCACCACCTGGTAGGTGTTGTTGCCGGCGGTGTCGCCCAGGTCGTTCGGCGCTTCGTAATCGGGCGCAGCGAGGAAGGCCAGGTTGCCGGCAGCATCGATGGAGAACTTCGCCGCGTCGGCGCCGCCCGAGATCGTCCAGGTGACGGCTTCGTTCGCGGTCAGCTGGGTGACCGCGTTGGCGTTCTCCAGGATCGCGGCGCCGGATGCTGCCGCGCCGGCGCCACCGCTGGGTCCCGTGATGGCAGGGGCCACCTCGTCGACGTCGGCCAGGTCGATCGTGAAGGTCTGCGTCTGGACGCTGCCGTCGGTGCTGGCGGCCAGCACGGTCACCGTGTGGCTGGTGCTGGCTTCGAAGTCCAGCAGGCCGCCGTTGGCCACCGTGATCACGCCCGTGCTGGCGTCGATCTGGAAGCGGCCGCCGGCGTCGTTCGTCAGACTGTAGCTGACCGCCTGGTTGGCGTCGCCGTCGACGCCGAGAGCGGTCACGCCCACCAAGCTGCCGTTGGCTGCGTTCTCCGCCACCTGGTTGGCGGCGGCATTGCTGTCGTTCAGCGTGATGCCGAACTCGTCGGCGTTGGTGACCGTCACGGTCACCGTCTGCGTGCTCGCATTTCCCAGCGTGTCGGCGGCGCGCACCACCACCACGTAGGTGTTGTTGCCGGCGGTGTCGCCCAGGTCGTTCGGTGCTTCGTAGTTGGGCGCCGCGATGAAGCTCAGGTTGCCCGAAGCGTCGATCGCGAACTTCGCGGCGTCGGCACCGCCGGTGATCGTCCAGGTCACTGCTTCGCTGGCGGTGAGCTGCGTCACCGTCGTCGTGTTTTCCACGATGCTGGTGCTGGAGGCTGCCGCTCCCGCTGCACCGCTGGGTCCGCTGATCTGCGGCGCGACCTCGTCGACGTCCGTCAGCGAGATCGTGAAGCTCTGGGTCGCGGTGCTGCCGTCGCTGCTGGTGGCCTGCACGGTCACCGTGTGGCTGCTGCTCGCCTCGAAGTCCAGCAGCGTGCCGTCGGCCACGGTGATCACGCCCGTGTTGGCGTCGATCTGGAAGCGGCCGCCGGCGTCGTTGCTCAGCGCGTAGGTGACGGTCTGGTTGACGTCGCCGTCGACGCCCAGGGCCGTCAGGCCCACCAAGCTGCCGTTGGCGGCGTTTTCCGCCACCTGGTTGGCAGCGGCGTTGCTGTCGCTCAGCACGATGCCGAATTCGTTGGCGTTGGTGATCGTCACCGTGACGGTCTGCGTGCTCGCATTGCCGAGGGTGTCGGTGGCGTTGACGACCACCACGTAGGTGTTGTTGCCGGCGGTATCGCCCAGGTCGTTCGGCGCTTCGTAATTCGGCGCCGCGATGAAGCTCAGGTTGCCGGACGTATCGATGGCGAACTTCGCTGCGTCCAGGCCGCCGGTGATCGCCCAGGTCACGGCCTCGTTGGCCGTCAGCTGAGTCACCGCCGTCGTGTTTTCCACGATGCTGGCGCTGGAAGCCGCCGCCCCTGCCCCGCCACTGGGACCGGTGATCGCCGGCGCCACTTCGTCGACATCGGTCAGCGCGATGGTGAGCGTCAGGTCCTGCGTGCTGCCGTCGGTGCTGGTGGCGCGCACCGTCACCGAGTGGCTGCTGCTGGCCTCGAAGTCCAGCAGGC
>NZ_DASVNN010000160.1:0-38963 GCF_036383835.1 Ramlibacter sp.
GGTGATGGTGAACCTGCCCACCGCGGGCGTGGACTACCACGTGCCCTTCGGCGGCCGCAAGGGCTCCAGCTACGGCCCGCGCGAGCAGGGCCGCTATGCGGCGGAGTTCTACACGACCGTGAAGACGGCGTACACGCAGGCGTGATGTGATGTGGCGTGGTGGGCAAGCAGGCTTGCCCACCCTACATCGATGCATTGCGTATTCGGCTTTCGTAGGGTGGGCAAGCTCCGCTTGCCCACCAATCCCGCCCCAGAAGACCCAGGAGACCAACCCATGCGCATCACCCGCCGCCAGGCCCTCGCCCTCACCGCTTCCACCGTCGCCGCGCCGGCCTCCGTGCTCGCGCAGGCCAACTGGCCGAGCAAGCCGCTGCGCATCGTGGTGCCCTACCCGCCGGGCGGCTCCTCGGACATCATCGCGCGCGCGGTCAGCAACCTGCTGGCGGAACAGCTGAAGCAGTCGGTGATCGTGGAGAACAAGCCGGGCGCCAACGGCAACCTCGGTGCGGACTACGTCGCCAAGTCGGCGCCGGACGGCTACACGATGCTGCTGTGCGACGTCGGCGCGCTGGCGATCTCGCCTTCGGTGTACCCCAAGCTGCCGCTCGATCCCTCGAAGGAGCTGCGCGGCGCGACCATGCTCGCCTACTCGCCGCACCTGCTGGTGGTGCATCCCTCGGTGCCGGCGAACAACCTCAAGGAGCTGGTGGCGCTGTCGAAGCAGAAGGACCTGAACTTCGCGGTCAGCGGCACCGGCGGCGCGCCGCACCTCGCGGGCGTGGCGCTGGCGCAGGCGGTGGGCGCGCGCTGGCAGTACGTGCCTTACAAGGGCGGCAGCCAGGCGATCACCGACACGGTGGGCGGCCAGACGCAGGTCATGATGAACGGCATGCTGGCGACCTACCCGCACGTGCAGGGCGGCAAGCTGAAGCTGCTGGCCGTCTCCAAGAAGACGCGCATGCCCCTGATCGGCGACGTGCCGACGATCGCCGAACAAGGCGTTCCCGGCTTCGAGTCGGGCAGCTGGCAGGGCGTGCTGGTGCCGAAGGGCACGCCGGATGCGATCGTCAACCGCCTGAACCGTGAGCTCGTGTTCGCGATCCGCAACCCGGACGTGCGGGCACGCCTGGCCGGCCAGGGCGCCGAAGTCGTCACCATGTCGCCGGCGGAGCAGGACCAGTTCTTCGCGCAGGAGCGCAAGCGCTGGGCGCAGGTCGTCGCGGCCGGCAACGTCAGAGCAGAGTAATGGGCGAACCGCTTTACATCACCATGCACCCTGCCGACAACGTCGGCATCGTGGCCAACGACGGCGGCCTGCCGGCGGGCACCCGCTTCGATTCCGGGCTGACCCTGCGCGACAAGGTGCCGCAGGGCCACAAGGTGGCGCTGGTGGACATCCCCGCGGGCGGCGTCGTGCGCCGCTACGACGTGCCCATCGGCTACGCCGAGAAGGACATCGCCGCGGGCAGCTGGGTGCACGAGCGCCTGCTGCGCATGCCCGAGGCGCGCACCCTCGAAGACCTGCCGATGGCCACCGCCGCTCGCACGCAGGCCGAGCCGCTGGAGGGCTACACCTTCCAGGGCTACCGCAATGCGGACGGCTCGGTGGGCACGCGCAACATCCTGGCGATCACGCAGTCGGTGCAATGCGTCGCCGGCGTCACGCGCTTCGCGATCGACCGCATCCGCTCGGAGCTGCTGCCGAAGTACCCGAACGTCGACGGCGTGGTGGCGCTGGAGCACGGCTACGGCTGCGGCGTGGCGATCGACGCGCCCGATGCGGTGATCCCGATCCGCACGCTGCGCAACATTTCGCTCAACCCGAACTTCGGCGGCGAGGTGATGGTGGTGAGCCTGGGCTGCGAAAAGCTGCAGCCCGAGCGCCTGCTGCCTCCGGGCAGCATCCCGATCGCCGACGAGCGCGGCGAAGCGCAGGACCTCGACGTCGTGTGCCTGCAGGACGACGAGCACGTCGGCTTCATGTCTATGGTCGACTCGATCCTGCGGCAAGCCGAGGTGCACCTGAAGCGCCTGAACCAGCGCCGCCGCGAAACGGTGCCCGCCAGCGAGCTGGTGGTCGGCGTGCAGTGCGGCGGCAGCGACGCCTTCTCCGGCGTCACGGCCAATCCGGCGGTGGGTTTCTGCGCCGACCTGCTGGTGCGCGCCGGCGCCACCATCATGTTCTCGGAGACGACCGAAGTGCGTGACGGCGTCGCGCAGCTCACCTCGCGCGCCGCCACGCCGGAAATCGCGCAGGAGATCGTGCGCGAGATGGGCTGGTACGACGACTACCTGCAGCGCGGCAGCGTGGATCGCAGCGCCAACACCTCGCCCGGCAACAAGAAGGGCGGCCTGTCGAACATCGTCGAAAAGGCGATGGGCTCGATCGTGAAGTCCGGCAGCGCGCAGATCGCGGGCGTGCTGGCCCCGGGCGAGAAGCTGAAGCAGAAGGGCCTGATCTACGCGGCGACGCCGGCCAGCGACTTCATCTGCGGCACCCTGCAACTGGCCGCCGGCATGAACCTGCACGTGTTCACCACCGGCCGCGGCACGCCCTACGGCCTGGCCGAAGTGCCGGTGATCAAGGTGGCGACGCGCAGCGACCTCGCGCGCCGCTGGCACGACCTGATGGACGTGAACGCCGGCACCATCGCCGAAGGCAAGGCCAGCATCGAGGAAGTGGGCTGGGAGCTGTTCCGCCTGATGCTCGACGTGGCGAGCGGCAGGAAGAAGACCTGGGCGGAGCAGTGGAAGCTGCACAACCAGCTGGTGCTGTTCAATCCGGCACCGGTGACCTGATCCTCCGTCATCCCCGCGCAGGCGGGGACCCGGAGCATTGAAGACAAGCGGCCTGCGGGCCGCTTGTTGCTTTGGGGCGCCCTGGATTCCCGCCTCCGCGGGAATGACGGATCAACGCCGGCGCGGAGGGCGGCATCGCAGCGTACGGTTCGATGTCACTAGTTCGGGCTAAGCACTTGCCTGGATGAGCTGGCACCTTTCTCCTAAGGCCGCCTCCCTGCTCGACCGTATTCTGGACCACTCTGCAGTACGGGGGAGGCACGGGGAAAGTGGGAAGCTGGAATCGCCCCTTGTCCCTCGCGGTCGCCCTCCTCCTGGCGAGCACCGCGGCGCAATGCGCGCCCGAAGGCGCCACGCTGCAGGTCGGCGCCCGCGTGCAGCGCCACGCGACCATCCGCATGGCGCAGCCCCTCACCTTCACCATCTCGGATGCCGACATCGCCCGCGGCTTCGTGGAAGTGGAGTCGCCGGTGCAACTCAGCGTGCAGAGCAACGTGGACGAGGGCTACACGCTGTCCTTCGCCTGCCGCTGCGAAGAGGTAAGACGAGCACGCGTGCGAGGGCTGTCGTCCGAGCTGAGCGTCGGCCAGGCCCCGGTGCTCGCGGCACGGCCGGCGGCCGGCCGCGGCGTGTGGCGCGACAGCGTGCAGCTGCGCGTGCGCTTCGACCTCGCGCCGCAAGCGCGGCCCGGCGAACACGCCTGGCCGCTCGGCATCTCGATGATGTCGGAGTGAATCACTGAAAAATCGCCTTGGCGATTTTTCAGAGTTTGCTAACTGAGACCGAGCCCCGCGAAGGTGCTCATGGGCGCCGATGCATGCGGCGCCAGCGTGATCGAGGCCTGGCGCACGCGGTCGTCTTCCAGCTCCGTGGCCACCAGGCCGTCCGGCACGTATTCGGCGATGCGCTCGCCGATCAGCGCATACGTCTCGGCGGTGATCAGGACGGTGCCCGGCACCGCGCGCTCCAGGGCCGCTTCGGCCTGCTCCATCGCCTCGCCCAGCACCAGCCGGCGCTGCGTCCCGTCCACTTCGTAGCAGGCGACCGTGCACGGGTACGTGCTGATCGCCGTGCGCACCCTGCGGCGCGGCGAGAGGCGCTGCAGCAGCAGCGCGGCACCGAGCGCCGCCGCCGCACTGCGGAAGCTGAGGACCAGGTCGACGCCCGCGGAAGGTTCGGGATTGCCGCCCAGGCGTGCCGCGAGCAGGGCCGCCTCCTCGCCGCTGCAGGAGTCCAGCGGCGCGTCGGCCGCGACCAGCGTGAGCTGCGCCGCCTCGAAGCGGATCGTGCCGTAGGCCGGCCCGAGGAACAGCTGGCGCCAGGCCTCCACGTCGCAATGCCGCAGCATGCGCTGCGACAGCGCCTCCAGCAGCTGCTCTCGGCCCGCCGCACAGCGGAGGGCCTCTCTTCCGATCACGTCCGTCGCTGTCATTCTGTTTCCCCTGTGCGCGGCGGCCTCACCGGGCCCTTCACCGCTTCCTGCACTCCCTGTTTCAAAGTGTTGCAGCAACGCGGCCGCGCGGGAAGACAGTGAACGCCGTAGCCCCCTACGGGGAAAGCCATGTAAGCCGGAACGTTCAGGGCTGCATCAGCTCGCGCATCGTGCGCTGGCCGACGCGGCGCCCGGCGGGCAGGCCCTTGGCCGCCCGCTCCGCGGCGATGGCATCGCGTGTCACGCGGCCGATCACGCCGTCGGCCACCACCTGCGCGTGCCCGCGCTGCACCAGCCAGTTCTGCAGATCGCGCACCTGCGCGCGCGTGAGCCCCGGGTCGTCGGTGGGCCAGGCCGTCACGAAGTCGGTGCCGCCGGCGATCTTGTTCGCGAGCAGCGACACTTCCATCACGTAGCGCTCGGAGCGGTTGTAGCGCAGCACCGTGTCGAAATTGCGCGAGACCAGGAAGGCCGGCCCGGGCAGTCCCACCGGCAGGAAGGGATAGAGCTCCGGATCGCTTCCGGGCTGCGGCGTCACCGCATTGGGCGCCAGCACGCGCCAGCCCATCGCGGTCCACTCGGACAGGCGCTTCGCGCGATCGGTCAACCGGATCGAGTTGTCGCGGGCGGCGAACTCCGCGCGCTGCTCCTGCGGAATGCTCACCTCCAGGTACACCGGTTCGCCCATGCGCCAGCCGCCGCGCTGCTTCAAATGGTTGGCGGTCGACGCCCAGGCATCGCGCTCGGAGTTGATGATGTCGGCCACGCCGTCGCCGTCGCCGTCCACCGCCACGAGCTCATAGGTGTCGGGCACGAACTGCGTGCGGCCGAAGGCGGCGGCCCAGGAGCCGACGAAGCTCTCCGGCTGCACGCGCCGGTCGCGCAGCAAGCGCACCGCCGCGAACGCGCGCTCGCGCGCCATGCACGAACCCGGCGCCGTCGCCGTGGGCGGGCAGGGGCGCAGGCACACCAGCGACAGCGATGCGTCCAGCACCGGGATGCGGCCGCTCGCCGGCCCGAAGTTGGTCTCGATCCCGTAGATCGCCAGCACGATCTCCTTGGGCACGCCGAACTGCGTCTCGATGCGCTGCAGCGCATCGCGCTCGCGCGCGAGGATGGCGCGGCCCTGCTGCACGCGGTCCTCGTCGGTGGTGGCGGCGAGCTCGTCCCACCAGAAGGTCGGCTCGGTGGTGGTCACCAGCATCGACTGCCGCACGCGGTCGTCGTAGCGTCCGCCGGCCGCGATGCGCTCGAAGTCCTCGCGGCGCAGCGGCCGGCCCGACAGCGCCGTCTGCTGCGCGAGGTTCTGCACGCAGGAGGCGAATTGCTGCTGCGTGAGCGGCTGGCTCAACGCCGAGGGTACGGGCGCTGCGGTCGCCGGCGCGACGGCGGCCGGCGCCGCGGGCACCGGAACGGTGGGAGCGGTCTGCGCGCAGGCGGCCAGCGGCAGCAGGAGCGCGGCGACGACGAGATCTTGGAACGGGAAGGAGCGCTTCATGACCGGGCCAGTATAGGAACGGCCGGCGCGCGCGGGGCCTCACTGCAACAGGGTTGCGACTGGCTCTTCCATGAGTCCCGCTCGGCGTAGGCGTGGACGTAGGGTGGGCAAGCTTCGCTTGCCCACCATGGCTCGCACGGGAACGGTGGGCAAGCTCCGCTTGCCCACCCTACGAGGGATACGAGGGATACGAGGACCGGTCAGCCCGCTGCCAGCCCCACCGCCGCCACCCCCGCCATGCAGATCGCCTCGTCCTCGTCGCCCGTCCCGCCGCTCGCGCCGACGGCACCGATGACCTTGCCCTGCGCATCCTTGATCACGACCGCGCCCGGCTGCGCCAGGAACTTGCCGCCGGCCGTCGCCGCCAGCGACACGAAGAAATTCGGGTTGTCCTTGGCGCGCTGCGCCAGCGTGCGGCTGGACACGCCCATGCCGACCGCGCCCCAGGCCTTGGCCCGCGCGACGTCGAAGCGGAACATGCTGGCGCCGTCCTCGCCGGCGAAGGCCTTGAGGTTGCCCGACGCATCGAGCACCGCGATGCCCATGGGCTGGTAGCCGGACGCCTTCGATTGCGCGAGCGCGGCGGCGATGATCTGGTTGGCTTGCTGCAGGGTGAGTTGCGTCATGGCGGTTCCTGGCGAAAACGCGAGCCTAACCGACCCGGCGCGGCGGGCCCGCCGCCGGCTTCGCGGCGGCGAGCTCGCGCACGATGAACTCGCGGATGGAGCGCAGCGCCGGATTGCGCGCGTCCTCGCGCCAGGCCAGGTAGATCTCCGCCGCCACGCCGCGCCACAGCGGCCGGAACACCACGTTCTCGAAGCGCAGTTGCTGCGCCGACGCCGGCACGATCGCCAGCCCGATGCCGGCGCGCACCAGCGCCATGATCGTGTGCGTCTGGCCGATGTGGTGCACGTAGCGCGGCTGGCTGCCCTGCGCGGGGAACAGGGCGACGATCTTGTCGTGGAAGTACTGCCCTTCCTTGCGGGAGTACATGATCAACGGCTGGTCCGCCAGGTCCTGCTGGCGGATGCGGGTCTTCTTCGCGAGCGCATGCGGCGCCGGGATCGCCAGCAACATGGGCTCGCGCGCGACGCGGTGGTACTTCAGCCCCGCGGCCGGCCCCGAGGGCCGCACGAAGCCGAGGTCCAGCGCATCGGCCTCCAGCGCGCGCAGCTGCTCCGACGAGACCATCTCCTCGAGCACGATCTGGATCTCGGGGAAGGCGGCATTGGCGGCGGCAAGCAGCGAGGGGATCAGCGCGTAGCCCGACACCGCGGTGTAGCCCACCACCACCCGCCCCACTTCGCCGAGCGCCGTGCGGCGCGCCGTGTCGGCCGCCTGTTCGGCGCGGCGCAGGAGGCCCGCCGCTTCCTCGTACAGCACCTCGCCGGCGGGCGTCAGCCGCACGCTGCGGCTGGTGCGCTCCAGCAGGCGCGCGCCGATCGCGTGTTCCAGCAGCTGGATCTGCCGCGACAACGGCGGCTGCGTCATGTGCAGGCGCACGGCGGCCCGGCCGAAATGCAGTTCCTCGGCGACGGCGACGAAGCAGCGGAGCTGGAAGAGGTCGAGCATCGATCCATATTCTGCATCGATCGATCCACCTTCTGGCTTGGACATGGATAGATCGCGTCCCTACACTTTCCCCAAACCCCAGGAGACAAATCCATGCGCCCCCTCCTCCACGGCCTGCTCGCGCTGGCCGCCGCTGCCGCCGCTGCGCCCGCCGCCGCCCAGTCCTATCCGACCAAGCCGATCCGCATCGTGGTGCCCGCCACGCCCGGCGGCGCCATCGACCTCGCCGCGCGCGTCATCGGCGACAAGCTCGCGCAGGCCTGGGGCCAGCCGGTGGTGGTGGACAACAAGCCGGGCGCGGCCGGCATCGCCGGCAGCGACGTCGTCGCCAAGGCGCCCGCCGACGGCTACACCTTCGCGCTGGTGGCCAGCAGCCACGCGATCAACGCCACGCTGTACGGCAAGCTGCCCTACGACACGCAGAAGGACTTCGTGCCGGTGGCGCTCACGCACGTCGTGCCGCTGGTGCTGGCCGTCAACAACAACGTGCCGGCGAAGAACGTGAAGGAGTTCGTCGCGTACCTGAAGGCGAACCCCGCGAAGGTGAGCTACGCCTCCTCGGGCAACGGCGGCGCGCCGCATCTGTCGGCGGAGCTGTTCAAGTCGATGACGGGCACCGCCATGCAGCACATCCCCTACAAGGGCAGCACCGCGGCGCACCCGGACCTGGTGTCCGGCGAAGTGCAGGCGATGTTCGACACCGTGGTCGCGATCGCGCCGCAGGTCAAGGGCGGCAAGGTGCGGGCGCTGGGCGTGACCACCACGCAGCGCACCGGCGCCCTGCCCGACGTGCCCACCATCGCCGAATCGGGCGTCGCCGGCTACGACACCTCCACCTGGGGCGGCCTGATCGCTCCGGCCGGCACGCCGAAGGAGATCGTCGCGAAGCTCAACGCGGAAGTGAACCGCATCCTCAAGCTGCCCGAAGTGCGCGAGCGCCTGCAGGCTTCGGGCGCCGAGCCGGGCAGCGGATCGGCGGAGGACTTCGGGCGCTTCGTGCAGTCCGAGATGCAGAAATGGGGCCAGGTGGTGAAGGCCTCCGGCGCCACCGCCTCGCAATGAGCCAGGGAACCCGCGGCATGAAGAAAGTCTGGATCGCCACGCTGCTGGCCGTCGCCGCCTCCACCGTCCTCGCGCAGTCCTGGCCCACCCGCCCCGTCACCCTCGTCGTGCCCTTCCCGCCCGGCGGCGGCACCGACACCGGCGCCCGCATCATCGCGGAGCAGCTGTCGAAGAAGTGGGGCCAGACGGTGGTGGTGGACAACAAGGGCGGCGCGGCCGGCCAGATCGGCGCCGACCTGGTGGCCAAGGCGCGCCCCGACGGCTACACCCTCCTCATGGGCAACATCGGCACGCAGGCGATCAATCCGGCGCTGTACCCGAAGATGGCCTACGACCCCGACAAGGCCTTCGCGCCGATCGCGCTGGTGGCGGAACTGCCGCTGGCGATGATGGTGAATCCCGGCGTGCCGGCGAAGTCGGTCAAGGAGTTCGTCGCGCTGGCGAAGGCGCAACCGGGCAAGCTGAGCTACAGCAGCTCCGGCGCCGGCGGCGGCCCGCACCTGGCGGCGGAAATGTTCAAGGACGCGACGGGCAGCTTCATCCTGCACGTGCCCTATCGCGGCGGCGGCCCCGCCATCGCCGACCTGCTGGCCGGCCACGTGCAGCTGTCCTTCATGACGGTGCTGGAGGCCAGCGGCCACATCAGGGCGGGCAAGCTGCGGGCGCTGGCCGTCACCAGCGACAAGCGCGTGAGCGCGCTGCCCGAGGTGCCGACGCTGGCCGAAGCCGCCGTGCCGGGCTTCAACAGCATCTCCTGGATCGGCCTGCTGGCGCCGGCAGGCACGCCGAAGGAGATTGTCGACAAGATCGCCGCCGACGTGCGCGAAGCCGTGGGGCGCGAGGAGGTGCGCGACAAGCTGGTGCAGCTCGGGGCCGTGCCCGCGGGCACCACGCCGGCCCAGTTTTCCACGTTGATCGACAATGACAGGAAGCGCTACGCCCAGATCATCCGCGAGCGCAGGATCACCGTGAACTGAAACCCATGCCGCAAAGCCCCGTCCTGCTCCAGACCATCGGCCTGCTCCCTTCGCTGGAGCGCAGGCTCGCCGAGACCTACACCATCCACCGCCTGCCGGCCGCCGGCCCCGAGCGCGAGGCCTTCCTCGCCGCCCGCGGCGCGGAGTTCGACGGCATCGTGACCTCGGCGAATTCCGGCGCCGACGCCGCGCTGATCGCCGCCCTGCCGAAGGCGCGCGTGATCTCCAGCTTCGGGGTCGGCCTCGACAAGCTGGACGTGCAGGCGGCCCGGGCGCGCGGCATCCCCGTCGGCTACACGCCCGACGTGCTGAACGACTGCGTGGCGGACATGGCCTTCGGCCTGCTGCTGTCGATCGCGCGGCGGCTGCCCGAAGGCGACCGCTTCGTGCGCGCGGGCCGCTGGTCCGCGCCCGGCGCCACCGCCTTCCCGCTCGGCTTCCAGGTGAGCCACGGCAAGCTGGGCATCGTCGGCCTGGGCCGCATCGGACGCACGATCGCCAGGCGCGCGAGCGGCTTCGACATGGACGTGCGCTATCACAGCCGCAATGCGGTGGACGGCGCCGAGTGGCGCTACGAACCGAAGCTGCTCGAGCTGGCGCGCTGGGCCGACTTCCTGGTGGTGATCACCGCGGGCGGCGCGGGCACGCGCCACCTGATCGACGCGGCGGTGCTCGATGCGCTGGGTCCCAAGGGTTTCCTGGTGAACGTGGCGCGCGGCACCGTGGTCGACGAAGCCGCCCTGGTACAGGCGCTGCGCGAGAAGCGCATCGGCGGCGCCGGCCTGGACGTGTACGAGCACGAGCCGCAGGTCCCGGCCGAACTGCTCGCGCTGGACAACGTGGTGCTGGCCCCGCACATCGCGAGTTCGACGGTGCAGACGCGCGAGGCGATGGGCCAGCGCGTGCTGGACAACCTGGCCGCGTTCTTCGCGGGCGAGCCGCTTCCGAGCGCGGCCTGATTCCGTCATTCCCGCGAAGGCGGGAACCCAGGGCGCCCTGGCTCCCCGCCTCCGCGGGGATGACGCAGTTCAATGCTCGGTCACGTCGTCGTCGAACTGGATCTCCAGCAGGCAGTCCTGCAGCGCGAAGACGTGCATGGCTTCCTCGCGGTCGGCCTGGTAGGTTTCTCCGCCGTACAGGATCACGTCCCTCGGGTCGCCGTCGTGCGTAATCCACAGGCTGCCGCGGTTGCACATCACCAGCACCGAGCGGTCGACCCGCTCGAAAGTGCGGTGCTCGCCTTTCCCCATTTCGGCCGCCAACCGGCGCGTCACCCGCCGCACGTGGCCCAGCCGCAGCTCGCGGGTCAGGGCGGTGGCCGGGTGCAGGCGCAGCCGCTCCTCCGCGAACCGCAACGCGTCCTCTTTGACCATGTTTCACTCCATGAGGACATGTTGCCTGCGACGCGGGATACGGCTGGCCGGGACGGTCCGGCAGTGCGCGTCGGAACATGCCGCCAGCGCCGGTCAGGCCTGGCGTCTCAGCCGTGGCCGCTAGCGCGGCAGGCTTTCCCACCACTTCGGGCCGAAGCGTCCCTGCAGGAAGGCGATGAAGGCCTGCACCTTCTGCGGCACCAGCTTGGGCGAGGGATACACCGCGTGGATCTCCTGCTCGGGCAGCGCGTGCCCCTTGAGCACTTCGACGATCGCCCCCGAGGCCAGCGAATCGGCCGCCACGTACCACGGCAAGGCGGCGACGCCCATGTGCTGGCGCGCGGCGGCGAGCACCGCCGACAGGTTGTTGGACCGCAGCCGCGCCGTGACCGGCACGGTGACGGCCTCGCCGCGCGGCGACAGCACGCGCCACTGGTCGTTGCCCTGCACGCTGCTGTAGATCAGCGTGTCGTGCGCGCTCAGGTCCGCCGGCCGCTTCGGCGTGCCGTGGGCGCGCAGGTACTTCGGCGAAGCCGCCAGCACCCACGGATTGGCGCCGAGGAAGCGCGCCCCCAGCGCGGAGTCGGCCAGCTTGCCGAGGCGGATCGCCACGTCGATGCCCTGCGCCACCAGGTCGGTGTAGCGGTCCTCGAAACTCAGGTCGACCTGCAGCTGCGGATGCTGCCGCATGAACTCCAGGGCCAGCGGCACCACCACCCGGCGGCCGAAGGCGACCGAGCTGCCCACCCGCAGCAGGCCCTGCGCCTGGGTCTGCTTCACGCGCGCGACGTTGTCGGCCTCTTCCGCCGCGCGCACGATCTCCTTGCACTTCTCGTAGTAGAGCGCGCCGGCTTCGGTGAGGCTCACGCCGCGCGTGTTGCGATTGAGCAGGCGCACCTTCAGCCGCGCCTCGGTGGCCGCGACCTGCTTGGTCACCGTGGGCTGGGTGGTGGCGAACTCGCGCGCGGCCTTGGAGAAGCTGCCCGTCTCCACGACCCGCACGAACATCTCCATCGCCTGCAGACGGTCCACGGCCGGTATTCCTCGCCGGAATCAGCGCGGGGCGTGCTGGTTCCAGGCCTTGAGGTCGGCGTCCTGCGGCAGCCCGAGCACCGTGCGCACGACCTGCAGCAGGCCTTCGGCGGAACAGGGCTTGGTGATGTAGCCGTCGGCGCCCAGGCTGATGCCGCGGATCACCGATTCGCGCGTCGCCTTGGCGGTGAGCATCACCACCGGCACGTCCTTGAGCACCGGGTGCTGGCGCACGCGCTCGAGGATGTCGAAGCCGTCGGCATCCGGCAGCATCACGTCCAGCAGGATCACGTCCGGCACCGGCGGGCGGCGGATCTGCGCCACCACCTCGGCCCGGTCGGCGGCATGCCGCACCTCGAAGCCGGAGAGCGTCAGCAGCATGGTGGTGAACTTGGCGAGCGTCGGCTCGTCCTCCACCACCACCGCGGTCAGCGGGCGGCCGGGCTGGGGCACGCGCGACTGCCGCTGGCGGGCGATCTGCACGTAGAACCCGCTGCGCTGCAGCGAGGACAGGCCCGCATCCACTTCCTCCTCGCCCACCGCGCGTGCCAGGCTGCGCACGTCGGCGTTCCAGGTGAGCGTCAGCGGGTCGGCTTCCACCAGTTGCAGCAGCCCGGTGTTCTGCAGGTGCGCGAAGACCCCTTGGAAGGAGGCCCGCGCGGGCTCCGACAGCCCGTCGAGGACCTGCTGCAGCGTCAACAGGCCGTCGAAGCGGACCAGCAATTCCAGTTCCGCCGCGGACAGCGTGGTCGAGGTGCTGCGCAGCTGCGATTCGCCGCGTGGAGTGGGAGCGTAGACGTCTTGCGGATGCATGCGGAAGTGTGCCTCGGGAGGGCCGGCAGCGCAACCGTCGCGGGGGCGGCGGTCGCGCCGGCCATTCCCGGCGGGAATAAGTCTTATGGTCCGGGCCGGTCTTCTGCCGGCGGCGGACGCTCCCTAGAGTCACCTCCAATCACAGGAGGTTTCCACCATGGCGAAAATGACCGCTGCCCAGGCCGCCGTCTGGGTTCTCGAGAAGGAAGGCGTGACGCAGGCCTTCGGCGTGCCCGGGGCCGCCATCAACCCGTTCTACGCGGCGATGCGCAAGCAGGGCACGATCGGCCACATCCTGGCGCGCCACGTCGAGGGCGCGTCGCATATGGCCGAGGGCTACACCCGCGCCGCCCCCGGCAACATCGGCCTGTGCATCGGCACCTCCGGGCCGGCCGGCACCGACATGATCACCGGCCTCTATTCCGCGCAGGCCGACTCCATCCCGATCCTGTGCATCACCGGCCAGGCGCCGCGCGCCCGCCTGTACAAGGAGGACTTCCAGGCGGTGGACATCGAGTCCATCGCCAAGCCGGTGACCAAGTGGGCGGTCACCGTGCGCGAGCCGGCGCAGGTGCCGCGCGCCTTCCAGCAGGCCTTCCACCTGATGCGCTCCGGACGCCCGGGCCCGGTGCTGATCGACCTGCCCGTCGACGTGCAGATGGCGGAGATCGAGTTCGATCCGGAGACCTATGCGCCGCTGCCGGTCTACAAGCCGGCCGCCACCCGCGCCCAGGCCGAGAAGGCGATCGCGATGCTGCAGCAGGCCGAGCGGCCGCTGATCGTGGCCGGCGGCGGCATCATCAACGCCGACGCCTCGCGCCTGCTGGTGGAATTCGCCGAGCTCAGCGGCATCCCGGTGATCCCGACGCTGATGGCCTGGGGCAGCATCCCCGACGACCACCCGCTGATGGCCGGCATGTGCGGCCTGCAAACGAGCCACCGCTACGGCAACGCCTCGATGCTGGCGAGCGACTTCGTGCTGGGCATCGGCAACCGCTGGGCGAACCGCCACACCGGCTCGGTCGAGGTCTACACCAAGGGCCGCAAGTTCGTGCACGTGGACATCGAGCCCACGCAGATCGGCCGCGTGTTCTCGCCCGACTACGGCATCGTGTCGGACGCGAAGGCGGCGCTGCAGCTGTTCATCGAGGTGGCGCGCGACCTGAAGAAGAAGGGCCAGCTGCAGGATCGCACGTCCTGGGCCGCCGACTGCCTGGAGCGCAAGCAGACGATGCTGCGCAAGACGGACTACGACGACGTGCCGATGAAGCCGCAGCGCGTGTACCAGGGCATGAATCAGGCCTTCGACCGCGACACCTGCTACGTCAGCACCATCGGCCTGTCGCAGATCGCCGGTGCGCAGCACCTGCACGTCTATGGCGCGCGCAACTGGATCAACTGCGGCCAGGCCGGTCCGCTGGGCTGGACCGTGCCCGCCGCCCTCGGTGTGCGTGCCGCCGATCCGACGCGCCGCATCGTCGCGCTGTCCGGCGACTACGACTTCCAGTTCCTCGTCGAGGAGCTCGCGGTCGGCGCGCAGTTCCGCCTGCCCTACATCCACATGGTGGTGAACAACTCCTACCTGGGCCTGATCCGGCAGGCGCAGCGCAACTTCGACATGGACTACTGCGTGCAGCTCGCCTTCGACAACATCAACATGTCGCCCGACGTGCCGGAACGCGGCTACGGCGTGGACCACGTGAAGGTGGTCGAAGGCCTGGGCTGCAAGGCGATCCGCGTGCACCGCCCCGACGAACTGGCGCCGGCCATCGCGCAGGCCGAGGCGTGGATGAAGGAGTTCCAGGTGCCGGTGGTGGTGGAAGTGATCCTCGAGCGGGTGACCAACATCGCCATGGGCACCGAGATCGACAAGATCGTCGAATTCGCGGAGGAGACGGTCTGATGCCGCGCTTCGCCGCCAACCTGACGATGCTGTTCACCGAGCGGCCCTTCCTGGACCGCTTCGCCGCCGCCCGCGCGGCGGGATTCACGGCGGTGGAGTACCTGTTCCCCTACGACTACCCGAAGGAGGAGCTCGCCGCGCGCCTGCGCGCGCACGGCCTCAAGCAGGTGCTGCACAACCTGCCGGCCGGCGACTGGGCCGCGGGCGAGCGCGGCATCGCCTGCCATCCGGGCCGGGTCGACGAGTTCCGCGCCGGCGTGGAGCGCGCGATCCCCTACGCGCACGCGCTCGATTGCGGCCAGCTGAACTGCCTGGCCGGCAAGGTGCCGCAGGGCGTGACGCCCGAACAGGCGCACGCGACCTTCGTCGCCAACCTCGGCTTCGCCGCCCGCCGCCTGCGCGAAGCGGGCATCCGGTTGCTGGTCGAGCCGATCAACACCTACGACATCCCCGGCTTCTTCCTGAACCGCACCGAGCAGGCGATCGCGATCCTCGACGAGGTCGCGAGCGACAACCTGCTGCTGCAGTACGACGTGTACCACGCGCAGCGCATGGAAGGCGAGCTCACGGCGACGCTGCAGCGGCACCTGGCGCGCATCGGGCACATCCAGGTCGCCGACAACCCGGGGCGCAACGAACCGGGCACCGGCGAGATCCACTATCCCTTCCTGTTCCGGCAGCTCGACGCTTCGGGCTGGAAGGGTTACGTGGGTTGCGAATACAAGCCCCGGGGGGATACCCTCGCGGGACTCGCATGGATGGAGATGACGCAATGACGAAAACGGGACTCAAGATCGGCTTCATCGGGCTGGGCGTGATGGGCGCCCCGATGGCCGGCCACCTGCTGGCCGCCGGCCACGAGCTGTTCGTGCAGACGCGCAGCAAGGTGCCGCAGCCGCTGGTCGACGGCGGCGCGGAGGTCTGCGCCAACGCGCGCGGCGTGGCCGAACGCGCGGAGATCGTGTTCCTGATGCTGCCCGACACGCCGGACGTGGAGCAGGTGCTGTTCGGCGAATACGGCGTGGCCGCGGGGCTGTCCAGGGGCAAGGCGGTGGTGGACTGCAGCTCGATCGACCCGATCGCCACCCGCGGCTTCGCGTCGCGTATCGCCGAGCTGGGCTGCGACTACGTCGATGCGCCGGTGTCCGGCGGCGAAGTGGGTGCCAAGGCCGCCAGCCTCAGCATCATGTGCGGCGGCACGGAAGCGGCCTTCGGGCGCGTGCAGCCGCTGCTCGCGTTGATGGGCAAGAACATCACCCACGTCGGCGCGGTCGGCGACGGCCAGGTGTGCAAGGTGGCGAACCAGATCATCGTCGGCCTCAACATCGCGGCGGTGGCCGAAGCGCTGGTGTTCGCGTCCAAGGCCGGCGCGGATCCCGCGCGCGTGCGGCAGGCGCTGATGGGCGGCTTCGCGTCCTCGCGGGTGCTGGAAGTGCACGGCGAGCGCATGATCAAGCGCACCTTCAACCCCGGCTTCCGCATCGCGCTGCACCAGAAGGACCTGAACCTCGCGCTGCAGGGCGCGCGCAGCATCGGCGCGGCCTTGCCGCAGACGGCGATCGCGGCCCAGCTCATGCAGAGCTGCACGGCCCTGGGCCTGGCGCAAGCCGACCATTCGGCGCTGGTGCAGGCGCTGGAGAACATGGCGCAGCACCCGGTCGCTCGCTGAAGGCTGTTTCCCCGTAGGGTGGGCAGCTTCGCTGCCCACCGTGTGCGCATGGGGGGCGGTGGGCAGCAGAGCAGCCCTCCCAACGCCGACGATCGAGGCAGCAAGCGCCCGAAACTCGCCCGCACACAAAACACTTTCACCAGCACGGGGTTCGCGCTAGGGTGGTGTTCCGCACGAGACGGAACGGAGACCGCCATGCACGAACCCACCTCCCAGGCCGAACTGGCCTTGCGCGACGCCGCCCGCGAATACCACCGCACTCCGACGCGGGGCAAGATCTCCATCACGCCGACCAAGGCGCTGCAGAACCAGCGTGACCTCTCGCTCGCGTATTCGCCGGGCGTCGCCTATCCCTGCCTCGACATCCAGGCCAACCCCGCGCTGGCGGCGGAGTTCACCTCGCGCGGCAACCTGGTGGGCGTGATCACCAACGGCACGGCGGTGCTGGGCCTCGGCGACATCGGCCCGCTCGCCGGCAAACCGGTGATGGAAGGCAAGGGCTGCCTGTTCAAGAAGTTCGCCGGCATCGACGTGTTCGACATCGAGCTGGCCGAGCGCGATCCCGACAAGCTGGTGGACATCGTGGCGGCGCTGGAACCCACGCTGGGCGGCATCAACCTGGAGGACATCAAGGCGCCGGAGTGCTTCTACATCGAGCGCAAGCTGCGCGAGCGCCTGAACATCCCGGTGTTCCACGACGACCAGCACGGCACGGCGATCATCTCCGGCGAGGCGCTGCTCAATGGCCTGCAGCTGGTGGGCAAGAAGATCGAGGACATCAAGCTGGTGTCGTCCGGCGCCGGCGCGGCGGCGATCGCCTGCCTCGACCTGATGGTGGGCCTGGGCCTGTCGCCGAAGAACATCTTCGTGGTGGACTCCAAGGGCGTGATCTACCACGGCCGGCCCGGCGGCTACGACGAATCGAAGGCGAAATACGCGCAGGACACCTCCAAGCGCACGCTGGCCGACGTGGTGAAGGACGCCGACGTGTTCCTCGGCTGCTCCACCGCTGGCGTTCTCACGCCCGAGATGGTGACGACGATGACGCGGCAGCCGATCATCCTGGCGCTCGCGAATCCCGAGCCGGAGATCCGGCCCGAGCTGGCGAAGCAGGCGCGGCCCGACTGCATCATCGCCACCGGCCGCAGCGATTATCCCAACCAGGTCAACAACGTCCTGTGCTTCCCCTACATCTTCCGCGGCGCGCTCGATTGCGGCGCCACCAAGATCACGGAAGCGATGAAGCTCGCCTGCGTGCGCGAGATCGCCGAACTGGCCAAGGCGGACATCAGCGAGGAAGTGGCGAATGCCTATGCGGGCAAGGAGCTGTCCTTCGGGCCCGACTACATCATCCCCACACCGTTCGACTCGCGGCTGATCCTGCGCATCGCGCCGGCGGTGGCGCGCGCGGCGGCGGAGTCGGGCGTGGCGACGCGCCCGATCCAGGACTTCGATAGCTACACACACGGCCTCACGCGCTTCGTCTACCAGACCGGCATGATCATGCGGCCGGTGTTCACGGCGGCGAAGAAGTCCACCGCCAAGCGCGTCGCCTATGCCGAGGGCGAGGACGAGCGGGTGCTGCGCGCGGCGCAGCTCGCCCTGGACGAAAAACTGGCGCGGCCGATCCTGATCGGCCGGCCCGCGGTGATCGAGGCGCGCATCGCCAAGGCCGGCCTGCGACTGCGCATGGGCCACGACGTCGAGTGCGTCAATCCGGAAAGCGACGCGCGCTTTCGCCAGTACTGGGAGACCTACCACCGCCTGATGGGCCGCAGGGGCATCACGCCGGAGGCGGCCAAGGCGGCGGTGCGGCGCTCGAACACGCTGATCGGCGCGCTGGCGGTGCAGCTGGGCGACGCCGACGCCATGCTCTGCGGCATGGTCGGCCGCTTCGAGCACCACCTGGAGCACGTGCGCGACGTGATCGGCTGCCGCGAGGACGAGCCCGGCTTCGCCACGCTGAACGCGCTGATGCTTCCCGACCGCACGCTGTTCATCGCCGATACCTACGTCAACGAAGACCCGGACGCGCTGCTGCTCGCGCGCATCGCATTGATGGCCGCCACCGAGATCCGCCGCTTCGGCCTGCCGCCCAAGGTGGCTTTCCTGTCGCACGGCAACTACGGCTCGTCCACGCGCGCCTCCGCCGCCAAGATGCGCCGCGCGCGTGACCTGTTCCGCGAGATGGCGCCCGACATCGAGTGCGACGGCGAGCTGCAGGGCGACGCCGCGCTGTCCGAGAAGATCCGCCGCGACAGCCTGATGGAAACGAGTCTCGACGGCGAAGCCAACCTCCTGATCTGCCCCACCCTCGACTCCGCGAACATCCTGTTCAACGTCCTGAAGATGACGGGCGGACACGGCGTGACGGTGGGGCCGATGCTGCTGGGCGCGAAAGCGCCGGTGCATGTGCTGACGCCTTCGGCGACGGTGCGGAGGATCGTCAACATGACGGCGCTCGTTTCGGCGTCCGCGGTGCGTTCGTGATCCTGCGGCGGGGTTCGGCTTCGCGCTCACCCCCGCCCTACGAATCGTCGCGTAGGTCGGCGGTGAGCGTGCGAAGCACCGAACCCCGACGCAAAAGAAAAGGAGCGCCGAAGGCGCTCCGATGGCGCGGGCCTCGGCCCGCGCGGGATTCGTTTCTTTTATCGGTCGTCCGCTCAGCGCACGCGGCCGCGGCGGAACAGGTTCACGATGGCCAGCAGGATCACCGCGCCGACCAGCGAGACGAGGACTGAGCCGATGCTGACGCCGTCGTTGATGGTGCCCACGCCCACCAGCGGGGAGATGAGCAGGCCACCCAGGAAGGCACCCACGATACCCACGATGACGTTCAGCAGGATGCCCTGCTGGCCGTCAGTGCGCATCACGAGGCTGGCGAGCCAGCCGACGATACCGCCAATGATCAACCAAATCAGAAAACCCATAGTCGCACTCCTTTGCCGCGAACGGCCTGTTGTTGAAGGTCGGGCCGCGGCCCGCAGGGGCCACGTCCCACCTGCCCCTTGGTGGGCCGGTGCTGTTCACTATCGGTGGGGCCGGCAAGCGCGGGCGTAGTCGCCCGTTAAGCGAAAGGGTGCGGGCCGGGCGCGTGGGTGCGTCGGTGTGCGTCCTACCGCCTCTGCCATTTTCACGGGTTAGCCCGGGAAAGCGTTGCGCGCGCCCCGCGCGACAATGCAGCCGCCGCGCGCCGCAGCTCGACGGCACCGTTCTTGCTACCTGCCTGGCATCTTCAATCCACGCATTCCGGAGCCTGATTCATGAACAAGAGGGTGTTTCTGCAGTCCGTCGCCGGCCTCGCGCTGGCTGCCGCGTTCGGCGCCGCGCAGGCCCAGGGTACGCCGATCAAGTTCCAGCTGGACTGGCGCTTCGAAGGCCCGGCGGCGCTGTTCCTGCAGCCGGTGGCCAAGGGCTACTTCAGGGACGCGAAACTCGACGTGACGGTGGACGCCGGCACCGGCTCCGGCGCGGCGGTGCAGCGCGTGGCCAGCGGCACCTACGACATGGGCTTCGCCGACCTGGCGGCGCTGATGGAATTCCACGCCAACAACCCGGACGCGCCGAACAAGCCGGTGGCCGTGATGATGGTCTACAACAACACGCCGGCGGCGGTGATGGCGCTGAAGAAGTCCGGCATCAAGTCGCCCGGCGACCTCGCCGGCAAGAAGCTGGGCGCGCCCGTGTTCGACGCCGGCCGGCGCGGCTTCCCGATCTTCCAGAAGGCCAATGGCATCGGCAACGTGACCTGGGTGTCGATGGACCCGCCGCTGCGCGAGACCATGCTGGCGCGCGGCGACATCGACGCCATCACCGGCTTCTCCTTCACCTCGTTGCTGAACCTGGAGGCGCGCGGCGTGAAGCTGCAGGACGTGGTGACGCTGCCCTACTCCGAGCACGGCGTGAAGCTGTACGGCAACGTGATCATCGCCTCGCCCAAACTGATCCGCGAGAACCCGAACGCGGTGAAGTCCTTCCTGGGCGCCTTCGCCAGGGGCGCGAAGGAAGTGATGGCGAACCCCGATGCCGCGATCCAGTACGTGAAGGCACGCGACGGCATCATCGACGAAACGCTGGAAAAGCGCCGCCTGCGCATGGCGATCGACTCCGTGATCGCCAGCCCCGACGCGCGCGCCGAAGGCTTCGGCGTGGTGAACCCGAGCCGCCTCTCGCTGATGGCGTCGCAGGTGTCCGACGCGTTCAACACCAGGACGCGGGTGAAGGTGGAAGACGTGTGGAACGGCAACCTGCTGCCGGCGAAGGCCGACCTCAACATCCTGCCGCCGAAGAAATGACGGAAGGCACGCCAGCCTTCATCGACTTCCAGGACGTCTGGCTCGCGTATGACGACGAACTGCTCCGCGCGGGGCAGTTCGCCGTGGAGGCGATCGACCTGCAGGTGGGCCGGGGCGAGTTCATCGCCATCGTCGGCCCCTCGGGCTGCGGCAAGTCCACCTTCATGAAGCTCGCCACGGGCTTGCGGCCGCCTTCGCGCGGACGCATCCGCATCGACGGCCAGGCGGTCACGGGGCCGCTGAAGATCTCCGGCATGGCCTTCCAGGCGCCGTCGCTGCTGCCCTGGCGCACGACGGTCGGCAACGTGCTGCTGCCCCTGGAGATCGTGGAGCCGTACCGGAGCCACTTCAAGGCCAAGCGCAAGGAATACGAGGAGCGCGCCCGCGCCCTGCTGCGCAAGGTGGGCCTGGGCGGCTACGAGGACAAGTTTCCCTGGCAGCTCTCGGGCGGCATGCAGCAGCGCGCGAGCATCTGCCGCGCGCTGATCCACGAGCCCAAGATGCTGCTGCTCGACGAGCCCTTCGGCGCGCTCGACGCCTTCACGCGCGAGGAGCTGTGGTGCACGCTGCGCGACCTGTGGACCGAGCAGCGCTTCAACGTCGTCCTGGTCACGCACGACCTGCGCGAGTCGGTGTTCCTCGCGGACACCGTGTACGTCATGAGCCGCAGTCCCGGCCGCTTCGTGGTGCGGCGCGAGATCGACCTGCCGCGCCCGCGCGACCTGGAGATCACGTACACGAAGGAATTCACGGACATCGTCCATGATCTGCGCGGGCACATCGGCGCGATCCGCAAGACCGGTGCGGAGACGGCGGCATGAAGCCGAACCGCCATGTCGATCGCTGGGCGCCGATCCTGCTGGCAGCGGCATTGGTGCTGGCGTGGCAGGTCGGCGTGACCGCCTTCCAGGTCCCCGAATTCATCTTCCCGAGCCCCGCGCAGATCGCGCTCCAGTTCGCCGCGTTCAAGGGTCCGCTGCTGGCGGCGGCCTGGGACACCTTCTGGGTGACGATGGTGGGCTTCGGCCTCGCCATCGCCGTCGGCGTGCTGCTCGGTTTCCTGATCGGGTCCTCGCGCCTCGCCTACGCGGCGGTGTATCCGCTGATGGTGGGCTTCAACGCCGTGCCGAAAGCGGCGATCGTGCCGATCCTGGTCGTGTGGTTCGGCATCGGCATCGGGCCGGGCATCCTCACCGCCTTCCTGATCTCCTTCTTCCCGATCATGGTGAACATCGCCACCGGCCTCGCCACGCTGGAGCCGGAACTGGAAGACGTGCTGCGCGTGCTCGGCGCGAAGCGCTGGGACGTGCTGGTGAAGGTGGGCCTGCCCCGCGCCATGCCCTACTTCTACGGCTCGCTGAAGATCGCGATCACGCTGGCTTTCGTCGGCACCGTGCTGGCGGAGATGACGGCGGGCGACAGCGGCATCGGCAACCTGATCCAGTCCGCGGGCAGCCAGCAGCGCATGCCGCTCGCCTTCGCCGGCCTGGTGACGATCAGCGCGATGGCGATGGCGATGTACGAACTGTTCAGCGCGATCGAGAAGCACACGACCGGCTGGGCGCACCGGGGGTCGCAGGCGCAATGACCTGGCATGCCGCCCTGCGGCTGGATTACACGCGCGAAGGCGGCCGCACGGTCGCCCGCTTCGCGCACGACGGGCCGCTGCGCATCCTGCAAAGCATCTGGCCGGAAGGCAGCGGCGTCTGCCACAACGTGCTGGTGCATCCGCCCGGCGGCCTGGTGGGCGGCGACACGCTGGAATTGCGGGTGAATGCGGCGGAGGGCAGCCACGGCCTCGTCACCACGCCCGGTGCTTCGCGCTTCTATCGCAGCGAAGGCGCGGACGCGGTGCAGGACGTGCGCGTGCAGGTGGACGCCGGCGCGCGGCTCGAGTGGCTGCCGCTGGAAGCCCTGTATTACAGCGGCTGTCGCGCCGGGAACCGGCTGGTGATGGACGTGCAGGGCGAGCTGCTCGGCTGGGACGTCGCCGCGCTGGGTCTGCCCCGGGCGGGACAACCCTTCGCCCGCGGCAGCGTGCTGCAGCACCTGGAAGTGCCCGGCGCGTGGCTCGAGCGCGGACGCATCGCCGCCGAAGATGCACTGCTGATGGACGGACCGCTGGGCCTGGCCGGGCACCGCTGCCTCGCCAGCCTCTTCTTCGTGACCGGCAATGACCTGCCGCGCCAGCGGCGCGACGCCTTGCTCGACGCGGCCCGGGCCGCGATCGAGGCCCATCCGCTCGCCCGCAGCGCCGGCGCCACCGCCCCCGGCCCGCGCGTGGTGGTCGTGCGCGTGCTGGCGCCGCTGGTGGAACCCGCGCTCGACCTGCTGAAGGCCGTGCGCCGCGCCTGGCGGCCGCTGGCGTGGAATCTTCCCGCCGCCGAGCCCCGCGGCTGGATCATCTGACCCGCGCGAGACTTGTCCTACTGTCGCGCGGGACGGCAGACGCCCGGAGGTGCGCCGCCTCTCCGGCAGCCCGGGGACGGTCCGGCATCCAGACTACCTGCATCGAACGAATGCAAGGAGTTCCCCATGAAAAAGACGGACCGATCCCTCAAGTGCATGCTGTCCTTCGGCGCCGCCGCCTTGCTGGCCATGGGCGCCGCGACCGCCCAGGTCGCGACGGACAAGAGCTTCCCCGGCGCGGCCGGCATCGACAACAGCGGCAGCTTCCGCTCCGAAGTGCAGGCCTGCATGAGCGGCCACACGCAGCAGAGCCGCGCGGACTGCCTGAAGGAAGCGCGCAACGCCTCGGCCGAGAAGCAGCGCGGCCGCCTCGAGACCTACGGCGCCCATGAAGAGCACGCCTCGTCCCGGTGCGACGTGCACATGACCACCGACGACCGCGCCGCCTGCCGCGCGCGCATCGCCGGCATGGGCGAGATCGAGGGCAGCGTGGCCGGTGGCGGCCTGCTGCGCGAAGTCGAGACGCCCGCGACTCGCACGCTGGGGAACCGCTGACGCTTGGAGTGCTGGGGTTGCACCCCAGCCTACGAAGCCACGCCTGCCGCATCGGCGGCAGCGTCCTACACACTGGCCCGCCGCAAGGTCTCACCCTTGGGCGGGCCATCCATTTGGAGAACGCGATGAACGAGAGCGAACGCAAGAACGAGGGCCACGCGCAGCACGGTTACCGCAACGAAGTGAGCTGGGATGGCGGCGCGGGCCGGCAGCCCTACACCAACCAGGAAGCGGAGATCGGTCCCGCGACGGCGAAGGAATTCGAAGGCGGCAACACGGGCGACGCTTCCAGCCGCACGATCCGGCAGACCGAGGAGCTCCGGCGCCAGACCGAGCTTCCCGAACGCGAAGTGCCGCGCGAGAGGCGCTGACGTCAGATCACGCCGAACAGCATCAGCAGCAGCACGATGGCGAGAGGGACGCCGAGAAGCCAGAGGATGATGGCCATTTGAGTTCTCCTGGTTAGCCTGTCTCCAGACTAGGGAGATCGCCGCGCGCCGAATGCCGGGCAGCTGCGGCGGCGCCGGTAGGAGAGCTCCGGCCGCGACCGGACCTTTTCAGATTGCTACGAGCTGCCGGACGCCGTTCGCTTCCATGTCCTTGCCCAGGCCGCGCGCCACTACTTCGCCGCGCTCCATCACCGCATAGGCATCGGCCAGCTCGCGCGCGAAGTCGTAGTACTGCTCCACCAGCAGGATCGCCATGTCGCCGCGGTCCGCGAGCCTGCGGATCACGCGGCCGATGTCCTTGATGATGCTCGGCTGGATGCCTTCGGTCGGCTCGTCCAGCACCAGCAGCTTGGGCCTGGCCGCCAGGGCGCGCGCGATCGCGAGCTGCTGCTGCTGGCCGCCGGAGAGGTCGCCGCCGCGCCGGTGCAGCATCTGCTTCAACACCGGGAACAGCTCGAACAGCTCCTGCGGGATGGGGGTGCCGGCCTTCTGCGTGGCGAGCCCCATGCGCAGGTTCTCCTCCACCGACAGCCGCGCGAAGATCTCGCGGCCCTGCGGCACGAAGCCGATGCCGGCGCGGGCGCGTTCGTAGGGCGTGCGCTGCTGGATGGCCTGGCCGTCGAGGACGATGCTGCCGGTCTTGATCGGCACCAGGCCCATCAAGGATTTCAGCAGCGTGGTCTTGCCGACGCCGTTGCGCCCCAGGATCACGGTGACCTGGCCCTGTTTCGCCTCGAGGCTCACGTCGCGCAGGATGTGCGAGCCGCCGTAGTACTGGTTGACGTTGTGGATGGAGAGCATGTCCGTACTCCGTCATCCCCGCGAAGGCGGGGATCCAGGGCTTGCGCCCTGGTTGCAATGCCCTGGGTTCCCGCCTCCGCGGGAATGACGGGGTTCAGCGCCCAAGGTAAACCTCGATCACGCGCTCGTCCCCCTGCACCTGCTCCAGCGTCCCTTCCGCCAGCACCGAGCCCTCGTGCAGCACGGTCACCTTTTCGGAGATCGCCCGGATGAAGCCCATGTCGTGCTCCACCACCATCAGCGAGTGCTGGCCCTTCAGCGACAGGAACAGGTCCGCGGTGCGCGCGGTTTCCTCGTCGGTCATGCCGGCCACCGGTTCGTCGAGCAGCAGCAGCTTCGGGTCCTGCATCAGCAGCATGCCGATCTCCAGCCATTGCTTCTGGCCGTGGCTCAAGGTCCCGGCCAGCCGGTCGCCGCTTTCCGCGAGGTGGATGGTGCGCATCACCTCGGCGAGCCGGTCCGACTGCGCGGAATCGACCCGGAAGAACATCGACGCCGTCACGCCCTTGTCGGTCTTCAGCGCCAGCTCCAGGTTCTCCACCACCGTGAGCTGCTCGAACACGGAGGGCTTCTGGAACTTGCGGCCGATGCCCATCTGGGCGATCTCGGCTTCCTTGTAGCGCAGCAGGTCGATGGTGCTGCCGAAGAAGACGGTGCCGGAGTCCGGCCGCGTCTTGCCGGTGATGATGTCCATCATCGTCGTCTTGCCGGCGCCGTTGGGGCCGATGATGCAGCGCAGCTCGCCCGGCGCGATGTCCAGCGAGAGCTTGTCGATCGCCTTGAAGCCGTCGAAGCTGACGCCGACGTCCTCCAGGTACAGGATGCGGCCGTGCGTGATGTCGACGTCGCCCGGCACCACCGGCCGCGCGAAGCCGGCGGCGCGGCCGCCCGACTCCGTCTTGCCGCGCGCGGCCAGCTGCACGTACGCCGAGGCGCGGCGCGCGCCTTCGTCCATCAGGTCGGGCGTCATGCGGCCTTCCTCCCCAGCTTCTTCGCGAGACCCACCACGCCCTGCGGCAGGAACAGCGTGACGACGATGAACAGGGCGCCCAGGAAGTACAGCCAGTATTCCGGTGCAGCCACCGTGAGCCAGCTCTTGGCGCCGTTGACCAGGAAGGCGCCGACCACCGGGCCCACCAGCGTCGCACGGCCGCCCACCGCGGCCCAGATCGCGATCTCGATCGAGTTGGCCGGACTCATCTCGCCCGGGTTGATGATGCCGACCTGCGGCACGTACAGCGCGCCGGCGACACCGCACATCACGGCGCTGATCGTCCAGATGGTCAGCTTGTAGCCGATGGGGTTGTAGCCGCAGAACATGGCGCGCGATTCGGCATCGCGGATCGCCTGCAGCACGCGGCCGAACTTGCTCGTCACCAGCCAGCGCGCGAACAGGAAGAAGCCGAGCAGCGTCACGCCCGTGAGCACGAACAGCACCATGCGCGTCTGCGGCGTGGCGATCGCGATGCCGGCGATGCGCTTGAAGTCGGTGAAGCCGTTGTTGCCGCCGAAGCCGGTCTCGTTGCGGAAGAACAGCAGCATGGCCGCGAAGGTCAGGGCCTGCGTGATGATCGAGAAGTACACGCCCTTGATGCGCGAGCGGAAGGCGAAGTAGCCGAACACGAAGGCGACGATGCCGGGCACGGCGACGATCACGAACAGCGTGGCGAGGAAGCTGTCCGAAAAGCTCCAGTGCCAGGGCAGCGCCTTCCAGTCCAGGAACACCATGAAGTCCGGCAGGTCGCTCCTGTAGTTGCCGTCGCGGCCGATCTGCCGCATCAGGTACATGCCCATCGCATAGCCGCCGAGCGCGAAGAACAGGCCGTGTCCCAGCGACAGGATGCCGGTGTAGCCCCAGATCAGGTCCATCGCCAGCGCGCAGATGGCGTAGCACATGATCTTGCCGACCAGGGCGACGGCGTAGTCGCTCAGGTGGAAGGCGCTGGAGGCGGGGACGACGAGGTTGAGGAGCGGGGCGATCGCACACACTGCAATCAATGCGACGAGGAAGGCGGTCCAGCCGCTTCGCGTGAGCAGCTTGGCAGCAGGGGGAAGCTTGACTCCCTCTCCCGCTTGCGGGAGAGGGTTGGGGTGAGGGTCGGCGCGAACATGTCCCTCATCCCCCGCCTTCTCCCGCAAGCGGGAGAAGGAGCCTTCGGGAACAACCGCACTCATGCTTCCGCACTCCTTCCCTTCACCGCGAACAACCCCTGCGGCCGCTTCTGGATGAACACCACGATCAGCACCAGCACCGTGATCTTGGCCAGCACCGCGCCGGCCCAGCCCTCGATGAACTTGTTGAGGATGCCGAGACCCAGCGCGGCGTACACCGTGCCCGCGAGCTGTCCCACGCCGCCCAGCACCACCACCATGAAGGAGTCGACGATGTACGCCTGCCCGAGGTCCGGGCCGACGTTGCCGATCTGGCTCAGGGCACAACCCGCGAGTCCCGCGATGCCGGAGCCGAGCGCGAAGGCGTAGGTGTCCACGCGCGCCGTGTTCACGCCCATGCAGGAGGCGATCGGCCGGTTCTGCGTGACGCCGCGCACGAACAGGCCGAGCCGAGTGCGCGAGATCAGGAAGGCCATGCCGAACAGGACGGCGAAGGCGAAGCCGACGATCACGAGGCGGTTCCACGGCAGCTGCAGGTTCCCCAGCAACTGCACGCCGCCGCTCATCCAGCTGGGGTTCTCGACGCCGACGTTCTGCGCGCCGAAGACCGAGCGGACCAGCTGCATCAGCACCAGGCTGATGCCCCAGGTGGCGAGCAGCGTCTCCAGCGGCCGGCCGTAGAGGAAGCGGATCACGCCGCGCTCCAGGATGGCGCCCATCAGCGCCGAGGCGGCGAAGGACACCGGCACGGCGGCCAGCAGATACCAGTCGAAGGCGCCGGGCAGGTATTTCTGGAACACGCCCTGCACGACATACGTGGCGTAGGCGCCGATCATCATCAGCTCGCCGTGCGCCATGTTGATCACGCCCATCAGGCCGTAGGTGATCGCCAGGCCCAGCGCCACCAGCAGGAGGATCGAGCCCAGGCTGATGCCGGAGAACACGGCGGCGGCACGCTCGCCCCACACTAGCGAGCCTTCGAGGTTGCGGATCGAGGCCTGCAACGCGCCCTTCACTTCCGCGTCGCTCTCGTCCTTGAGCCTTTGCAGCAGCAGGCCGCGCGTGGCGGGACTGCGGCTCGCCGACAGCATCTGCGCGGCTTCGAGCCGGCGCGCCCTGTCGCTGCTGCCCAGGAGGGCCGCGGCGCGCACCAGCGCGAGCTGCTCCTTGATCGATGCCACCTGTTCCGCGGCATAGGCCTTCTCGATCAGCGGCAGCTTGGCTTCGTCGGGCTCCTTCTGCAGTTCGGCGACGGCGGCGGCACGCAGCTTGGCGTCCTTCGAGAACAGCTTCAGCGCCGCCAGGGCGGTGTCCAGTTCGCCGCGCATGCGGTTGTTGTTGATCACGTCCTCGGCGCCGTCCGGCAGCGCGGCTTCGGCGCCCGTGACCGGGTCGAAGCCTTTGCCGTCCTTCACGACGAAGACCTTGTCGCCCGCGAACTTCACGGCGTCATCGGCCAGCGCCTGGAGGAAGGCGGCGGTCCTGTCGTCGGCGGCCGCGACGGCCTTGTTGAGGGACTCGATGCGCGCGTCGGAGTCGCCGAGGGCGAGGGCGCGGGCTTCTTGGGGCGTGAGGGCGTGGGAGGCGCCGGCTGCCAGCAGCGCGAGCAGCAGGAGGAGTCGTTTGAACATCGGAGGAACCGAAGATGCTTGTCATCCCGGGCTCGACCCGGGATCCAGACGGCGGTCATGCAGCCGCCGCCTGGATTGCGGGTCAAGCCCGCAATGACAAAGCCTTGTCTTACAGCTTCGACTTGCCGTCCGGCTCGTCCTTCTTCTTGTCGTTGCCGTCGATGAAGGGCGACCAGGGCTTGGCCTTCACCGGGCCGGGGGTCTTCCACACCACGTTGAACTGGCCGTCGGCCTTCACTTCGCCGATGAACACCGGCTTGTGCAGGTGGTGGTTCTTCTCGTCCATCTTGGCGACGAAGCCCGACGGCGCCTTGAAGGTCTGGCCGCCCATCGCGGCGATGACCTTGTCGACGTCCGTGCTCTTGGCCTTCTCCACGGCCTGCTTCCACATGTAGACGCCGATGTAGGTGGCTTCCATCGGGTCGTTGGTCAGCGGCTTGTCCTTGTGGCCGGCGATGCCCTTGGTCTTGGCATAGGACGACCACTTCTTGGTGAACTCGTCGTTGCTGCCGTTCTTCACCGACATGAAGTAGTTCCAGGCGGCCAGGTGGCCCACCAGCGGCTTGGTGTCGACGCCGCGCAGTTCCTCCTCGCCCACCGAGAAGGCGACCACCGGGACGTCCTTGGCCTTCAGGCCGGCATTGCCCAGCTCCTTGTAGAAGGGCACGTTGGAGTCGCCGTTGATGGTGGAGATCACCGCCGTCTTCTTGCCCTCGCCGGCGAACTTCTTCACCTTGGCGATGATGGTCTGGTAGTCGCTGTGGCCGAAGGGGGTGTACTCCTCCATGATGTCGCCTTCAGCGACGCCCTTGGACTTCAGGAAGGAGCGCAGGATCTTGTTGGTGGTGCGCGGATAGACGTAGTCGGTGCCCAGCAGCACGAAGCGCTTGGCGCCGCCGCCGTCCTTGGACATCAGGTACTCGACCGCCGGGATCGCCTGCTGGTTGGGCGCCGCGCCGGTATAGAACACGTTCTTGGAGAGCTCCTCGCCTTCGTACTGCACGGGATAGAAGAGCAGGCCGTTGAGCTCCTCGACCACCGGCAGCACCGACTTGCGGCTGACCGACGTCCAGCAGCCGAAGATCACCGCGACCTTGTCCTGCGTCAGCAGCTGCTTGGTCTTCTCGGCGAACAGCGGCCAGTTGGAAGCGGGGTCGACGACCACCGGCTCGAGCTTCTTGCCGAGCACGCCGCCCTTGGCGTTGATCTCCTCGATCGCCATCAGGGCGGTGTCCTTCAGCACGGTCTCGGAGATCGCCATCGTGCCCGACAGGCTGTGCAGGATGCCGACCTTGATGGTGTCCTTGGACTGCGCGAAGGCCGCACCGGCCGTGCTCGCGAGCGCGACGGCGGCGGTGAGCGCCTTGAGGGTGAAACGACGTTGCATGTGTGACTCCAGGTGAGGTGGGGAACGGAGCCATCGTAGGAAGGGGCCCCCTGCCGGGCCATACGACACATGGCGTACAGCCCGGCCATTTCATCGGCCCGGCCGACAGCCCCCGGCGTCACCGTCCGACACATGGGGGATGCGCCGCGAGGCTCCAATCGGGACACTGCATTGCCATCTCGCGGAGGCCTTCGCCCATGACATCCATGCTGTCCCAGTTCTCGCCGAGCATCGCCAACATGATCCGGCTGGACCACACGCACGTGCTCACGGCGTTCCACCAGTACGAGATCGGCTCGTCGCCGCGGCTGAAGAAGGGCATCGTCGACAACGTCTGCCTCGCCCTCGAGATCCACACCCAGCTGGAAGAGGAAATCTTCTATCCGGCGATGCGGGTCGTGGCGGACAACGAAATCCTGCGCAAGAGCACGCCCGAGCACGACGAGATGCGCGGCCTGATCTCCCGCCTGCGCAACATGCCGGTGAACGACCCGGCCTTCGACGACACCTTCTTCGAGCTGATGCGGCACGTGATGCACCACGTGGCCGACGAGGAAACGATGCTGCTGCCGGCGGCCGAACGGCTGATCCCCGACCAGCTGCACGAGCTGGGCGCGCGCATGACCAAGCGCCGGCTGGAACTGGCGGGTCCGCGTGCGACGGAGCTGGCGAGCAGCTTCGCGCGCTCGATGAGCACCGGCACCGTCCTCGCGGCGGGGAGTGCGCTGCTGACGGCGGGGTACCTGCTCACCCGGCACCGCACCGGCGATCGCCTTGCGGCGGCGCGGTCGCGGTTTACGCGGACGACCTGAAGTCCCCTCGTCATCCCCGCGCAGGCGGGGACCCAGGGCGTCCCGCCCTGCTCTCGATGCCGTGGATTCCCGCCTCCGCGGGAACGACGGCTTGCAGCACCTCCACGAAACTCTCCGCCGCCGGCGACAGCTCCCGATGCCTGCGCGTCACCAGGTGGATCGACGGCACCTGCAGCGGCAACTCCATGGGCACCACCTGCAGCACGCCCAGCCGCGCATAGTGCGCCGCCAATGAGGCCGGCATGATCGCCGCCATGTCGCTGGCTTCCAGCAGCACGGTGGTGGCGACGGTGGACGCGGTCTCGGTGATGTCGAGACGCGCGTGCAGTCCCGCCTCGCGCAGCGCCGCCTCGAAGCGGCTGCGCTGCGGCGAGCCGGGCGGCTGCAGGATCCAGGGCCAGCGCACCAGGTCTTCAAGCACGGGCTTCGCCTTCTTCAGCAGCGGATGGCCGCTGCGCACGACGGCGACCTGCGCTTCGCCCAGCAGCGGCCGGATCTCCAGTTCCTCGTCCGAGTGACCCTCGGTCGGTCGCCCCAGCACCAGGTCGACCTCGCCGCGCTCCAGCAGGTCCAGCATCACGTCGCTGGTTTCCACCAGCAACGAGACTGCCACGCGCGGATGCTGGCGCTTGTATTCCGCCAGTGCCGGCGCCAGCAGTTCCGGCAGCGCGCCCGGCACGCTGCCCAGGCGCAGGCGCCCGTGCAGGCCCGATCGCAGCGCCGACATCTGGGCGCGGGCGAAACCGAAATCCACCAGCGACTGCCGCGCGAAGCGGATCAGCACCTCGCCGGTAGGCGTGGGCTCCATGCCGCGCGCCAGCCGCGTGAAGAGACTCACCCCCAGCGCCTCCTCCGCCTGCTGCAGCAGCTTGGTCGCCGCGGGCTGGCTCATGCCGAGCGCCGCAGCGGCCCGGCCGAGGTTGCGCTCGCGGCCGATCGCTTCCAGCAGCAGCAGTTGCCGGGTGCGCAGGCGCATCAGGAGGGCGGCGTCGGAAAGGGCTTTGGCCAAGGGAGCGATATACGAAGCTATATGGATTGTTCCGGGAATTTCATTGGCACGGAATGGGCTGTGACCCTTACCCTGCGCCGGAGGCCGGCGGAACGACCGGCACGCACCCAAGGAGACATCCATGCAGACTTTCTCCCGCCGCCGCGCCGCCCTGTCGCTCGCGGCCTTCGCGCTGACCGCCGCCGCGGGCACGCCCGCCCTGGCCCAGGCGTGGCCCGACAAGCCGCTGCGCATCCTGGTCGGAGCCTCGCCCGGCGGCGGCACCGACATCCTGGCGCGCATGCTGGGCGAGAAGCTCGCGGCCGACTTCAAGCAGTCCGTGGTGATCGAGAACCGCCCCGGCGCGTCCAACACCATCGCCGCCGAGATCACGGCCAAGGCGCCCGCCGACGGCTACACGCTGCTGCTGGCCACCAATACGGCGCAGGCGATCGCGCCGCACCTTCTGAAGCTGAAGTTCGACCCGCTGAAGGACCTGCAGCCGATCGGCCTGGTGGCCGTGATGCCCAACGTGCTGGTGGTCTCGGCCAACTCGCCCTACAAGTCGGTCAAGGACGTCGCGGCCGCGATGGCGCAGAACCCCGGCGCGCTGAAGTACGCCTCCTCCGGCATCGGCAGCACGCAGCACATCGCCGGCGAGGCCTTCAACCTGGCCACCGGCACCAAGGCGATCCACATTCCCTACAAGGGCAGCGCGCAGGCGCACGTGGACATCATCGGCGGCGACGTCACGATGATGTTCGACTCCACGTCCTCCGCCATGGGCCAGATCAAGGCCGGCAAGTTCCGCGCGCTCGCAGTGATGTCCGAACGCCGCTCCGCCGAGATGCCGGACGTGCCCACCATGTCCGAAGCCGGCGTGAAGGGCGTCGACGTCGCCACCTGGTACGGCCTCTTCGTCACCGGCAACACGCCCAAGCCGGTGGTGGAGCAGCTCACCGCCGAACTGGTGAAGGTGCTGAAGCTGCCCGACGTGCAGGCTCGCATCAAGGGCATGGGCGGCGACGTGGGCACGCTCACGGGCGACCAGTTCGCCGACATGAACAAGCAGGAGTTCGACCGCTTCCGCAAGCTGGTGAAGGACGCCAACATCAAGGCGGAGGGGATGTGAGCATGACGAAGAAGCCGCGCCTCGCGGTGCTGCTGGGCGACCCTGCGGGCGTCGGCCCCGAGATGGGCGTGAAACTGCTGGCGCGCGCGGAGAACCGCGATGCGGCCGAACTGCTGCTGATCGCGCCGCCGTCGGTGCTGGCTGCCGGCGAGAAGATCGCCGGCACCAAGCTGGACGTGATCGCGCTGCGTCCGGGCGACCCGCTGCGCTTCGAGGCCGGCCGCATCACGCACCTGGTGCAACCGGAGCCGGCGGGTTTCGCGAAGCTGGGCGAGTGCAGCGTGCCGGCCGGACAGGCCGTGCTGCAGGCCCTCACCGTCGCCACCGAGCTGGCGAAGCATGGCGCGGTGCAGGGCATCCTGTTCGCCCCGTTGAACAAGCATTCCCTGCGCCTGGCCGGCATGGACGAGGAAGACGAGCTGCGCTTCATGCAGCAGCGCTTCGAGGTGCCGGGCTTCACCTGCGAGTTCAACATCACCGACCAGCTGTGGACCTCGCGCGTGACTTCGCACGTGCCGCTGCGCGAAGTGGCGGACCTCATCACGCAGGAAAGCGTGGGCGAGGCGGTGCACATCATCGACAAGGCGCTGCGCAGCGCCGGCATCGCGCGTCCCCGCATCGCGGTGTCGGGCCTCAACCCGCACGCCGGCGACGGCGGCTCGATCGGCCTGGAGGAGATCGAGGTGATCGCGCCGGCGGTGGAGCGGCTCAAGCGCGACGGCCTGGACGCGAGCGGCCCGTGGTCGCCCGACACGGTGTTCATCGCGGCGCGCCGCGGCGACTTCGACGCGGTCGTGTCGATGTACCACGACCAGGGCCAGATCGCGATGAAGCTGATGGGATTCGAGCGCGGCGTCACGCTGCACGGCGGCCTGCCGGTGCCGGTGGCGACGTCGGCCAGCGGCAGCGCGTTCGACATCGCCGGCAAGGGCATCGCCCGCATCGACGGCCTGCAGCACGCCTTCGACCTGTGCGTGCAGATCGCCGCGCGGGCCTAGGCGCGCTGGCAGCGCCCTTGTTTCTCCAGCCAGTAGACGGCGTTGCCGACCACGGCGATGCTGCCGGACACGACCGCGCTGACCGCGGTCGTGGCGCCGGCCACCACCAGCAGCGCCGCGCACCCCTCGTTGTAGCAGCCACCGAAGGAGGCGATCTGCACAGGCTGCAGCGTCATGCTCCTGGCGATGGTGCGGCACTCGGGATCCCAGGTCTCTTGCGTCCTCGGCACGAGCACGCAGGCCGACAGCAGCAGGCAGAGCGCAGCCGTCGCGCAACGCGCGGTGAAACGGCGCGGCTTCACGCGTCCTCCAGTGCGCGCACCAGCCGCATGGCCTGCGACGTGTCGAGCGAAGGCCCGAAGCGCACGATGCGCGAGCCGTAGTCGAACGCGAGCGGTCCCTGCCCGCCGCCGAGCACGGGCGGCAGCGGCCACGAACGCTGGGTGAACAGCGGGGGCGGGTCGTAGGGCAGCGCGCGCAGGTTCTTCACCGCGATCGCGTGGTAGACCTTCGTGCGCCCCAGGCCGAAGGCTTCGGCGCGGTACGTCCAGCTCCTGTCGGTGATCGTGATCACCTCGCGGCCCACCAGGTGCCATGCGAGCGTGGAGAACAGGATGATGCCGCCGGTGCTCCAGAGCGCGAGCCACATCACGAGGAAGGCCGCGGCGCCCTCCTCCGGATCGCGTCCCGCGAGCAACTGGCGCGCGGTGACGATCTCGATCACGCCCCAGATCACCGCGCACGCGCCGATCCACGCGATCGCCAGCCACTCGCGTTGCGCAGGGATGGTCACGCGCACGCCGCGCGGCGTGCGCTCCACGGTGTAAAGCCGGCCCTCCATTGCACTCATGTCGTTGTGAGCGTGCGGCCGCTGTGTCCTCCTCGCGGCGCCGCCATGGGGACATTCTGTAGCCGCGCAACGGAAAGACCGCAGATGTAACCAAACCCTGTGACGCCGCTGCCACACCTGCGGCACGTTTGCCGCAAAACGTGGCGGAGTACGCGCGGCGATGCGACACCCGCGCCTAGACTGCCTCGCATGAACGCCGAACTGATGGAGCACCCCGCGGAACTGCTGCGTGCCTACGCGATCGCGACGCCGGCGGCGCGCCTGCGCGTGATCAAGCAGCGGCTGGCGAGCGCGCACGGCGAAATGGGATCGACGCGCCTCGTGACCGCCGTGTCGGCCGTGGAAGCGCTCGCCCGTTCGCTGGTGGTGCACGCCTCCGGCCGTCCCGCCAGCACCGCGGAGATGCGGCACCGGCAATACCGCGCCAGCGGCCCGGTGGAACTCGTGGAGGAAGTGCTGCGGCTGCGCGGCGCCGAACGCGGCGCGCAACATTTCGGGCAGGAAGACTGGGAGCTGTTCGAGATCGCGACGCTGTATCGCGACCTCATCGTGCACGAGTGCACCTACGTCGGCCAGGACCGCCATCCGCACCTGATCGCGGCGACGGAGACGATCCTGCGCGGACTGATCGAACTGTCGGGACTCGAGAGCGGGCCGAAGGCGGTGGGCTGAATCAGCCCTCCCGGATTTCCGGCTCGACCAGCTGCGCGAGTTGCGTCAGCGACTCCTGCCATCCGAGGTAGCACGCAGCCAGCGGGATCACCGCGGGGATGTTCTCCTGCGTGACGTGCATCTCGATCCCCACCGGCGTGGCCGTCAGCACCACCGTGGTGGTCATCTCCCCCGGCAGGTTGGGATCGTCGAAGCGGCTGGTGTAGCGCAGGCGCTCGCCGGGCTTCAGCTCCAGGTAGGTGCCGCCGAAGGAGTGGCCGTGGCCGTTGGTGAAGTTGGTGAACGACATGCGCCACTGCCCGCCGACTTTCGCGTCCATCTGATGGACGGTGCCGGTGAAGCCGAACGGCGGCAGCCACTTGGCCATCGCCGCCGGATCGAGGAAGGCGCGGTAGAGCCGGTCGGGAGTGGAACGGATCACGCGGTGCAGGCGGACGGTCGGGGTGCTCATGTGCTATCTCCTGGTGGATCAGAGAGGACGTTCCCTCTGCTGCCATGACGATCGGGACGGCGCGGAATCGACAAGCCGGCGTCCGCCGGTCGCCCGGACCCGGCGAGAGCTTAGCCGCTCAGGAGACCGGACAGGGCGCGGCCTGGCCGTCGCTCCATTCCTTGATCGCCACCCAATCCTGCTGGCCGGCTTCGATGCCGGGGCCGTAGTAGGTCAGGCGCGTCATCGACGGCGACACGTGCTCGATATCCACCGCAAGAACATAGGCGCCGCCGCGGGGCACCTTGCGCAGCAGGGGAGCGGATGCGCCGGCGACCTGCATCGTCAGCTCCGCGCGGCCGCTGCCCACCATCTTCAGCGCCGTGTGCACTTCCTCGCGGCGCTTCTTCAGGTTGAGGCACTCGTCGGCCTTGCGCTGCAGGGCGCCGACCACCTGGTCGAAGCGGCGGGGCGCGATGTGGCCGTCGATCCCGGTGATCGAGGTGCCGGCCTTCATCTCCTGCACGAAGTCCGCGCGGGATTGCGGACCCATGGGCAGGGCACAGCCGCCCAGGGCGGCCGTCGCAACGAACAGGTAGTTGACGGGTTTTCGCATGGCGTGCTCCCGTCCGGAATCTGCCGGAGAGTGCGCACGAACGGCAAGCACGGCCGGATGGCTGGCAGCGCCGGCATGCCAGGCGGAAATTCAGCCCTCGAATTGCGGGTGCAATTGCCGGATGCGGTTCATCGCCATGCCGGCGGCCGCGGTGCGCGTTTCGACGCCGAGTTTCGCGAAGACACGTTCGAGATGTTTCTTCACAGTTGCGGGACTCGATCCGAGGATGTCGGCGATGTCGCGGTTGATCTTGCCCTTCACCACCCAGTACAGCACCTCGGCCTCGCGCGCCGTGAGCTTGAAGGCGAGGCTCATGGACTCGATGATCGCGGCGTCCGACACCTCGCGCATCACGATCAGCCAGTCCTCGTCGCCGGTCTGGCGGTGCAGGCGGATCGAGAGGCGGCGCGCGCCGATCTCGGCGCACAGGCGGGGCGGCTCGATCTGGCGTTCCGCTTCCTTCAGGTGGCGCCGCAGCCAGTCGAGGATGGCGGGCGGCGTGTCCGGCGCGCTGGTGCCGTAGTACGTGTGCAGCAGCTCGCGGGCCAGCGGCGTCTGCCACATCAGGCGGCCGTCGGCGGGACGCACCGCGATGCTCGCGTAGCCGAAGGCGTCGAGCGCGTTGCGCGTCTGGCGCGCGAGGCGCGCGCCCTGCAGGTGCACGCCCATGCGCGCGAGCACTTCCTTCGGCTTGATCGGCTTGGTCACGTAGTCGACGCCGCCGGCTTCCAGCGCCGCGACCAGGTGCTCGGTTTCCGTGAGCCCCGTCATGAAGATGATCGGGATGTGGGCCGTGCCGGCACCGGCCTTCAGCCGCCTGGCGACCTCGAAGCCGTCGAGGCCCGGCATCATCGCGTCGAGCAGCACGATGTCGGGCAGCGCCTGCGCCGCGCGCTGCAGCGCCGCTTCGCCGCTGGTGGCGACCAGCACCGTGTAGCCGGACTCGTCCAGCGCATCGTGCAGCACCGACAGGTTGTCGGGCACGTCGTCCACCACCAGCACCACGTCGCTGTCGGTGCGGTCCAGCATGGACTTCATGGCATCGCTCCTTCGGACTGCGGCCGCGCCAGCTCGCGCGCGATCGCCTCGAACTGGAACTGGCGCGCCAGCTCGCGCAGCGCGCCGGTGAAAGCCGCGCATTCCGGCTGCTGCGTGTCGATGGCATCCAGCTGCTGCAGGATGCCGCGGTAGTAACCGAGCTGCACCGCGTGCCGCAGCGGCGCGAGCAAGTCCTCGCGCGGCCGGACCGCCGGGAGCGTCGCCGGCACGGCCGGCGGCATCGCGGGTGCGGGCGCCTCCAGCCATTGCAGCCCCAGTTGCCGCTCCAGCCAGTCCAGCAGTTCGCCGTGCCGCACCGGCTTCAGGATGAAGTCCTCCGGCCGGATGCCGGCGTCGTTCTCCAGTCCCTTGTCGAACGCATTGGCCGACACCACCGCGATCTTCGCGCGCAAGGGCTGCAGGCGCCGGATGCGGCGGATCGTTTCCCAGCCGTCGATGCCCGGCATGGCCAGGTCCATCAGGATCGCATCGGGCTGCACGCCGGCCGCCACCAGGTCGAGCGCGTCGTGACCGCTCGCGGCGGTGCGCAGCTCGAAGCCGAGCGGCTCCAGCAGCGCCACCAGCAGTTCGCGGTCGGCCTCCTCGTTGTCCACCACCAGGATGCGGCGCCGCGCGCCGGCATAGCCGTGCCGCACGCGCGGCACCGCCTGCGGCGGCAGCACCGCGTGCACTTCGGGCAGGAATAGCCGCACGCGGAAGACGGAACCGCTGCCCGGCGTGCTGCGCGCCCCCAGCTCACCCCCCATCAGGTCGGTCAGCATCTTGGCGATCGTCAGGCCCAGGCCCGCGCCGGGCACGGCATGGCCGGCGCTGCTGCCGCGCGCGAACGGTTCGAAGACGTGCGCGAGTTCCTCGTCCGGAAGCCCCGGGCCGGTGTCCTCCACTTCCACCACCGCCATCTCGCGCGCATGCCGCACGCGGAACACGACGTGACCGGTGGCGGTGAACTTGATCGCGTTGCCCAGCAGGTTGATGAGGATCTGGCGCACGCGCTTCTCGTCGGCGCGCACCACCTCCGGCAGCGCACCCTGCGTCTCGAAGCGGAAGGCGAGGCCCTTGGCGGCGGCCTGCAGCTCGAACAGGCTGGCGAGCTCGTGCACGAAGTCGGCGAAGCGCATCGGCCTGGCGCTCAGCGTGAGCTTGCCCGATTCGATGCGGGCGATGTCCAGCGTGCCCTCGATCAGCGACAGCAGGTGCTCGCCGCCGCGCCGGATCACGTGGATCGCGTGCTTGCGATGGGACGGCATCGCCGCGTCCTCTCCCATCAGCTGTGCATAGCCGAGGATGCTGTTGAGGGGCGTGCGCAGCTCGTGGCTGATCGCGCTGATGTAGCGGCTCTTGGCCTGGTTGGCCTGCTCCGCCGCGTGGCGCGCCTGCTCGGCGACCTGCCTGGCCTGCTGCAGCGCCTCGTCGGTCTGCCGGTGCGAGTCGATCTCGCGCATCAGCAGGTGCGCCTGGCGGTTGGATTCCTCCTGCGCCACCTGCCGGCTCTTGTGCGCGAGCACCAGCCACCAGGCGACGATGCCGGCCACCAGCAGCAGCGCGAAGTAGGCCTTGATGAAGGTCGCGCGCAAGGCCTCGACGGCGACGTGCTGCGCCTGCTGCAGCTCCTGGTGGTACAGCAGGCCGAACACCGC
>NZ_DASVNN010000161.1:0-5520 GCF_036383835.1 Ramlibacter sp.
GGCACCGGTGTCGCGAGTCAGAATCGTACGCACGGCTCGATACGCTTCGCTCTCGTAGCCGCGCTGGGCCGCCTGCCCGGTCCTCGCAGGCGCCATGCCTTCATGCGCGACCCCGGCCCCGCCCGCACGGGGGCTGGCAGCAGGGCAGGGCGGTGGCGCATCGATCCGTTGCTGTCGTCACCGCCATGGGGCCTGGCGTAGGGTGGGCAAGCTCGCTTGCCCACCGTTTCACCGTGGGCCGCATGGTGGGCAAGCAAAGCTTGCCCACCCTACAGCGATCATGACTTGCTCGATCAGGCAGAGCGCGCGCCGCCTGGCGCGACGCACCAGACGCCCTGCATCACGCCTCCGCGGGGATGACGCTAGCGCTTCTTCATCAACACGCTGCCGATCGCCATCCCCAGCGCGAAGCACGCGTACACGTTGATCATCTCCGGCCTGCCCAGGCGGTGTTCGAAGCCCGGCGTCAGGCGCTTGGGCGTGAGCTGGTAGTCGACGAAGCTCGCGACCGCCGCGGCGGTCACCGCGCCGGCCACCGCGGGCAGTGGCCGTTTCGCTTCCTCGCGCGCGCCCCAGGCCTTGGCGTGCAGCGTCGCCCAGAAGATCGAGGCGAGGTGGTGCGTGACGTAGCCCGTTGCGGTGTACGTCATGCTCGGCTCGTCCTCCTGCAGCGCCTGGTTGCCGAAGATCCAGTGGCTCACCGCGTTCAGCGGCGCCGCCGGTTCGCCGCGGCGCGTGCCGGCCCAGGCGAGATAGGCCGCCGAGAAAACGGCCGCGAACGTGCCGGAGACGACGCCTTCGCGCAGGGCTTGCTTCCAGGTGGTCATTCCCGCAAGTCTAGGTAACCATGGACGGGCCGTGGGGCCACGCTCTCAAAGGGTAACGATGCGAGCCACCGCGCGCGGCGGCTCGCCTAGACTGGCCGCTTTCGCCTCCACATGCGCATCCTGCTGACCGGTGCCACGGGCTTCATCGGCCGCGCTGTCGCGCAGGCCCTGGGCGCGCGCGGGCACACGGTGCTGCGCGTGCTGCGGCGGCCGCCGGCGGGCGCGCAGGACACCGTGCAGGCGGACTTCGCCGCGGTGCCGCGCCAGGACTGGTGGGTCTCCCGGCTGGCCGGCGTCGACGCCGTGGTGAACGCGGTGGGCATCCTGCGCGAGCAGGGCCGACAGAGCTTCCGCGCGCTGCATACCGAAGCACCGGCGGAATTGTTCCGGGCCTGCGCCGCGGCCGGCGTCGGCACGGTGGTGCAGGTGTCGGCCCTCGGCGCCGACGACTCCGCGCACACGGGCTACCACCTCAGCAAGAAGGCCGCGGACGACGTGCTGCGTGGCCTGCCGTTGCGCGGAGCGATCGTGCAGCCTTCGCTGGTGTACGGGCCGGGCGGCAGCAGCACGGCGCTCTTCGACAAGCTCGCGGTCGCCCCGGTGCTGCCCTTCCCGGCGGCCGGGCGCATGGCGGTGCAGCCGGTCCACCTCGACGACGTGGTGGCCGGCATCGTGCGGCTGGTGGAAGCGCCGCCGCCGCGCGTGGAAACGTTTGCCTTCGCCGGATCGCGTCCGTTGCAGCTGCGCGAGTACCTGGGCGAACTGCGGCAGGCGATGGGCGAGCGGCGGCGGCAGTGGATCGTCCCCATGCCTGCAGCGTGGTTCCGGCTGGGCGCGAGCATCGCCGGCCACGTCCCCGGCAGCATGCTCGACCGCGATACCGCCGCCATGCTGCTGGCCGGCAACGCCACGCAGCAGAACGCGCTTCCGCAGCTCCTGGGCCGCGCGCTGCTTCCTCCGGGCGACTTCATCGCGCCGGCCCTGCGGGAGACGGCGCGGCGCGAAGCGGTGCTGGACCTGTGGCTGCCGGTGCTGCGCGTCGCGCTCGCGCTGATGTGGATCTGGACCGCGATCGTGTCCCTCGGGCTCTACCCCGTGCAGGACAGCTACGCGCTGCTGGCGCGCGTCGGCTTGCATGGCGCGATTGCAAGCATCGCGCTGTATGGCGCCGCCTTGCTCGACTTGCTGCTCGGCGTGCTGACCCTGGCCGCCCCCGCGCGCTGGCGGCGGCCGGTGTGGCTGTTGCAGCTGGCGCTCGTCGCCGGCTACACCGTGCTGGTCACCTTCTTCCTGCCCGAATACTGGCTGCATCCCTACGGACCGGTCACCAAGAACCTGCCCATCCTCGCAACCATCGCGCTGCTGTGGGCGCTGGAGCCGCCCGCCAGGCGGATGAGCTGATGGACGACCTGGACGCATGAAAGAAGAACTCCTCGACTGCCTGATCGTCGGCGGCGGCGCGGCAGGCCTCACCGCCGCCGTGTACATGGGCCGCTACAAGCGCCGCGCGCTGGTGCTGGACGACGACGGCAGCCGCCTGCAGTGCATCCCGCGCACCCGCAACGTCCCCGGTTTCCCCGACGGCATCGAAGGCCGGGAGCTGCTGCAGCGCATGCGCGCGCACGCGGAGAAGTACGGAACGCGCACGGTGCGAACGCGCGTGGAGCAGCTGCGGAAACGCGACGACGGCACCTTCGAGGCGCGCAGCGCGGACGGGCTCTGGCGCGCGCGCTTCGTCATCCTCGCCACCGGCGCGCGCGACGTCGAGCCGGACATCGACGGCATGGAGGCCGCGGTGCAGGCGGGCCAGGTGCGCTATTGCCCGGTGTGCGACGGTTACGAAACGCAGGGCCAGCGGGTGGCCGTGCTCGGTCGCGCCGGGCACGGGCTGCGCGAGTCGCTGTTCGTCTCCACCTGGGCGCGCGAACTCACCTGGCTGGCCATGGCCACGCAGCACGAAGTCGATCCCGCCGAACTGGCGCGGCTGCGGGAAGCGGGCGTGCGCATCGCCGAAAGCCCGCCGCATCGCATCGAATGCGGCGTCGACGGCGTCGGCGTGCGGGTCGAGCTGCAGAACGGCGAGGTGCTGGAGTTCGACACGCTCTACCCGGCGCTGGGCCTCGAGCACGCCTGCGACCTGGCCACCGCGCTGGGCGCGCGCGCCCGCGACGACGGCCAGCTGGAAGTCGACGCGCACCAGCAGACCTCGATCGAAGGCCTGTACGTGGCCGGAGACGTTGCGGTGGACCTGAACCAGATCGCCGTCGCGGCGGGGCACGCAGCGATCGCGGCGACGGCCATCCACAACCGCCTGTAGCCCGGCTGCGGCTAGGATGGCGGCACAACGAATTCCGGAGACAGCGCCATGAAGATCGCCCGCGTCGAGCCTTTCATCCTGCACGTGCCCGTGACGGGCTCGCAGATCGCCGACAGCACCCACAGCATCACGCACTGGGGCGTGGTCGGCGCCCGCATCGACACCGACACCGGGCTGTCCGGCTACGGCTTCACTGGAACGCATGCCCATCTTGCGGGCGACCAGCTGATCACGCGCTGCATCGAAACCTGCCACGCGCCGCTGCTGGTGGGCGAGGATCCGCGCGAGGTGCAGAAGCTGTGGCACAAGCTGGCGCGCAATCCGGCGCTGCAGTGGATCGGCCGTGCCGGCATCACCACGCTGTCGCAGGCGGCGATCGACGTCGCGCTGTGGGACCTGAAGGCGAAGGCGGAGGACGTGCCGCTGTGGAAGCTGCTGGGAGGGCCGGTGCGCGAGCGCGTCCGCGCCTACAACACCGACATCGGCTGGCTCTCCATCGCCGACGACAAGCTGGTGGAAGGCGCCCGGCGCGCGGTGGAGCAGGGCTTCAGCGGCATCAAGATCAAGGTGGGTTCCACGGTGGAGCGCGACCTGCGCCGGCTCGCTGCGGTCCGCGAGGCGATCGGGCCGGACGTCACGCTGGCCGTCGACGGCAACGGCAAGTGGGACCTGGCCACCTGCCTGCGCTTTTGCCGCGGGGCGGAGGAACAGGACGTGTACTGGTTCGAGGAGCCGCTCTGGTACGACGACGTCAAGGGCCACGCGCAGCTCGCGCGCGCCACGCGCATCCCGGTGGCGCTGGGCGAGCAGCTCTACACGCAGGACGCCTTTTCCGAGTTCTTCCACCAGCAGGCGATCCACTGGGTGCAGCCGGACGTGACGCGCATGGCCGGCCTCACCGAGGTGCTGCGCGTGTGCGAGGCGGCCCACGGCTGGCGGCTGCCGGTGGCGCCGCATGCGGGCGACATGAGCCAGGTGCACGTGCACCTCGCCTACGCGCACCCGGCGGTGCAGGTGCTGGAGTACATCCCCTGGATCAAGGACTGCTTCACCGATCCGGCCGAGGTGCGGGACGGCTTCTTCCGGCTGCCGCAGGTGCCGGGCGCCGGCACCACGCCGACACCGCAGGCGTGGGAGAAATTCCGCCGGCCGGCGGCCTGAGGCGCGACGCATGACGCCGGGCAGCGAAGCGGAGATCCTGGGCAAGCCGGAGGAGCCCTGGCGGCGGCGCCTGTTCGAGGTCATCTTCGAGTCGGAGACCCCGGCCGGGCGCGCCTTCGACAAGGCGATCATCACGGCCATCCTGGTGAGCGTGGCGGTGGTGGTCGCCGACAGCGTGCCGTCGCTGCACCAGCGCTTCCGCACCCTGTTCGACGTCGCCGAGTGGTTCTTCACCGTCCTGTTCACGGTCGAATACCTCGCGCGGCTCGCCAGCGTCAAGCGGCAGCTGCGCTATGCCCTGAGCTTCTTCGGCATCGTGGACCTGCTCTCGGTCCTGCCGACCTACCTGGCCCTGCTGTTCCCGGAAACGCACGCGCTGATCGACGTGCGGATCCTGCGGCTGCTGCGCATCTTCCGGATCTTCAAGCTCACCGACTACATCGTCGAATACCAGATGCTCGGCGAGGCGCTGGCCGCCAGCCGGCGCAAGATCCTGGTGTTCCTGTCGGCCGTGCTGATGGTGGTGCTGATCCTCGGGACGCTGCTGTACGTGGTGGAGGGGCCCGAGCACGGATTCGTCGACATCCCGACCTCGGTGTACTGGGCGATCACGACCATCACGACCGTGGGCTTCGGCGACATCACGCCCAAGACGGACGCCGGGCGCTTCATCGCTTCGTGCTGCATGCTGCTCGGCTGGGGAACGCTGGCCGTGCCCACGGGGATCGTGACGGCGGAAATGACCGCGCGGCACCACCTGCGGGCGCCGACGCTCGCGCGCGCCTGCGAAAACTGCGGAGCCACGGGTCACGGGCCCGAGGCGCGCTACTGTCAAATGTGCGGCACGTTGTTACCGCTGCGGGAAAACGCGAATCTGCGTCCGCCCGGCAGCGGCTAAGTTGGAAGTCTTCATTCCGCGAGGAGAGCCTCATGCGTGCAATCTTCCTGCTGGCCGCCGGCGCCGTGCTGGCCTCTTCGGCCTGGGCCCACAACTGCCCGAACGAGATGAAGGCCATCGACGCCAAGCTGGCGACCAAGCCGCAGCTGTCGAAAGAGGATTCCGAGAAGGTGACCAAGCTGCGCGCGAGCGGCGAGGCGCACCACAAGGAGGGCAAGCACGCCGAGTCGATGAAGGACCTGGGCGAGGCGAAGAAGCTGCTGGGGATCTAGGGACGGGATGCTGGGGTTGCACCCCAGCCTACAGGACCCCCGTAG